>CAMBEP010000009.1 GCA_945865635.1 Candidatus Kuenenia stuttgartensis
GTGACCTCAGTTCAACCACAAAATCCGGACAAATCCGGGCAAAACCTGACTTCTCCTCAGCGCTCAGAGCATTCCAGCGATCGCTCGAAATCCAGCTCGCATCGGGCGAACGGCACGAACCATCAGGAAGAATGAAACCGGCGGAACTATCGAATGTTCTGCCAATGGGATGGTTTTTTGACCAGAGATAAAGCTGGCCAGAGATTTCCTGATTCCATCCGCCAGTTTCTGTAGAACATGGCGGCATGACAATCAAATCTCCCTGAGCCGTCAACTCAAGTCGCGATTCTGGATTCAATGAGCTGATCTGCTGAAAGTCCGCCAGGGAAACTTTCAACGACACGTCGTATGGCAAGACAACCGGCCAAGAGTCAAGCCGTGACTCTGCCCTAGCCAAAGCGCGTGGTTTTAAAGTCTGCAATTCAGGTTCAGCGGATATACTCATCGGGATATGCCCATTCCTCAAAAAAATGAGAGGCACCGACTCCGAAGCTCAAGTCTCATCAATAAGTCACCAAGGCCCTTGATCAGAAGGGCCATCGGTCAGACCGTAATTTCATTGGTCCACTGAGGACGCCATTCCTTGCCATAGCCCTTCTTGATCGACTTGTCGAGATAAACGACCTCATGACGCTGCTTTTCAAGAAGCCGGGAAACGCACCAACTGTCGACCGCCACCTGGTCGGTGCCAATCACCATGGTGTCGCCACGCTTCACATCGTTCAGGCTGCCACCGGTCGGGCCATTTCGCATGAGCAGCTTACGGCCGTCGGCCACGACGAATGTCGGCTTCATCATAAGCCCGAAGTCGGTGATGATTCCGTGGATGTTCTGGTGAAACTGGTTGCGGGGGTTGCCCAGCAGGCCATACCAGTTCTTCATGGTCACGGTGGCTTTACAAAGATTGTGATCCTTGACGGGCGATACACCAATGACCTTCGTGGCATCCTTAAACGGCTTATAGAACATCCGCCAGGTGTCGGTGATGGTCTCTCCGCCAATGTAAAGCTGCTCAAAATAGCTGTCCTGAGGCAGAATCAGCTTGGCGCCTGCCCTCAGGGCCGCTTCTCCGACCTTGGTCTTGAAAAAGCAGCTTTCCGGATTATTGATCGGGTTGTCACACACTCGTACTTCGCGAGCACCCGCAGCAAAGCACATTTTGATCACTGCGGCCACCGTGTCCGGCTGGCTGGTCGCCGCAAGGTCGGGGTTCTTGTCAAAAGCCACATTCGGCTTGACCACCACAATATCGCCCTTGGTAATAAATTTCTCAATGCCGCCCATGGCTTTCAGGGCCGCCTCAAGCATGCGGCGAGCCTGGGACTCTGAGGTTTCATCCGCCGGACGACTCTCGGGATTCGATCGCACCACCACCACACTCGGCGCTGAGGATGACAAATTGGCCGTGACCGAATAATCTTTCAGGGTCACTGGCGGAGGCGGCTTCACACCCTGCATCCCCCAAGGATCATTGATTGCCAAACCGGCAACAACGGCCCCACCCAATACACCTGCCGTCCCACCTACCTGACGCACAAACTGGCGACGAGAGTAAGAATCGTCAGCCGGATTCACGCCACCGAGTTTTTTCAGGTTCGAAATCTGCTTGGCGGTCAGTTTCTCGCTCATCGCGGGCCTCTTCTTTCGTGAGCTCAGTCAGCTTGGAAAACCGTTTCGAATTGGGTATATCAATGGAAACGGGTTGCTGGTGAAACTCCAAAAATTTGCATCTGTTGATTATTGTATCGGACTCGGGCCTGACTTGGAATCATTCTGGATTACCGCCGGGCTTTTTATCAGACGGTGGCAGAGGTGCCATCTTGGCGGGTACCCCGCTTGCAAACGTTTTGGCAAACTCAAGAGCCGGCTTGGCATTGGTCGCTCCATTGACACCACCAAGCGTATTTCCCTTGAGAAAAACGACATCCACTAGCCCAATATTGGAGCTGACCACCATCGAATCCGCACCCTGAAACTTCTCCATGGTCATCTTGGCACCGTCCGCCTTGACCGTCTCCAAATATTTTTCAAACATGGCCTTGGCTTCTTTGACATCCGCATAGGGACGCAGGAAGGCCTGCCACGTTTGACCCGCCTCAGAATAGTCAGCCATGAAAACATCGCTCAGAAACGCATAGCCAAAGACGTCCTGGGCCACATATTTCTGGCTTGATTTGCCTTGCGTTTTTGGCAAAAGCGCAAAAATCGCATCCGGACTCGACTCCGTCAAGGCCGCCGCCGATGCCGCCGCTGCTGCCGCTACAGATACAACCGGCTTCGCGGCATTCTGGGAAGCCGCCACCCGCTTGGCAATCGACAATGCAAACTCATTGAATTTCGGATCGTCCTTTGTGGATACAATTTGTGTATAGTATTTGCCTGACCGGAACAGTAAAGAACCCGAAGCCGTATAGCCTTCCGAACCAATATCGACCGACTTGGTGTCGTCCGGCTTTTCTGATCCAAACTTGCCAAGCGCCTTGAGATCGTTGGACATCTCAAAAATATAGAGCTGAAGCTCGTTCGATTCATCGCCTGTCGGATGAAAATACGTGTAAGCCATGCCCTTGACGTCATACTGGATGAAGCTTTCGGCTCGACCATCAATTTTTTCGAACAGGTTTTCCGCGTTAAAACTTTCGAGGTGTTTATCACCCAGTTTGGCGATGGTCCAGCCGGACGGGAGGTCGGTCAGGGGAAGCATTTGGGCGATGCCTTTTTGAGGCTCGGGAACAGTCGCGATTTCGGCATCACGCTGGGCGGCGGTCAATCCTGACACGGCTGCAGCCGGTGCGGCAACAGGAGGCAAACCTTGTTGTGGGACGTTGTTTGCGATCACAAATGTTGGCTGGCTGGCGACGGCTGAGATTGCAGCTGGAAGATTTTTGAGGTCTTCAAGCTGCTGGGGGGCGTCAATCCCCACGGCCTGGCGCATCGGGCCGACCCGTTCGAGAACTTCTTTCAGGGAGGCGATTGTCTGGGGGGCGGTCAAGGCTGCAACTCTAAGAGCGAGCAGTGATTCATCGAGCTTTTTCATGCTGTCGGAAATATTCTTGCGTTCGGCGGCAAGCCGTTTCATCTCTTCTGTCACGGCAAGATCAGCGGTTTTAAGATTTGCAAAGCCGCGGCCCTGATCGAGCACGGACCATGTACGGTTAGGGTCGAATTCATAGCGGTTTACGTCGTAATAACTCGACTTGATCACCATGGCCGTAAACACGGCGGGAATGCCCATGACCAGGAGCATGGCGGTGACAATGCTCACAAACGTAGGCTTGAGCATGGTTCGACCGCGCCGGGGTGCAAACCACTCCATTTTGCCAAGAATCGCAAAAGCCACAGGCGTGGAAGCGAACGCCACCATGCAGGCGGCGACCGCCAGAGTCACAAGCGGATCCTGGTTGTATCGTTCTTTAAGCTGGCTGAACCAGAGGCTGGAGAGGTCGGTCATGGCGGGCTACCTTGACTGGATTTGAAAGAGGCTGGAGAGATGGACCCCGCACGGCAGTCGAGTCGGCTGAGGGAATCGGTACAATCAATGCCTGCGAAAGATTCTCTAGTATCAGCGAGTATATACGGCCAATGCCCAGGACGCAATTCAGAAGATTCAACATTGATCCGAACAGTTCCCGAATGATTCAGCCAGAATTCGACTTGACGACCTGATTCGGACGAATATAAGATCATTAGCGTTCGGGTCATTTCCAGTCAAGCGGATCCAACTGACCATGAAACCGATTTCGAAATTGAAATGCGATCATCCTCTGTTGTGCCGCAATCAACGGATGCTCGGGATCGGTTTACGCCTGTTACTTCTCATCGGGCTGATTCTGTCGCCTGGGCTGAACTTAAAATTGGTGGTTGAATCCGATTCCATTGAGACATCTGCTCCAGTAGAGGAATGTCCCGACGGTTACGAAAAAGAGGCTTTGTCTGAAATTTCGAACCGTTTACCAAAGCAGCGTTTGCAAAGCTGTGGGAGATTTGTTGCACTCCACCCTTTCGTGGTCTGCATCCGACAGGTTTCACCCCAGCCTGTGGCCTGTTTCGACGGTCACCGCCTGCCTAATGGCGATTGCGCACCTCAGCGTACTTGATATTCATTTTTGATTTAATTCAAATTAACAGTCATTCAGGCCTTCTTCCAGACTCATTAATCCGATCATTTCGGCATGTTTGAGCATGGCTCAATTGAGTTACTGATTCAGATCGACTCATGAAGTGCCCTTAGGATCGCATTCGTAAATCCAATAGAACTCTTTCATCAATATGGATGAAATGCATTTTTCCCCTCGAACTACTTGACCTTTAGTGCTTACAGGCATTTAGGTTCGGTCATTCACACAGATTTGAAGCAGTCGCTCATGGCTGCAACTTTTGATCATTTTGGAGATTCAGATATGAACCACGACAGACCTTTGATTGCACCTACGTTTCTACAGGATTTGACTGCCGGCCTGGTTGTATACCTGGTGGCGTTGCCGCTGTGCCTGGGCGTGGCGATGGCATCGAGCACACCGTTGTTTGCCGGACTAATTTCTGGGGTCATCGGTGGCCTCATTGTTGGAATCCTGAGCGGATCGCACACCAGTGTAAGTGGTCCATCACCCGGGCAGGTCGCTGTGATTGCGGCTCAAATTGCTTACCTGGGATCATTCGAAGCATTTCTATTAGCCGTGGTGGTTTCCGGAATCATCCAGATTATCATGGGTGTGGCCCGGACAGGGGGAATCTCTGCATTCGTTCCCACCAGCGTGATTCAAGGTCTGTTGGCAGCGATCGGTATCATCCTGATCCTGAAACAGATTCCCCACGTGCTGGGGCATGATACAGACCCTGAAGGCGAAATGTCGTTCCAGCAACCCGACATGGAAAACACCTTCTCGGAATTCCTGAAGATTGTCGGAGACATCCATCCGGGAGCGGCCACCATTGGTATCGCTTCGCTGGCAATACTCCTAATCTGGGGGCAAGTTCGGGCTCTCAAAAACTCGGGGGTACCAGCGGCTCTGGCGGTTATCTGTTTCGGCTTGATCACCTCACGGATCTTTCAGTCCATAGGCGGCCTATGGGCGATCAATTCCAGCCACCGTGTGCAGGTGCCAGTCGCTCAGAATTTTGGCGATTTTCTAGGTTTCCTGCAGTTTCCCGATTTCAGTCAGATCCTCCGGCCTGGAATCTTCATTGCGGGCTTCACCATTGCCATTGTGACCTCTCTGGAGACTCTACTGAACCTGGAGGCCGTTGATAAACTCGACCCGAAGAAGCGGACTTCACCACCGGATCGGGAGCTGATCGCTCAAGGCATTGGCAACATTATCACCGGTTTGATCGGCGGGATTCCTGTGGCTTCGGTCATTGTTCGAAGCACATTGAATATCAATGCCGGAGCACAGACACGGCTCGCGGCGATTGTCCATGGTTTCTTACTCCTGATCTGCATCATGCTTCTGCCAGAATACCTGAACATGGTACCATTATCCTGTCTGGCAGCGATTCTGCTCATGACGGGTATCAAACTGGCCAGCCCTTCCCTCTTTCGTGAGATGTGGGCCAAGGGCAAATATCAATTCCTGCCCTTTACCTTGACAGTGATCTCGATCGTTCTCACGGACCTGCTGGTTGGCATTGTGATCGGGCTGGCCGTCAGTCTGGCTTTCATACTGTATGGGAACCTGAAGCGGCCAACGAAGATTGTGGTCGAGAAGCACCTGGGCGGCGATGTCATGCGAATTGAACTGGCCAATCAAGTGAGCTTTTTGAATCGTGCTTCGCTCTCAAAAACGCTCAATGGATTGCCATCCGGGACGCAGGTTCTCCTGGACGCCCACAACACACATTATATTGACAATGACGTACTCGGCCTGATCCGTGAGTTCAAAGATCAGATAGCCCCTGTACACGGAGTTCAGGTCAGCCTCAGCGGCTTTCGGGACAAGTATCAACTGGAGGATGAAATTCAGTTTGTCAACTACTCCACACGCGATCTCCAATCCCAGATGACTCCGGAGCAAGTCCTTGAAGTGCTCCGGGCCGGTAATGAACGGTTCCGCACCGGACGCCAGCTATTCCGTAATCTAGGACGCCAGATGAACGCAACTTCGCTTGGCCAGCACCCGATTGCCGTCGTGCTCAGTTGTATCGACTCGCGAACACCTGCCGAACTGATCTTCGACCTTGGCCTGGGCGACATTTTCAGTATTCGGCTTGCGGGAAATGTTCTGGGTCATAAAGTGATGGGCAGTATGGAATATGGAACTGCTGTGGCAGGAGCAAAACTGATTCTGGTGGTGGGGCACACCAAATGCGGTGCCGTAACCGCAGCCGTCTCGTTTGCAGGCTCGAATCAGAACATTGAACAAGCCACAGGATGCCAGCACCTTGAGGAGGTGTTAAGCCGCGTCCAGAATTCCATGGCCAACGGACGAAGCTCAGACTACGACCGCATGTCGCCCGACGAAAAGTCCGAATATGTCGATTCCGTCGCACGTGAAAACGTCGTGCATGTGGTGAAATCCATCATGATCGAAAGCCGGACAGTTCAAAATCTGGTCCAATCAGGCCGGGTGGCAATCGTCGGAGCCATGTATAACATCACGACTGGACACATTGAATTTCTCCCGGATGGCGCGTATGGGGTGAATCTGACCGATTCGGCCCTTAAAAATCCAGCCTGATCCCGCCACGAAAGCAGATCCTGAAATCGCACTCAAATGGCAAGAGCGAGGCGGGCAACCAGCCAGTCTCCCTCAGCCATCTGACCACGTCAAATTTGTTCGAAAGTGTGACTTTTGAAAGTGGTCTGAGCGACTTCTTAAAAAGATGCTACTTGACCTTTAAGCCACTTATCGGAATACTTCGATATAGATTTCACAAAGGTTGTTCATAAAATCGATTCTGAACATCTTGAATCGACCTTTGACAAATCCAAAAATAAGGCCCGATGGGTCCCTCCTGGAATGTCAGACAAACCCAAAAAGATACCCCCTGACGACCGACTTGCCCCGCGTGCCGTGGTCAGCCGACTAAGTCTTTACCTGCGTCAACTCGAAGCGCTCCAGGCCACTGGCCAGAGCCGCGTCTCAAGCAACCAGATTGCGACCATGCTCCATCTTCGCGATGCCCAGGTTCGCAAAGACCTCGCCTTCTTTGGCCAATTCGGGCACCCAGGCATCGGCTATCAAATCGACGAACTTCAGGTCTCAATCCGCAAAGCACTTGGCACCGACCGACTCTGGCCACTGGCACTTGTCGGACTGGGTAATCTCGGCAGAGCCCTGATTCGCTACAAAGAGTTCGATCGACACGGGTTCCGTATCGCTGCTGTTTTCGATAACGACCCCAGAAAAACCGGCACCATCGTTCAGGATTACCCCGTCTATTCCATCGACCAACTGCCCGAAATCGCAAAATCCCACGGCATTTCCATCGCGGCCCTGACTGTCCCTGCCGAAGTGGCGCAGGAGGTGGTCAACCGGCTCACAGAATCTGGAATCCGCGGAATCCTCAATTTCGCCCCTGTGGCCTTGAGCGTTCCTGCTGATGTCAGCGTGGTTTCTGTTGATCTTTCTGTGCAGCTTGAACAGCTTGTTTATAAAGTCAGCCACGCCGGCGGCGGCGTGAGCTACTCGAGCTAATACGGTTAAAGCGTTTTTTTGGATCCGGCCGAGAATAACTTCCAGTTTCAAAACCAACCGAGGCTAGACTCAAGCCGGCTTGGCGAGAGAGGGCGTCTGGCTGGGGCTGTTGATGTCTTTCGGACATGCCTATGAATAGGTGTCTCCGCTGGAGCCCAAAGATATCGCCTCCCAGGTTTTGGATGTCCTTCGGACATGCCTATGAATAGGTGTCTCCGCTGGAGCCCAATCACCCAAAAACCGGAAATTTTTTCTCGCCTGTTCCTTAAGCATTCACTCCATCAGACCAAACAACCGCCGAGGGCGATTCTTGGTCTCCATCACACCCCAATATCCACCAATGATGTGCGGAAACTGGCCAGGCGTGACGTGATAATGCGGCCCTCTGGCTTCATCTGAATGCAGGTTGAAGTCGCTCAGTGGGTTCGTTTTAGAATCTTTTGCCAGCTCCCGATTTCCTTCATAAGGGCCATAGACGCCAAACCCGTCAAAAGCGAACCCGATCAGGGGCGAATGGCTGGTCCCATCGTCGTCCCACGGCGTGTTTACGCACGAAGGATACTTATGATAATGATAGGTCGAATTTGGGCCAGGGTGGCCGCAGCATCGATCCATCCTCCAAATCGCGTCTGTGATGTCGGCATCGAACGGGTTATAGAAAACCACCCCATTCACAGCCACCCCGATCGCTCCCATGGGCAGGGCGCGACCTCCACCTGGCTTCATGGCCACCGGTTTCGGATTCAGGCTGGGCCTAAGGGGGATGTACCAGGTGTTGTTCTGCTCTCCGATGGCTCCGGGATTCCCGTCGAGGAATCGTGATCGGTCAGGAAAAACGGCCGTGGGATGGTTCGGCAGATTCTTGGCCTTCATGACCAGATGATCGCTGGTAAATTTGATCACAACGCTGTCAGGCACGAATCGCTCCTTGGTCACCACATTTCCGGCAGCATCGTAATAACCCTTGCGCAGCCAAGCGGTTGTATTGTTTGCAAATGGAGCTTCGAGGCGGTCGGTGAGCAGGAACAAGCGGTCGGCGTTGGTCTGATCGAACGTATCGGGAACCTTGCGATCACCTCCACGAGGGTCGTAAAACCATTTTTCAGAAATCTTTACGAGCGATGCCAGGGCTGGCGGATTCTGATCAGAAGCGGGCTTGGAGGGTCTCTGATAATCACTTGGATCAGGGATGGGAGTGACTTCCAACTCTCTGACCCAGAATTCGCCGTTGTCTGTGGCCCCTGCCCCATCTCCAAATCCGACGGAAATTCGAGCGGAATCGATCTCAGGCAAGGGCGTGCGAACCTGTATGGAAAAGCTGTGCCAGCTTGCGTTTCCAAGCGATTGGTTGGTGCCTTCATCGACCAGTTCTTTGCGATAGTTCTCGACCTGCGTGGCGATCGACTTCTTCACAAAATCCAAAGCGTTCGTGCCCTTGTCCTTAAAATAATCCACCCGCAGGTAAAGGTTCTCTTTATCGACCTTAAAGCCTTCTTGAGCAAGGCCCTGGATACGTACTTTAAGCCAACGACCCTCGGCAGGCTTGAGTCCAGAGATCATGACGGAAGCCATGCCAGAGGGTGTGTTTTTGGAATCTGGGGAAGGTGCGGAACTGAGCTTGAAGCCTCGCCCTGAAACTTCCTCCTTGTGGTTTCCAAGAATCCCTTCGGTCACGGCCCCTGAAGTCGTAAACCATTGCCCTGATTTCGGATCAGTCACAGTCGCAAGCGATCCACCGAGCTGAAGTTTTGGACCTGGGGTGGGGTCGGGGGTGGTGTCCACTTGCTGGCGACGTTGTGGGGCAGGAATACCAGGTCCACCGAACCGAGGTGGTGGAGGTGGATTTTTGAGTTTTTCAACTTGTTCGGCGGTAAGAACTTTCGCAAGTTTTTCACGAACGCTGGCTTCAAGCAGTTCAAGGCTTTGGGCCTGTTCTTTGGAAAGGTCGAGTTGTTCGCGGGCGAATCCAGGGATCACTTCACCGAATTGAGGCCCGGGACGGCCTTGTCGTTGCTGTGCATAGAGCATCGAAAGGATCGAAACGCTGGCAATCGCCACGCAAGAAAAAACTGTAACACGTTTTGAAATCAAGACTTTCATCACATCAGCCCATGATCTTTCTAAGCAGAATCGAACCGGATTCAATCAGCGATGCATTGAGAGTAAACAAACCGGAGTAAAAATAAAGTAACAGATTGTAACAGGTGCAGGGTTCTAGAAACGCAGCAAGGCGACGTCCGTTTGAATGGACGCCGCCTTGGTTTAATCCCCAGCCAGGATTCGAACCTGGACTAAGAGTACCAAAAACTCCTGTGCTACCGTTACACCACCGGGGAACTGAATCACAATATATCGCACTCTGCCTTGAAGATCTAGACTATTTTTACAAATTTGTGCGATTAGAAATGCTGACCAGTGCCGCCTGGTTTCCCTATATGGAACCACGAGCAACCAACTGCGATGCCCCATAAGGCAAACGGTGTGAATGGCTTAAGCAATAGACGACCCTGGCTCTAAACAGATTTCGGAACATACAAAAGGGAGCCAAAAAAGAGCGTAAAAAAAAGAGGTGCGACGAATCGCCCCTAATCTGGGTTTTTGGAAGCCTGCCCGAATGGCAAGAAACTTTCAGGATTGGAATAGGGTCTTCAGGGAGTGGTCCCGGCGGTTAAAAAAGCGCCTGAACCTCTGATTTAATCTGATGTTAACGAAATGGGAGCAGACTGGACCCCATAGCTTGAGATGGCAAGCGACACGCGTTTTTGATAGAATATTTATAGAATGAACGCACCCTGTCAAAGGCAGGGTAAAAGATCTTGGGGCCAATGCGATCAACCAGCCGCAATGGCCAACTGATATAGAAAAGAAACTCTCATGAAGCTGATTATTGCGATCATCCAGCCGAACAAGTTGGAAGCTGTCAAAGAATCGCTCTCGCAGGTAGAAGTTTTTCGTCTGACTGTGACGGAAGTTCAAGGCTTTGGCCGCCAGAAGGGTTATACCGAGGTATACCGGGGGACGGAAACCACGGTGAACCTGTTGCGTAAGATTGAGTTACAGATTGCTGTTAACGATGACTTTGTTGAGCCCACGGTGGATGCCATCATCAAAGCCGGCCGAACCGGGGTGGAAGGAAAAATTGGCGACGGAAAGATCTTCATCCTGCCTCTGGATGAGTGCATCCGGATCAGAACCGGAGAACGTGGCTCAGAAGCCATCTGACGGAAACCCGTTCAAAGAGCCGTTTTAGAATCTCTGAGCGAATGGCGTCATGCCTTTCCGGCGCCGACAATCCGGCGCCGGCCCTGTTCCTTACATCTGGGAGAAATCTGTGATTCGAGCTGTCGTCTTCGACTTCAATGGCGTGATCGCAAACGACGAACACCTGCACTTGGTCCTGTTTGCTGAACAGCTCGCCACGCAAGGCATCACACTCACAGAAGAGCTCTACAACGAACGCTACCTCGGTTTTGACGACCGAGGCTGCTTCATGATCGCCATGATGGATCACAATAAACCCTGTGAACCAAAGCTTTTGCAGACCCTGATCGATCGCAAGGCAGTTCGATACCTTGAGCGGGCAGCTCAGGAGCTGGTCTTCTTTCCAGGTGTGGTGGAATGCGCTGAACGCCTCTCCGCAAAGGTCCCACTAGTGGTCTGCTCAGGTGCTCTACGAGCCGAAATCGAACTCGCACTTGAAATCCTGAATATCAGGCACTTGTTCCAAGGCATTGTCTCAGCAGAAGATACAGAGGCGTGCAAACCCGACCCAGAAGGCTATTCCAAAGCCCTGGATCTGCTCCGCCAATCGATTCCAGATCTAGAGGCAGAACAAACAGTGGCCGTTGAAGACAGCCTTGCCGGCATCGCCGCTGCGAAGGCGGCCGGTATGCACGTGGTCGCCTTGCCCAACTCATACCCTGTGGATAAACTTCAGGCCGAGGGCCCATCGTCCATCGTCAACAATCTTTCCAGCTTCAGCCATTGGGTGCTGGAACGCATTTAACCCCTGAATCTCAATGACGAATCAGAAAAAAAAGTGACACCAGCCGCACAATTTGATCCCGTTGGCATTCTGGTCTGCAAGGATCTTTTCTTCGTGGCAGGCGTAACGGCGACAGCTCGATCGCTAGGCTTGCCAATGAGGGTCAGCCCAGGGCTATCGACTCTCGCTAAAATGCTCGAAGAATCGCCCCAGGTCAAGGTGGTCATTGTCGATATGGGCATGATCGCCCCCAACCAGATGGAAGCTTGGCAAACCCTGCGGGCCCTTGTCAAGCCACCTCAGATCCTGGCTGGGTTTGGGTCGCATGTAGACACATCCCGATTCACCGCAGCCCAGTCTGCGGGATTTGATCATGTTCTGCCCAAAAGCTCGTTTTCGGGCCGGATGGTGGAATGGCTCACCGGTTGGATGAGCTCGCTGGACGGGGCAGCAAGTCAGAAAAGTTCATGAATCGGCGACGGATCGTCGAGCACTGCCATGGGGCGGCCCTCGGGGTCCATAATTTCGATTTCTGGATCAATTCCCATGACTTTATAGACGGTGGCATGCAGGTTGGACGGTGTGACCGGACGCGAGGCCGGGTAGACGCCCATCTTGTCGGTAGATCCGACAAGCCGTCCGCCCTTGACTCCGCCGCCGCCGAGCAGGCAGAACATGGAATTGCCCCAATGGTCACGGCCGGGCGTGCCTTTACTGCCGGCTGGTCCACCATTTCCGCCATCGTTCATTTTTGGCGTACGACTGAATTCGCCACACAGCATGACGAGCGTTGTGTCAAGCATGCCGCGCTGGTCGAGGTCTTCAAACAAGGCTGCAACGCCTTGATCCACCTTAGGCAAATAATTGTCGTAGCCGGTTTTCAGGTCCCAGTGGTGATCCCACCCACCCAGATGGACTGTGACAAACGACACCCCCGCCTCCACAAGTCGACGAGCCAGCAACATGCTTTGTGACCAGGTATGGCGTCCGTAACGGTCGCGCAGTCGAGGGTCTTCTGTATCAAGTTTGAATGCATTGCGAGCGGCAGGGCCGGTGACAAGCTCAAAGGCTTGTTCCGTAAATTTATCAACCACCGTCGTTTTCTGCATGTCATCAAAATTTCGGCAAAGACCGTCCATCGTTGTCATCAGTGATTGGCGATCCTCAAGCCTCTTGATGGAAAGGCCTTGTGACATGGACAAGCCACTTGGCGAAAAATTCGGGCTGTTCGGGTCGCCCTCGGTCTGGAACGGGTCAAACTGCATGCCGATCATCTGACCGCTAAAATAGCCCGGAACCAGACCAACACTACTCGCCACTGGCACCGATGCATAAGGCGGTACACCAGGACGAAGATTCCCTCGCTGGCGGGTCGCAATCGCTCCAAGCGATGGGAATCGCTGCGTGGTGTTCGCACCACTGACTCCCATGGCCTTGGCTGTGAGTATCCGGTGAGCAGCCGCAAAGTGATCGCCTGTATCGTGATGCAGCGATCTTACGATCGAAAATTTATCGGTGTGCTGGGCCTGCCTGGGATAAAGCTCTGTGATGTCAAAGCCCGGTACCTTCGTGGGGATCGGCTTCCACAAGCCACGATAAAGCTCAGGCGCATCGGGCTTCATGTCGTACATGTCAAGGTGGCTGGGGCCACCATCAAGCCAGATCAAAATCACGGAATTCGGCTTCGTGCCCTGCTTTGACTTTTCCGTGCTGGCAGCTTTGGCTTTTAAAATGTCGGGCAGACCGACCGAAGCCATGCCTGCCATGCCAAGCTGAAGAAAGCTGCGACGGGATTGGCGATCGCAATAAGGGCCTGTCTGGCCAAGTTCGATTCGCATCATGGAAAGGCACCATTTTGTCGTCGGAGTGGAATTGCAGAACCAGGTTGAGCCGCGAGCCGGATGATTCTCACCAAGTCTTAACCCTATTGGGAGATATTCGCAGGCGGGATCTAACTCAAATCTTCGGTCAATCTTCATGGAATGTCAAACATTTTTTAAAAAATCTTGGATCTGGCGCACTCCAAGTTCCAATAATGGATCGTTTTTCGTGAGATTTCTGAAACCATTTCTCGACCCCTTTCAAGTTGGCCTGAATTTCACAACCTGTCATCCGCCGAAGAGCCCATGGATGTAGCGCCAAAGTAAAGCCATTTGAACCAGAACCGAAACCGCCGAAACCACAATCGCCAGCCTTGGTTTGCTGGCGGCGATGTGGCCTGAAAATACAAAAAAAGGTACCCCCAGAAGCATCAGCCGCCCGAAGCTCATGACTGACCCTGTCGAGAGCGATTGGGCCGCCAGCCCCGCCAGAGCCATGGCCCAGGCAGGGCCAAGCCGGGTCCAGATTCGGGGAATGATCAGCAAAACGGGCCAGACCACAAACCAGTCGAGCCAGCCGGTCCCGGTCAGCTTTTTTTGCAGGAGAGGGCTGAACATGGATTCCAACAAGCCCATCAGGCTGGGCTCGTGGCGATTCCAAGTCTGCTGGATCAAGATACTGATACGGGCATCGCCAAATTCAAAATAAAAATACAGAAGCAGCAAAAGCCAGGAGACAATCGCGCCTGTGCTAAAGAACACGGAACCGGGCGGGGCTCGCCAGGGCTTTTTACGGACGATTTCTATTGATGTACCGGCCAGAAATCCACCAAAAAAACCGATTGCATTCAAGCGAAACAGGCCGGCTGCGAATGAGAGAAGAAAGGCCGGCAGATAGCTCTGACGCCTTCCCAGATAAACCGACCAGACTACACAGGCCAGGCCACAGGCCTCCTGATAAGGAGCCACCAGAAAGAATTGCCAGGGCCAGGCCGTGAAGAGGACGACTGACCAAATGGCCGTTTTCTGACACTGGGTCGCCTGATAAGCTGCGAATCCAATCCCAAGCCTCGCCAGGAATGCGGCAAGCATGTTTAACAGAATCGTTCCAGACCAAGGGTTTAGACCGATTTGGGCCAGCGCCTGAATCACCAGAGGCAGCCCTGGCGTAAAGGCGATGTTGGATTGTTGCCGAAGGCCATCGGTACCGACCTGCAACTGATAACCAAACCGGCTTAGATGGACAAACCACAACGAATCCCAGTGATACCAGGCCTGGGCCCAGCCTGGGGATTCACTGGCAAGAATCCGCAAGGCCTGATCCTTGGGAGTCGGCTGGTTCTGAATCGGCTCGATCAGTCCAAATCGTGCCCCTGCCGGGAGTATTAGTAAATGCAAAACAAGGCCTGCCGTGGCCACCTTGAATAGCGCAAGCCTGGTATCAGATGGAATTTCAGTGGTCGGGTCCGTCATCGAAGTTGCGGCTCCGACTTTTTTTCCAAGGGAACGAATCGATCAATGACCAATCATGGCATTGATAAACTCTCTGGGATCAAATGGATGGAGGTCATCCACCCCTTCGCCCACACCGATGTATTTGACAGGCAGGCCAAGCTGACGCCGAATCGGGATGACGATCCCGCCCTTGGCTGTACCATCAAGCTTGGTCAGGATCACCCCCGTACAAGCCAGCGACCTGGAAAAGACCTCTGCCTGCTTCAAAGCGTTCTGACCAATTGTACCATCAAGCACCAGCAGGCATTCGTGTGGTGCGCCCGGGATTTTTTTGGCGATGATATTTCGAATCTTTTCCACTTCACGCATCAGATGTTCCTGTGTGTGAAGCCGGCCAGCGGTGTCTACGATGAGATAATCGGCGCCACGCGACAAAGCACGCTGGCAGGCATCATGGGCCACACTGGCCGGGTCGGCACCTGGGTTGCCGCGCACAAGATCGGCCCCGGTCCGACCGGCCCAAATCGCAAGCTGATCGGCAGCGGCAGCTCGAAATGTATCACAGGCCGCCAAAACCACACTCTTGCCCTGGTCCGTCAGGCGCTTGGTCAGCTTGGCGATCGAAGTCGTTTTACCGGCTCCGTTGATGCCTGCAATCAGGATCACTTTGGGCACACCCGGGGCCGGCTCGACCACCACCGGTTCCGGCATGCCTTCCGCATTGGTTTCAAGCAATTCCACAAGCCGGTCTTTGAGGAATTCGACCAATTGCGTATCTGCCGTCGCATCGGCAAATCGAGTCCGAATATCTTCAATAATCTGACTCGTGGCATGCACCCCGACATCGGCCTGAATCAATCGGGCTTCGAGGTCGTCCAGCAGGTTTTGATCCACCTTGCGACCAAACCAGCTCCGAAAGTCAAAAAGTCGGGCGGTTCTGACCAAACTGGATTTGAGACGTTCCCACCAAGTCGCCATTTTTTTGTCCGTCAATAATCGACCTTGTGATTCTAATACCAACTCGATTTGAATCTGATGAAGACGGATCAGGCTCTGGCCTGATCTTCTTCGGCGGATACAACCGAATCCGTAATTTCAGGATCCAGGACTCTCGCCCCGAGCGTTGTTGGAATCATGAATTCTCCCAACCCACCTGCTACAGGTTTCATATCGACTTCCAAAGTCGAAGTTTCGGCAGCGGGCTCAGGATCAGGCTTGCCAGGCAAGGTGTCGCCGAACTGGAATGCGGCCGGGTGGCCTGGCAGGAACCGGTCGAGCACTCCATTGATAAACTTGCTGGACTGCGGCGAGCCATATCGCTTGGCAAGCTCAAGCGCCTCGTTCATGGCCACCGTGGGCGGTGTGTCCCTGCCGCCCTTTTGAATCTCATAAAGCCCGATGCGAAGTATGTTTCGGTCGAGCGCAGCCATTCGTTCAAGCCGCCAGTTTTCGGCAACAGACTGAATGTGGGCGTCAAGCTCCACTTTGTGTGATTCCACACCTTCAATCAAGGCTTTGGTGTAGTCGAGCAAAAGCGGCGTATTCTTCATACGGCGGCGTACGAAAGTGTTCACCTGACGTGCCCCAATCCCTGGGTTCAGGTCCCTTTGGTAGAGCGTTTGCAGAGCCACTTCCCGGCAACGGGTCCGACGCATTCCAAAATACCTTCTGTACAATCCTGACCATCGGACAAGCTGACGAAAAACAGCCCGCCACAACGGAATATATCAATCTGTATTATAGCGAATGTTTCACGAATAAGGTAGTTAAAAGCAACCGGGATTCCTTTAATAATCCACTTTTTGATCCCAGCCAAGAAAATAAAAGGCGCTGCCAATCTTTTTCAGGCAACGCCCCGGTTCTGAAACCTCCAGAATCAACCCCTCATGGCCTGCTGAAGCGAGGTGCCCATGTCCGCTGGCGACTTGGCCACGATGATTCCTGCCTCAAGCAGGGCGGCAATCTTGTCCGAAGCCGCGCCAGAACCACCCGAAATGATCGCCCCGGCATGCCCCATCCGCTTGCCCGGAGGCGCCGTCTGGCCTGCAATAAAGGCCGCCATCGGTTTTGTGATCACTCCCGTCCGCTTGAGCTCGGCCGCTTGTTCCTCAGCATTGCCGCCAATCTCGCCCATCATCATGATGGCATCCGTGTCCGGGTCGGCCTCAAACATTCTTAAAACATCCGAAAAACTCGTCCCATTGACTGGGTCGCCACCAATCCCCACACAGGTGCTCTGACCAATTCCCAAGCTGGTCAATTGCCAGACAGCTTCGTATGTCAGTGTGCCAGATCGACTTACCACGCCAACACGGCCCGGCTTGTGAATATAGCCAGGCATAATGCCAATCTTGCACTGGCCGGGAGTGATCACACCCGGGCAGTTCGGCCCGATCAGCCGTACATTCGGCCGGTGCGCCTTGAGATAAGCAACTGCACGGACCATGTCCACCACAGGAATGCCTTCCGTAATGGTAATAATCAGCTCGATGCCCGCATCCGCCGCTTCCATGATCGAATCGGCCGCAAATGGAGGCGGAACAAAGATCATTGTGGCATTGGCACCGGTCTTTTCGACAGCCTCTACACAGGTGTCAAAAACGGGTACACCGACCGCCGACTGGCCGCCGCGGCCGGGTGTCACACCACCGACCAGGTTCGTGCCATACTCTTTACACTGGGTGGAATGAAACTCACCTGCCTTGCCGGTAATGCCCTGGCAAATCAGTCGTGTCGCTTTATTGACCAAAATACTCATGGTTTGGATTTCTCGGAAATGATCGTCTGATTGGATGAGAAAATCAGGCCTGTGCAGGTTTTATCGAAGCTGCACCAAGGCCTGTGAGGCAATGGATTTGATTCTCTGGTCTCAGTGGCCACTGGCAGCGGCTACCACTTTTTGGGCTGCATCTGTCAAGCCCTTGGCAACAATGATCGGGCGGCCGCTTTGGGACAGCAGCTCCATGCCCTTCTCCACATTTGTGCCTTCAAGACGAACCACCAGAGGCACGCGGAAGTCGATCTCGTCATATGCCGCCAAAATGGCCAAGGCGATGATGTCGCACTTCATGATGCCGCCGAAGATGTTCACCAGGACAGCCTTGACACGCGGTTCCGCCAAAAGGATGCGAAAGCCTTCCAGAACCTGATCCTTGTTGGCTCCACCACCAACGTCCAGAAAGTTGGCTGGCTCGCCGCCATGATACTTGATCAGGTCCATGGTCGACATGGCCAGGCCAGCCCCATTGACAAGGCACGCAATGTCGCCATCCAGATTGACATAAGAAAGACCCGATTTGCCCGCTCGAAGCTCGGCAGCATCCTCTTCATCCACATCAACCATCGCTGCAATGTCCGGATGGCGATAAAGGGCGTTGTCGTCAAAATTCATCTTGCCATCAAGAGCCATGACCTCGCCGGTTTCCGTCACAATCAACGGATTGATCTCAATCAGAGAAGCATCCGTCTCAATAGCCAGCTTCACCAGGGCCTTGACCAGGGCAGCGCCCCTGGCCGCCGTCTTGCCTTGCAAACCCAGAGCCTTGGCCACCTTGCGGCCCTGAAAGTCGGCCAGGCCAACACCGATGTCAATCGCCTCGCGGTGAATCTTTTCCGGTGTCTCATGAGCCACTGTCTCAATGTCCACACCACCTTCGGTTGTGGCCATCAAAACCGGACACTGCAAGCCACGGTCAATCGCCAAGCCCAGATAAAGCTCTTTTACAATGTCGTGACCGACTGTGACCAGCACCTTGTTGATCTTCGACCCGACTTCACCTGTCTGATAAGTGACCAGAGTCTTGCCAAGCAGACTCGCAGCAGCGGCTCTGGCCTCTTCCGCCGTTTTGACGAGCTGAACCCCTTTGGCCATGCCGGGGCCACGTTCGCGACGGCCAGATGCCACTTCAAGTGCATTCTTACGATCATCCTCAGGGCCGACCGCGATCCCTTTGCCGCGACCGCCTGCATGAACCTGTGCTTTCACAACCTGAAGCGGTGCTCCAAGTTTTGTGAAAGCCGCAAACGCCTCCTCAGGAGTGCTTACGACGATTCCATCGGGCGTGGCCACTCCGGCCGCACGCATCAACTCTTTGGCCTGATACTCGTGAATTTTCATGGACTTACGGTTCCGGGTGTCCCATTGGCTCAAGTCCGCCTTTTTTTTAGAAAGCTCTGTCGCGAGCAGGCGGGTTCTCATTTCTTCATCCTTAAAATACCAAATCTGATCCCGTTCTGAAAAGGTGAAAGCCTCCTTTCCGTAAACAGATTTGGCTGCCAAAGTTCAGAATCTCAAATCTGACACCGCCAGGCGAAAACCTCCAGCCAAAATTCCCAAAACCGTCCTCCCACTTTTCCACATTCCAGACCCTTGCAAACGGCAGGCTCATTGACACACAAACATTTCCATGCCAACAATTAAGCGTGTGATTAAAGCCTCTATTCCTATGAAAGATGGCCGAGCATGTTTTTGGTATGCAAACGTCTCTTAATCTTATCGATCCTCATTCTGCCATTTTCAGGAATCGCCCAGGCGCAGGCGGGCAGAAACAGCCAGGCTGGACAATCCAAGTCCAACTCATCCACAACATACTTCCGCAACTCTAACGGCTCAAACGCAGGCTCGGCCTACACCCCAAACCACAGCAACTCAACAAATTACCGCAACGGCAACGGATCAAAATCCAGCTCAGCCTACACGCCCCAGGGAAGCAACACAACATACTTCCGTAACTCTAACGGCTCAAACGCAGGCTCGGCCTACACCCCAAACCACAGCAACACAACCTATTACCGCAACAGCAACGGATCCAACGCGGGCTCGGCCTACACGCCCAACGGTGGCCTGAATGCTTCCCAAAAAACTTCGAATACCAACCACATCCGCAGCCAGTCAGGCACCAATTCAGGCCGGAAGTGATCGCTGGAACAGCCCATTGAGCCATTTTCCTGACCACAAAGCCATCTCAATGTTATACTCTTCGCGACCATTAATGACACTTTTTGATCGCGACGATGCCGGAGGCATCGCAGCCAGTAGCCGGTGGTTGAGGAGCGTTTCAGCGACGACACCACCGGACGACAACTCGGCATAAGGTCTTGCACTACTTCCGGGGTGCCAGCAGCTTTTACCCCCATCTCATAACCGGGAGGTGTCGCTTCGCTCAACCACCGGCGACTTGCTTTGATGCCTCCGGCATCATTCTGAAACGATGTATAATGTGTGGCCGCGACAACTATAAGTGCGGCCGGGATTCTTAGAGCTTATGACAGGCAAGGCAAAAATGCATGCCCTTGATGGGAGTGAACCATTCAAACGTACAAGATCAAGATCTTACGCAACACCAGGATGAGCTTTTGAAAACGTAAGGCAGCGTAACACGAAAGCCTTGTAAGGGCCGGGAACCTCTTTGCCAGGGTTCCCGGATCTAGAGAGTTCTTAATAGATATAGAAATATATAACGATTCTTAGTCAAAGCAGAACTGTCGCGCATAGGAGAGAATTGATTCGTCTGCAAACATAATTACTTGTAATATAACAATTTGAAAATTCGCTAGAAAGTTGTACACTCATGGGAAATCTGTGCATGCAAAAGTGCATTGCCAGGCTATTCCCGTTCAGGAATGTGACCAAGGTGTCACCAAGCTTTTGGTCCAGAGGATTCAAAGCGCAGAATCTCTCAACAAATCAGAACAGGTGCGCAACACCTTTTCCTGATATGCATCACTGCAAAGCGAAACCAGACGACAGGGCCGCCCGGCTGCTTGAAATACTCTGTACGTTCCTTATCGGACAGAGGATACCAAAGCCTTGATCAAAACTTATGAAAAACGTAAGAAAAAGTTGTACGCGACCGCCTGCAAGGTTGTTTTCTTTAGGAATTGGGATAGCATCGGTCGTTTTGAAGAGATTAAGACGGGCGCTCATTTCCAACTCTATGGGCTGAAAACGGGCCTGGCTTGAATAACTCTCTGGTTTAGCAGGGGTGGGAGAATGGATTGATACATTCTTGTAGCTCTGGATGAATCGATTCTCTTGGCAGCATATGGGAATAGGAAGTCTGCTTGAGTTTTGGGTGGATTCGAAAGAAGCTTCCCGAACGAAAATCGATCGAGTCAAAGATCAAAAAAAGGCGATGTCCTGTTTGGACATCGCCCTGATTGGATTCCCATGAAGGAATTCTGATCAAGCGGATTAAATTTCTTCCGCTCTTGCTTTTTTCTCGGCGATGTTCCTGGCCTTGGCCTTCGCGCTGGTGCCGATCAGGATAATGATTATGGCAGAGATCGTCATGGAAGCGGCCAGATACCAGAGGCCGTAATCGTAGTCTTTGGTGATTTCCTTGACTTTCCCCATGACGGAAGGTCCAACGGCTCCTCCGAGGTTCCCAAACGAGTTGATCATACCGATTGATGCTGCTGCGGCCGATGCCGACAGAAACTGGTTGGGCAAAGCCCAGAAAGCGGGCAAGTAGGCTTTCAGTCCGGTCATTGCGATGGTGAAAAGCACAATGGTCAGCCATTTGTTGCCATGTGACCACGGGGTGATTAAAAGTGCCAATGCCCCGATGATGATTGGCAATGCGGCATGGAAGGTGCGTTCACCGGTCCGGTCTGAATTCCAGCCAACCAGAATCATGCCGATCAGCGATCCTATGGGAGGAATAATGACCAGATAGGCCACATTTTTCATGTTTAGGCTGTACCAGCTTTCGAGGATTGATGGCATGTACATTTCCATGCCGTAATTGCCGGTCACAACAAAGAAATAGGCAACGGCCAGAATAATTACGCGGGGGTTCGACAAAGCTTGCATCACGGTCATGTGGCCGGTTTGTTCCAAATGCGAATTGCGCTCTTTATTGAGTGCCATTTCCAATGCTTCGCGTTCTTCCAGAGTGAGCCATTTGGCTTGGTGGGGTCTGTCTACCAGTCGCATCATGACGACAAGCCCGAGAAGTACGGCGGGCAGGCCCCAAAACATGAAAACCCACTGCCAGCCTGAAAGCCCGAACAAGGCCGCATTGCCATTGGTTCCAATCCGCATGAGTCGCTCGGATAAGGGAGGGCTGACCATCTGGGCGATTGGTGAGCCGATCATGAACAGGGCAAGGGCCTTGGTGCGATCCGCCTTTGGAAACCAGTGCGTAAGAAACACAATGACACCCGGATAAAAGCCGGCCTCACCAAGGCCGAGTAGGAACCTTACGGTGTAAAAGTGCCACGGCTTGGTCACAAAAGCTGTCAATGAAGCCAGGATGCCCCAGGTGACCATGATTCGGCTGATCCATAGACGAGCAGACCATCGCTCCACAATCAATGTTCCAGGAATTTCGAGCAACAGGTAGCCAACAAAAAAGATACCCATGCCATAGCCAAATGTGTCGGAATTGAAGTTTTCAAGGCGAACGTCTTTTTCCATGCCAAGTTTGGCGATGGCAACGTTGGCACGATCGATATACGCGACAACATAACAGACGAAAAGGAGCGGGACCAAGTGTAGATAGGCTTTACGTCTTGCGGAGTTCAAGGCCGCTTCGGAATTGGGGTTGGTCGAACTGGTCATAGGCGTAGCGGTCCCTGGGGTTTGGCTGAGTGTTTCAGATTTATTGGAGGCAAGGTTTGTGGAGGATTTCCTCGTTGGTCTGATCTTGGAATGGATCAGAACCACTATTCGAATGATATGCGAGGTTAACACTCTCCATGACCGCTCGCAACCCGGACCCGGGGGACTTCCTTAATATGGAGAGATGCGATGATCGTTATTGGGCGTCGTCATCGTCTTCGAATTCTGGCTCATCGGCAATGGTTTCGATGGTACTTGCGTCACTTTCTGGTTCGAATTCATCAAGAAACTCGATCCATTGCTCATAATCCTTAAGCATTTCGGGAGCGCCTCTCAGGCCTGCTTTTTCGCTTTGATAATTGATTCGTGATTCAATCACTCCCCCCTGCCAGGCTTGTTCCAGATCACGACGGGCTGGCTGGGTGCGATACCATTTCAGGAATCGGTTAATTTCACGCAGCAATCGGAATGAAGAAGGTGTATCTGCCACACCTACCGAGTAATACCAGGGCTGGCTGGCCAGATTGCCTGAAAGGATCTCTATTCTGTCCTTCCAGGGGCTGTCATGGCCTGTGCATGCCCAATAATAAATTGGCTTGTCCACAGCAAAGGCATCGACAACACCGTCAGCAAGACAGTCGTGAATTCGGCTCTGGTCGGAATAGGTAATGAGATTTCCGAGGCGAATATGGCCACCGGGAAGGTCGGCATTGACAGACCAGCGGACACCGGCTTCTTCGAGGGTTTTCAGAGCGGCAGGATCATTGATACATCCGAGAGCCCGGCCATTTAAATCGGAAAGGCCTTGGATTCGGGCATCGCCTTTACGCCTGGCCAGAACGAATTCCAGATAGGTATAGCTATCGGAATATGCCACTTTCTGATAGCGAGGGCTTGGAGGAAGAGCACTCCAGATCAGGTCGGCTTCGGGTTCGTGGTCCGACCGGCCAACCCACAATAAATTGGTGCACTGATCCCACGGAAATTCCACAAATTGGCATTTCACACCAATCCAGCTTGCGAATGCCTTGGCGTATTCGACATCAAGGCCACGCAGGGGCTCGCGCCCGAATCGAAACGAAAGACCTTTAAAGTCGGGCTCAATGGCGATTCGCACAAAGCCTCTGGCTCGGATATCATCAAGACGGTCGAAATCTGGATCGGAACGAACATGTTCGGACCGGATCAAGGGATGAAGTGCCCTGCCAGGGTCGGATTCGAGCCAGAGCCCTTCAAGTTCCTGGCTGAGATGATTGGCATGACCGTTCTTTTCCACAAGCCGATCGGCCATCAGGCGGATGGCTCCAATTGTTTCGGCAACGATTCGGCTGTTGGTCGAAATTTCGGACAATTCTGCCCGAGAACCTTCCACGACTTTCCGAAATTCTTCATCCGTATGAATCAGGGCCATGTTTGTCCGGCTCAGTGTGTCGGAAGAAATGGCGGCGAAATTGGCCAGCAATTTCTCCACATCTGCAAGATTCATGATCTTGACGGCCTCATTGCTCGATTCAGTGGCCTCATTGGCAAGCCCTTTGATCTCTTGGGCCACCACCGAGAAAGTCTTGCCATGCTCACCGGCTTTGGCTGAGGCAATCTGGGCGTTGATCGAGAGCATTCGGATCGTTTTACCAATCTGGCCTACAGCGTCGAGCACGGTTTCCAGATCCACCCGCTTGTCGTCAAGCAACTTTCGGGTCTCTTCCAAGCCTTTGCCCATTTCTTCAAAGGCCGCTCTCAAGCCGACATTCAAATCGCCCACCAGCTTGGAAAATGTATTTAGAGCTGCATCCACCTGATGATTCGTGCGATCCACAGATTGATCAAGCTTGCCAGTCCAGTCCTGAATCTCCTCAATCAGCCGATGCTGGCCGTCGAGGTCGCTGCCTACCATCGCTACCCGATAAGCCAGTCGCTCCTGAATTCGGGCCATGGCAACACGAAACTCTAGAGAATCCAATTGGGAATGGTGAATTGATGCAGATTTGGGCGCAGACTCATCCAGATTCTTGATGGGCAGAGCCATTGAGGATCGGCTTTCCATGATTTTTAGAGTGCGATACCTGATCTGAATAGCGATTAAGATCAATACTATAGTGAATGACAAACTGAGCTGGGTCAAGTTTTTTGAATAAGCAAAACCGGCTGAAAAAAGAGTATGATCCGAAAGTCCGGATTGGCCGGGTCGTGTTTTGGGCCAGCAATGCTTTGACGTCGACAGTTTTTAAGGCCCGGCATTCACTTGGAAATGATGTTTCAGGAATAGATCATAAAGCACTTTCAGAAAAACTCAAGCAATCGCCACTTGATGGCGCTTTGCCAGCAAAAGGTGGCTTGTGAGGATTAAGTGCTTTAGAAAAAACGGGGCTCTGTAAGGATTAAACCTTGACGTCCAAGAGTGGTTTCATTACGATTTGCATCCAACCCAGTCTGAGACAGATAAGCCGCAAGAGATGGGTCGAATGCACCAAGAAGTTGAGCCATGACACAATAATCTCTCCATTTTCTTCGCAATTGTTAGGACACCCCAAAAGTTTTCAGTTCCACCGGATCAATCTGTCAACTTCATGAATTCGAAAATCTGGCCCTGAACGGAGCAATTAAAGTCCGTTTATCAGAACCACGATGAAGCGAGATAATTTGTAATGACTGAGTTTTAGCCGATTAGACCACTTTTTGTGTGTGTGGAAGGAATCGTCATAGACTCAAACCGTCCGGAGTGGGTCTTTGGTTTGATAAACATCTCTGATGAGGTGGATTGGAGGAATACAATCCGGATCGTCCCGCGTTCAAAAAGGGCGTTTTGTTAAAGCTGTTCGAGCCAGTCCCATTCGGGTTTGTGAGTACTGAAGGCCGGTGCCGAAAGATTTGACGGCCAAGCAGTTTTTTAAGATGGAGGATTGGTCGGGCGATGATATTACCGTCTGGCCCTTGTGTGAGGTGGCGTTTTTAAACACTATAAATATTTTTAGTAAAAGGAGTTAAAACTTATCAATCAGTCATGTGAACGTGGTTTTCCGAAAAAGATTGAGTGGGGGTTGTGGGGATACTTTGGGAATTTTTCAATAAAATTCGAAAAAAGATCTTGCAGATGTCGATGAAAAGTATTTAAATACAGTAGTGGTGGTGAAAAGCATTTCCACCTTACCTATCTCAAAATACAAGCGAGCCAAATAATGGGACGTCCCAAAGCAGTGAGAAACGAGAAGCCGGCGAAATCGGCTTCTAGCGACAAGAAGTCACGTGGCAAGCGTTATAGCGACGCTGAGAAAGCTAAAATTTTAGACCAAGCTCTGACCGAAATTAAGAATGGTGGTCAGATTACGAAAATAGCCGATAAATTGGGCGTGACATTCTTTACACTTAAGAATTGGCTGAGAGAGTCTGGCGGAACCAAAGATTCAGGTGGAGCAATCGCTCAAAAGCGTGGTCGTGGTCGTCCAAAGGGTTCGGTCAAGAAGGTTGTTGTATCAACAACGGGTGCCGCGCCTTTAGCCATCTCTTCTGTTGCAGTTGCCAAAGTGCCTGGCAAGCGTGGCAGGAAGCCTGGTTCCACCAAACTTGCTTCAAAAACAAACTCAGATCAACTTCAAAATCTTGAGAACAAGCTCGAAGAGCTTACACGCCGATATATCAATCTTGCCCATCTTTATGGTGAGATTTCTTCAAAGGTTGGTTCAAACAAGCTTTGATTTCAATCAAGCTTTGATTTCAATCAGGCTGATACTTTGCCAGCAGAGTTGATTCCGTTGAACAGATCACGAGCCAGAAAGTTTCTGAATTCTCGAAACTTTCTGGCTTTAAATCTTGTGCGTATTGGAATGGGGGTTCGGTTTGATCTCTTCAGATGGTTTTAGATTCAGGCGCTGAGTCTACATGCGTTCTGGTGTTTTTTCACCATAAAACCAGTTTTATCGATTCTTTTCAAAACCGTGTTTACCGCAATCCGCGTTCTTTTAAGTTCTGCCGCTAATAAGCTTGATTTTTAAGTCGTTTAACTTAAAATCACTACAACTTAGGCACAATCACAATCTGTCTTGTCTTCAGCTCTCGATTTGGTACTTCCATTCCCAAATCTCCGGAAACTTCAGGTCACAGAAACTTATGAAATTTGGACGAAGCCAGAGTTCTGCATTGAACTTCATCTCTTCGTTTGGTCTCACTTTTGTCACCTTCTCAACAGCAATGGTATCTTCCAGACTGGTCCTGTCTGAAATTGGCGATGAAAGGTTCGGCGCTTTTCGCTCACTTTTCGAACTCTTTGGATACTTAAACCTTTTTGATGCTGGCCTATCTGCAAGCCTCCGCCCCATGCTTGCGCAAGCCATTTCCCAAAATCAGCCCCAAAGGCTTCAAAGAATCTTGTTTTTAGCCAGAAAATCTTATCTCATTGGGATGCTGCTGGCTATTTTGATCGGACTGGTATTCACGGGTTTCATTACTCATTTCATCCCGGTTTCTCATCAAAGCCGGCTCGACCTCAAGATCGGATCCCTTATATTCAGTATTGGCCTCGTCAATATCTGGTTCGGCCCAACCCGCACAATCTGCGAATCCCTTCAGAGATCGTTCCTCTTGAATCTGTTGTTGATCGTGCAATCCCTTTGCATTACGTTCACGACAATGTTCTTTTGTATTCAGTTCCCGCTTTGGGGGATCTCTGCCCAGGCTCTCAGTGTGATCTTTTGGGTCTCCTTTTTTAATGTCGTGCTGAAGTTTGTCGTTGCCAGGCTACACCCGGATATTTCAAATTCGACCACACAAGATTCCGAAATCGCCCAACCCAATGACTCACAAAATAAACTTTTTCACAATAGTCGCGATTCATTCATCCTGATGCTTGCAGGTCGGGCCAGTCTCCAGTCCAACAGTATTGTACTCGGCCTTTTTGCTGGACAATCAGATGTCACAAAGCTTTATGCAACACAAAGACTCTTTGATGTGGTTCAATCGCAACTCTTTGCCGTGGGAAGCGCGTCTTGGGCTGCACTGGCAGAAATCTACCACCAGAACCAACTCGATTTATTCCGTACCCGAGTCACTCAGCTCGTGAGACTTATCTTGGTCATGGCCTTTGCGACTGTGATTCCAGTGGTCTGTTTTAATGAGAATTTTATCGCCTTATGGGTCGGTTCCGAACGTTACGGCGGACAACAACTTTCTATCCTATTAGCCGGTAATACTTTTGCCTTGGCATTCACGGTTTTCAGCACCTGGTGCCTCACAGGCACAGGACATTTGAACTCAATTGTCCGGATGACCATTTGTACGACGATTCTTGATGTTGTTTCCACACTTGGTTTTACCTGGGCCTTTGGCTTGATAGGCCCAGTCCTGGGTTCCTTTTTAGCCTTTTATTTCTGTGCCATTCCCTGGCACGTGCGGTTATTGCGATCCCAGTTTCAGATCACCAGCCCCGACCTTTTGAAAGCTGTATCCGCTCCGTTCCTACTGGCAATCCCGTATACTCTTCTCATCCTCGTTCTGAAAAAGCAAGTCCCAATCGACGGTTGGATTTACCTGGCGATCGCCATGGTCGGGCCTGTGACGAGTTATCTTATCACTGCGAGCCTGTTTGTGCTCAATCGGGAAGATCGCCAGGTCCTTCTCAAAAGGTTTGGAATCGTTCGATGAATCGCCGTTTTTAATGGTACAGAAAATCCATGGTTGAAGTCGTTGAACGATTCCGCCATGGATTTCTACTCACATAATTGATAAGATGGAACCGGAAATCAGAACCTGAAAAACTCCAGGTTCCACCTCTGTGGTCGTCATTTTATCCACCTTCGACCGGCTTCCGATACAAGTCAGGCCAAATGTGTTGCCGGTAATAAAGAGGGTCGCCTTGGTCATGGCGGCCATCACAATCTCGGCTTTTGAAACCTGCTTCACTCTTAAAGTGATTCTTGCCGCAAAATGCAGAGCCATCAAAGCGCCTGTTGTGGTCGACAGAATTGGTATCGATCGAAGTGTGACAGGATGCATTTCCAACAGCACGGGCACAAGGCTTGATGAGATCGCTGGAAAATCTTCATCCGCATAAATTCGAATCTGGTTTGCTGAAATGGCATCGCCCAAACCCGCAGCTACATTCTGAAGGATATTCATGATTTGGTTTCCAGATTTCACTGGGAGAGTTGTAGTACCACTTGACGAAGCACCATATAGCACATAATTGAAGTAATCAACCGGAAAGTAAGTCGTTGACATGATTATCTCCGCCAGTCAATCGTTGGTTTCAAAAACATCAAAAACCTCCATCAAAACCTAGAATTCATGGCTATCTCAGATAAGATAGCCAATCGAAACCAATCCAATCAAGCAGGCAATGTCAATATCACCGAAGTCCGATTGCCGGAATTATCCGTGGTTGCCAAGATTCTAGTCGCACTGTTGTTGCCTGCCTTAATGGTAATCAGCCCTGTCGATGCTCCTGAAATAACCCCGGCTGTTGCTGCAAGAATTGGTGAAATGGCTTGCCGGATATTCACACCAGGCTCCACAACAACTGCATCCAGGCCACGAGAATCCAGTAGATATCCAGTTTTATCCTGATTTGTACCCACCGTGACCGGCTGTGTGACCGAAAGGACGGCACCACCTGCAAATGTGGATCGAGTGCTGACCTTTGCATCAATATTGTCTTTAACAAGCTGGCCAACACTTCCTGCCAAGCTGATATTGCTGGTTGTATAATCCCAAACACCTTTAGCCACAGAAGCGACATCAACTGTCACCGCCCCGCCAGTATAAGTGGAACGAGAACTGACCTTTGCATCAAGATTGTCTTTGACGAGCTGGCCCACACTTCCCACCAGGCTGATATTGCTGGTCGTATAATCCCAAACCCCCTTGGCCAAAGTGGTGACATCACCTGCGGAAACACCCGTATAAGTGGAACGGCTACTGACCTTTGCATCAATATTGTCTTTGAGCAACTGGCCCACACTTCCCACCAGGCTCACACTGCTGGTCGTATAATCCCAAACCCCCTTGGCCAAAGCGGTCACATCGACAGGTGTGCTCGAGCCACTGGAACTGACAACGCTATTGTCGTCGCCAGAAATCATTTGTGCGGCAATCACCGCAACGACTTGATTACCGGCACCGGTATTATGGATCGTAATCGCATAATTGCCGTTACTGAACTGCAACACAGGCGTCGAACTCAAGGTCGCCCGAAATAAGCCTTGATAAGGGCTGGCCGATTCAGCCAAAATGCCGAGTGCCTGAGTCGGAACGGCTTTGAAAGTTGTGTCGGTCATGTCGAGATAAAGGCCATCGGCCAGTCGCTCCACACTGTAGCCAAGCTTTGTGCCTGTCACATACTGAAATCGTATTCTAAGTGCCATGTTGAATACCCTTTTGAACGGTCATTTTTTTCTGGATGTAGTTTAGGAATCGAGTGCCGTGTCCGAACTTTCAAAACACTCTCTTGAATGGAAGTCTCTGATGATTACGATCTTCAAATCTTACTGGATCAAGACGAGCCGTGGAAATCGTTCCAATCGGCTCGCCCACGTTCAATCTAAACCTGAAGTTGAAGGCATCCCGGCAGGAACACGGGTGCTGGCTCACCTGACCGGACAGTCAAAGTTTGATTCAACGGACCTGAGGCCCAGACGTTTCCGCCAGTGGCTGCATCCGACAGGAAAAACCAGTCGCCATCACTCCAATCGGTGGTCGGAGCGTTAAAACGAATCGAATTGGCGTTCGACCATGTCGATCGATACTCGTCATGCATTTTGAAATTGGAACCTGAAAGTGGCACGGCTACCCGGCTGTATCCGCCACCTGTGACCTCCGTAATTCCAGTTCCATCGGCTGCAATAGGTGTCTTTGACAGGCCGATATAAAACGTGGTTGGGAAGGCGGTTATTGAGTTTCCAAAGGCAAAGTCGAGAATCCGATTCTGAGCCATCGTTGACCACGAACCATCTCGTGTCGAATTACGCAATATGAGCCCACCTGCTGGTATGGTCACCGTCTGACCGTCAAAGAAACCTGATTTTAGCGGCAAAGTTCTGGCACAAATCACATTCCAGTATTTACCACCCTCCCACGAAGTGTGCCCCAACCAGATGACCATGGCATAGGGTTGCTGACGTACCAGGGTATCGCCAGGGAAGGCAGATCCTGCAATTGTAATGGCGACATTATTCGTTTTCTGGCCAGCACTGGCTGCATTCCAGATCGAAGAGTTGTTCATCAGGGTAGACATTTTCAACGTCTGGTTGTAGTCAAGAGTTCGGCCTGGAAGTATGGGAGTAAGCCCAAATTGGACCATGTCCTTATAAAACAGTTCCGTATATTGACCAACTGCTGGTCCTGATGCACCATTGAGAATAGTTCCAAGAATCTGCGATGAAAAGCGATCATGAAACAACGCAGATTTGAGATTGACGGGTGAGCTGAGCGAAGGGTGGTTCAGGCTCGCATCCATATAAAATGTTGCAAAAACATTCCCGCTAAGATTGTTCTTTTTCCGGGTTGGTCGAAAACTCAAAGGTGTCCAAACTGGTGGAGTGGACGACCCTTCCCTTCCTGTACGACCACATCCCCAAACCGAAACACCGCCTTCAGGAGGGTTCCCAACGTCAATTCGATGAGCGTCCTGAAACCATCCGCCCAAATTGGGAGGGGCATAGAAATCGTCGTGCACCGTTTTAATATTCGAATACGGATAAATCGAAGGCATGATCCCCAAGACATTGTCCGAACAACAGTAACGCCGAACTTTCACAACACCTCGCCAATCTTTACCACGGACACAAACAATCGGACCATCACCACTAAAATCACTATTTTGAATGTCTACAACACCTGGGAAATTCGTCCAGTCTGTGATGTAGTCATCATCTAGATAAATCACGGGGCGATTTGAATTCGATCCATAGTAGACATTGTTAAATATTAGCTTGTTAGAGGAATGGAACATGGATTTTTGAAGGTAGAACATCGCAACTAACGGGGTTGTGCGACAGCCTTCCGTATCAATCATCAGATTTTCAAAGCGGTGCCCTGCCCCGATACTATCACCCCGAAAACCCATAAAAAATCCTTCCGCATGTTCACCAAAATCATTTGTGATACCGCCGCTCCAAACACTCCCAGAACCGACCATCCGTATTGCAGATCGGCCCACAAAACCAAAAGTCGTATTTTTTGCATGAACCATACTACTGTTCACACCAAAAAACAAGTTTCCAAGCGACGCCAGTTCACACGAATTCATCTGAAGCGGATAACTCACATAAATATTGAGTGACCCAATACCATTGAAAAATCCGTCCCGAATCGACACATTATCAATTTTCAGGTGTAAGTAGCAGCCAAGCGTGATACCGTCACAATTATGCGCCCATCCATAACCCACAATTGTCAGATCTGCCAATCGGCAATTAGAGATCGCAACGGGACCATTCCCGACTGGTGCCAGCATACCATAACATCGATCATTATTATCGGTCATAACCCCCAAATCAATTCCAGTGCCATCAAGAATATAAAGGCGAGCCAAATCTTGAGATTTGAATGCCGTGAATACGTCATTGTCCGTAAGTGGAGTTCCGTCTATCTTTGTCTGTGCTGTACCGACTGTTGAATTAACATACCTTAAGCAGGACCAGACCTTAGTGGCGATAACGGTGTAGTCCGATTTCGCAACAGCAGAATCATCATTGTAACGTGTGCTGCGTGATCTTGAACCAATCGAGAAGTCGGAATATTCCCAACGAGCAAAACTGTTAAACTTGGTGAACAGTTCCGTTGCCAGAATTCCGCTTGTAAAATTGATGGTGAAACTGACTTGGACCCTGTCCACAAAGACCAAGAATCGCTTATTGACCCAGTCCACCTGGATGCTGACACGGTGCAATCCCTTTGTCTGAGGCTGTGGGATAAGAAGGCGGATCACGCCTTTGTTAATCAATGAGTCGTCCGTAACAGTCATTGCAAATTGAAGTTGCGTAGTGCTGCCCGAAAACAGCCAGGGATCTGGCGTGGTGGACTCACCCATACCTGCAATGCCACCTTCAACCGGCTTATCGTGGGCATAATAGATGAAATCAAATGTTGCCTGCGATTGCGATTCCCAACCAATGTTGGTGCCAGTCGCCAGCGGATTTCCAAAAAACACGCCCTTGACCATGCCGCGTGGACGAATTCCATAAGCGGCTCCAGGCGAATTGATATTCCACTCCAGTGGAGGCACACCCGAAGCGCCCGCCTTCAAATCGCCCAAAGGCCGGAATCGAAAGATGTCAGTACGATAACGTCCATCAAAAATGAAATTGTTTTGAGCATCTCTCGCAGCAACAGTTAAACCCGTATCCGTATCCGTATAAGAAACACTACTCTGCCAGGTTTTAGGATGTTTACCAAAGATAAATGCTGGACCCCAAGTCCACAAGGTTGTGGAATGTTGTCCCTCACCAACAATCGAAACCCTGTCGCCATTGACATGGACGGGTTTTTCCAGAAAATAATAGTTCGGAAACTGGCCGGAACCTGGAATATAAACCGTTCCCCCGCCTTTGGAAATAACATAATCGACAGCGGCTTGAAAGGCAGGGGTATTGTTAAAATTGGGCACCGCCTGAGCACCGAAGTCGCGAACATCAACAAAGAGACCAGTTGTACTCGTTGAAATACCTGATCCACCAATGGCTGCTGACATGATTTTAGTTCTTTCAGTTGTATGGATGAAAATGGATTTGTACAGAAGCCGTTTTAAGTTGAGAGTCTGAATTCTGGTGATCAGAAAACCAGACCATTTAACGGACAATTCGAGTCCATCGTTTTGTGTTTAAAGACTTGCGAGTGATTGCCATTAAGACCTCAGACTTCAAATCTGAAAGCAAACGTTGTTCCAATTCCATCAGGGATCCATTATTTAATCCCAATGTCGATGTCAGGAACGATGATCCTGTCCCCATTCGAATCAATGTCAACATTTTGACGACGTCTTTAATCCGTTCGGAAAGAATTTCATCAATCACCGATACGCTATTTTTCATGTGAGTATCCACAGTCAGTTGCGCCGCCTTGATGAAACTCGACAAATCAAAAACCGAAACCTGAACTGCTGTCGTTCCAAACGTAACACCAGGGCCTCGACCTACGGAAACATCATAGCCACCAAGCTTCAATTGAAATCCATCAGCCTGAAGTGACTTTACAAAATAAAGGCCACTTTTGGGGTTCACCGCTGTCAATTCAATAATCTGCACGATCAATCCAACCGCCATGTTCGAAATCAATGGATTGAACGGCGTTTTTAAGAGCCATGCATCTGTCCCATCAAATATCCCGGTAAAAGAATCAACCCGGCTTGAAGTTTCAGCCATCTGAATAAACTGATCCGGATAACACATGACAATGTCTTCATTGGTAACCATGATTCACACCGCTTTCAGGCTAGATAGTTCGTTATCCCGCATTTGGGAAGATTGAATCCCAAATGCGGGGTGAAAAAACAAGGAAATGCACGACAAATTATGCAGAGAAAGCTGTGATGCCTTCAACCCAAGCGTGGTGAGACTCATTTGCGAGCTCAATGGCGCCTTCGGCAATCAGGTCGCCTTCAAATGCATCGCCACGAACGCCCCGTGGGCTCCAGAATTCATTCCGCTTGACACGCAAACGAATTTCAGAGCTTGTGAGTGCAACGGCCGTGAAGGGTCGCAGCAGAGGTGCTTCAACCAATGTGATTCCGCCCAGAAATGGAGCTTCAAAAACATTGATCGGCACACCAAAGACGTTTGTACCAGCAGTGATTCGCTGAACTGCATGTCCCCATGTTGCCAAGCCCGTCATAAAATTTGACGACAGAAGAAGGATATCCGGATTACCACCGTTGGTACGGCAGCGTTCCATCGTGTCGCGAATAAAGTCAGTCGCCCTGTAAGTTCCTGAGTTTGTAGGAGCTGTCGTATTGTTGGTCACAATCAGCGTCTTAAGACCCTTTTGTTTTGGCCTGGCCACCAAAGCTGGATCCTCACCACGGCCGTAATAGCTGGTTGTTTCCATGTCATCCATCAGGTTCTGAAGACCATCCATCCGAGCCTGATCCAGAGGTGTTCCACCACGGGCAGAGGATGCGAATCCGATTGCTGCCTGAAGTGATCCAGAAATCTGAACAGGGTGTTGCCATGTCTGGCAATATTGATAGGAGATTGCAGGTTTCATTGCAACGCCGAGCTGATTGACTTCACCACCTGTACGGCTGTTGCCAACCAGTCGGACGGTGTCGTTCAAAGCTCCAGTGGATGCGACAGTGCCTTCAGCGGCACGACGAATCGTGACCGAGTTGGCTGCAACATTCACTTCACCAGTCACTTCAACGCGTTCACCAGAAACGAGTTCAAGCACGTCGCCAACCATCAGATACGTGGCATCAAGGAAAGTCATGGACGTATCGGTTGCGGCGACAGCGGCACCAAGTTTCAAAGTGCGTGGACGTGCAACGCGGCTGACCACAGCAAACGTGGTCGATTCCACAGGAATACGTGGCAGGCGCGAGACCAGCGGACAACGATTAACGAACCAGTTCATGGAAACTGCATGAATCTCATTACGAATCTGACCTGCAAAATCTTGAAGAAGCTCAATACCTTGGGCGAATGTTGATGGCATGATCAATGCTACCTTTCAGAAAATCGTTCAGGAACAAGAAATTGGAAACGGGAAAAGAGGAACACGGAACAGGAAACGGAATCACTTTACAGATGGAGTTTTAATAGCAGAATCAGAAGCAGCAGCCGATTGGTCAACAGGCAGAACCTGGCCATGTTGCAGGCGGCGTTGAATCTCAATGATTGCTACCAGAACGGCCGAACTGATTGCAACATCTTCTGGACGCACCAGAATCGTGTTTAATGAATGGTTAAGTGTGGAAAGAATCACACTGGAGCTGCTGCCAGCAGCTATGGCAAAGAACATGACGCGAATCAGTTCATTGGTATTGACAAAGCCTTTAATAGAGCCAGGAGCAGCTTTAAAATAGGCCTTAAGAGACTCGATCATTGCATTAATGCTAGGCATTGAAGAAACCTTTCTTTTGAAACGTGATATAGATTCTAAATTCAGATCAAGAGTGAATATCAACTTGACTTTGGTGTTTGAATAGTAGCTTCTGAATTCACTGACTCGAATGGGATCACAACAGGTTTCTTGCCATGTTGCAACCGGCGATGAATTTCCATCACAGCGACCAGCACTGCCGATCCTATGGCAACATCGGCGGGCTTGATCAGAATCGTGTTTAATGATTCGTTAAGTCCGGCAAGCATGATGCTTGCACCACCGCCCGCTGCGATCGACATAAAAACAACGCGAATCATTTGGCTTGGATTTAAATAGCCCTGAATCGAGTCGGGAGATGACTTGCAAAAGTTTATCAATCCACCGACAAGATTCTTTACAATTGACATCGAATTAAACCTTTTCTCATGGAAGCATTGACATCGGTAACGGTGCAAGATTAGCTCGGCCAGTAGCCGGCAGGAGTTGTTGACTGTGCTCGTTGAGCACGTTGTCGCCATTGATGAATCACAGACTCATTTAAAGTCTGGATCGGCGTTGTACCAGAAACACTTCGCTGTGTGGCTGCTGATTCTGTCCGGGTTGCAGTACCACCTTTGTAACCGGCGGTTCGGAAATGTTGAAAATCAGGGCTTAGGAGCCAATCTTTTACAGCTTCGGCAAGAGCCCGGCCATCGGATGATTTCACCTGAAATCCGAGCTTTTCGTCTGCCACAGCAACAATTCGGTCCTGCCACAGTTTCATCAGTTGCGGAGCCACACCCGGAAGTATGGATTCGCCGCTCAGGGCAAGTGCCAATTCCCGTTCGGCAGCCATCACAGAGCATTTTTCCTTCCAAAGCTTCAACTCCATTTCAAGGCTGTTCTGAGAAGGCGTCTTTGTCTCTGGATCCGTTACAGACGAATCACTGGAAACGGTCTTGACAGAGGTTTCTATCAAACCATTTTCAACACTCACAACAGGCAGTTCAGGCTGAATCTTATCAAGATCGATCATTTTTAAACTCTCAATTGCTGGAAGACCGCTTTTTACGGGAAACGACTTGGTCAACAAATCCCATCACAATTGGCAATACAAGGGATCTGACAATCGAAAAACAGACGATCTGAAGGCTCAGACATGTAATGATAGGGCCGATCATGATTTCTTCACCTTATTATTGAGGTATTCCTGAATTTCCTGGTCACATTTCACATAGAGATCATCCGCCAATCCCGGCATGCACAAGCGTAACAACCGTCGCAACAGAAGTCCTTCTGTTAATGGCAGCCGACCTGACTCACTTAATATCCGTTGAAAACCTCTCGTGGCGTCGGCCAATTCGCCAGTTGTCAATAAATCGAACTCGCTAGGATATTCAATCCTGATATTCCGCACATCTTTCGCAACCTTCTGAAAATCCCCGTCGTGCAAAATGGTCAATACCAGCTTTGCAATCTGAAGTTCAGCTCTGGCCAATGCCTTGGCAAGTTTGGCAAGCCGATTGTTGCCATCATGCAAGTCGATCGCTTTTGCAACCCCCGATTGCACCTGGCCATTGCGTTCTACAGACCGGACAAGTGCGGAATCACGATCCACATCATCACGAATATCCGCCTTGTTGCGACGAATCGATTCCGCTCCGTCTTTATTGAAACTGACAACCTCAAAACCTTCGTAAGTAACAGTGTTACCTGTATTATTCTTCTTTTTGGGAAGCAACCATCCGGGACCGATCGGGATGCTTCCATCAGGCTGAATAAAATCTTCCGGCCCCTGCATCAGCGGGTGAGCCTGGGTCGTGTCAGAGAGAATCAATTCGCTGTCGCGATTGTAATATTCACGCTGGCGTTCGGCGATCCCTTCATAGCGAGACTGTCCCACATTCCGGCTTCGAGCCTTGCGTGATAGAAACAGCCTTTCGATCGGCACTCGACCGATATTGTGACTGACGATCTCGATCACATGACCATGGGTGTCATAAAGCGTCGATTGCTCTGATGTCCAGTGTCTGAAAAATGGCATCTTGTCACCATCAATCTCGATGGTTTCAGCCACCAGGCATTCTTCGTATTTTCGACAGCTTTCATCAAGCTTCCACCAGACCATATTTTCAGGCAGAATATAGCCTGCAATGCAGTTGTCCAGACCAAGCCGAATACAATCGGCCTGAGTTTCCACCGCTTCGCCGGCTGGAATTCTTGGCCTGTCAATAATCACATCGATTTGGCCCAGGCTCAGCAGCAATGGAGCGATTGTTTCCACCATCCACTGGTTTATGGTCAGTGTACAGCCATTGACATCACTCCACCATTTGCGAAGCATCGGCGCCCCATCGCGCACCACTTCACGGGCATAAATCCGTGACAGGTGTGTTTCCACAGTTTCGGCGAGGAAGGTTGGAACCGGTGTTCTGGCACGACGAAGTTCGTAATCGTCGTCAGTCGCATTTCCAAATATTGGAGACATCGACGAATTTGTAATTGGCCAGCCTTCGCCCGATCTGCCAATTGCTGTCGATTCTGTGCCTGGCACGGGATATTCACGTTTGTGACGTACCAAGTTCCGGCATGGCATGCCTTGCTGGTCGTATCCATAGATCGCATCGCGATAGCGCTGGCCACCTTCGAGGCTGTCCAGCAGCCATCGCCAGCGAAGTTGATGTTCTGCCCATTCCGGGTGACGCTTCTGAATGAGTTCGAAACCGGGTCCACGGCTGGCCATTTTAGAAGATCCTTTTTGGTGAAATACGAGGAACGTTGAGTAAAGTCGACGATTTATCTTGAAGTACAGCTCTGATGCCACCACGCAGGGCATCAATTAAATCTTCGTGCGGGTGCTGCGGGTCTTCAGGCCAATCACGCCACTGGCCACTAATGCGAGCCCGTTTGTAATTTTGAAAAGCGCTGATCAGCAATTCACATCGTGGATGAATATAAAGCCTTGGGCTGCCTTGTGCAGGATTCAATAACGATTCCACACCGGCAAGACTATCAATCACTTGGGCATAAGGCCAAGACGTGAGTTTCAATCCGGTTCGTTCATATTCAGCCATAACAGTTGGGCCGACAGGATTTCGCGATCCTCCAGCAGGGTCGGTCCAGGTGTAATCGATACGTCCATTGCAATATCTGCGAGTCAGGTCGAGCACTTTTCGGGCGTTCCATTCTGCAGAATGTCCCTCGCTGAGGTGTTCGGCAAAGACATGAATCAATGGGACAAGATGCTCGGATTTCATCCGATTTCCGGTTGTATTAGGGGTTTCAATTTTCTGCCAGAGCACCTGAAATAAAACGGCCCCGGTGTAGACACCACTGTCAAGACCTATGTGAACAGGTGCTGACGGTTGATATTCGGCTTTTTCGTTCACATGCAAGGCACGTTGAAATTCATTGAACCAGATACCATCGGCCCGTGGTCCCATGCAGAGATAATCGGCCTCAAAGACTTTCTGACTGACACACATCAGTTTCTGGATCACGGAATCAATCGAATAGTGTCCATCCGATCGCTTGGCGCGTGGCGGGCCACCGTCCCGCACGTCGTGGCACCAGCGGACTAGTGGACACTGTGGGCAATTTTCCAGGTTTGGCCCGGAACGTGATTGCGGGCATCGCTCCAGTACCTCAAAAATACAGAATTTGAAAAATGGAAATTCACCGAGCTCGCCACGGGCTACCAGCTCTGTCATCGGGCCACCGGTCTTGTGCCAGGTGGATGTCATGACCGTTGAGGCCTTCAATCCACCAAGGTTCATGCACATGCCCATGGCCGATTCACGTAGTTCCGTGGGAATTTCGTCCACTTCGTCCAGCAGCAGGGTCGGCACATGCGGACCCCTGACACTTGTATTTGATGCGGCTAGAATCATGATTTCGGAGCCATTGAGATAAAGGCCCCGATTTTTGGTGAGAGATTGAAATTCCTGATGCGATTCACCGATTGTCGATTCCATCTGGCGGACAATCGATTGCATCGCTTCATAAATCTGAAGGCTCTGCGCCAGGCTCCCGCCAAGCACCCTGACCCGGTGCCGGGGCGTCTGCCGACACATCATGTGTGTTGCTAAAGCGGTAAGAAACGACTTGCCAGTGCCGCGGCCACCCAGCGCCAAGCTGACTGGCGGACGATTGAAATAGATGGTTTTCAGGAAGTCCCATGGTGCATGATGCCCGGGGCAGACGGCATTTTTCGCAACATGGATTCCGGTATAACGCTTGATCCAGTGCCACAGGCCCGATTTGTCGCTTGGCTGATAGACATTCATGCCCAATCGTTCTGGCGTTTTTAATGATTTTTTTTCGCCTGAACACATGGTGATGAAGCCTTCAAAATCAATGAAACTGAGTGGTAAATGCTGGTCGTTTCTGCTGGCATGGGTAATATCCAGAGAGTCGCTTAAAAAAGGTGCTTCTACCCGGACAACTTTATGAAGCGAATGACGGCCATATCGATTGGGTAAAAACTTCGGGCGATCCGCTTGACGAAGGGCTCCAAAATCTTCGAGATTGCTGATTGCGAAGAATTTAACGACAGCTTGCCGGGTATCTGGCCGATGGTCCGACAGGCCATGCGGTGGCTGGGGGGGCTTTTCTGTTTGAAGGAATTGGGTGATGGTAGGGGTTTGAAGTGGTGAGACCCCAGGCGGCGTTTGATCACTTGTATGGTCTGGACAAAACTGTTAGACTTTGTGGACCTCTTAAATCCGCCGAAATCGAGAAAGTCTGCTTCATGGAAGTCGTGGTCTGTGTTGAGAGTTGCCAAGGGATTTTTCGGGCAACCCTGCAATTTGTTGAGACCATTTTGTGGTCCTGACCGGTTCGGTTTTGAGACAACCATGGCGAGGCGATGGCAGGCCTGGCCGTCTTGAGAGGTTCCACTGAAACAACTGTCCCCAAGCGTCTTCGAGTGAATTGACCATGAAGTCTTTGTGCAATCGCGAGGGTATGTTGGCGGCAATTGCCATGGTTGGCGGTGTGGCACCGGCCCGGAGCCCCAAGCCGATCCTTCAGAACCTCAAATTTGTGGTTGATTCGACAGGTTCCACCCTGATGGCGACAGACCTTGAGTTGGGCATTCGTTATATGGTGTCGGGGGTTCGGGTGGACGAGCCGGGCTCGGTGATTTTGCCTTATCAAAGGATGCAGCAAGTCTTGCGTCTGAGCAATGAGATTGATTTGACGGTCGAGTCGAACAACGAAAAGATTGACGTACGGGGTGGCCGCAGCAAGTGGAACTTTACGGCCGAGGACCCGACCTTGTTCCCTGAGGTGCCCAGCTTTACGGCCCGGAGTTATTATTTGATGAAGGCATCGGATTTACGGCGTCTGATTCGCCGGACGGTGTTTGCGACGGATGTGGAGAGCACACGATATGCACTTGGCGGAGTGTTGTTGGAGTTTGGGGAGCATTCGATATCGATGGTCGGTACGGATGGCAGGCGGCTGGCGAAGATGACGGTTCCAGCAGAGGTTCATGGCGAGGTCGAGAAAGAGCTCGGGTTTTCGCCGGTGATACCGGTCAAGGCGATGAAGCTGATTGAGCGTAACCTGACGGACGATGAAATCATGGTTCACGTCGCGATATTGGACAACAATGCGGCGGTCATCCGGACTGACCGGGCCATGATCCACACCCGCTTGGTTGAGGGGCGGTTCCCGCGTTATCAGGATGTCTTCCCGAACCAGCACGAGGCACGGATCAGCATGAAGGCAGGCGCTCTATTGCGGGTGGTGCAGCAGTCGATGATTGTGACGAGTGAAGAAAGCAGGGGCGTGGACTTCCACTTCTCGTCGGGCGTTTTGAATCTGGACAGCCAATCGCCGGACGTGGGCGACAGCCACCTGGACATCCCGATTGATTATGATGGAAAGACGATCGACATCAAATTTGACCCACGCTATCTGGTGGAAGCGCTTCAGACGATCGATGAGAATTCCGAGTTGTTTGTCGATCTGATTGACTCCAAGGCGGCGGCACTCTTTCACACACTTGACAATTACGACTACATTGTGATGCCACTTTCGCGCGATGCTTGAGAGGCAAGGAATGCCACGGGAAGGCAAGGCAATCTTGAAGAAGCCTGATACAGGGAATCGTCTGGCGGATGCCCAGCGGCGTCTGGTGACAGAAACGATGAGCTATGCAGGGGCCCACTTGAGACAGGCCCGTGGCCCGAAAACCTTGACCAACGTGCTGGATGCCTTAATGGCCCAGCGTGGTTTTGGTCGGACGATGGCGGCCAGTGAACTGGAGCGGGTCTGGGTCAGGGAGCTTGGCCAACCCAAGGCAGTGATGACAAAGCTGGGCGATATCCGGCGTGGGGTCTTGAACGTGACGGTTGGCAATTCCTGCCTGCTGGAAGAGCTGAGCCAATTCCGCAAGCCATCTTTGCTGAAGGCTTTGCGAGCAACATCGGGCGGGACACGGCTGACGGATATCCGATTCCGTCAGGGCCGAATCGATGATTGACTCCGTAGATGGCACCCGAGAGTTGCTGAGTAAAGGAATGCATCCGATGACAGATTTTGGTGATTTTGTCCATAAGGCCGCGAGAGGCTTGGGTCTACCGGCATTGAAGTGCCGGTTCGGCGAATCCGTCGGCCAAGTGGGTTCTTCTAATTTGGGTGGTGTTTAACATGTCTGCTGATACGACTGCCGATAACGTCGGGGCTGCCAATGGTGGCGAATATAATGCGTCATCAATCCGTCGACTGGAGGGGATCGAAGCGATCCGCCTAAGGCCCGGCATGTACATTGGCGACACCACATTCCGGGGTCTCCACCACCTGATCTATGAAGTGGTCGACAATTCCATCGATGAAGCGATGGCGGGTTATTGCACCACAATCAGTGTGACGATCCATCCAGATGGCTCCGTGACGGTTCAGGACGATGGCCGCGGCATTCCTGTGGACATTCATGCGGACACGGGAACCACCGCGCTGGAAGTGGTCCTGACCACACCGCACGCGGGCGGCAAGTTTGACCATAATACCTACAAGGTTTCGGGCGGGTTGCACGGGGTTGGCATTACAGTGGTCAACGCCCTTTCCGAATGGCTTGAGGCAGAAATCCATCGCGGCGGCAGAATCTGGAAGCAGAATTACAAGCAGGGGCTGGTGCAGGGCCCGATCCGCGATTGCGGCCCGAGCCAGCGCACAGGAACCATGATCCGGTTCATGCCTGACAACACAATTTTTCAGGTGACGATTTTTGAATACGACATTCTGGAGCGTCGGCTTCGGGAGCTTTCCTATCTCAATCCGGGTGTGAAAATCACGTTTCTGGATGAACGAGTGGAAGGCTCGCCGCGTGGCGAGACTTTTTTCAGCCAGGAAGGCTTGGCTGGCTTTGTGGCCTGGCTCAACCGGTCTGAAAGTGTGCTTCATCCGCCGATCCGGTTTTTGGGCCGGGACGAAGAGCGTGGAGTGGAAGTGGAAGTCTCGATGCAGTACAACGACTCGATTCGCGACAACGTGACGAGCTACTGCAACAATATTCACACCCAGGAAGGGGGAACGCACCTGACCGGCTTCCGCACGGCCCTTACCCGGTCGTTTAATCTTTATATCAAGGATAATCCGCCGTCGTATCGGATGAAGGATCTGGAGATCACCGGCGACGACTTCCGCGAAGGCCTCACGGCGATTGTGGCCGTGCGTGTGCCGGACCCACAATTTGAAGGTCAGACCAAGACCAAGCTGGGCAATGGCGAAGTCGAGGGGATCACCAGCAAGATTGTGGGCGAGAAGCTCAGCCAGTACATCGAAGAAAATCCGGCCGTTGCGCGTAAGATTCGCGACAAGGCCCTGCTCGCGGCTGAGGCCCGGATTGCGGCCAAAAAGGCCCGCGAACTGGTGCGCAACCGCAAAGGCGTGCTCTCAGGTGTGGGCCTGCCCGGCAAGCTGATGGACTGCACCACCCACGATCTGACAAGTTCCGAACTCTTCCTGGTCGAAGGTGATTCGGCAGGTGGGACCGCTGAAGGCGGCCGCGACCGTCTCTATCAGGCCATTCTGCCATTGAGAGGCAAGATCCTGAATGTCGAGCGGGCCCGCCTGGACAAAGTCCTGGGCAACGATGAGGTGCGCAACATCATCACCGCCGTTGGCTGTGGGATCGGCGATGAAGAGGATACGTCCAAGCGGCGGTATGGCAAGATTGTGATGATGTCCGATGCCGACGTCGATGGATCGCACATCCGCACCCTGCTCATGACCTTCTTCTATCGCCAGATGACTAAACTGGTGGCCGGCGGCCATCTTTATGTCGCCCAGCCTCCGCTTTACATGATCAGCCAGCGGAAGGAGCGTCGCTACGTGCGTGAGGAAAGCCAGATGCAGGCGATTCTCATGGAAAACGGTCTCAAGGATGCCTCGCTCAAGGTCCTCGAAGATGGCCCGACCTTCCCGATCGAGGGCCTGAAAACCCTGATGGAAATTGCAACCGCTCTGGAACAGGGCCTGCGTGTTTTTGGCCGCCGCAATATCCCGCTCAGACAACTTCTGGCCCAGGTCAAAACGGCTGAGGGTGAGAACGATCCCAATGCGGGCCTTTTGCCACTTTTCATGGTGGTGGAAGGTGGAGTCACCCAGTGGATTCATGACCCTGCTGATGCCGAAGAGCGCATTCGCAAAGGCGCTGCAGAGACAGAACTGGCACGGGCTGCGGCTGTGGTCGCAGGCGAGCCGCCTGAGAAGGTCGTGGATCAGTCGAAACGCGTGATCGAACTGCACGAGCTTCGTGGGGTGAATCGGCAACTGACGAAAATGCGTGACGAATTTGGGTTGTCCGCTGCGACTCTTTTGCCGCATGAAGTGACCGGCGACGAACCGCCACCACGCTTTGAGCTGAAGCGCGGCGAGGAAAGCTTCCTGCTGTCGGATCTTCGCGAACTTGTTCCGAAGGTGCGTCAGGTGGGCGAACGGGGCATGAAGATCACCCGTTTCAAAGGTCTTGGTGAAATGGATGCAGATCAGCTCTGGGACACCACCATGGACCCCACCCGCCGTGGACTGATGCAGGTCAGGCTTGATGACGCCGTGGCGGCCCACGACCTCTTCACCACCCTGATGGGCGAGGATGTGGAACCGCGCCGGGAGTTTATCGAAAAGCACGCCCTGGAAGTCAAGAATCTTGACGTCTGACCAATCGGAGGTCCTGCAAATTCTGATGACTTTGGACGGAATTTGCAGGATTTGGCCGCCGCGGCCAGAGGATGGATCGGTTTGAGATCGTTTCAAAGTGGTTCCTGAATGCCCAAAACCCTGAACTCTGGACAATACCTCATTTTTCCATTGACATTGCTTCCACAAACTGGCATATTAAACATGGGAACCTTGTTTTTCGATCATTCCTCTAGCCCGAATCACGGGCTTATCTGTGAAATCCTCTATTTTATCGGGGCTATCGCTCGGAATTCATCTTGGAGCCTGGTTTGAAATGGTTCTTCCCGAAGAGTTGTCGGGCCATCTCAAGGTTGGTTTTCTTGAATCACTCAATCACTGAATCATTGACTTGCTGATCGGTCGCAGACGGGGCTGAAGGTATCAGCCACCTCTACGATTTCGTCCTGAACTCGACATCGAACATATAAGTCATGTGGAAAGTCGCACTGTCATGGGGATTGCCCTACAGCTTGCCCACGAGTTTGACGAGGGAGTCCGCTCCCGTGGTCAAGTCTATTTCGTTGAAAATCGGGTGGATCTTGCCGTTTCATCTACCGACGATGCCGTTATCGGCAAGGTGCGTGGAACGGTCAAGTATCGTGTCAAGCTCAGGCTCAAAGGCAGTCGCCTGATCAGCTCATGCAGTTGCCCGTTCTTTGGCGAGGAAGGCTCGCCCTGCAAGCACATCTGGGCCACCATGCTTGCGGCCGATGCACATGGCTTTTTCTCCGGAGCCCGCCAGCGAACCATCCAGCTTGTGACCGACATACAAGGTCGCGATGGGATCGCCAAGCCTCATATCTCCCAGCCCTACAGAGAGCCCACCACTTCCGGGCCAATCGAAACCACAGCCCATTCAGCCCCTTATCGCCCCCAGGAGCCCGAAGGCCACGGCATCGACCCCGATACCATCCTTCAGCGACACTGGGATGGTCTCGAATCCACCGCCCCACCGCCTGTCCCCCACCGGCCTGAATCCTATCAGTATGCCCCACCACGCCCCCAGGCCGATTATCGTTTTCCACAAAAGCGATACGACCAGCCGCCGCCAAGAGGCCGTTCCCAACAGCAACCGCCAGCCGGTTTTTATCCTCAACAAATGCCACCTGGTCAGGGTCGTGGCCCTCAGCGATCGCCAAGCCCCTATGGTGGCTATCCCCCGTCTGCCCCACCCCGTGGTGGCCCTGGTCAATATCCCGGCCAGTCGCGGCCGCCGCAGCGTCAAGGCCAGCGATATGTGCCAGCCCCCCAGCAGGTCGTTCGCGAAATGACCGCCCCTTGGGAAAACCGCGAAGTCTTTATCGAACGCATCGTTCCACGGGCCCCGGAACGCCCGCCCGTACAGGCTCAGCAACCCCCCAAATCCACAGACTATCCTGCCCCGGAACAGCCCTGGGCTCCTAAGGATTCAGGCCCTCAAAACTATCAGGGCGGGAATCCGAACTTTTCCCCACAAAGACGCCAGCGACCACCCGCGCCTGGATCCATCCAGGGCCGTGCTCCAGCCACTTTTGGACCCGGCCCCGGCACCCGATTGCCCAACACTAGAGAGCTGAATCACAGGGCCGCTGGCCCAGCCAATGGCCGCCGATCGCCGTTTCCGCCCGGCCTTGGACCGCAATCCCTTACCAGTCGTCGCGCTCCTGATCAGTCGACAAAAGCCCGGGCGGCCGCCAATGCCGCACATGCCGCCATGACCCGCTCTCAGTCAGAACCGAAGCGGCCTGGCCTTTATTTCATCATCGATGCCGCCCCGATGCTCGCAAATGGCCATGTCGTGATCGAGCTTGGCCGCCGCCGAAGACGCCTCGACACGCCACCCAATGCGCCCGGCGCCGCAAACCCAGATCGCGGCATCATCTCCACCTGGAAGCCTTCCCATGTGGCCTATGTGGACTTCCTCAAGCTGGCCGCACCCGAAGATCTCGAACTCCTCGACCTCCTCGCTGCCGCCGCAGAACCACCCTCCTCCGCAAATATCGACAAAGATGTCGATCTGAGAGCCCGCCGGGCCGCCCAAGCCACCAAGCGCATGATCCCGCGCGGCCATGTCCAGCACAGGTTTACCCTCCAGCCTGAAACCACAGCCGGAGTGGTCGAGCGACTGGTCCGATCCGGCCGATGCCGAATCCGACGCTCCGAAACCACTACCGAAGCCCCCCCAATCCTCCGCTGGGATGATGGCGAAGCTTGGAAATTCGGCCTCGAAATCAAATCCGATCCCTCAGGCAAACGCTGGACATGGCGCGGCGCTCTGCGCCGCAACGACCAGAAAATGGATCTGGCAGAACCGCTCGCCATCCTGCCCGGCCTGGTCTTCTCCGGCATTGGCAAACTCGCCAGATTCGACGATTGCGGGGTCCTCAACTGGGTTCGCAAGATGCGATCCGACAAGGAAATACAGATCTCAGACATCGAGCAGGACGAAATGCTCGCCAAAATCCTCGAATCCTCCAAACTCTCCATCGACCAACTCACTGACAGCACGAGCTGGTCGGAACTGACCCAGCGACCCACCCCCTGCCTGCTCCTGCGCACCCCTCGCCAAAGCTGGGGCCACGACCGACTCGTCGGCGAAATGTATTTCGACTACGGCGGCACCCGCGTCCCACTCAGCCAATCCGGCGCCATGACCGTCGAAAGCCAAAAACTCCGAATCATTCACCGCGATCAGGAAGCCGAAGCCGACGCCACCCGTCTGCTCTGGGAACTCGGCTTCAGGCCGAATTCCGACATCATCGCCGACCCGGGCTCCCTCGAATTACCCCCAAAAAAGCTCAATCAAGTCACCAAAGATCTCGTCACCTTCGGCTGGTATGTCGAAGCCGAAGGCAAGCGATACCGACCCGCCAGTGAATTCAACCTTGCCGTCAGCACTCATATCGACTGGTTCGAACTCGGTGGAGCCATCTCCTTCGGTGGCCAAATGGTCCCCCTCCCCTCGCTACTCAAAGCGGCCAATAAGGGCGATTCCACCATCACTCTCCCCGACGGTTCCGTCGGCGTTCTGCCTGAAGACTGGCTCCGAAAATATGGTTTCCTCACCGGACTGGGCAAGTCCGATGGCGATGTCCTGCGATTCACCAAAAATCAGGCCGCACTGCTCGACAGCATGCTCGCAACCCAGCCCGAAATCACTTTCGACGACGGCTTCTCCACCGTCCGCAAAAGCCTCGACTCCTTCCAGGGCATCAAACCCATCGACCCGACGACCATGTTCAAGGGCGAACTCAGGCCCTACCAGAAAGAAGGCCTTGGCTGGCTCAATTATCTCGAAGAATTCGAGTTCGGTGGCGTTCTGGCCGACGATATGGGCCTCGGTAAAACCGTCCAGGTCCTTGCCCAGCTCGCCCGCTGGCGCGATACCGGCAAACGCACTGGCCCATCCCTGATCGTCGTCCCCCGAAGCCTTGTCTTCAACTGGGTCCAGGAAGCCGCACGCTTCGCTCCTGATCTGCGAGTCCTCGACTACACCGGCCCCAACCGCCAACTCCTCGTCTCCAAATTCCGCAAATACGACCTCATCGTCACCACCTACGGCACTCTTCGATCCGATATCGTCGAACTCTCCAAAGTCGAATTCGACTACGTCATCCTCGACGAAGCCCAAGCCATCAAAAACTCCGACAGCCTCGCCGCCAAAGCCGCCCGAATCCTCAAAGGCAAACACCGGCTCGCCATGTCCGGTACTCCTATCGAAAACCACCTCGGCGAACTCTGGAGCCTCTTTGAATTCATCAATCCCGGAATGCTTGGCTCCGCTGCACTCTTCAAACGCACCGCCACCGCTGCCAGCGGCGCCGACCCCATCGCTCGCCAGGCACTTGCCAAATCACTACGCCCATTTATCCTCAGACGTACCAAAAAACAAGTCGTCCAAGACCTCCCGGAAAAAACCGAACAAGTCCTATACTGCGACCTCGAGCCTGAACAAAGAGCCTACTACGACCAACTCCGGGAACACTATCGCCACGCACTTCTCAAAAACGAAGCCTCGGCCATCTCGGGCGGCAAATTCACCACCAACAAGATCGAAGTCCTCGAAGCACTCCTCCGACTCCGCCAAGCCGCATGCCACCCAGGCCTGATCGACACCGATAAACGCATCGAAAGCTCCGCCAAGCTCGACGTCCTGATGCCTCACCTCGAAGAAGTCATCGACGAAGGACACAAAGTCCTCGTCTTCAGCCAGTTCACAAGCTTCCTCTCCATCGTCAAGGAACGCCTCGATCAAGCCAAAATTCCCTACGAATACCTCGACGGACGTACCCGCGACCGTGAAGCACGCGTCGAAAGCTTCCAGTCCAACCCGAAAATCCCCGTCTTCCTCATCAGCCTCAAAGCCGGCGGGCTCGGCCTCAATCTCACCGCCGCCGAATACGTCTATCTCCTCGACCCATGGTGGAACCCCGCCGTTGAAGCACAGGCCATCGACCGATCACACCGGATCGGACAAACCCAAAACGTTTTCGCCTACCGCCTGATCGCTCGCGACACCGTCGAACAAAAAATCGTCGACCTCCAGGCCCACAAGCGAGACCTCGCCGAAGCCATCCTCGGTGGCGACAACCGCGTCATCCAATCCCTCACCCGAGAAGATCTCGAATACCTCCTCTCCTAATCAAAATACCTAAATGCCAATATCCAATATCCAATCCGCAAATTCCCCTCTTGTGATTCGCTCAACTGAAAGTGGCAACTCTCTTAAATCAAAACACACAGCCCTGATTTTCCAGAAGCCTATTGCAAGCTTCTAGAATCAGTGGAATCATTGTGATATATTGGCTCCTGGTTCCCAATCGACAGACCTTTGAGCCAGTCGAGTCGTATTAACACTCAAAAATTCCAGAGCAAGACAAAGGTGATGTCATGATCACAAAGCTGGAAATCAAAGGCTATCGCGCTTTCGAAGAATTTGAGATGGATCATCTTCGCAAAATTAATCTGATCGTAGGAATGAACAACCGCGGCAAAACCTCGGTTCTGGAAGCGTTGGAGCTGGTCAGTTCAAGATCCAAAACCGTCATTTTAAATTCACTGCAACGACGCGGCGAAATGGTCAAGGAAGAAGGCGAATCTGGCGTACGCTATTTTGCAGACATCAGCAAGCTGTTTCATGGATTCAATGCCAGTTTGGGAAGCAGGATACAGATTATAGAAACGTCTAGGGATCAAATTCATTCTTTACAACCTTTATCAAAAGCGGAAACGAAATCAACAAACTTTATTTCAGAAATTCTTGAACTAAACACCGATCCTGCCAGCCAATATCGGCAAAAACCTATCGAAGACGATTTTGAATATGTCATAAATCAACTTCAATTGGCTGTATCCTGGGAGATGAAATCCGATGAAATTCAGAAAACCGCAATCGGTTACAGGTATGAACTATCACCAGATGGCGGACTGATCCCTCAGAGATTCGTAAAGCCATCAAATGAAGTCCGAAATGCCCTATTCGTATCCACAGAAGGGTTTCCTGCCGAACGGCTGGTCAGCTTTCTTGAAAGAATAGCACTTACCGATGACGAAAAATTTATCATTCAATCGCTCCAGATTATTGAGCCAAAGATCGACAGATATGCGACAGAAACTACGCCTCAGCAAACTAAAGGATTCTTATTCAATCAAGAACGAATACCACAGAAACGCGGAGTCAAATTAAAACTCACAGGCTCCGATGAGCCAGTTCCCATTGGTACCTTGGGAGACGGGGTTTGGCGTTTATTGGGCCTGATCGCTGGCTTATTGAATACCAAAAATGGTGTCTTTTTAATCGACGAGATCGATACTGGTCTTCATTACACTGTGATGAAAAAAATGTGGGAAATCGTATCCACCATTGCTCAAAAATTCGATATTCAGGTCTTCGCTACAACTCACAGCCAAGACTGCATTGATAGCCTTGCCAGCGTGATTGAGTCAGGAAAATTTCCCAAAGAATCCTTTTCCATTCAAAGAATCAATCAGACATCAACTCGAACAGTTTCGTATTCGGAAGAGGAAATTGTTTCTGCTTCAGATCATGGAATCGAAATGAGGTGATTCGTGGCAGCCAACACTTATCCTAAAAATCATCGACAAGATAAACAACTGATTGTTGAGGGAAAGAATGATTTATTGGTAATTGCAGAATTTATGGAGCAGGCAGGTGTTCTATGGCCAACCAATAATCCACCTGTTCATATCGTTGACTCCATTGGAAAACCAAATGTCCCAACACATACAAAAGGAATTCTGAAATCAGACTTATGGGAAAATCTGGGTATTGTTGTTGATGCAGATCATGATCCTCAAGCCGCTTGGCAATCAAGTCGAAATCTTTGTGCCGATTTTTTTCCGGATATACCTCAAAGAATCCCAGATGAGGGTTGTTGGATTGGTGAAAATAACGGTAAAAAATTGGGTATCTGGATTATGCCCGGGAATAAAAGAAAAGGAATGCTCGAAGATTTTCTGGTCGATTGCATGATTCATCCCGATAATTCACAAAGGCTATGGGATTTCGCCAAATCCTCCACAACCAATGCCCGTGATCATCATGGGGCGACTTATTCCGAAAACCATTCCACAAAAGCTCGGGTTCATTGCTGGCTTGCCTGGCAGGAAGAGCCTGGAAACCAACTACATCAGCAAATAAAAGGAAAGCGATTTAATCCAAAACATGGTTCTGGTCCCCAATTTGTCAAGTGGTTTCAAGAACTTTTTAATCCCGAAATGAGGCCACAAGTCTAGTAATCAATAGGTTTTACTTGACCTTACAGCTACTGGTCTTGTGGACACTGACCCGCTTTATTCCGTTCAAGGTCAATCCCTGCCGACAAGTTCTTTACGCTGAACCGTCCCCCCCCTCCTGTTAATCCATGACGGTTTTACCTGTTGTATTTCCATGGTTATTCATAAATCTCATCCAGGGGATCGAAAAAACGTCCGTTTTCCTGATTTTAAATAGAAGAGTCTCTTCACTTGTCATCTTTTTTGGGAATAAGCATCATGACCATCGACCCATTACAAGCCCGAAATGGAAATGCTCTCAAGCATGGCCTCTCCAGTAAATCTCATTTCCCTCACCATGCCCAGCAACTTATCGCTCAGATCGAACTCGATCTCGACGCCCTCTATCAGCCTGAATCTGATAAAGAACGACACGCTCTCCAAGAACTTGCGGTCGCTTATTGGCAAAATCAGGAAACCGATCGCTTTCATCAGGCACGGATCGAAAAAGAAGCCCGAATCGCCGCCAATCTCTACGACCACCAGCAAATCGAGAAATTTCACGAAAATCAGAAACTCTGGAACAACTCTCCACAATTTGCTCGCGACCTCCTCGGAAATACCTCACTCGGCGCACTCTTCTTCGAAAAAATCTGGTCCGATATCGCCGGCTCGCTCGAGTCACTCAACTCCCAAAGGGAAATGACCCTCGAACAGGCCTGGAATGCCGCTCAATCTGAAAAATCGTTTGCAGATGTCGCCAGAATCAGCTCAGAAGGTCTCTGGATCTTCGCCCGATTCCTTGCCCTATCCAACGATCCAGAAGCCGAAATCAGCGACTGGATCGAACGATCCCACGCCTCTTCTTCCAAATCGGCAGCCCGTCAGGCAAACCAGTATCGAAATCATGCCCCTGATCCTGAAACCGCAAAAATGCAATTATTGGCCATGGCCAAAGAACGCTCCGCATTTTGGTCTGACAAAGCCCGCCAACTAAACCTTGAAAATGATTACGAAAAAACCCAGTTCTGTCAAAATGCCTGCGGCCTTGGGCTTGGCAATTCCAAGCTCATGAACGAAGCCCAGCTCGCCCTTCGATACCGTAACTCCACCCAGGTTCGTGTCGATAAGGCAATTCGCCGCATTGAAGCCCTCCAAAAAGGACGAGAACTCAACCGGCACCGGCTCCTTCAAGCCAACGAGCGCGAAGCCCGACGCCATGAACGGCTCAATCATCGACCATATAACCTCTCAGAAATCGAAAACTGGGAAGCCCTTCAAGTTCAGAAAAACGGTCCTGTCCCATCAGCCTACGAATCCATTCAGCAGAGAAACCTCTACGAATCAGGATTTATCACCGACCCGGAAACCGAAACCGATGTCGAAACCGACGCCAAAACCGATTCAGTAGAATCAGTGCAATACTCTACAGTACAATCATTTGAGCCTAAAAAACAAAACGAACATGAGACGACCGGCGCGATGAGTTACAGCTTCATGACTTGGCCTGATTCCGAATTCAGGGACCCCAATGTCAAACGAGCCAGAGTCGAACTCCAAAAAATCACGAACGAATCGGAAGCCGAACAATATTGCATCCATTTCAACATGGAGCTCAACCGCCGCCGCTCCAAGCAATCATAATTTGCCATCCAGGCAACATCGTCAATACGAAAATCCAGGCAATGATGCGCGAATCGCTTTTATACTCTTCGCGACCATTAATGACACTTTTTGATCGCGACGACGCCGGAGTCATCGCAGCCAGTAGCCGGTGGTTGAGGAGCGTTTCAGCGACGACACCACCGGATTTGAATGCGAAAAAAAGCTTCTGTCATTTTGGCCGGGGTGCAAGAACATTTGTCGTGTCGTCGCCGGCGATGCTCAACCACCGGCATCGTTTCGATCAAAATATGTCGATTATGACCTCGAAGAGTATTATGCTGAATCAATGATGGCCACGTAGTCTATCGGTTGATTGAGCCTGAAAAACAGCCTTGTGGATCATGACAAGTCATGGACCTGTAATTGCAACCCATAACCTGAATGCCTTGGTTCCAAATCCTTTTTTCCTTTGATTTCATCTGTCATTCACGTATCATGGAGAAAATCCCTATAAAGACCCACATTCCCACCCTTCAGAACAAAGAATCAAAACCGATGTTCCAATCGGCCGCCAGTTTTCTCAGATATTTCACAACCGCTTTTTTGGTTGCCATTGCCATTACCATGGCACCCGGCAAAGCCATTGGAGCCATGAGAATCGGCACGCTCAAGGCCGATCGTATTCTGTTTCTGGGCAATAGCCTGACCCTGCATCCACCGAAGCCTGAAATTGGCTGGAATGGCCACTGGGGCATGTTTGCCAGTGCCGTGGATAAAGATTATGTTCATTTGGTGGGTGCCGCAATTGAAGCCCGCACGGGCGGTAAGCTGACCATCGAACCTGCCCCGGCAAGCGGCCACGCGGGTGCCGAAAATGTCATCAATATCGCCAATATTCTGGAACGGGAATACAGAACCTATGACGCCTCAAAAATTCGCAAACAGATTGACTGGAAAGCCGATATCGTCATTCTGCAATTCGGCGAAAATGTGCCGAAGACCGGATTTGACGCAATTGCATTTGAAAAAGCCCTGAAATTGATGTTGGCCGACCTGGAAAACGCGAGTCATCCCCAGATTTTCATCACAGGCAATATTTTGAACCAAAACCCTGTTCTGGACACGATCAAGAAAAATGTCTGTGCCGAAGAGCCCCTGAGCCGCACCTTTGTCGATTTCACCCACTTCAGCCGCAACAAAAGCCTCTTCGGAGAGCTGGGTCACCCAAACGATGCCGGCATGAAGCAGATTTCAGAAGGATTGGTTGACGCAATGGTCTTAAAATCTGCACCGGTCCGCTTGATTCTTCAGACTTTGCCAGCCTTTGTCCCAAAATCCAGAATCCTGTTCCAGGGCGATTCCATAACCGATGGCAATCGTGGCCGCACCACCGATCCGAACCATATTCTGGGCCATGGCTATGTTTTTATTATTGCCGCGCGGCATGGGGCTGCATTTCCTGAATGGAAACTGGATTTTATGAATCGCGGCATCAGCGGCAACACCGTGGTTGAGCTTCAGAATCGCTGGCAGAAGGAGACGCTTGACCTAAAGCCCGATCTCCTGAGCGTTCTGATCGGTGTGAATGATTCCGGCAGAAAAATCCCTCTGGATCAATACGAAACAGTCTATGATGGCCTGCTCAGCAGTGCCCGAGCTGCAAATCCGAAATTGAAGCTGGTCCTGTGTGAACCATTTCAACTCGACCACCGCTCTGCTGAGCCAGCCACCGGCTCGCCGAACCTTGATCTCGTGAAGCGTCAGGCCGTCGTGAAGCAACTGGCGGAAAAGCACAAAGCGGCTTTTGTACCATTCCAGAAAACCCTTGATGACGCCTGCCGCCGCGCCCCGGCCGCGTATTGGATCTGGGATGGTGTCCACCCGACCTATGCAGGCCATCAGCTTCTGGCCGATGCCTGGGAAATGGCTGTGCGAGAGTATTTCAAGGGCGGTAATTAATACAATCGGAACGGAAAACGCACACCTGAGAGAGTGGAATTTCGAATGCGAAACAGTTTCAACCGGAGGTCACCAATAATGACTGTATGACAAGCCATTTCACGAAAACAGGTCGTGGCCGCCGCCCATGGCGACCACCACCATCAGCAGGGTTTTCAGCCGATTTTTGGGTGTTGGCAGTTGCACCCTGCTTGGTGAAATCGTCAGCCTGGCCGCAGCCATTCAGGACCAAGGCCAGACATAGAATCCATGAGAATTGTATTTCAAGGCGCGGCAAGATGTCTGTTCTCCGAGTCAATTTCTGGCAGTTGGGTCGATATTCATGATGCCTAGAATATTACCGTCAGTATCCTTGATATACGCCAGCCAGCCGATGCCTGGAATGGGCATTCTGGGCAGGACCACTGTGCCACCAAGCTCATTATTTCTGGCCAGGGTGTTATCCACCGATTCCACTTGCACGGTGCAGACAGTTGCATTGACAGCCTGTATTTCCAGAGGTGCTGGCCCCTTGCGTTTGACGAGCCCGCCATTGATTCCGGGTAGGCTATCCGGGCCGGTGGTGATGGTCCAGTATTCCACTTCGGGCAGGAATCGAGTAAAACTCCAGCCGAACAGGGATTCGTAGAATGGTATGAGTTCTATTGGATCCGAGGCATGAATTTCAAAGTGAATGACTCGTGACATGATTTATATCGATTCTTGTGTTTCTGTTGATCCATGCAAAAGTTCGTTTGATGGGGCGAGATGGATAGCGATTTAAGGAGCCTGGTTTTGAGAGTCGTGAAACGCTGCGTCCGGGAGGAGTTTGCCACGATCGCCCAGGTTAAGCAACTCCTGGAGCCTGGTTTCGAGCAGGAGAGTCAAAAGACTTGAGGCTTTGCGTGACTTGCCGGCAGATTCGTGATCCTTCGAGGCGGTTTCATTTGGATCGGATTCCACAGGCGACTTCTTGTCGACGGACTGCACAAATTCCTGGACATCGATCGGTTCGCCGATATAAATGGAAGCCCTGCGTGGAACATGGTGGCGGGCGATTTCGAGGTCTTTACGCATGGCGTCCTGTTTAAACTTGATCAATATTTCCGAGGCCCGTTCACATGTCGGCGAATTCATGACATAATCGCCGGGATAGCTATAAAGCTGCACCACCATGAACAAATCTTCCAAATCCTGCTTCCAGACGGCCAGCATTTTCGGGTCGCGTTCCGGGTCGCTCCAGCGATCGATGATCACGCGCCTGCATTCCTTGACCCGTTCGGGAATGGACTTGGTTTTGGCCTTGATCTGGGTCAGTTTGAGCTTCTGCTCAACGGCGACGAGAACATATTCACGCAGGCGTGCCACCCGCTCTCGCGGAGAACCCGCCTGAATTGCACCCATGTATTCAATTTCCTTGAGCGAGAGCATGCCGCTGGCATATCGATAAATCCGGTCCAGCAAAGGGCGATCCGGCACTTCCCGCCAGTCAAACTTCTTTTCAAGATGGGTCAATAAATCGGTCAGCCAAGGTATAGGATCCACACCTTCAAGGAACCTGTATTTGATTCCAATCGGCACGATCCAGACCTTTCGGCCATGTTCCCTGGCCTTGCGGGCAGACATCAGGGCCACCGCGGCCACCCCTTCACGCAGTGGAGTGATCTGGTCGTTGAGACGATAAATTTCGCCTTCCGGAAAAATGACCAGCGGTGTCTGGCCCAGTGTCAGTATCTCCTGGGCCTTGCGAAGGGCCTTGAGGTCGGTTCCCTCACGATCTACCGGGAAGCATCCGATGCGTGTCAGGAAGAATCTGTTCCAGCCCTCAAAAATCGCATGAGTCGCCATGAAATAAAAAGGCTTCTTCAGAAACCGCCCCATATGAAACATCAGGGCACTATCGGCATGATCGGAATGGTTGGGAGTCAATAAAATGCCATCGCCCTGGCCGATAAGTGCTTGAAGTTTTTCGAGGCCATGGAATCGTATTTCGTGGATTTTTTGATTGTTCCTCAATTTTCTGTTGGTATAGAGCTGTCCAAGCCACATCACAATCGGGGAATGCTTTGGCTCGAAGAACCGGTATTTTATTTCATTGCTGAGTTTGTGGCGATGCATGGCTTGATTCGATTCGAGCAGAGAAACATCAGAACGATGAAGCCGAGACTGAGATATTCAACCTAACCCATCCGAACCGCTTTGGCAAATGGAAATAAGCCATCCAGAGAGCACATTGCGGACACCAGTCCATGATAGTAAACACAGTTCGCCAAATGGCCCGTGGGAAAATATCAGAGACATGAAACAGTTGAACGAGTCGATTCGTCCGTGAGAGTTGGAAAATTGAGAAACTTTAAAATGTAAGATTGGCGAATGGTTGTTCGGTTTGTAATTTTTTGGTCTGGGAAAAAGTTGCTCGTTTTTTGGTTGGGTTTTGGATTTCATCTTTCGAGCTGGATGACGAGCCAATGGGGCGACGGATTTCGGATCTTTTGTCATGGTATTCTGGGCAACTTCAAAAAAACCGGTTCGTTCGTCCAAACATCTGGCTTTTACATTGTAAAAACGAGTGAAATTTGCTACTTTATTCCTATATAAGAGGATAAGCTCGAAGCCGGGGCCAGACGACCACTCCAACTTGTGTTCGTTCCCAGTTCCGAATCAACCGCAAGGATACACCACGCCGTGAGCGACGAAGCGATCGATCAGCCAACTGACAACGGCCCTGAATCCAATGTTCCGAACCCGCCAGAGAAAGCGGCTTTGCCGGCACAGAAGGGCAAGGCGCGGGACGACCGCAACCGGATGCCGAACCCGGCTGACATCCTGGTGCCGACCCCGCTGAACATTGAGGAAGAGCTTAAAGAGAGCTATCTGACGTATGCCATGTCGGTCATTGTCAGCCGGGCCCTGCCCGATGTGCGTGATGGTCTGAAGCCCTCGCAGCGGCGAATTCTGACGGCCATGCTCGATCTTGGCCTGACACCCGGCTCGTCTACCAGCAAGTGTGCCGGTATCGTAGGCGAAACGATGAAGCGATATCACCCGCATGGTGATAACTCCATCTATCCAACCCTGGCCCGCATGGCACAGTGGTGGAACATGCGGCACACTCTGATTACCGGTCAGGGGAATTTTGGTTCGATCCACGGTCTGCCACCTGCGGCCATGCGTTATACAGAGGCCAAGCTCTCGCCGGTGGCGGCCGAGATGCTTGAGGACATTCGGCTCGATACGGTCGATTTTCAGCCCAATTACGACGAGAAATATCAAGAGCCACGGGTTCTGCCCGCCAAGTTCCCAAACCTGCTTGTCAATGGATCAGGCGGCATCGCGGTGGGCATGGCGACCAATATTCCGCCCCACAATCTGGGCGAAGTTTGCAACGCCCTGGTCGCCCTGATGGACCAGCCAGACATCACGCTTGACGAGCTCATGGAGCATATCCCCGCCCCCGACTTCCCCACGGGCGGCATTCTGTGCGGTAAGTATGGGATCAAGCAGGCCTACCTCTCGGGCAAGGGCCGCGTGGTGATCCGCTCACGTCATGAGATTGAGGAATATAAAGACGGCCGCAGCCAGATCATCATCACCGAGATCCCGTTCCAGCAGACCAAGGAACCGCTCCTGAAGAAGCTTGCAGAGCTGGTCAACAGCGGCAAGATCACGGGTGTTTCAGACATCGTCGATGAGTCGGACCGCAAGCAGCCTGTCCGGATCGTCGTGAAGGTCAAGAAGGGCGAAAATGCCCAGGTCATTCTGAATCAGCTCTTCCAGTTCTCACCTTTGCAGGATAGCTTCTCGATCATCAATCTGGCCCTTGTTGACGGCCGGCCAAGAATGCTGCCTCTCAAGGAAATGCTGAGACTCTTCATTGAGCATCGCCAGGTGGTCATCCGCCGCCGGACAATGCATCAGCTCAAGCAGGCTCGCGAGCGGGCTCACGTGGTCGAAGGTCTGCTGATTGCCCTGACTTACATCGACGAGATCATCCAGATCATCCGCTCCAGCCGCGACCCGGATACAGCCCGCCAGCGATTGATGCAAGTCGAGGTTTCGGCCGACGTTCTGCAACGCGCCCTGGATGACCCTGAAGCCCGGCCGACCGGACCCCTGACACGACGCCAGGCAGATGCCATTCTCTCCATGCAACTTCAGCGCCTTACTGGCCTTGAAGCCGACAAGCTGGCCACAGAATATAAGGGTCTGCGCGACGATATCCGGAAATATGAATTCATTCTGGCCCACGAGTCAGAAATTCTTGGCATCATTCGGGCCGATCTGCTCGAGCTCAAAGAAAAGTATGCAAACCCAAGGCGAAGCACGATATCCGACGAAGAGATCGGCGATTATGACAAAGAAGCGCTGATCCGTGAAGAATACATGGTCGTGACGGTGACCAACGCGGGTTATATCAAACGGATTCAGCCCGACACCTACAAGGCCCAGGGGCGTGGCGGACGCGGTATCGCAGCCACATCCACCAAGGACGACGACTTCCTCTCCCACATGTTCGTGGCCCTGACCCACGACTACATGCTGTTTTTCACAACTGCTGGAAAAGTCTATTGGCTCAAGGTTTATGACATTCCAGAAGGCTCTCGGACCAGCGGTGGCCGCGCCTTGGTCAACCTTCTTCAACTGAGTGAGGGCGAGAAAGTCACAGGCATGGTGCCAGTGCGTCATTTCCGCACTGACGAAAGCCTCTTCATGGTAACCCGGCGCGGGACTGTGAAAAAAACCCCTTTGACGGCCTTCAAGCGGCCCATGGGGCGTGGAATCATCGCCCTTGGCCTTGATGAAGGCGACGAACTGATCGGTGTGGCCCGGGTTTTGGGGGGTCAGCAAGTGGTGCTGGCCACCAAGGAAGGGATGTCGATCAGGTTCGATGAATCCGACGTAAGATCAATGGGACGTGGTGCTTATGGAGTGCGTGGCATACGTCTGGACGAAGGCGACGAGGTGGTCGGAATGGTCATTGCCAATGGTCCAGAGGACACGGAGCAGCTCCTGACGATTTGCTCGCTGGGTCAGGGCAAGCGCACCCAACTGACGGAATATCGGAGCCAGACACGTGGCGGCAAGGGCGTGATTGACATCAAGACAGGCGAGCGGAATGGCTCGGTTGTGGCTGTGGCAAAGGTCACGGAGAATGACGAAATCATGGTCACGACCACGGGCGGGATCATGATCCGGACACGGGTGGGCGAGGTCCGCGAAACGGGTCGTAACACTTTTGGTGTACGCATTATACGTCTGGATGAAGGCGACACAGTCGGTTCATTGGCTATCGTGCCGGAAGATGCCCTTGATGCAGCACAAGCCGCCGCAGCGGCAGAAGATGCACAAAAAGCGAATGCACCAGTCGACGATGATCTGGAATTCAACGACCAAGCCGAAGCGATGGAAGAAGAGATTATTGACGTGATTGAAGACTCCGTCGAAGACGAACCATCAGAAGAGTGATTTGCTTGACAGACTGAGACTTCACCATGGCTGGTTGCGGTGGATCAGATTCCGGATCAAGCAGGTGTCAGCCAGGATGCTTTCTGGTTGACTTGCTTGGAATGGAACTGGTTGATATCACAGAGGTTGGTGTGCTTTTCGAGATCGTTGGGACTTGCCCGGACACATGACTTGCCGATGTCACTTGCGTAGTTTGCTGGGCTAGAGTCACAGCCGGCGATGTGGTCGTCTGACCGGTGATCATCACTCGCTCTACCTTGCCCAGATGGCCTCTTTGGCTGTTTGGAACCTTGGTGACGGTAAATGTCGGGCGGTGGATCGACCGGAACTGGACAGGCACACCTCTAGGAACGATCTGGACGGACTGAACGCTGCTCATGGGGGCCTTGAAGATCGGCCTGCCGTGTACGAGAACGATCATTTTATTGTGCTGAGAATCGCCCTTGACCGATACGTAATCCGTTACACTGTTATGAGTAACAGGCTGAGTTGCGAGGTCGATCACGACCTTGCCTCCGACCGTTGAACTGGACTGAATCCATGCCAGATCAGGGCTAATGCTAGACCATCCGCTGTAGTCACCATATTGCGAACTGCCACTAAAGAACGAGGCCACCCCGACGATTTGTTTTCTTAAAAGCGCAGGCCCACCGGAATCGCCCTCACCCAGCAAGGCTAGACCATGATTGGCCGAAAGCTGCGTGACGTAAACATTTGTCATACCGGCTGGAGCAGAGTTAAACCGAGTCTTGGCTGTGGCTTTCGTGCCCAGCAATGTTGGAAATGCAGGCCTGATGATACCACTTCGGAAATGATCGCCCTGAGCGCCTCCACTATACCCAAGCTGAGGCCTGAAAGTGAGTTGAGGCACATTGCCATAGGGGTATTGAGTGGTGTCGACCTGCCGGAAGAGAATGTCGAATGACCCAAAATAAGGGCTGTTTTTCTGTGAGATCTGTACGACCTGAACATTCACAAATCCTGTGGAATCCAGAGTCTGTATTGCTTTTTGAACCACATCGGCAGTCAGTCCCTGGGCATTGAGCCGAATGCTGGCCTTGGTTTTGGGGTTTCCAAGCGTGAAGGTTCCACGAGCAGAAGGCGGTAGCATGAGCCTTTGAAAAGTCGACGAAATCTGGTTCTGATCAGGAGATGTATTTTGACCAATCACACCATCGCCAGTATAGCCGTAACCACCAACTTGTATTGAGTTTGTCGATGATGAAGTGCCGGGCTGCATGGCCTGCCCTGTATAAAGCTGATAACTCAGCCTCCCAGGCCCATTGCCCCATGGAGCCACGCCTGATAGCTGCAAAACCGCTTCGTCGTGCCCATTCTGAAAGCCTGAATCCGATGAACCCTGCCACTGCGGATTGATCAAGACCCGATTGCCAGGCACAACCATTTGAACCCGACCGGATGGCAAGTCAAAATTGACATAATAGTAAGGGGCGTCAGCAATATGGTCGCCATTGGCGTCAACACAGTGGGCCGCAGTCAGAACCGATTGGGCACCCGTCAACAACGTCCCAGTGCAGCCCCCAATGTCGTCAGGGCTCTGGCGAATCAGAACGACTCCTGCAGTCGCCTTACTCGGCCTCATCGCCTGGGGCACATTGAACGCACCAACAACAGGCATGATGCGCTCGGAGAGACCCTCAATCACAGGCCTGGTGGTAGGCTTGCGTTCTAACGATCTATCTAATAGTAGCTTAGGAGACTTTGCCCTTTGAAACCATCTCATCATTTGGCTCAAATCATCTATGATCATTCGATGGCTTCACTGACAGCATTCCCCCCGGAAACCATCACGTGTGCCAACGTCATCTTTATCATCGGTATATAATTTGGGAAGACTTTAATGATTGTAACGAATATCTTGCTAAAAGCAGGGTCGATTTCGTGCAGCTTGGTTTTGGCCTGCACGAAATCGAAAAGGCTGGATCGTCACTCAGGGTTGTTTGATGGCATAAACCTTGACACTGGCTGCGAAATCGTTGAGGTCATATTTCCTAACCAGTTCGAGAAACTGTTCGTGCATGACGGTGGGAGCAGAACTGGTGTTACAACAGCCACCCGCGATAGGTTCTTCAAAAATCGTGAGACCGAGCTGATGATCCGTTGAGCTGATAGGCGGAGCACAACAGCCGACTTGGTCGGGCATCATGGCATATGCGTTGAGGTCGGCTTGGGAATCAACAATCGTAATATTTTTGAACCCGGCCTTTATTAATCCGCTTTGATAATCGGCAATTGCAATGGCCCCTGAAATACAGGCAGCCCAAGCAAGGGTATCGGCGGCAAGATCGGCAGGCAGTTCTTTTTTTAAAGCCAGATCACTGGCAGCAAGCCGACCGCCGGGCTTGAGGATTCGGGCAATTTCCTCGAAAACGGCGTTTTTGTTAGTAGCCAGATTAATCACGCAATTGGAAATGACACAGTCTACGGACTGATCGGGAAGCGGTATTTGGTCGATCTTGCCCAAATGAAATTCGACATTTGTTAGAATATTGCCGGACTGATCCTTGGCAGACAGGGCGTTTTTTTTGGCCAGAGCAACCATTTCAGGAGTCATGTCGATGCCAATAGCCTTGCCGCTCGGGCCGACACATCGGGCCGCGAGGAAAACGTCAAGCCCGCCGCCAGAGCCCAGATCGACTACGGTTTCGCCCGTCTTCAGGCTCGCAAAAGCCGTCGGATTACCACACGAAAGTCCCAGATTCGATTCCAGCGGTATTGCTGAAAGTTCCTCAAGGCTGTATCCAAAAGCCTGCGCAATTGCGGAAGTGGTCGATTTATCGGCAGAGAAAGCAGATTTTGCGACATCGCCATAAGTCTTTTGGACAGCGTCTGTAATATCCAAATCGCTCATCTCTGGTCTCCTGTTTTCAAGTGGTCGGTATCAACGGATTTTTCTGACGATTCCAAGATCGCTTTTGCATGCTGCAAGGCAAGCATCATGAATCGAGCGATATCATCACGTCGTTCGTCATATCTTGATGCTTCTTCAGGCGTATCATCAAATCTTTTTGGATCCTCAAATGGCGCAGGAATCCGTGTCAATGCTCCCATAACAGTCGGACAGGCACCGTCAGCCTCTGTACAAACCAGAACAGCAGCAAAACCGCTCTGAGGATTGGCAGGATCGCGATAGTGTTTCGAGAACTCTACCACTTGTAGCTGGCTTGTAGGATTTGTTGCTCCCCATCGAACTGTATATTTTGGATTGTCACCACCAGCAGGCCCCTTTGGAGCATTTTCGCCTGTCGGTTCAATCACCACCCCAACACGTCTCAGGCTAGCAATTGTTCGCTTATTGAACGCCGATGGAGTCGTTCCGCCCGAGTGGAACCGAACCAGAGGCATGCCCAGATAAGCGGCCGAAGCATTGCCCATCACACTGCCCAACATGCTGCGACGACTGTTGCCCGTGCAAATAATGGTGACATGTAGTGGTTTATCGGCGCTGGAGTTGCGGGCGATCCAATCACCAAGTTTATTGGAAGCCGCTTGATGATCAGGTGTCAAAAGACTGGTTTCAGAAGCAATCCGTTGCATATGCTCAGCCAGTTGAGGCGTTAATTCCGACGATTCAACACCTGTCATGAGTGTGATTCCCAAAACTACGAGTGTAAGTCCGATCCGTGTCATCAAGCTGCTCTCCCCCAAACCTGAAAACCACCTTGCTTGGCAATATATCCGCTAAAACGAATATAACAGCCTCGTATATATTCTGTCAAGCGAATACTTCGTCGGTAGGGATCAGACATTGACTGGATTTTAAGCAGGCCAGACGTGAGATGTCGTCCGCGAGAGTGGTTTCGTGTGCCAGCCCCATGGCCAGGCTTGTAAAAATTGCCCCGGCGAGTGGTTCCTGTAGGAGGTCGGCACGATAGTGGATCCAGTGGCCGTCTTTACGGATCGCCACCAGTCGATCTCGACGCAGACGAGACAGGTGACGCGAGACGGTTGGCTGAGGCAGCTCCAGGGAAAGGTGAAGATGGCAGACGCAGACTTCCCCGGATCTCCACAATAAGTGCAGAATACGCAAGCGAACAGGGTCGGAAAGTGTGGCCAGAATTTGAGTGGCTTTGGTCAGAGCCGGTGACAGTTTCATCGTGGCGTCAACGAGTCTTTTTCTCAGAGATTGGAGTCGAATCTTTGAATACCGCGGAATCATCTCATGATAATATTATCACAGCATGACGAAAATGTATCGAAAAAAAAGAAAAAAGGGCGACTTTGAAATCGCCCTCTTCGCCTCTTCAAGATCTCTGACTTCAGCCCACGGAAGTCAGGCTTTTCGGATGGTTGATCCAATGATGCCCGGTGTGGTTGATCCACCAGTCATGGTTCCATTAAAGCCAAACTTTAATGTGCCACCATTAGCTAGCGAACCATTCCACGAAAGGCTCTTGACGGTGTATCGTGTGCCAATGTGGCTCACGATATCCGCATTCCAAATCGATGTGATATCAAAGTTTGAGTCAAATTCGAGCACCCAGCCACTGCTGATGTTCGATCCCGTAGTGTTTTTGACTGTGATTTCACCGCCAAAGCCTGGGAACCAGGTACCAGTCACAGCCAGAACGGCGGCTCCCGAAGACGCTGGAGGAGCGGCTGGAGAATCATCATTCTTGATAGTAATTGTGGAAACCGACTTCAGTAAGTTAGCGTTTGTCGCATTACTGAGATTTAACTGAAAAGTCTCATCGGCTTCATTGACGGTGTCGCCATTAATGGTGACATTTACGGTTTTCATGGTCTCGCCAGGTGCGAAAGTCACCAAGCCTGTTGCGGATTTATAGTCATTCCCAACAATTGTGGCCGTTCCATTGAGAGTGGCATAAGTCACGGAAATGGACTTGTCAGACATCTTAGATAAAGTCAGGGTCACGGTGGCCAGACTTGTCCCCGAATTGCCCTCATTTAATGAGACATCCGTGGCAGAAATTGAAGGCAATGTTGGCTGATTGGATTTCAACTGGGATGCCGCATAGCCGACCAGACTATCTGGGCTATTGCTATTGTGCACGTCTCCGTCGAGCTCCCAGAACATCATGCCGCCGTAGTCGTTGGCGATAATGGAATCGATCTTTTTACCGAGACTGGTTTTATCCTCAAACGTAGAGAACCAGCCCCCTCCAACACCGGGAGCATATACATACGGAACTTGAGAAACATTATCACGATAGAGTTTGTAAGTCGCAGGTTGTGTTTGCAACTTGTTCAACAGGTCGTTGTAATCAATCATGCCAGGTTCCCATGTGCCCGCCCCTGCACCGGTCGAATTCTGGAACAGTCCATCGCCATTTGGGCCCGCTGCAACACCTTGCCACGTTCGGCCATACAAGGGGGCACCCATGATCAATTTTTCCTTTGGTACACCAGCCGCAGCATAGGCCTGCATGGTGTAATCAATATTATACTTGGTATCAATTGCATTCTGACTGGCTGGATTGACATATAAAGGCGCATTATGACCAGTCTGGGTTTCCCAGGCTCCGTGATAGTCATAACTCATGACATTAAACCAGTCAAGCGATTTGGCCATATCAGCAAGCTCGAAATTGGCCATTTTGTCATAACCTGCCGGAGAAGCCACTGTAAGCAAATAATGCTTTCCACTAATGGCTTCCTGAGCATTGAATGCAGATCGGACAGCTTGAAGAAGCAAAGTATAATTATGCTTATCCTCAGGGCGGTTCTTATTGGTGTCCAAACCACCAGAAACTGGATATTCCCAATCTAGATCCGCTCCGTCAAAACCATATTGATTGACAAATCGGACAAGTGAATCCGCAAACTTCTTGCGGGACGAATCTGTCAGGGCTGCATCTGAGAAGGCACTTGAAAGAGTCCATCCGCCAACAGAGATTTCCACTTTCAAATTTGGGTTTGCGGCTTTGAGCTTGGTAATCTGATTGAAATTCCCCTTGACGGGTTGATCCCAAGTATCACCTGGGTAAATTTTCTCAACGGCGGCGTAGGAATCGAACAGGCCAACCTCGCCAGTGGAATTGATCTGTGCAAAGGCATAGTTCAGGACTGTCAATTTGTCGACAGGTACGTCGGAAATATTATATTGACGACCATAAATGCCCCATTCGGCAAAATAACCGACCACCTGCTTGATGGAATTTCCGGTTGCAGGAGGAATTGGGTTTGCGTCATCGTTGATGATTGTACCTGTGCCAGTGGAACTTGCAATAATCGCCCCGACAGCCCCAGAAATGGTTAATTTGAAAGTCTCATCAGGTTCATAGGTGGTGTCTCCATAGATATTCACCGAGATCGTTTTGATCAATTCACCTGGGTTGAAATTGATTACACCGCTTGTTCCAATATAATCAGTACCATTCGTGGCAGTGCCATCACTTGTAGAATAGTTCACAGTGATTCCATTGACAGAGGCCGCCGAAAGTGTGACAGTGTAAACCAACGGCACAGTTCCGCTGTTGCCTTCATTTACAGATACCGAGTTGACCACAAGCGTTGGTAACGGTGGGGCTGGTGCGGTATCGTCGTTGATGATCAAACCTGTCACGGACGGTGTGGAAATTGTCGCATTGATTGCATTTGTGAGGGTAAGGCCGAACGACTCATCATTTTCATAATCTGTATCGCCATTGATGATCACAGAAATCGTTTTAGATTTCTCACCAGGTGCGAATGTCAAAGTGCCGTTGCTGGCCAAATAATCGCTGCCGGCTTTGGCAGAGATGTCATTGGTGGCATATTGCATCGTGATTGTGCTTGATGATGCGGACGAAAGGCTTACCGTAAAGTTTAAAGACTTCGTGCCTGACTGGCCCTCAGCAATGCTTGTAGACGATGTTGAAAAGGCTGGCAGAATGACCACCGGCGGTGCATTGGTGGAACTTAATAAAATCGGGTTTTTGAGATAGGCTTCGGCCTTGGTGATCCACCAGTAGCCATCGGTTGGAGGTGTTCCAACAGATGTCGTGCTGTCGCCTACACCAGCCCCGAATAGTAGTGTGGTAATGCCACTGGAAAGGGCTTCGTTGATATGTTCATTCCAACTCACAGTGGTACCGCTAACAGAAACATCAGGATCGCCTGCCATATTTGTTCCAAAATAACTGGCTCGGCTGGCGGTGGTGGTGAATGTATCTCCAAAGAAATAACTTGGAGCAGAATCTTCATAATGCTGGGTTGTATTATTCAGATCCGTAAACTTGCCGGAAACGTCGTATGGATTTGTCGTTGTCGTACCATTGATGTGACCGACTGGCAATTGCCAAAGGGTGATCGGCAGGTTTGTATTTGTATGTAGGGTTTTGGCGAAGAGCAGATAATTGCTCCAGTGATCGGCATTCCAGAACCATGTGGAATTGGCTGGATTGGCTGCTGCACCGTTTTGTGCGCCAGCATCAAGGCCATATTTGTCGATTGAAACAAAGTTTGCACCTGAATCAAGAATTCCTGCCGACTTGTAGTAATCGGCGATAGAATTTGCTGTGTCTGCAATCTTCTGTCGTCCAGCAGCCCAGCCCATTGTGTCGGTTGCTTTGATAATGCCATTACCGGGAGTGTTGGGGGATGCCCACAAATTCACCTGCCAGCCGAACCGAATGGCTGGCGTGATTTTATGAATCGAGAAATTGATTGCTTTTACCAGTCCACTGACATTATTGGCAAAGGCTGGATCCGTATTTGCATTTAAAAGGCCAGAATCATAAACTGCCGATGTCACGGCAGAAATCTGGTCGGGAGTCTTCCCGGAATTCTGCATCATATAACCGAGAAAATCCGGTTCGAGCAGTAAACCAACCGGCCAGTCTGAGGACTGCGACTTAATGGTCTCCAGGGTGAATTTCAAATCTGTGAAATATGCCTTCATATAGGCAGGATCTTGAATATGTTGCAGGTCGGTGGTGTAGCTTTCTCCACCGTCTGGAATATTGTACCAGACGAAATAAGGGATCACACCAAGTTTCTGGCTTTCCCGGATATAGGTGGTCAGTCTTTCCCCATCGACAGAAGACCAGGTTCGCCAGCCATTGACAGGCCCACCATTTAAATAAATATACCGAATATCCATCTGCTTGTTCTGAACAGGACTTTCGTAAGACCTCCAGAAAGCCAGGTTCGACGGAGTATCTTCACTGACACTGCCCAATGCAACTGTAGAAGGCCAACCAGGCAGGGTTCCGTCAGCATTTCTGACAGTCACACCAAACCATCGGGCTTCTCCAGTGACGGAGTCTTTAATCATTACCGATGCGCGGCCAGCCTTTAATCCGTCCAGGTGTAATTTACCGTCAATGCTGATGCTGACCTTGACCACATCGGGCGTGTTGGTATAAGCCTGAAATGTTGTTGATGAAGGCGCATTGAGATTGCTAAATGCAATAACGGTTGCTCCTTGCGATATGATTGTTGATGCAGCTTGTGAGTCAGTTGGATCAAGGCTGGCGATTCGAATTGGGCTTGCTCCGCCAAAAACTCTAACCAGAGCATCGCTACGTGTCGTTCCGCTTCCGTTATCCACGACGACTTCATACTTGCTTGCACCATAGGCCCGTGATATTTGTGTCGTGGCAGTCTGCGATCCTGTGGTATTCGTTGATATATTGGCAGAATAAATTAAGTTTCCGTTTTCATAAAGTGACCATTTTGTCGCTTGTGTTCCTGACCAGATTGCAAATGACGCTTCGTATGTATTCGGGGCACCACCGATAACGGCGTCTACACGAATAGTTGGCTTGTTAGGTGCAGTTGTCACGGGTGGAGCGACAACCCCGCCTCCACCAGATGTCCCGCCATTGTTGGTAACATTGACAGGTGATCCATTGAAAAAATAATTCGATGGATAAACATTCGACGGACCGTTGGCAGAGAGGCCGATCGTGGCGGATGCACCAGGTGTCAGCGTACCATTCCAGCCAGCATCTTTAATGGTTACAGAGCCTGTGGATGGACCTGTCAGCGTGGAATTCCAGACAGAACTGATGGTATTTGTGGTGTCCATCTTTAATTGCCATCCGGTAATGGTAGAGGTACTGGAATTGGTTATCTTGATTTCTGCATTGTAGCCTCCGGTCCACGTGGATGTCACGTTATAAGCCACAATTACAGAAGTAGTTGCACTCGGGGGTGTTACTGATCCACCACCTGTTGATCCGGTTTTAGAATCAAGATTCCACTTTAATAAAGGGTTGGTCACTTTGGCTGCAAGTGGACCAGTTGATCCGGTGGCCACGAAACCAAATTTCGCTGTTGCGCTTGATTCCAGCTTGGTCGCATAGCTTTCGGGAGCGACAGTGTATCTTGTTCCGACATGTCTAACAATGTGTCCGCCCCAAATCGATGTGATATTATCGGCCAGGTCGAATTGAAACTGATAATCGTCGATCCAGGTTGTCTGTCGGTTGGTTACGGAGATTTCAGCCTGATAACCGCCACCCCAATTGTTTTGAGTGGTCCATGCAGTAGGTGGATTGGGGTCAGTGCCGCTCAATAACTGGCGTACTTCAAGCGTGGAATTATCTAGTCTGAAAGTGTTAAATTCGAAAAGCCTTCGGCTTGGCCGTCCTTTGGGCTTCTGATTTATGAGCCCGGTACTATGGAATGTACGAAGAAACCGGGTTAATTCGTTATGATTTCTAGACATGATGACATAGACCCCTTTGAGAATCTTGATGCGATGATCAGTTATTCGAAACTGCTACAGATAAAAGCGATGTATTTCCCATGCATAATTCAGCGTTTTTACGCTTTATGATGTTGGTTGCATGCGTGGTGAACGGCATGTTATACATGTCATTGATTTAATGAGCCTATGGATATCAAATCTTGACTTGAGACGATCAAGCCAGGATCTGTTTTATGGATTTTTGCCTTGTTCCACTCAATAGGCCCTCCATAAATATATACGAATCTGGATTGACGATGTGACAGTCAGGATGGTTTGGAGTGTGCGAAATATCAGATTTTGAGATTTGCAACCAAAGTATTGGATGGGTGGTCCGGTTTTGCTAGAATGGAAGGCCGATAGGTCATCCGAATCTGATTCACTCTTGGAAAATACAGGAAGTTTAATCGGCACAATGTATCAAAACAGCAATGGCTGGAATCGTAAACTCTCTGGCAAGAAACTGTTGGCACTTCTTTTCTGTGCATTTGCCGGCTCATCAGACGGAGCCGATGCTCCAAAATCTGATGTCAAGAGAACTGCGATTGATCGTTTTAAGCAGGAGCATTTGCAGGCGACACATTCGGATGCAGAAATGGTTCGTAAGGGCATTCTAAAGCGAACATTGCCAGCAGGCTGGCGGGATATTCGATCGATTTTCCATGCGCATGCCGAGGATTCGGAGCATACGGGGGGGACTCGTCCGGAGATGATTGCCGAGGCAAACAAATCAGGTGTATCGGCCTTGTTCTTAAGTGATCATTATCGGCCGCCCCGGGATTTTGTGACACCAGAGCGATCGGGTCTGGTGGATGGGGTTTTGCTGGTTCCGGGATCGGAATGGGGCGGGTTCTTGCTCCTTCCCACCAAATCCGTGATTTCGAAAATGAAGGCTCCCGCTAATGCGTTGCTGGATCAGGTTAGGGAGAACAATGGGCTGGCATTTCTCTCGCACGTCGAGGAACGACAAAATCACAGTATGGAGCAGCTTGATGGACAAGAGATTTATAATCGTCATTATGATGCCATTGTCGATTCCAAAGGATTGATGTCGCTTGTGCTGGCAATGACTTCCAGGAAAACGATTGACGATTTTCAACAAAAAATTGATAAATATCCTGACGAAACCTTTGCATTTCAGGTGGAATATCCGAAGTTATATCTGGAAAAGTTTGATCGGGAGCTGATCAAAAAACGGCTTGTTGGTGTTGCTGCCAACGACTGTCATCACAACATGGTTCTGATAGTCAAGAAAGTGGATGAGACAGCGGTTCTAGTTGGTACCAATGTGGATAAAGATCAACAGATGAAACGCATACCCGTTTCATTAGCGCCCGGTATCAAGGAACTCGTCGCAAATAAAAAGCCGGGTGATGTGATTGCCAAAATCGATTTGGATCCCTATCACCGATCGTTTGCCGGGAGTAGCACCCACATCTTTGCCAAGTCCTTAACTGACAATGATCTGAGGTTGGCAGTGAAGGCCGGGCGGGTTTATGTTTCGCATGATTGGATTTGTAATCCAGAAGGTTTTTGGGTAGAAGTTCAAGACAATAAGAACCAGGTGCAGGGAATGATCGGCGATGAATTGAAGTTCAATGCGGATCAGGGGCAACGAATTAAAGTGGAAATGCCAGCTTCGGCGTCATTGGTCAGGCTGATTTGCGATGGCCAGGTAGTTGGCGAGTCGACGAATACGGCCAAAGCAGATTTTAAAATTGAGAAACCAGGAGTCTACCGGGTCGAAGTCTTCCAAAAGCTCGATGGTGAATACAGGGGTTGGATTTATGCGAATCCCATCTATATTCGAGCGTTATAAAAATGATAAATCTCTCGAAGCAATCAAGATTGGCTTCCGATAAAATAAGATCTGATACAGCATGATTTCAGTTTGGCAGGTCTGGAGGAGGCGACAAAGGCTGGTTTGATGGGCTGATCGGCGGGGAATTTAAATCCGGAGTCGCTGTAGGTTCAAATTGTGGAATTGTGCTGTTTGCAGATTCTGAGACGGTTGGGCTTGCGGATCTCTGGGCGGAATTTTGTGCGGCCCGCCGTGCGGCATTGAACAAAACCAATCGCTTCAATGCAACCTGGGCCGCTGCCTGAGGGGTGTCGCCTTCGCCTTCAAAGGTTTGTTGTTTTGAGCCACTTTGGCCAGCCATTTCACACTGAAACTTTAATCGACCCCCGGCGGTACCTGTCAATTGGATGTTTCTGACACCAAGCGATTGCATTTTACGCATCAATTCTGCCCAGGTGACATCCAGAGACGTGGGACGGCTCGCTGTAGACCCTGAAATACCTGCTGTAGCAACGGCGTTATCATGCTTGGGAATATCAGTAGGCTTGACATTAGTGGCGATGCTTGGTGGGAGTACAGTTGGAGTCGTGGAAGGGGTGGTATCGATGGGCAAGTTGGTGGGTAGGCTGTTTGGAACTGAAGCCGTCGGAAGAGTTGTGGAGGTCGTCGATTCTGAGTTTGGATTGGCTTTGTACGTGGAAGTGGTTTGATCAGGCCAATGAATCGATAGAGGCGGCGGCGGATTCGAAGGAACAGGAATCACAGAAACTGGTGCTGTTGCAAATTGAGTCGGGGCGGCAGGAGGTGGAGCGCTGGTTGGAACGGTTTGTTTATTCTCATGTATGGCAGATGGTTGCGCTTGTAGATTGGGCGATGAGTTTTGCGGAGGATTGTTTGGTGAGTGTTGCGGGATGGCACCGGGGACGTTGGGCAAATGAGCTGGCAAGGCGGCAGGCGGAGTATTGGTGATTGATCCGAGCGAAATCACGGTTCCGACCTGTTGCTTGTGATAAAGATAGTTCACAGCCGTGGTCAAGTTATGCTCATTGAGCATCCCCCCCCCTGCGAAGGCGGCAGCGGCCAACACCATCAGGCTCATCAGTTTCTTCATGGTTTTGGCTTCTGGGAAGAGAGCAATCGCTTCTCTATTTGAGATTTTCGACGATTCGTGCAAGTTCCATCAGCACATCGGACTAAGAAGCGTTTAAGACGCCAGGCGCGTGTATTGAACACGATTTCCTGAAATTGGACAAGCCCGACTCAGCGATTCCTGGGCTCCACAGGTTGGGGGCTTTGAGGGCGTTAGTATTGGAGTGGCGGCTGGATTTTGGAAGGAATTGTTCTTAGAGTCAAGCCTGCTCGAAATTTTAGGTGTCAGGAATGTTGCGAATGGTGATGGAATCAAATATACTGTCGTTCACACAAGAAAATCTAAACTTCAAGATCGGTGGATTCGCAAGCCGATGAGAGGTTTGGTTTGTTGTGGTGATTTGTGAGAGGCATGTTGCAGCGTATCACTAGCGAATCGAATCCGATTTGTTGATACGGTGCTTTTAAATTCTGACAGGGTTTCGTCAGGATTAGTGCAATGGTTTTGCGGGTGCAACGACAAATGATTGACAAAGGAAATTGAACCAAGTATCGTTGGACACCATCAAGAAAGGTTTGAGGCAATGATGATCGGCATCGGGTGAGTCACGGAGAATAGATTTTGACAGATTGTTAGAGTCTTGATTTGTGGCTGGCGGATCGCTTTGGCCGCCTTTGTTTCAAAGCATTCCGGTTTGCATAGGTGAGAAACCTGACCCGATTTAGTAAAAATGAGATGAGAATAGGACGGTGACCTGTGAGAGAAGAATCCCTTAATCATGCGATTCAGAACGAGAACGAATCGCCAATGCCTTGCTGGACATTTTTAAGCAATCATGCGCTTGTCATGATGTGCTTGGTGGATGACCCGACAGTGCGGATGCGTGACGTGGCGATTCGTGTTGGAATCACTGAGCGAGCCGTGCAGCGGATCTTGACAGAACTTGAAGATGCCAAATATCTTAAGCGACATCGTGAAGGACGGCGCAATTTTTATGTGGTGGATTTGAACCAGCCGATGAGGCATCCGATGACGCGTAACAGTCGTGTTTCAGACCTTCTCAGACTGCGCTTGAGGAGCAATGATCATGAAGCTTCTGGTCAGGAAAATCATGAGGACCCACGACAAGTTCGAATGAGTCATGCGGCCAACGGCACGAGTTATGGCCGACGTCGGGGACCGGTTCCACGCCAGATTCAGCCAACAGAAATTCCGACAGAGTCGAGGCAGGCGCTCCCCCAGACGAATGGTGAAGCCAAACTTGTAGAAAAAAAAGTGAAAGTGGCGATTAAAACGAAGAGGAAGAATTTGGCACTCGACCAGCAGAACAAAGCAACCTTAAACCCTTAATTCCGCTTAAGAATGCCAGATGCTCTGGACGCTTCATCCCATTCACGTCACAATCAATTCCAAGGCGGATCATAACCTCACTTCTTTTTGATCATTCTGAGAGAAGAGACTCTGAGGGTTTTGATGAGCCGATGGTTTTGATCAGGCCAGGCGGATTTTTCAATCCGCTTGGTCCCGTGACGGTCGTTTCGAAGCGATGATCCGGAAAAGTGTACTCACATGGGCGAACTCCTGACACGAAAAATGAGCCTGCTCCTAAGAGCCGGCCATAGAATCATCGGTTTGGAGACGGACGACGAACCCACAGCCTTGGCTGAAGTCAGGGCTTTGGCGGACCAACTTCAGCAGCCTCTTTGGGAGTGGTCTTGTACGGAAGGGCTGGTTCGAACCCGTCCTGTGACTCGGTCGGGTCAGGCCCCTCCGGCGATTCCGGCACTCTCTGCAAGCAAGGCGCTGGGGCATGTTTATCAGGCACAAGAGCCTGTTTTGTATGTATTTAAAGATATTGGCCCACATGTTAACGATCCGCTGGTGATCCGACAGTTAAGAGACTTGGCTGATCCAGGAGTCAGCCGCAACGCAGGCATTGTTCTGGTCGATTCACAGCCACTTTCCGATGAAGTTCGTAAACTTCTTGTCAATCTGGACTTGCCAAGGCCTGGTCCGGAAGAGCTTGAACGGATTGTGAAGGCCGCTTTTCAGCGTGTGAAGACCGAAATCGAAGCCCAACCCGGCACTTTGAAGGTCGAAGCCAAGCTTACTCGTCGGGAGATGGATCAAGTCGTCAGCACCCTTCGAGGTCTGAATGCCACCGATGTTTCAAGAATCATCGCCACCATAGTTCTGGACGATGGACGCCTCTCGGCCGACGATTTGCCACGTATTGTCGAGGCCAAGCGAGCCCTGCTTGGCTCAAGTGGATGCCTGGAAACCATCGAAACCGAATTGAATGATGTGGAATTGGCTGGTCTGGGACGATTGCGCGGATGGCTGGAGGCTCGACGAATGGCCTATTCGCCCAAAGCGCGCGAATTTGGCTTGGAATACCCGCGCGGAATGCTGCTCTTGGGAATTCAGGGATGTGGTAAAAGCCTGTGTGCCAAATTGGTCGCCCGCCAGTGGGGTATGCCACTTCTAAGACTTGACCCAAGCGCACTTTATCAGAAATATGTCGGTGCCACGGAAGGTCGGCTTCGGCAAGCATTGCTACAGGCCCAGGCCATGGCGCCCGTGGTCCTCTGGATCGATGAAATCGAAAAAGCATTTGCCTCAGCGGCCGCCACGTCCGCTGATGGAGGCCTTTCCCAGCGCATGTTTGGAACACTTCTCGCCTGGATGCAGGAACATCGACACCCAATCTTTCTTGTGGCCACGTCCAATGATATCTCAGTCTTACCACCCGAGTTGATGCGCAAAGGCCGGTTCGATGAAATCTTTTTTGTCGATCTTCCAGGCGAAAAATCCCGCCATGCAATTCTTTCTGCACATTTGACCAAGCGCAATCGAAACCCGTCTCTGTTTGACCTAAATGCCCTCACCTCAGCCACAGAAGGATTTTCAGGTGCTGAGATCGAACAAGCCGTAATTGCAGGGCTTTACGACGCATTTGCAGGCTCTGTGGAATTGCAGACCTCGCATATTCTCCAGTCTGTACAGTGTACTCAGCCCCTTTCAGTCGTAATGAGTGAAAAAATCGCCAGCCTTAGAGCCTGGGCGGCCAATCGCTGTGTGCCTGCTGAGTAATAAAAAATGCCAAATCTTTTGGGTTGAGGGGTTGAATTCAAACACTGGATATGTCAATGATAATAGGACCCGGAGATATAAAAAGCAAAGATATCTCTTACATCCGCTTCGGATTATAAAAAGTCAATCCCATGTCCAGAAATTGCAATCGATCCATGAAACCGCTCGCATCATTAAGCAATACATTTGTATTTCTCATGGTTTTTTGGCTGGCTGCGTTGATGGTTTGGCATCCACAATCCGCTTGCGCACAAGTCTATCCAGCAGAGATTTCGCTACAGAAAATGCATATGGCCAAGGGCCTTAAGGCATCAATTGTCGCTTCCGAACCCTTGGTAAGGCAACCGGTAGCCATCGATTTCGACGATAAAGGCCGACTCTGGGTCATTCAATACTTACAATATCCAAACCCTGCCGGATTAAATCGAACGAAGGTCGATCGTTACAGCCGTACCCAATACGACCGTGTCCCAGAGCCACCACCTCGAGGCCCGAAAGGGGCCGACAGACTTACAATTCTGGAAGATAAAGACGGCGACGGTCGTGCCGATTCTTCGCACGACTTTGTCTCGGGATTGAATCTTTCCACCGGTTTTGCGTTTGGCGATCATGGGGTTTATGTCATTCAGGCGCCTTATTTGTTGCATTACAAGGACTCCAATCAAGATGACATTCCCGATGGTGACCCGCGCGTCCTTCTTTCCGGCTTTGGAATGGACGATGCTCATAGTCTTGCAAATTCTCTAACTTGGGGCAATGACGGATGGCTCTACGGGCTTCAGGGTTCGACAGTCACCGCTAAAATTCGTGGAATTGAATTTCAGCAGGGTATTTGGCGATACCATCCGTCTACCGACCGATTTGAGCTATACGCCGAAGGTGGCGGCAATATGTGGGGCCTTGATTTTGATCCATACGGAAATCTTTTCGCAAGTACAAACTTTGGTCCTCATATTGCATTGCACGTGCTTCAGGATGCCTATTACTGGAAACAGTTCGGGAAACATGGCCCTTTGCATAATCGTTTTGCATTCGGTCATTTTGATCATATGGTCAACGACAATCCCCAGGGTGGACACGTCACAGCAGGTGGCATTTTTTATCAGGCAGATCAATGGCCATTGCAATATCGTGGTAAATATATAGGGGCCAATGTACTATCGCATTGGGTTGCTGCATTTGATTTCATTCCTGTTGGAACCACATTCAAATCGAAGCAGAGCGATATCGTTCTGGATAGTCAGCATTCGTGGTTTGCGCCCAATGATCTTACACTTGGTTTTGATGGCAGTGTTTATGTGGCAGACTGGCACGATGCCCGTATGGCGCATCCGGATCCTGATGCAGACTGGGATCGCACCAACGGACGGATTTACAGAATCAGTTCCGAATTAGAAAAAAGTCCTGGGTTAGGTGTGATTCCTGATATGAGTAAACTCAGTTCAGCGGAATTGGTCAAAGGTCTTTCAAACTCAAATTCAACAATCGTTCGTAGATCAAGACGAATTTTAAAGGAACGCAGGGATAAATCAACAAATTCTATTTTGAACTCGATTTGGATCGACCCAGAAAAGAAAAGTCCAGAATTGCTTCGAAGGCAGGCATTTTGGACATTGATCTCACAAGAGTCCGGAATGGGCGAACCAAATAATCTGACAGATAATCAAATGAAGATGGCTCTGGCAGACCATGATCCTGCGATTCGGAGATCCGCAATTCAGGCTATTGGAGATCGGGTTGGCACGATTTCAGACGATCTTGAAATTGCCCTTGTCAATGCAAGTGATCTGGAATCTGACACATCCGTATTGGGACAGATTGCCGCGACATCAGGGAGGATTGGATCTGTAAAACTTTGGGAATCGGCAGTCAGAAAATCATCAATGTCTGACGCAGATTCCATAGCTTTTCGACTCTGGTGGGCTGCCGAGAAAATATCACAATCAAATCTGGTTGAGATTGCCAATTCTTTATTAAGATTTGAGAATAAAAATATCCAGTCTATAAATAAGATCATCCTTCCCAGATTCATTCAGAAATTAGCATATATTGGCGGCGATGAGCCCGGCAACAGATTGGTGTCATTCGTTGAATCCTCCAAAGCACAAAGAATAAATCGGCTTGCACTCGTTCTGGAAGCACTCCGGGGCGGATCGCCCAAGCCTTCAGGTAAATTCTCAGGGCAATATTTGAGTGATCTTTATCAGTCAGACCCATATCATCCAACCTATTGGGAAATTGCTGCCAGAATAGGCTTGAAACAGGCTCGCGATGATGCTTATCAGAATTGGTCGCTGATGCAGTCTCGTAAATCAGAAAATCTCATGGCGATTTATATACGAACAGCAGGCGATCTGAAGTGGTCAGAATGGTCTGCCAGATGTTTTTCCGCATTAAAATCGTCTCTGCCTGAATTGAGGTCTGCTGCCTGGCAATCGATAAGTCAATTGATGAGTGACAAGGAAATATTAGAATTGATTGCGAGTTATCCAATTGCAAGTGAACCCGAAAAAATGAAGATTCGCGAACTCACATTGACTCGCATAGATTCATGTAGAAAAATACTGATGGCTGTTGAATCGGGTATAATTGCAAAATCTGATTTTGATTTAAATCAGGTGGGCAGGATTGATATTTTGGGATCACCGGAATTGACTGAAAAAGCGATCAAAATCTGGGGACTCGTGCGGGCAGCAACTCCTGAAGAAAAACTCGCTGAAGTCAGGCGACTTAATAACGATCTGCGAGCGTTTGAAGGCAATTCGATTAAAGGGAAATCGTTGTTTATCAAGAATTGTTCAGGGTGTCACAGGCTGAATGGTGACGGAAATGTCATCGGTCCAGATCTGACAGGTTCCAACAGGGCTGATCGTCAATGGCTTTTGACCAGTCTGGTCGATCCTTCCGGGGTTGTACGCAAGGAATATCAATCGCAAATTCTTGAAATGAAAGATGGACGAGTATATGATGGCCTGATACTTGGTCAGTCCGGTGGTTTTCTCAGAGTTGTTGATACCAGAGGAAAAGAGTTCCAGGTCATTGCTGGAGAAGTTGCGGATCGTCGTGATTCACCCACATCGCTTATGCCAGAGGGCCTCTACAAGCTTTTCAAGCCTGAAGAATTGCGTGACTTATTCGCTTATCTACAGAAATATGCGAATTCGAACTGATCATTCCAATACATTCCCGGGAGACTCACATGAATATGACAATTCCATTCAACCGACGTGCTTTATTGCGATTTGCTGCCACATCAACGATTTGCTCACATGTAAACTCTTCACAGGCTGTTGAGAAATCGACTTATACAAATAATCTGAAACCTGTACGAGTCGCTCGACCAATTCTGAGTGACTTTCCGCATTATGTCGAGCCGATACGATGCGAAACACGATTTGAATCACCTCCATTGATTCAGGATCCGGATGGCGATTTGCATGTTAGGGCCTGGCGATGGAGTTATAATGCGCGTGGAATTATTGAAATCCCAAACCAGTTACTGGCCAATCGTACGGCTGTGATTGTCGTACATCCATGGGGAATTGACGATGGACAGGGTTGGCGAACACCAGAACCAGCGGGAGTTGCATTCCAGTGTACGCCGCAGAAAAACCGACTCGTATTGCAACATGCTCGTGATGTGATAAACCCTTTATTGAAGCGTCTCCGTGGCAAAGCACGGTTGATCGCTTACAGCCTTCCCGGTCTGGAAGATTCTACACGCGATAAAATATACAGATCGTGGAATTCCCAGCCCACGGTGGCCACCCGGGCTGAAGGCATGAAAGAGCTGCGAAACAAGCTTAACTCATTTCCATATCAAGGTGATTCCATACCCAAATCTTTTCAGATCGATCCTGAACGTCCGGTCGAGTCGTATTTCAAGTCGTTTCCTGGACTTGATGCTTCAGCAAAATACGATCATGCCGGTTTCTGGGAATTGCCTGTACCAGTCATGTCCTCGATTGATGTTGCAATTAGCGACCTTGCGATTTATGATGGTGATGGATATTCCATTCTGCGCGATCACTTAAAACAGATGGGAATCCGTCACATTCTGCTTGCCGGATACAACACAGATATGTGTGTTTGTAAGACGACAGCCGGCTATGAAAATCTTCAGAAAGACTTTAATGTCTTTCTCGTTGGTGATGCAACGATTGCAACATTTCCTGGCCAGGATTCGCCGCGGCACGCCACCAACGCTTCGGTGAGTTTTGCGGCTCTAAATTTATTGATCACACAATGCTCATGGATTGAATCGAAAACAAGATGAACAGATTCCCTCGAAGAAACTTCCTTCAATCCATTGCTGGCATAACGACAGCTTCCTGTTTCAATTCATCAACCATTGCGTCAGGCCTACCTCGAAAAGCGCAGATAGCGATCACTTTGGACCTGGAGATGAGCCGCGAATTTCCAACTCGGGATCAGTTGCACTGGGATTACGAAAAAGGCAACCTTGACGAACCCACGAAGCGATACGCCCTTGAAGCCGCCCGGCTCGTGCAAAATGGTGGTGGTATGGTTCATTTCTTCGCTCTTGGTCAGACCATGGAGCAAGCCGATGTCTCCTGGCTGAAATCGATCCTAGCCGATGGCCATGCCGTTGGAAATCACACTTACGACCATGTTTATTTACTTGCAAAATCGGTTGATGATTTACAGTTTCGATTCAAGCGTGCACCTTGGCTTCTTGAGGGGCGGACTGTTGATCAAGAGATTCATCGTAATATCAAGCTGGCAGAATTGGCATTTAAAACACGTCTGAATTTAGCCAGGCCGGATGGTTTCCGAACACCTGGTGGTTTCCAGACAGGGCTTCATGGGCGTGAAGACTTGCAGAAGATGCTGCTTTCCATGGGTTATGATTATGTCAGTAGTCTATATCCAGCGCATGCCAACATCCCGCCAGGAACCAGGCCTAACGAAACAATCTTTAAATCGATTCTTGAATCGCAGTCAAAAGCGCAGCCGTTTAAATATCCAACAGGATTGATCGAGATTCCGATGAGCCCCATCAGCGATATTGGAGCGTTTCGAAATGGACGATGGAAGCTTGAAGACTTTATGAAATCTGTCAGGCAAAGCATTGAGTGGGCGATTGAAACTGGGGGTGTATTTGACTTTCTGGCACATCCATCATGTCTGTTGGTGAGTGATCCGGAGATGAAAACTCTGAAGATGATTTTAGACATGGCTAAGAAACATCAGGAGATGGTAGAAATTGTAACGCTCGGGAAAATAGCGAATCGGATAAAACAAGAATCATAACTTACCAAATGCTGCGATTAATGGTATTATAGAATGAGGATCATCGATGATTGTGGATCACCGAGAAGTTTCATGCAGCGAGCCAGTTTGAATGAATGACGAAAAAAGAAATCGGCTGAAATCTGATCGAATGCGTCTCCTGACACGTGGAGTATTGGCAGGACTGATCACGTTGGGCAGCATGTTGTTTATAGCAATGGAGGGTTTCTTTTACAGGTTGCCGATCCATCCCTCAAAACAATCGAATGTGATCTTGCTGATATTTTGTGGACCTGTGACAGTCGCTGTGTTAAGAAGGCTTGAACAGATACGAAAATATGATTCCGGGTTGGCGGACTTTGCAAAATGGGTCTTAAAATGGACCGATCGATTCAAGCTCTTTGTGATTTCGCAATTCACAGGAATCGCATGGGTTGTATTATTGGCATTAATTGGGTTTTGTGTGATCTGGGTCCCTGAGTATCTGGTTCAGCCTTTATGGACAGACCACGAGCATGTATTGGTCATGGCCAGATTATGGGATCTTGGGAAATTCCCATGGACAGCAATGCATACGTATCAATTTCCAGGCGAGATGGAGATTGCATGGTTGTCAGCAAAACTATTTGGATGGGGAAATCCTAAAGGCTATTTTCTTATGGATTTAATCATTCAGTTTGTTTTCTGTGTGATCATGATGATATGGGCACAGAGACAGTTGGGTCACTGGCGATATGGTGTGTTTGCCATAGCGGGCTTTATACTTTATGAGGCAACACTACCATTCACCGGTATTGCGCAGCGTGATTCCCATGCAACATTATTTGCGATAATGGCGTTCTGCTTACCGGGTCTCTTCCAACATAAAAAACTGGGAGATATTCTTGCAGGTCTGGTGATTGCAATAAGTGTGGCGATCAGGCCTCATTCCATTCTGTTTATGCCATTGATCCTCTGTGGAATCTGGTGGTCTGAGCAAACTCAATCTTCAAAGCAATCTCAAGAAAAATCACCAGAATTAAAAGCGATTGGCAAGCGATTTCTTGTTGTCGTAAGCATATTAGCGATAGTGGGACTGATACTTTTCATGCCAATCATTGGTCTTGTTCGTACGAAAGAATTCCTAAACGCATTAAGATTTCCCCTGGTGCAGGACAGTAATTATAATCGGGGAATTTTTGCCGAATGGACAAATGCTGGACGCGATTATTATCGTGTAGCCCGGCATTTCTGGTTCATAACATTCAGTGTTTTGATGATCGTCAGTTCAAAAAGTCAGATATGGCGATATCGTGGATATGTAATGCTGATTGTGGCTATTTCAGGAGGTCTCTACAGAATGGTACATCCGGTTGATCATGCCTATTTAAAACAGCCTTTGATTATTCTTGAATGTATTGGACTGGCGGTCTATCCCGGCTGGTTGGTGATGGAGAAGTCGCACTTACCAGGCCTGACGTGGTTTTCGATGATGGGCTTGATGATCTATGTTGGCCAGATTGATAATCAGTTCTATGTCGAAATGAAATACGCTCCAATAGCATATGAAAGCCTGATCACAGGTAATGACTTGCCCTATTCACCACCGGGAGCCAGGAATGCATATCCAAATCGAGATGTGATTTATCACTATGATTGGATCGACTGGATCCAAGCCAGTAATTGGCTGCGAATTGAGTCAACGAAGCAAACCAAGGTTTTGAATCTTCTGACGTTTCAACCATTTCCTCCATTTCTCGCAACACTTGATCGATTGCCAATTGGGCGGTTGGAATCCATCGTATTAATGAACTGGTTCACGAAATATGATTTTGATTCGGAAGTGGTAAAAGACCTTGAGCAGGCGCCTGCAGGGAGTCTAGTTGCTTGGGATGGAAATCGTACTAACGTTATGAATTATGGTAATCTTTTGAAAACTCGAAATACGATTCACCAACTCTATTCAAAACGGGCAGATTTTGGCGAAATAGAATTTTGGGAGAAAAACGCGGCATATTGAAAAAATCTGACACCAGTGAATGAGGTGAATGGATTGAACTTTTATTTCTGGAACTTCAGAAGCTTTTGATCTGCTTGCCAATTGCGCCATGCGTTGGCAAGTCTTGTAAGCTCAATACGTTGGAGTAGTGATATCAAACGTTCAGGCTCAGGCGATCGACCTTTGGGAATAGCTGATTTCAATAGTTCCGCAAGCCGATTGGGTTCAAGCGACTCGCGAATTAGGGTCATGCTCCTAGCTTCATTTCGCGACTCCTCAATTCGTCCTGCTGCTGCGAGAGCGCGGGCTAGTCTGTATCGAGTCTTCCAGTCGTGAGGATTGAACTTTAATGCGGCCTGAAATTCCAGAACGGCTTCTGTGTGTTTTCCGTCAGCATCTTGTAATCTTCGTCCCTGAAGCCGATGCCAAGCAGATTCAGCACGCATTTCTACTGGCCAACTTTCTAAAACCTGAATTGCTTCCTCATAAAAACCGCCATTAAAAAGAGTCTCAATTAGAGATGTCATTGCTGGTATGGATTTTGGATGCTGAGTTGCAACCGATCTGGCAAGATTGATTCGGACATCGCGAGAAGGATCTTCAGGCAATGGATTTTCTGCATATCTTAATAATAAAGAGGAAAGTGCGAGCGGTGAATTGGGCTCTTTCTCAGTCCACCGTTTCAATCTTGATCTGACATCTTGCTGGTCCAGGTCGGTTAATAATCCGAGTGTTGCACCCACCAAGACTGCTGTGTTCCGATTTACAGACTCAATTTTCAATAGAGAACTCACATCGGCCATCATCAAATCGGAATTGCCCAATATTCGAGTGAGGTCCAGAATCAAGAGCCATCCATCAGGTTTGTCAGGATTATCTCTTTTCCAGTCCTGTAAAACAGACAATGCGGCACCGGGATGATCGGCTCTGAGAGCAGATGTGGCCCAATCAATCTGATCCTGTGGCCGAATGCAATCTGGTATGATTTCAGACATCTTTTGCCACGAAGCTTCTGCTTTTGCAAACTGGCTGGTTTTTGCATAAGTATCAATCTGTTCCCTCAGTCTGGATTCCGGATCTGGTTTAAAAGCCCAAAAATAAATGCACGCAACTATGGTTAACAACAGACCAGCTACGCAAAAAGTGTAAAGCCGATTCGACCTGGTCTGCAAAATGACATTATTTGCAGGATGAATAGATGACTTAAATGATTTGTGACGACGCTTGCTCACGTTTTTCTGTAATTCCTGGTCGGTTTCTTATGGACTGTTGTCTGATTGATCTTGGTTTTGTGAGTGTGGCTGCGATGAAAATCTTCGACGGGCTTTTCCGATCAAAATTTCCATATCACTGGATTCATGGCTGTTGATGAGGTTAAGGGCTGTTTTTGCAAGAATCTTAGCAGATTCGAAGACATCCTGTTCAGATGTCATGGCAGAAAAGCTGATTCGAATGGATGATTTGGCGCGTGTATCATGAAACCCCATCGCTTTTAAAATTGGTGAGGGTTGGTTGGAACCCGAAGCGCAGGCAGAGCCGAGACTGACTGCCAGGCCAGCCAGATCGAGCTGGATTAATGCAACCTCGCCTACAAACAATGGGTGATCAAACCATAAGTTCAGAGTCTGGGGCAGGCAAAGATCAGGTGTTTCAGGGCTGTTCATGTGGAAATTGATTGAGGTATTGGCCAGTTCGGCTAACAAATGATTTAAGAATTGAGATTTTAACCGAGACCATTGCAAGATTCGATCAGTCTTTTCCTGGTCCCACAATTCCAAAGCCTTTGAGAGACCGACGGCCAGGGCAACTGGGGGTGTGCCTGGTCGGAGTTTGCGCTGTTGTCCACCACCATGCATGACGGGTTCGATTCGGGTGCCACTTTTGATCAATAAAATGCCAATACCGGGTGGCCCGTGCATTTTATGGGAGCCAGCAGCGAGACTGGTCACGCCTAGATTGTGAAAATTGACATCGATACGACCAACGGCTTGAACGGCATCGGTGTGGAATGCAATTCCAAGATCTGCGGCAGCGGATGCAATTTCATCAATGGGCTGAATTGCGCCGGTTTCATTATTTGCGAGCATGCAAGTTGCCAGAATCGGTTTTCGGTCTTTTTTAAGTTGTTCTAGCCAGCAAGAGAGACTGGTAATTCCGTTGTTTTGAACAGGCAAATGGATCGTTTTCAATTTGCCAATCTTATGGAGATGGGCGAGTGGTTCGGCGATGGCTGGGTGTTCGATGGTTGAGAGTAATACGGTATTTGGTTCAGAGTCTGTAGGATGTTGAAGTCGGTTGATCAGTCCGAATATGGCTGTATTATTGGCTTCGGTGCCGCCCGAGGTAAAAGTTAGTTCATCAGGATGAGCTCCCAGGATTGAAGCCGAAATTTCGCGGGCATCGTTCCAGGCCTTGCGGGCGAGTCTGCCAAGTGAGTGTCGACTTTCAGGATTACCGCCTGCCAGAAAGTGAGGCTTCATGGCATCAAGGACGCGGGGATCCAAAGGGGTTGTGGCGTTGGCGTCGAGGTCGATCAATGGGGTATCAGTCTGGAAAACAGGATTTCTATCTTGTCCAGATCAATAATACCTTGATTTACTGGTTTGTACTATTGGAAGGATTTTAGATGAGTGGACGATCCCGGTTTTTCAAAAGCGGTGATTTCCAGTGGTGATCATGATGCGTAACATCTTTACATCAATAGGAATAAGGTTGATAAAGTGTGAGTAGAAGGTCAGGCAAAGGTTGGGTTCTCAGGCGCTTTCTAAAAACTTGATGTGGCAAACTCTTGACAACGTGGTCAGTGATGCCGGAATCTATACGTTAATCGCTTGGATAAACTGCATACCCCATTTTTCGAGTTCTGCTCGAACCTTATTGGAGCCATGACTCATGAGCCGATTTGTCTGCTTTAAGAGCCTTTTGAATCGTCGAATCCTGTTGGCCGGACTGGCTTTCACGATCGTCTTGCTGATTGGTTCTGACGCCATGGCCCAAACCAAAAAGCGTGGTCTTTCCAAAGGAGGCGATGCTACATCTGGCGAAGCGTCTGCGGGAGTGGCACCGGGTGGTCCGGGCTCGTCTGGTGGGGGCCAGAGTCAGGGTGCAGTAGCGATTCCGAGTTTCAAGCTTGAGCCAAGGCAGTTAAAAGGGGCTGTGATCGAAGCCCCGGCGGAGTTGGTCAAAGGGGCCCCTTTCAACACCAAAGACTACTTTACCATGCCAGATGCAAAAACCAATGCCGGGCCATTGGTTCTGGATGCATTGACAGAGCTTTCCGAAGTCTATGCGGCGGTGATGGGTGGGATCGAGCCGAAAGAGAGCTTTGAGACGGGATTGAAAGAGCGACGCGACCGATCCACTGCGGCATTGGAATGGATCCAGGCGAATCCGAATCCACGTCAGTGGGATGCCAATGCGATTGAAAAGACATTTGGCCCATATCGGCTTCTGTTTGCCAAGCTTCATGAAGCACACAAACTGCCGGAATGTGTGATTCCAACAGGATTCGGGATTGATACATTGCTGCCGCATGTTCAAGCTGCCAAATATGTTGCGGCCTTGAGTGCTCCGTTGGTTTATGCCGATCTGGCCCGAGGCGACAAAAAAGGTGCCATTGCGAAATTTGGCGATGCGCTTCGGCTTGGCCAGGACATTCAGGCACGGGCTTATAACATTACGGGATTGGTTGTGATTGGGATTCACAAAAATCTTTTGCAAAGCACTCTGCCGATCTTGTTGAATTCACGTCTGAACGAGAAAGATTGCGACGAAATTCTTGCCCATTTAAAGAGTTATCGCGATTCCAGTACCAATTTGCTGCTGGAGACGCTCAAGTCGGAATATCTGAGCCAGATTTCAACGTTTCAAAACCTTTCCAAGCCAGGCTATTTCAAGCAATTCATGAGCATGTTCCCTGAGGAGAGCAGAATACTCAAGGGAGGCGACCTGGACAAGGCCGATGCTCTGGTTTCGTCAATGCTGACACCTGAAAACGTCGAAAAGGCCAGAGCAGTCGCGGCCAAGGGTCTGAAGGAGAAGCTTGAGGCCATCGGGAATGTGGGTTCAGCCGACGATCTGGCCAAACTTGGGCAAGCCATCAACGAGTCTTATCGCAAAGCAGCCGCTGAACTATCAAGCGCCATGGCTGATCAAAAAGATAACGCCCCATCGGGTGGCACAGCGAAAGCAAAAGATGGAGCGGGTGGTTTGGACGCTGCAAGTCTGATGAAAATTCTGGAATCGCAGTTCTTGTCAACCAATCAGGACTTTACGAATATTGTGGATCAGGTCGTCCAATTCCAGACCACACAAAGCCTTATGGAGTCACTGACGGCGACCAGGCGATGGTATCTGACCAAGAAAACCACGACCAAGGGTAAGAGCCTTGAGGAAGTGGCCAAAGAGGCCAAGCTGGAAGGTGCCCCGCTGGATGGTTTCAGTGGCAAGCCCCTGAAGCTGATTTGGATCGGCAGTGGTCCAGCCGTTTATTCGATCGGTTCGGACCGAAAAGATGACAACGCCAAGGCGATTCCAGGGGCCGTGGGAGAAGATATGAAGCCAAGCACCACCGGCGATTGGATCGTGCCTCTGGCTTTTGTTGCCGCCCCCTTGGCCCCTGCCCAGCAGGGTGGAGCCGCAGCGGGCGCTGAGGGCGGCCCTGGTGGCTTTCCTGGAGGACAAGGCGGTGGCCCCGGTTTTCCAGGCGGGCCTGGTGCCCCTGGCGGCCGTCGGGGTGGTTCAGGTGGCCCGGCGCCCGGCCGGCCGGACTAAGTCGGCAGGTGTCGCTTGCCAGCCATCGGAAGGTTTGGAAGTAAGGGAGGAGGTGGGAAATGAATCCCGCCTCCCATGATTCATCAGGATCTGGCGTGGTCATATTTCGGCAGTATGCGATTTTAAGGGAATGCAAGGATGAAACCTCAAAAAGTACGATTTCTGGTCTGGTTGATTGCAACTTTGACAGTATTTGGGGTGTCTGGCAAGTGCCTGGCACAATCCCAAAAGCAGGCTCAAGAAACTATTGGTCAAGATAGAACGGTTGTTTTAGCAAATAAAGTGACTCAGGAATATATCGACAGGCTTGCAAATGTGGTGAAGGCCAATTGTGCTGCCAACCAGAAAGAGGATGTTGCGGCTGCAATCAGTACGATTCATCCGAAATCTGCTGCCTATGCCAGTACGGAACAGATTTCAAAACAGCTATTTGCAGCACTCGATTTAAATTACACCATGACCGGGTTCCATTTCATTGGCCGGGACGACACCTATGCCGTGGCCCGCGTCAAGATACGTACCAGCAAGCGAGCTGGCAACATTGAATTTCAGGACAATACGGCCGATTTCATGATCACCTTCCGTCAGGATGGGAACGACTGGAAAGTCTGGTCGCAGAACATTCTCGAAATACTCCCGGACTGATCGGTTCAAGTCTCTTTATAGATAACCGGTTCCATTCATTACGCAAGCAGTTCCTTGACGATTCGGGCGGTTGGGGCAGCCGAGGTCAGGCGTTCTTCACGGCCATTGTGCTGATAGATCAGCTTGGTGTGGTCCATGCCCATCAGGTGTAGCAGGGTGGCTTGAAAATCGTTTGGTGTGACCACATTTTCCACGGCCCTGTGGCCGAATTCGTCGGTTGATCCATAGGCCATTCCACCTTTGATTCCACCGCCAGCCATCCAAAGTGTAAAGCCTTGTCCATTGTGGTCGCGGCCAGCCTCGGGGCCGGTACCCTCCGTCACAGGCAGGCGGCCGATTTCACCGCCCCAGTGCACCAGGGTGCTATCAAGCAGGCCGCGTGCCTTGAGGTCGGTGACCAAGGCGGCGGCGGGTTGGTCCGTTCGTTTGCAGATGGCAGCCAGGCCATTTTTAATGTTTGTGTGATTATCCCAAGGCTGGCCGCCCAGAAACATCTGGACAAACCTTACGCCGCGTTCGACGAGACGTCTGGCGATCAGGCAGCGGGTGCCATAATCGCGAGTGATGGGGTCGTCAATGCCATAAAGTTTTTTGGTCGCGTCGGATTCATTTGCAATATCAAGGGCTTCGGTGGCTGCGGTTTGCATCCGGGCGGCCAGTTCGTAGCTTGCAATTCGGGCTTCCAGGTCTCCTTCCCCAGGGTGAGCTGCGGAATGGTTGGAATTCAATTGTTTGAGGAATTGTAAATTTCTGGCTTGAACAGCCCCTTTGAGGTGATCAGGTGGATTTAAATTGAAAATCCGGGGTTGTGTTGGTCGTAAAACCGTTCCTTGAAACATGGGCGGCATGAAGCCGTTGGACCAGTTGGTGACTCCATCGACAGGCAATCCGGCGGGGTCGGTCAGTACCATATAGGCGGGCAGATCCTGATTTTCAGAGCCAAGCCCATAGACCACCCACGACCCAAGCGTGGGCCTGCCGAGCACACCGGCAACGCCGCCATGGAAATAACGGATGGAAACTTCGTGCCCGTTGTGGCCTGTGTGCATGGATCTTACGATGCAGAGATCGTCGATCACCCGCGCCGTATGAGGCATGAGTTCCGACACCGGAAGGCCCGACTGACCATGATTGGTGAACTTCCAGGGGCTACCCAGGAGCTTCTTGGAGGCCCTGTTGACGAAGCTGTAGACGACCTCGCCGGGATAATCCTGGCCGCTTCTTTTCTGGAGCTCCGGCTTGGGGTCAAAGAGGTCCACATGGCTTGGTCCACCATGCATGAACATGGAGATCACAGCCTTTGCCTTGGGCTCAAGCATTGGCTGTTTGGGCTTAAGGTCATAAAACGCCGGTTTTGTCAGAGGCTTGACGACTGTCTGGGCCAGCAGTCCTTCTTCGCCCAGCAATTGCATTAAGGCCAGGGCACCAAGGCCCATCCCCGACCTGGTCAGAAACGACCTGCGGGACTGGTCATGAAATTGCGGAAGAAGCATATTCTTTAAGTTGTCGTCCATTGGATCGGGCCCCATTTCATGGAATTCAGGCGATTTAATCCTGATAGAGGAATTCGTTGGAAGCCATGAGCGATTGACCCAGATGCCCCAAGGCTGTCAGCACACGGTGTGCAGGCTGGTCGGCCTTCAGGCCGGGGGCTGGAGGGGCATTTGATTTCAGGTGTTCGCGGACAAAGGCAACCGCGCCAGCAAGCTCCTGGTCAGTAGCCGCCCTGGAATAAGCCCGCTCCCAGATGGTTGCTACAATGGACCCAAGATTTGCGGGCTCCGCTGGAATCGAAGGCGATTGTTTGGTCGCTTCTGAAATGCAATGTGTGGAAGTTAAAACCGGTTTGGCCGTTTGATCGCTTGCCAGTTTGGCCAGCCTCGCGGCCTGATCCAGTATGAAGGCTCCATTCATGAGCATCAACGATTGGGTGGCGACAGTGGCTGAGGTTCTTCGCTCGCAGTGAGTCTCCATCACAGGGGCGTCAAAAGCTGCCATCAGGCTGACTGGCTGGCTCCGCTTCTGCATAACGTAGATGGATCGACGGCCAGATTGGCCACTGACCACGACCTGGCCGGAATCATCTGAATCCACACCCACGGAGGGCCCAAACATGGTGGTTTCAAGATGCCCCGACGAAGCCAGTGCTCGATCACGCACAGATTCTGCTTCCAGCCGATGGACTGGATAGCGGCTCAGCAGGCGGCCATCTTGGTCAGGATCGTTCGAGATTTGCATTTCATTGCGTTTCGAACTTTGGCGATAGGCTGTTGACATGACAATCCGCTTGTGCAGCGGCTTTAATCGCCAGCCATTGGTTTTTAATTCGGTGGCCAGATAATCGAGAAGTTCCGGATGCGTAGGCTGTTCGCCCAATCGCCCAAACTCGCCGGCTGTGGCCACCAGACCACGGCCAAAATGGTGCATCCAGATTCGGTTGGCAAGGACCCGTGCCGTGATTGGATTTTCAGCCGATGTCAGCCAGCGTGCAAATGCAAGTCGGCGGCCTGTGGAGTGGCCAGCAGGTATCTCGGGCTTTAGATCCAATACGCTACCTTCAGGCTTCAAGACTTCAGGAATGCCGGGTGCAACGGCCTCTAGCGGCTGCCGGTAGTCGCCGCGATGCAGTCGGTGAGTCGCTGGCACAGGCTTGCCCTGAGGCTCATCGTAAATTGACAGGAAATTCTCGACGGGTTTTTTGGCCCTCAAGGCAGCAATGACGGCATCCTGTTTTTTCAATTCTTCACTGGCCTTTGGCAGATACTGATAAAGCACGCCGGGGCTGATTTTGACACTCGGGTTGGAGTCCAGCAGTTTATTCATCTCGGCCGATCGCTTGTTTGGAGCAGTTTCAGCGGCGGCTTTCAATTGGTCTCGCAGCGGCTGGGGGTATTTCTCCAGCTCTTTTGCGAGCGCCAATTTCATTTGTTCTGCTTCATAAGTCTGGCGTTTTACTGCGAGTGGCTTGAGATCATTTTCAATCTTTGCAGATTGATCTCGATCTTTTTGAGTGTATAGAGAGACCAATCGAGCGCCTGGCTGACGAAATCCCTGCCAGTGTAATCCAGGCTCAAAAATGGCTCTGAGTCGGAAATAATCGATATGCGAAATGGGGTCATACCGGTGGTCGTGGCACTGTGCGCAAGCAACAGAAAGCCCAAGTGTGGTGGATGTGACCACCTTGACCGTATCGGCCATGACCTGGTTGCGGGCGATTTCTGAATAATCGGCGGCGGTTGGGTCGGCGGGCATGCGTAAGAAGCCAGTGGCCGTGAGCAGTTCGGCCTGAGCCGGTGTCAAATTGTTCCAGGGGCGTGGCAGAAGCTCATCGCCAGCAAGCTGTTCGACCAGAAACTGATCGACGGGCTTGTCGTCATTAAAGGCACGTATGAGCCAGTCGCGATATCGCCAGGCATGAGGCCGATCGGTGTCGGCTGCCGAACCACCATCGCTGTCGGCATAGCCGGCGGTGTCCATCCAGTGGCGGGCCCAGCGTTCGCCATATCGGGGTGAGGAGAGGAGAGCGTTGACCAATCGCTCATAGGCGTCTGGTCGGGTGTCGGAGAGGAATTTTGAGACGTCTTCCGGAGTAGGTGGCATGCCAGTCAGGTCGAGTGTCACACGCCTTATTAGAGTGTTTTTGTCCGTGTCAGGCTGGAAGTGCAAGCCAATGGGCTTTAATTTGGCCAGTAAAAAGGCATCGATGGCATTTTGGGACCGATCGGCCGGGGCGGTTTGGGGTACGGCCCGATTCTGGATCGGCTGAAATGCCCAATATGAACGATCTTCGGCGGTCAGGCCCAGAGTTTTGCCAAGCGATTCGGGAGCAGGTTCGGGGCGGGCTGTTTTGGCACCCGCAGAGATCCACGCCTTGATTTTTACGAGTTCCGAGGGTGTGACACCAGCACCCTTGGGCGGCATTTCGCCGTCCTCGATCCGGGCTACGAGAAGGCTTTCGTCGGCATGTCCACGATTGATGGCAGGCCCCTGCTTACCGCCAGAAGTCATAGTTCGGACAAGTCTTAGGTCGAGATTGCCTTTTTTCCCTTCGACACCGCCATGGCAGTCCAGACAGTGGGCTCTGAGGATTGGCTTGATATCTTTTTCGAAGGACAACTCGGTGGGTTTGGTCAAAACGGCAGCCGTTTTGTCGCGATCCGCAGCCCAAGCGGTCGACCAACCATTGGCCACAATCGACACGAACGCCAATAAAAACAGCGATTTGTGGTTGGTCATGGCATCACGGATCCGAATCTTTTTTTGGAGGAAGTCACCGTGGGGATGTGACTTGGTGGCGGGCAAGCCGGTAGACCAGAACGTCGGAGGGGGGGGATCAGGCACTGGTGCTCTAACTGAATATATCTGATAAAGGGCATTTGGGCAATGGCTCCCGGGAATCGCTGGTAGTGGGTCGTCATGGTCGCAATCCGATTGGGTTTGGGGTTTTCTGTTAGAGAGTCATTGTCCAAATGGAACTGTTTCGATCGCCTATTGTTCGATCAGGCTGCTGAGATTGTCTCGGAGCCATTCAGGATCCTTGTTTTGTATTCTTGACAGAAACTATTGTTATAATGGCACTTGTGTCGAACTGAAGAGGCCGTTTCTTGCGATGGTTTTGAGCGGTTTCGGATCTTTTTTTGAAGCTTCCCCAAAAAGCGTTGTCCAAGGACTATTTTGAGAAGCAGCTGATCGACCCACGTGAATTTGTCACGTTTAAAAGAAACCTACAGGGGCAACAAGGCATGACCAAAAATGGGTAATCTACAGGAACTGAGTCTAAAATTCCAAAACCATCTTTGAAGAACCAAGGATGCATGGCTTCTGGAAGGGTCGTAAGATCACGCCCCTGAAATCGCAGGCAAGCCAGTGAGTAAGCGATTTGGTTTGGGTTTTTCGTTGGAGGATCTTTTTGGGAACTGGCACGGGGCGACTCTGGATTCTCGTTTTATATTCTTGACATAAACTATTTTTATATATGCACTTGTGTCATTCTTAGGATAGCGTTTTTTTGGCGATGATTTTGAGCATTTTCGGGTTCTTTTTGAAGCGTTCCAAAAAGCGTTCTCCAAGGACTATTTTTGAGAAGCACCGGAGCGACTCCTGCGGATGGAACTATTATCGTGCCCTGGGCCGCAAAAAGCGTTGCCTTGGTCAAAGATGATTTGAGTTTCTCTGGGGTTGACCATCAAGGGCGTTCTGGTATCGCTGTGGCGATTGGAATACTTACGGAAATAAGGGTTGCAAGGGTTGTGTGGAAGAGGGTGTTGCAAGGAGTCAGAAGATTGCGGAAATTTTGAATCAGGATTTCCCCTAACTCCTGTTTGCATGCTAGGATTGAATATTAAGCATCCGATTTGACTTGCACCCATGATGCGGATCATTATCAAGTGAGCCATACAACCTTACAGACCGATAAAAGCGCGGAACTCCTGGCCAAAACGGCCATGGCAGTTCGTGCGGATGTTTGGTCGGGTTTTATTATGCATCCGGGTAATGAGTTGGCAACAGGCGTGGTGCGGATGCTGGCTGAGGGTCAGACAGAAGGATTCAGCCCGCTTTTGATGGTGGGCGAAACCGGTTCGGGCAAGACACGTTTGTTGGAACTGCTTGTGACAGAGACATTGAGGCAGCGGCCGGGAGCTTCGGTGACGAACCTTGATGGAGCCACATTAAGGCAATGGGTTGCGGATTTGAGCAAGCTTTCGGCCGAGGGATCCGGTGCAGGCAATTCGCATTTGAGGGTTGACCCTGATACGGAATTTGCGGAATGGTCTCAGTTGCGCGAGCGTCTTCGAGATGTGGATCTGCTGATTTTGGACTCTCTGGAAGACTTGTCGGGCCGATTTTCTGCAATTGAAGAGCTTGAACATGCGATTGATGTTTTGGGTTATCGCGGATCAGCCGTAGTGATGACTGTAAAGTCGATGCCTCGGGCGGGCCCGAAGAGCAAGTGGCCTTCGCGATTTCTGGGGCTTTTGGGTGGCGGTTTGGTGGTGCGGTTGGGGATGCCGGACGAATCCGCGCGGCGGCGATTTATATTGAAGTGGTGCGCCACCAATACGGTCACAATACCGCCAGCGATGGTTGATCAGATCGCACGTGAGCCACTGGACTTTGGTGGTCTCAAGGGCCGTCTTGAAACGATCCGGCTTCATGCGAAGGTGCATCGAAAGCCAATCTCGCCCGAAATTCTGGATGCACTTGAAGAGCTTCAGAAAGTGGATCGTGGGAGAGTTCAGAAGCCAACCATTCGCGAGATCACGAAGCTGGTTGCGAAAACTTACCAATTGAAAATGAGCGATTTGACGGGCCCATGTCGCCAGCCTGGGATGGTCAGGCCGAGGCATGTGGCGATTTGGCTGGCTCGTCATGTTGCCGAATTGTCGTTTGACAAAATTGCCGATTATTTTGGTGGACGAGACCCGGCCACAATTCGCCATGCGATTCGTCAGGTAGACTTGCGTCGATTTTCCGAACCAGTTCTGGATGAGCAGCTTGCAACATTGAAGCTGAAGCTGGTCTGATCCAGAAAACTTCGGAATGGATTATTGCTTGAGCAATTCGGCAGGCACTGCGAAGAACCAGAAACGGATCGGTTTTTCGGCGACAAAGTCGTTGTCGGTGGCAACGACCATCAAGCGTCTGCCATCGGCGAGATTTGGTCCGAAAGTAAGGCCTTCGATCTTTTCAGGAAAATCTTTGCCGTTTAGATGAAACCGAGGGTCGAGCAAGTCGACGAAAACGCGTTTTTTGACGGGCTGAATCGAGTCAGGAAGTGGTCCTGAGGGGAGATTCTCAATGGAGGAGACATCGGTGGCATCGGCGATATCAAAAAGCATGATTTTTTTGGTTTTGGCTTCGAGTCCAGGCTTGCTGTCGCGTTCGATGGAGAGGAAGAGCGAGCCGCCGACATGGCAGATTTCGCTGATTCCCGTGGTCGGGTCATCAAGGACATAGACCAGTTCGCGGGGCTTGCAGTTTGGCCCACAGGTTTGAAGGATTCGCAGGTTTCGACCGATCCGCTTGCCGTCGTTGGAAAGTGCTCCGTCTTGAAGCAGAGCCCGCTGAGCGATAGCCAGAAGACCACCCTGGCCATCAGTGCAGAGCCCTTCGAAGCCGGAATTCGACTGCCGGCCCGACTTGTTGGCTTTCAGTTCCTGAGCTTCTTCACCCCTGGGGTTTGCGACTTGAAAGCGGGCAGGTACTGGCCAATTCAAGAGCGTTTTGCCATCGGTATCAAAACTTCGGATGGAGGGCCCATATTCGTCGGAGACAAGGATTTTGCCCTGCCAGAGTGCAATGCCTTCAGGGTCGAATCGCGTTGATTTTTCAGGTGATTTCAGATCAAAAGCGGTGGATTTTCCAGTAAGTGGCAGCCCATTTTCCTGCTTCAAGGTGATCGTTTTACGGATAACAGGCGCAGAGCCCTCGGCCAGGGCGGCTGTCATGTCCACTTCATGAAATCGTGGCTGGTGATCGGTGATTCCATCTTTTGGGCCACGATCTGAAAGCCAGAAATAGAGCTGGCCGATACCAGTCCATGAAAAACCGGAAGGCCCACCCGTACGGTCTGCCGGAGTCCCATCCGAAAGAAGCCCCTTGAGGCCCGAGAGGTCTTGGGTAGCACCTGCAACGGTGACACTGCGGAGGATTTCCACCTGCTGTGCCGCTGCAGTTGTGGTGCAGAGAGCCCAAAAAAGAGATACGCCGAATCGGTGTGCAATTTGCATTGTTGTGACGGGTTTTCGCTTGTGAACGGAATTGTGCATTATGGAGGATAATAGATCCTCTCTTAGATCATCGATTCCTGTCAAATGAAGAATCCATGAAGAAAATGGTTTGTGTTCTTATACGATCAATGTGTTGAAATTGGGTCGACAATCAGTTGCATGAAAATTACATGAAATGGCAAAGTCAGTCATGGAAAAATAAATTTATGAAAACCATACATCGCATAAGAACGACACAAAATATCTCAGAGCAATCCATTAGGATAAATGATATGGAAAGAGTTTATTTTAGATTGAGCTATGATATCTGATGTCGATTAAATGAGTGGATTGATTCGGTTGCCATGGGTTAAAGTTTAAGCGAGAAATCCGGGTTGACCGATTCGCGGATTTGAGTCACGATGAAATCAACGGAGCGAATTGTTGGCCGAGCGGGATCGGCCTTCAATCCATGAATGTGGAAATGAGAGGCTACAAATGATTGGCTTGACATGGTTTGTGATGACCCTGCCATTCCGCTTGGTCTTTGGCGTGATTGGGGCGGTTGGCCGGATGATTGGCATGGCACTGGGTATTTTGGTTCTGGCAACAGGTGGGGCAATGTGGGCCGCAGAGCTGCCACACTTTGCCGTTCCAGTGCTGCTTATAGGCGGGATTTTGACGCTCAAGAGCCTGTTTTGAAGCCATAAAGATCAGGCTGACGCAGACCGGCAGTGAACCAGATCAGCACCAGGAAGATGGCAGGCGCGGAGAAATCTTGGCCATGGCTCATATGGGCCATGATTGCGCCGCCGAGGTATCCTGAAAGGACCATGGTGCCGAAATTTTTTGTTTGAGGCAGAAAAAAAAGAGCTGTCGCGGACAGTTCGCCCAAAGCGATGATGATTCGCCAATCGGCCAGGCCCATTTTGGCAAATCCTTCCATAACTTCTGACGAGCCAACCAGTTTCATGATGGCGCTCAGGATGAGTGAAGCAGAGAATAGGCATGTCAGGCCGAAGGCGATGCGTTGTCGGGTCATGGTACAGGTCCGTTGATCAAAGGTTCAGAAAACTTGCTGAGCAGTTGCTTGAGGGTGCATCTAACATAACCGTTTGGGTGATGCTTGATCAAGCATGGATAGGGCCGGAAGTTAGCAATGTTGGTTTGGATTTTGGCTCACCAGAGTGTAGTATGGGAAGACTTCTGAGAGTCAATACGGGATTGTGGCCAACCAGTCGAATCATCAAACTGAGGATGGACTATCTTGGGCGGATTAAAAGAGGGTGTTCATCTGGGTGATTGCTTGGCAGGACTCAAGGGATTGCCCGAAGCGAGCTTGGATCTTGCTTTTGCAGATCCTCCATTTAATATTGGATACGATTATGACACCTATGATGACAGGCGAGATGACACAGCCTATTTAAATTGGTGCAAGGAATGGATAGGGCAGATTTATCGTGTACTGAAACCCAACGGCAGCTTTTGGCTTGCGATTGGTGATGAATATGCGGCCGAATTGAAAGTGATGGCACATCGGGAGATTGGATTCATACCGCGCAACTGGGTAATCTGGTATTACACGTTTGGCGTGCATTGCAAGAATAAATTCACGCGCAGCCATGTACATTTATTATATTTTGTGAAAGATAAAATGGATTTTACATTTCATAAAGAGGGTTTGCATGTGCCGTCGGCCCGGCAGTTGATTTACAACGACAAGCGAGCGAATCCGCTGGGTCGGATGCCAGATGACACTTGGATATTAAGGCCCCAGGATGTGCCGGAAGGTTTTTCTGGAGATAGCGATACATGGAATATTTCCCGGGTGTGCGGCACTTTCAAAGAGCGGGCGGGATGGCATGGTTGCCAGATGCCGGAGCGCGTACTGAGTCGGATCATTGAAGCCAGTTCGTCGCCCGGCGACTGGGTGATTGACCCTTTTGTGGGGAGTGGAACAACTTTGGCGGTGGCTCGCAAGCTGGGCCGTCAAACACTTGGCTTTGAAATGTCAGAGGAATATGCTGCCCGAGCCCGCGAGCGTCTGGCAATGACGAAGCCAGGCGATAGTTTGGAAGGCGGTCAGGAGACTCCGTGGGCTCAGCCGAAGCCCAAGAAGGCAAGTGCCGGGTCGCCTCAGGGACCGAAGCGAACGGCTAAATCCAAGTTGGATCAACCGGAATCTGTGTAACGAGTTTGACCAGCGCCCAATCGTCCATTGTATTTCCCAAGGAGTCAAAAAAAAATGTCTGCAACGATGAATCGGAAAGAACAATGGGACAGGCTTGAAGGGACAGTGGGCCAGGTGGATTTATTGATTATCGGTGGCGGTGCAACAGGGTTGGGGGCGGCGGTGGATGCGGCCAAGCGTGGCCTGAGTGTGGTTTTGGTGGAACGAGATGATTTTGCGGCAGGCACATCCAGTCGATCCACGAAACTGGTTCATGGGGGCGTGCGTTATTTAAGGCAAGGGCAGGTTTCACTGGTGCGTGACAGCCTTCGGGAGCGGGGCCGATTGCTGAACAATGCGCCTGGATTGGTGCATAAACTGCGTTTTGTGATACCGTGCAAGAAATATTGGGAAAAACCATTTTATGGGATGGGAATGGCAACTTATGATTTGCTGGCGGGCCAGTTCGGCTGGGAGCATTCGACATTATTGAGTCGAGACGAGACGTTAAGGCATTTGCCGGGTGTCAGTGGAGACCACATGCTGGGCGGGGTGGAATATCTGGACGGCCAGTTTAATGATGCCCGACTAGCCTTGGCGTTGGCCCGAACAGCGATTTGCGAGGGAGCCATCGTAATCAATCATGCCGAGGTCATGGAACTGAAAAAAGTGAATGGGAAGGTGATTGGAGCAGTGGTTCGCGACCGTTTGATTCATGGGGATGGAACGACTGGCGAACGAACATTGGAGATATCGGCAAGAGTGGTCATTTCCGCGGCGGGGGTTTTTAGTGATTCAGTTGCGAAACTTGCAAACCCAGGCGCAGAGGCTATGGTTACGGTGGCTCAGGGGACGCATATTGTGCTTGATCGGTCGTTTTTTCCGGGCGATTGTGCCCTGATGGTGCCCAAGACGGACGACGGGCGGGTTTTATTCATGATTCCCTGGCTGGGTCATGTGCTTGTGGGAACAACAGATACGGCGGTTTCAAAAGTGGCTGCCGAGCCAGTTGCGCTTGAGGAAGAGATTGCCTATTTATTGGATTATTCTGGGCGATATCTCATGAAAAAGCCAACCAAGGCAGATATCAAGAGCCGGTTTGCGGGATTGAGGCCGCTTGTGAAGCCTTTAGGCAAGGTGAAATCGACATCGTCGGTTTCACGCGATCACCAGATATTTGTTGATGACACTGGATTAATTACGATTGTCGGAGGAAAATGGACAACCTATAGACAAATGTCTGAAGATGTAATTAACAGGGCGGAGATTGTTGGCGATTTTGTAAAAAAAGCGTGTCAGACAAAAGACATGAGGATTGAAGAGGGTGCGGACGCACAAGGATACGATCGTCAGGCCGAGTTGCAATCCGGGCAGATTGTTGCTGAGTTGCCATTGACCGAATTGATGGTGAGGCGAATGGCACGAGAGGAGATGGCCGAGACGGTGGCAGATGTTCTGGCAAGGCGGGAACGGGCTTTGTTTGTGGATGCAGACGCGGCCGTTGCGGCATCAGGCCGGGTATCGCAGATTATGGCTGAGGAAAAAGGCTGGTCCGCACCAGTGATGGAGCGACAGAAGTCGGATTTTCAGCGACTGGCATTGGGTTATCGTGCGGAGGCTGGGCAATTGAGCATCTATTAGGATTTGGTGAGTCCAAGACAGGACTGCGGCGAAAGCAGATAGAAAAAACAGCATCTCTTCTGTAAAACCTTTACGGCACCGTGTCGTTCCCGCATGCGATTGAATGCCATTGAGTAGGGACTTTGAAGCCATTCGGAGACGTTCTCTGACAAGTCTCCGTCCCTATCCGGCCAATATGGAGAAATGATCTGATGCTATTATAAATGGTCTGGTAGATTGGGTTTCTGTCGCCTTGATTCAATTCAAAAGGGAATTTCTGATATTGAGATTCTCGTTGTCGCGTGTCAGGAGGTAATTATGATACTTTGATTCGGACCACTGATTAAGTCGCTCAAAGACAACTTTTGGCTGTGATTGTTGCGAGTTGCAAAGGGCTGTAAACTGATCCCACGTCCAGGTCTCGTCTTTCAACAGTTCCAAAAGAATAAGTTTCATGGAATAGTTTAAGCCGACAAGTCGCGGATCATTCATACGTAACGTGACACCGAGATTGATGGCCATGGAGTCGTCTGGTTCCAGACTTTCTATGGAATTGCTGGCAACACCAGAAGGGGCTTGTGCAATATGAGAACCGCCGAGGGCATCAAGAACGATGGAATCGTCATCAAAAAAGGTCTGTAAGGGGCGATTTGTCAGAATATCGGAATCGTCTTCCAAAGGCAGGTCTAATTCCAGTTCCTGATCAGGATCGTTATTTGATGGATTTGAATCACGGACAGGAACTGGAGGTGGCTTCAGGCGTTCTGGTGCTGGAGATGGTATTTCAGGTTGTGATTCGACATCGACCAGATCATCGACCAGATTGGCTTTTTGTGAAGTTGTTTTCGAAGCGAGTTTCAAATCGGCCCTGAGTTGGAGGATTTGTCGTCGCATGCGCTTGACTTCATCGTCTGGTGTCGATGTGGCAGGTGGTTTGGGGGTTGGCGAATTGGCAATCTGTTCTTCGATGGAATCGGAATTGACGGGTTCTGGCTCGATGGTTTTAGAAATCTTTTTAGAGGTTCTGCGATCCAGGAGAGTCACACGAACCCGCCCCGTCATGTCATAGGCAAGGGTAACTTTAAGTTCATCATCGCGGTTTGGATCCTGATCCCGGTTGACTTCCGACTGAAATTTCAACTCAAGATGGTCATCCAACCCTTTTTCGGTTTCCACCAGAAATTCACCAACGATTTTGGAATCCAGCAAGTTCTGGGTTGGTGACTCGACGACCCTCAACCGGATTCTGGGCTGATTGAATTTCACTTTGCCGAAGGAAACGGTTTTTTCGGCTGGCAGTTGGGAATTTGATTTGATGACGACGCGCATGGCGTAATCAGACTTGGCGTGGTCCCATGCAACAATCCCAAGGTTGAGATTTGACTTTCGTTGCAACTGAAATATTTTAGGATTTTGGTCACTTGGTCCAAGTGTATTCTCGCCAGGGTTCTGAAGGGTCAGCCAAGCGGTGGCGGCGGCGCCCAGAGCCACCCAGAACGAGCCGTTTTCAGGCATTTCGCGGCTACCGACCCGTTTTGAATCGAGTGTTTCGATCATTTCCCTGACACCGCGTGCGCGACAGCCGGCCCCGACGATCAAGAGGCGTTTTACGGGCTCAAAAAGCTGTTTCTCTGCGGATAAAGCGGCTTGATAAATTGCCATTTGGGCTCGTGTCAAAAGTGGTTCGACCGAGCGATTGTAATGATCGGCTGTCAATTCAAGCTTTAGGTTTCGATCTTTCCAGTGGCGACGACTAGTTTCGGCAGTTGCCATTTCCAGCTTCATGGATTCTGCGGACTGATAAACTTTATCTCTGGCATTTAAATGAAAGACTGGGTCGAAGCCAGTTCTGCCTCGGATTTCGGCCGCAATCCAGTCGGCAATTGCTTGAGTAAAATCGGCTCCGCCGAGAAATTCGCCACCCGCCCACGATTCCATGACCTGAACTTTCATGCCATCAGCATGTAACAAACTGATGTCAAGCGTACCACCGCCCAGGTCAAAGACCAGCATATTTGCTTTGCCAGCTCGGATATCGCCATATTTCACACCCAGTGGCGGGTGAGTCGCCCCGGGCTTGGCTGTGCGTTCGACCATCCAATCGTAAACGGCTGCTGCCACGGGTTCTTCAACGAGGTCAATCACATCCAGTTCCGCCCATTTTGCGGCTTGAAGTATAGAGTGCCGTTGACGACTGCCAAACGATGGGGGCACAGTCAGGACCAATTGACGGACAGGCACTTTAAGATGAAGCTCAGTTCGAACCTTAAGTCGTTTAAGTATTTGCGCACAGATTTCCGATGCGCTGAATCGGGGTTTGTTTTCCGGATATCTTGGTCGTGGATCGGCCAGGAATCGCTTTGGCAGTCGGATTGGTATATCATCGGGGTCGAATATGGGAGGGAGTTCATCGCCCACGATCAATTTATCAGACCTGAGAATGGCAACGGAAGGCATTTGAAAGAGATCGCTGCCCCGGCTTTGCGAGTGACCCAACGGGACCAGGCGTGGCTGATGGTCTGTGTCAATAAAAGCGGCTTTGGAGAATGTCGTACCGAGGTCGAATCCAACGACAGGCTGGCCATTTACCAAGAGTGGACGAAAGGTTTTGGGACGTTCCACAGGATTGGCCATATTCGAGCCTTGATTCAAGTATGTCGCGATGACTGAGAGTGAGCTTGATTGAGTCTATTACAGCGTGAAACTGGTAGATTCGGCAAGATGCTTAGGAGGGGATCTGTTTCTTTTTTAGACGGATTGACCGGATCATACCGATGTGTCATGATTTAGAAACAGATTCCAGTTTATCGCCGACAGAGTTTATGATCAGGATGGAAATCATGAAACCTGCTTTGGTTTTGATGCGAATTCGCCTTGGAATCTGTCAGATCATCCGAAGAATTTTGTGCGGTTGAAACGGAGATTGATCGATGAGCCCACAGCAGCCAGCGATGACCAGCCGAATTTTCAGGGCAATTTCAAGCAAGCCTGCGCGACAGACGCTTTCAAGCGGCCGTCGGCTTCGGCAACTGAGTCTTTGTGTTGAGTTGATGGAATCGAGACAATTACTGACTTTACCGGCAGTTCTAACGATTCCACTGATTCCCGATCTGGATCAGTTTGGCGATCAGGTTCTGGTGGTTCAGGCATTTGGGGTACCCGAGCGCGCGGCACTGGGCATATTTGATTCTGGCGCATCGGCGGTCACCTTTGCTGCGCAAGATCAAGATTTCTTTGCAATGGTCGATGTCGGCCCGATACCGATTAAGGTTGTAGGGGGTGCATTGGCAGAAGGCATTGGCGGTGTGATTATTGGAGATGTTTCCGAATCCGGTACGATTTATTCGGATGGGATGCACTCATTCGACTTGACATTTGACGATATGGGCTTTCCCCAATTCAATATTGCGCTGAGCGATACCGCAATTGCGACTCCGAACATTCAGGCGTTTGTCGGCACGGACAACTCGCCCTTGCTGCCAACGATCACCGGCACACCGGCTTTGAATCCATCACCCAAATACCCGGATGGAGCGGCCGCACATGTCAAGATGCAAGGTGCCATGCTGGATTTTTCAGATATCTTTCCGGGTCTGGTGATACCCTTCCCGGATCTGACATTTGCAAACCCAGGTGACACGATTGTTTATGACTCATCCAATATCGATATTTATGAAACGGTCTATTTGCCATTGATCCCATTCGGAGCCGACAATTCCAGTGACCCAGGAGACTTGATTACGGAATCACTCCTCTGGTTGATCCCAAATATCACAAGCACCTATGGCGACATGACCTCTGGCAAGGGCAATTTTCTTTTTGATACGGGTGCCCAGCTCTCGGTGATTTCGACCGACATGGCGTTATCTCTTGGTTTGGATCTAGGCAATCCAACGACTTCCATCGACGTGCAAGGTGTGGCTGGAGCCGAAACGGTATCGGGATTTACACTGAAAACCCTGGAGATTCAGCGCTCCGATGGAGGGATTCTGGAATTTACTGATGTGCCGGTTTATGTGCTTGACGTTGCTCCTGGCATTGATGGCATTTTTGGGATGAATCTCTTGAATGTGGCCAACGAGTTCGTTTTTGATCCAAAATCACCGACAGGCCCGCAGCTATCGATCGCGTATTTTGCAAATCCAGACCGGGGAGCACCTGCTGACGACAGTGGAATGGGCGATTTGGCGGCACTCTTCAAACTGGTTGGTTTAAATGCACTTGGTGGAGCTTTGGGCGGAACACGTTCTGTTCCACGATTTGATTTGCCAAAGATTGGAACCACAACGAGTTTAAATGTCACGAATACGTCAGTGGAATTTGGTGGGAACTGGTCTCTCAATGCAGCCGTTGGTTTCCCTGCGGGGAGTACTGTTCCAACGGGTACCATGAATTTTCAGAAGAACGGGGTCGCATTTGCCAGCCCTGGTCTTGATGCTCAAGGGAAAGCGAGCTGGAGCTCATCGGGAACACCATGGGAGCCAGGCACTTATCAAATTGCATCCTCCTATTCGGGCGATCAGAAATATGGCTCGTCGGTTTCGACCTCCACCACCATTGAGATCCACAAAACTGCGAGTAGCCTGACCCTAGCAGGTAAAGGCGTGGATTATGGTCAAGCCATAAGCCTAACGGGTAAAATGACGACGGGGAGCGGTGTTTCGGTTTTGAATTCTTCGATTGAGCTGAAAATAGACGGTGTTGTTTTTGGTCATACAACGGCCGCTGCGGACGGATCGTATGGATTTAGTGTTTCTGGCCTTGGTGCGGGCTCTCACAGTTTTATAGCGACATTTGCGGAATCAAGTCACGTGAAGGGCTCAAGTTCATCGACGTCGACCATAGAGGTCTCAAAATTGTCGAGTAGCCTGACCCTAGCAGGTACAGGCGTGGATTATGGTCAAGCCATAAGCCTGACGGGTAAAATGACGACGGGGAGCGGTGTTTCGGTTTTGAATTCTTCGATTGAGCTGAAAGTAGACGGTGTTGTTTTTGGTAATACAACGGCCGCTGCGGACGGATCGTATGGATTTAGTGTTTCTGGCCTTGGTGCGGGCTCTCACAGTTTTATAGCGACATTTTCTGGATCAAACAACTTCAAGGCGGCAAGTTCAGCGGTTGTTAACGCCCAAGTGGCGAAAGCATCAACCTCATTGATATTGATGGCAAGTGGAACACAAATCAAAACTGGCCAATCGCTTGTATTGAGCGGACAGCTTTCGTCCAATACAAACGCTAAGTTTGTGGATTCGTCGGTTCAGATGAAGTTGGACGGAGCCCTGAGCCCAATTGCAACTAGAGCTGCTGCGGATGGTAGTTATACGATGAGCCTTACGAATCTTGGAGTCGGTTTACACACAATTCAGATGGTATTTGCTGAGGCAAGCAATTTCAAAGGTTCAAGCTCTGCAATGGTTTCGGTCGTTGTTTCGAAAGCGGCTGGGGTTCTCGTAGTTGTGGCGCCAACGGCAGCGGTATTTGGCCAGAAAGTCGCCTTGGTAGCCCAGGTGGGCCAAGATCAGGCAGTGGCTTACGAAAATGCGACAGTCACATTTTATGACGACAAGACAATTCTTGGAACGTCAAAGATGCAATCCGGCAAGGCAACCTGGAATTACACTGTCAGTAAAGCGGGCCTGACGCTTCACCTCCTAGCGAAACTGGCAGAAACCACAATGGGAATCGCTGTTTCAAGCCCGATGGCGATGGTCAGCACATCGAAGGCCAGCACCAATCTGGCTTGGACGATCGTTAAAAAACCTGGTAATGTACAGGAATGGACGATTACGGTTTCACCAGCCTCGCCAGGCACAGGCAAACCAAGCGGAACTTTGAAGTTGACGATCGGAGGCGCCAAGCCGACGACAAAAACCCTCAAGCTTGCCGCTGGTAAGACTGTTTACAAATTCAGTACAACGGCGACCAAGCCCAAATCGATAACATTTACAGGCGACACCAATTTTCTGGGATCATCCAGAGCCGTCTAAGTTGCTTGATAAAAGCTCGATTGGGCTTGAATCCTTAAATCGGCCCGTACATTGATCGTCAATGTTCGGGCTAATTTTTCTAATCTCCAGACTTTGACAGAAGCCATTCCACTTCAAGCCATCGACACCGCTTGAAATCGGAATGTGCTGCAATTATCTAGGCAATTAAGGTCGATTACGTTAATATCCTTAGTGTCCAATATTGGGTCTGAGTGATGGATTGGCTCTCTTAAAAGGAATGAAGACTATGGCCTGCGAGCCGTTTGTGGATGGACCTATTGACGGAGTGCTTGTTCGCCAACTTAAAAATTATACAGACAATCGCGGCTGGCTGGTGGAGCTTTTTCGACACGATGAGCTGGATCAAGAGCTATGGCCGGTCATGGCTTATGTCTCCAGCACATTGCCAGGCGTTTCGAGAGGGCCGCATGAACATGCGGATCAGTCGGATGGATTCGCTTTTATAGGGCCTGGCGATTTATGTGTGTATTGTTGGGACAACCGGCCGGAGAGCCCTACGTATCGACGAAGGATGAAGTTTGTGGCTGGTCTGTCGAATCCCACAGCCGTCTACATTCCTCCCGGTGTGGCGCATGCCTATCGATGTATTTCTGAAGAGCCTGGAATGGTCTTCAATGCTCCCAATCGGCTTTATGCAGGCTGGAACAAGAAGGACGTGGTGGATGAAATCCGCCATGAACGAGACAACCCCGATCTCTTCCCACTGGATTGACCCAAACGCCAAAGGCCGGACATTGTCGTCAAGGCCTTTTTTTATTTTTCTTGACATGCCATGTCACAACCCAGATCTCTCTACGTTCTTATAGCGTGATGAGAAGCTTGAAGCAACGAGATCAAAACAGACAACCGGCTTGAAAGTTCTTCCGGTTCTGATTGATCCGCCGCTTCAAAAAAACAAGCGAAAACCTGGCCATTCTGCATTTCATAAGGTCCATTAAAAAACCATTGGAAATGCATGCCAGGGGCGTTGATCTAATCCTTCGGACCGCCGTGTTGGCGGTCATTTAGATCTGTACACATCGACAGAAGATCCACCCAATCGATTCCTGAAAGGAATATGGTGCCCCCATGCTCACGTTCATCAAACAGGTCCTCGGCAATTCGTCGCAATCGCAAACCCGCAGCCGCAAAAACCGCGCCGTCCGGTTGGGTGCTGAAGTCATGGAAGACCGCAAGCTCTTCGCCATCGGTGCCGAACTCGTCGTTCCATTGAACACGGCCAACCATGAATATGAATCAGCCAACGCCTCAAGCTGGAACGGCACACACGCCGTGGTCTGGACCGTCAGAAACGCTACCACCGGCGAACGAGATATCATGGGCCGCGTCTTCAATACCGGAGGCGCACCGTTGACGCCCGACTTTGTCGTCAATAATCAGGTCGGGCAGGATGACTCCAACCCCACCGTGGCCATGGATAGCAATGGTAGAATGTGGGTCGCCTGGGATCGAACCACGGCTGGCTCACGCGATGTGCTTGCAACCAGGATCAGCAACGCCGGAGTCAACCTTCTCGGTGCCCCAAACACATTTATTCCAATTGCGTCTTCTCTGAGAGAGGAATACGACCCCTCAATCGGTTGTAACAGGGCCGGCGATTTCACCGTCAGCTACACCGTGGACATGGGTGCCGGTAATACCGACATCTACCAGGCCCGATTCACCGCAGCAGGGGCTCCGCTGGGAACTGTTGCAGTCGCCAACACAGCCCAGCCTGAACGTGCCTCGTCCCTCTCCCGCAACCTTATCGGCGACTATGTCATTGCCTGGCAAACCGATGGCAGGCTTACCACAGGGGCTCCGAACAGCGATATCCTCGCCCTGAAATTCAATAATGCCGGTGCTGTTGTCACCCCCGTCAGACCAGTCGCTACAACGGCCGCTTTGATGGAAACCATGCCCAGCGCATCGATCGACCAAAACGGCAATAGCATCTTCGCCTGGGAATCCGGGCCGTCCACAGTCAGCCGCGATGTTCTTGCCCGCCGAATGAACCCCGCCGGTGCGCTTCAGCCCACGTTTGTCATCTCGAATGTGGCCGCCGCCGAAGAAACCCGGCCCTCAGTTGCCCTGGCACCCACAAGTGGCCAGTTTGCTGTTGTTTATGAATCCACAGCGGGTGGTGTGACTTCGTCATACGTCAAAGAATTCAACGCGGCCAACGCCAATGTCCTGACTCTCAATATGGGTGCCAATCGCAACACACCCGTCGTCTCCGTTGGCCCTAACAAGCAATACATCGTCACCTACACCAACCTGATCGGTTCGGCCTCCGACCTCGGCCTGGGTGTCCGCCGCCGCCACGGCCAGCTTTGATCCTTCAAACTACAAACCCAAACAGCGCTTTTTTCAAAGGCCTGAAACCGTAATGGTTTCGGGCCTTTTTCGGTTTTCCGGCCTCAAACCAGCCCGGCCCCGCCCTTTCCATCAGGATTTACCCCCAGCCTATTGCCTTTACCTTCCCGTTCGTTTAAATAAAAGGTTATGCATGAACTTGCTCACTGCATCCATCACCTCTAGGGAGCCTCAAAACATGAAGACAACCGACCGTCGCCAGTTTCTTGCCACCTCGCTCGGCCTCGCCGGCGCCGCTGCCACAGGCTTTGCCAAGTCTGCCCTGGCTGCCGACTACACCCTGCCTGCCCTGCCTTATGACTTCAAGGCCCTTGAGCCGCACATCGATGCCCGCACGATGGAAATTCACCACGACCGGCACCACGCCACTTATATCAAAAATCTCAACGACGCCCTGAAGCCACACACCGCCCTCCAGGGCAAGCCTGTGGAAGTACTTCTGAAGAACCTCAAAGACCTCCCCACTGCCATTCAGATGGTGGTTCGCAACAATGGTGGCGGCCACTATAACCACAGCCTTTTCTGGACCATCATGGGCCCCGATGCCGGCGGCAAGCCAACTGGCAAACTGGCTGAAGCCATCAGCTCCACCTTCAATGGCTTCGACGCCTTCAAAACCCAACTCTCCGACGCCGCCGTCAAGCGTTTCGGCTCAGGCTGGGGCTGGCTCTCCGTCGGCAAAGGGGGCAAGCTGGCCATCACCTCAAGCCCGAATCAGGACAGCCCCCTGATGGACGGCGCCACACCCATCCTGGGTGTTGACGTATGGGAACACGCCTACTATCTGAAATATCAAAACAAGCGAGTCGATTACGTCGCCGCCTGGTGGAACACCGTCAACTGGGCTGAAGTCGCCAAGCGTTACGACGCAGCCCGCGGTTGATTTCACTGGAAGTTCGCCCAGACCTTTCATTAAAAACCCAAAAGCCGGCGGATGACTCTTTTTGCGAGTCATCCGCCGGCCGTTTGGAAATATCTTCTTATCTCTATTATACTTAGGAACAGGCCAAGAATAACTTCCTGATTTGAAGAACCAATGGTTTTCTGGCTCATGGCCAAAGATCCTACTTTCATTGCTTGCAAAGAGGCCTTTGGTGTAGGCCAAGGTCCCCTGACCTCGTTGTATATCTTAGATTTCTATACGAGGTTTTGGAGTTCGAGTCTAACAATTTGTAAACAATGGATTTAAGCATCAAAGGTGCGGCCTGAGAAAGCCCTGGGCAACGCCCAGGGTCTGTGAGCCGTCAAGATGCGCCCCCTACCTGATTTTTTGATGGTAAGAGTTTATATATTATAGACTTACGCTGACCCATGGCTTTGCCCTGGGCTATCTTAGGCCAGGCCTTTGGCCTTTAAATCAAAATCCGCTCAAATATCGAAGATTTATGGTTTTACAAGATGTGCGTAACAACGAGTCTCATAACCGGAAGGTGTCGCTTCGCTCAACCACCGGCTACTTGCTTTGATGCCTCCGGCATCATTCCGATACGATGTATCATGTGTGGCCGCGACAACTATAGTTCTTTTCTAAATTCTACCAGCCTGACTTCGCCTTCAAACGGAATGGATTGAAGCGCGTCGGTCATCCATTGCCTGACTTGTTCATGGCGGCTGCCACCGGAGCCTGCGCCGATGAGTGGGAAGGCGACGGATGAGAATTGATTGTGGATAACGAGCTTCATTGCATTTTGAACAGAGTCTTTTACGGATCTTTCGGACGATCGCCACATCATATTGATGCCTGCCACATGAATGATGGCTTGAAAGGGTAGGCGGCCTGGACCGGTTTTGACAGCCTGGCCCAAAGGAATGGGGCCTAAGCGAGCCAGTTCACGAAATGGTTGGATGCCAGCCTTGCGCTTGATGGCCCCTGAGACGCCCTGAGGCAATAAAAGCCACCATGGAATGATGTTACGATTCCATGCATTGACGATGACTTGCACAGGCTGACTGAGCAAATCGCCCTGAACGATGATGAAATTCATGGCTGTTCGTCGTTTTTCTTTGATTCCGTGAAGGGATTTCTTATCGACTGGCTTACTGAACCAGACGATTCCTCAGCCAGGTCAAAAAGTCGATGTTCGACAGAAGCCCGATATGGGTCACTGGCCCGTTGGTGGTTGTAAATGTGATGCCAGGAGGGGGGGTTATGCTTGGTGAGCCCCAAACCTGAAGTGTAATTTTCAAGTCGTTCGGGAAGACACTTAAAAGCGAGTCCAAAGGCACGACCCCATCCCCGACATCGGTTGTTGTTGTCGACTGGTACCAGACCTGATTGTCAACTGTCGGAATTGGGGCGGCCTGTCCGATTGGCCAGACGGTACCCCCAAGCCCGGTTTGCTGAGTCAACTGGGTGATTGTTGTTGTGGTCACTCCAAACGAAGCCGACGCTTGTGGAATTCGGGCCAGCCATGGACTATTTCCAGCCGTGTTGGCCGCATTCAGGTCCAGCAGCAAGTCAGGTGAAGTGCCGGGCACCAGATTGACATTCGTCAGGAGGCCGTTGATGGAAAGAAAGTTGGTGTCGGCAATCGTCTGCCGGAAGGACGGGAAATAGAGATGAGCGAAAATCAACGGGCTTGGCAACGATGTTGAAGGATCAATAATGGCAGACTGATTGATTGTCACATCCGTGCCCGGAACTGTGGAAGTGCCCGCGGCCACTCCGGAATAGAGCGGATTCAAGGCCGCCATGACACTGCCTGTGGTGGATCCGAAAGCATCGTTGAAGTCGTTGTTCCAAGGGTTCAGAAATTGCGGAACCCCTTCATTTGGAGCACTGACCATGACCAGGCTGTCAACCTGGGGCAATTTCAGAGTGCTGACTCCCACCTCGAAAGTGCTTCCGTAAGCGGGGCTTTGCAGATAGGCCCTGGCCAGCAGTGATCCGCCACCTACGCCGACGATGTCAACCGAGGTGATGGTCGGGTCATTGGCCACCATCGACGCCAAGACCTGACCAAAATAGCTGACTTCATAGGCTGGTATCGATTGGGTCATCACTGAAGTCGTGAGATTCGCAAGCGTGCCATCGGCGGCTCCATCTGTCGGTGCCTGAGCCAGTCGCCAGTCGTAAGGGACTGCAAAAAGGTCGCGGCCTGGTTGATATCCAGTCGCAGAAAGCGATGCAAACAGGGGTGTGTAATCGTTGGTCAGCATCAATTGGCTGGCTGGTGTTCCGCGATTGCCATAAAACGCACTTAAACCCGCCGGAGTCTGATTCCTGGGCACCGTTCCGCCGAGGTCAGGCAACACCACAACCGCCACTGGCAGTCGATTCACGCTGATAAACGTTTCAAGCGACTGACCGAATGAGTCGCGAGCAGAGACACTGATGGAATTTGAACCAAGCGCGACTGGAAGTGCAATTTGAGACAAACCATTGACACCTACCACCCCTCCTGTTTCCGTGCTTGTCGGCAAGCTCAGGTTTGTCGCCAGAAATCCGGCGCCAGGTGAACCCGACAAAACCAATGCAATATTGGACGATCGCACATAACCATGAAATACCGGAGTGACCGAAGGATCAATCGCAGAGGCAAACGCCAAAGGCCGAATGTTGGAAACCACTCCCAGATTCTGACGCGCCAGAATGATGTCACGGTTGGCTACCTTACCCGACCCATCATAATCGGCCGACTGATAAACATTGAGCGGAACGGACGCAGGGTTGGAGATCATCTGTCGAATCAATTTAATGTCGGTATTGTCAACCTTCATGTCGCCATTGGCATCGCCCACAATCTGAATGGAAAGGTGATAGGAACCGACCCGATTTGACCATCCACCAGAAACTGGAAACGAATACTGGCCAGGATGGAAGTTTACGATTTGGGCATTACGACCAGCAGGAAATTGAAAAACTGTGGGCAAGGGAATCGGGCGATTGCTGGGCAGAGGATTTACAAACCGGTCCTTCACGGCAGGCCCCATCAAAAGGTCTCCTCCGTCGGATGCCGTCCCAACAATTTTCACGGCAATTCCGCCATTACCTGCGTATCGGAAATAAGTTCGATCAAAATTCAGACGCGGCGATGTGGCCTGATTGGGTAGGGCCAGCCGCCCATCGACCACGGCAAAAGTGCCGACAGGATCGCCCAGAGCCGTTGGTACGGTTCGACCTTCAAGCTCAACAACAGTCGGGCACATCCGGTGCTTCAAAGACTTGGCCATGACGGAATCCTTGATGCTAGTGCGAAAGAATTGGTTCCGATAATCGCACGGAGAGAAATTTCGAAAACCGGAAGATGGGCAATCTGGACACTCTGGTATAGACTAAACGAAATCCATGAAACCGGTCAAGATGCGAGGATCATGGGATTCACTTTTTTCAGGATCAAAGCAGGTTGAAAATCAACGAAAGTTCACTCAGAGACTTCTGTTTTGCCGGTAAGCTGTGACATTTTCAAAAGCTCTGAACCATCAAATACGATTTTATTCCCTGCATTTGATTCAATCGTCTGAATGAGTCGCAGCAGACCCAGGCCAGGATTGGACTGCACGGTTCGGGCCGCATTAGCCAGACTGCGCAGTGCGGCGGACTCGCCACGGGCACGCTCCAAGGCCGCCAGCCCTTCTTGCCTGGCTTCAGCCACTTTTGAGAAGAGTTGTTTCAATGGGGCGGGCAACATGCAATCGCGCACTGAAACAGCCAGAATCGAGATTCCATAACGATTTGTCTGCTCTTTCACGATCATCGCAATCTGGCCGCCAATGATGCTGCGACTAGCCAGAATCTGCTCGGCGGTCATGAGTTCCATCACAGTGCGGGTTGCGGATTGAATGTCAGCATAAAGCGTTTGGTAATATTCGTCTACTACTGTGAATGCTTTGACTGGATCCGTGAATTGCCATCGGCACTGAAGGCTGATTTTAAAGCTTAATGCATCTGAGCTGAGCACTTCCTGACCCGCAACGATCAGATTTTGTTCACGCATTTCAAAGATATTGATTGTTGTGGTTGATGACCGGTATCGGAACTGCGAAGGCTCGACAATTCCTGTAAGTTTGCCTCGATCATAACGAACCGCTTTTTGATATTCATAAATCGTGATTTGAGGGAAATGCAACTCAAGCCAGTGATAGATCTTTTTCCAAATGAAAGCGATCAGCAATCCCGCGATAAAAATTGCTACGCCAATCCAGATAGCGAATTCTCGATTCAAATTAGCGAATGGCATGGTTCAATCAATCTCTTGAGAATGAGGAGTTTCGCGCCAGAAGGCCCATGTTGATTCAGCGGGGGCCATTCATCCTGGATGAATGATGACCCTCAGGGCCGGTCAATCATTGCCACTGATTCTGAACATGTCGGAAGTCATGGCAGGGCCTGCTGGAACGAGACTGGAGTTGAGGATTCGAACCTCATGGTTTCCATGAGTGCAAAATTTACAAATACGCGAATCTGATCGGCTGATTGCCCATACTGTTCGCTTTGCGAAATCCTGCATCGTTAAATGTATGGGAGCCGGAATCGGCTGTCAAGCGATCAGAAATCGGATGTGATGCGTTTTTACATTTCAAATCGAAACGTCTTCGTCCAGAACTTCCGGTTCAGCACCTTCTTGGCCAAGTTTCATTTCCTGAATCTTTTTATGAAGTGTGTTGCGATTGATGCCGAGTCGGGCAGCGGCTTTGATCTGCACATTATCACATAAATGCATGACATGCCGGATCAGCTCATTTTCTACCTGGCCGACCACAAGCTCGTGAAGGTTGGAAGAGCCTGAAGGCGCCTGCGAGACACCCATTCGAACCAATTCACCTGCCATGGTTTCCATGGCCCGGCTCGAAGCATCGCCAGCCACACTGACAACATTTTGCAGAGGGCGTACGGAAACCTGAGTGACAACACTTGCAGGTGAACTGTTGGGCCTGCCCAGCGCCGTCCAGCGCGGAAGCCAAGCCACGGGCGATTCCCCTCGCAATTCTGGTGGCAGATCCGCTGCTGTCAGCTCATTGCCAACGCCTAAAATCACGGCACGCTCGGCGTAATTCTGCAATTCTCGAACATTGCCTGGCCAGTCATAATCGACCAGCATTTGCATGGCTTCAGTCGTTACCATCGGCGATTCACGCATATTCTGGGCTGCGAAACGCTTGAGAAAATACTCGACCAGAATGGGGATATCTTCACGCCGCTCACGCAGGGGAGGAAGCACAATCGGCACAACATTAAGGCGATAATACAAATCTTCGCGGAAACGGTCGGCTGCAACTTCCTCACGCAGATCGCGATTGGTGGCGGCGATCACTCGCGTGTCGACCTTCACCGAACGAATGTCGCCGACTCGCTCAAACTCACCTTCCTGAAGCACTCTCAAAAGCTTCACCTGAAGCTTCGGCGAGGTGCTGTTGATCTCATCCAGAAACAGGCTCCCCGTGTGGGCCGCTTCAAATCGACCGGTCCGATTGTCGCTTGCTCCTGTGAATGAACCCTTGACGTGCCCAAAAAGTTCGCTTTCCAGAAGGCTTTCCGTCAAGGCCCCACAGTTCACACGGATATAAGGCCCGCTTCGTCTCTGACCCAGATCATGAAGCGCCCGTGCAATCAATTCCTTGCCCGTCCCGGTCTCGCCTAAAAGCAATACGCAGGCACGACTTGGGGCCACCTGACGAGTAATTCTGGCCACCTCGCGCATGGCTGGACTCGAGCCTATCACACTCGGAAGTGTGCCCGATGTGCTCTCGGAAGCGGCAAATCGATGATTTGAAGGCAGGGAGGTTGTGACCATATCCCTAAAATCATGACAGAAAACATCACCAGAAACAACCCTTGGATGAGAAAAAAAGGCCCAGGCTTGTCGAAAAAATCGACAGCCTGCCTGATTCCTGTGCAGCAGGATCCATATCGCGGATCTTTCACCAAAGCTCAAACTTCGGATAACAATTTGGGAACCGGGCCATGTTCGGTTGAGGGTTCCTACTAGAAAACGGATCGCCCAAAGTTCCAGTTGCCAGCCAGGCCTGGAAACAGACTTGGTCGTTCACTCGGCGCCTTATTGAGTTTTCCGTTACCATAATTTTCATTTCAGCAGTTTCTAATGATGATGCACTTCGACCGATTCTCAATTCCGTTGGATTCATGTAGGATGTTGTATATCTGCCGCTGCCGAACTGAGATGAAAGTGAGAAGGTGATGACAATCCATTTAAACCGTCGTTCAGTGATTCAAGCTGGATTGGGATCGATTCTCACACCTGCAATGGTCTTGGGCGAGCCCCAGGAGAATCCGAATCGCAAGCTGGTTCTGGTCGAGCTTTTCACTTCACAGGGTTGTGATTTGTGCCCTGATGCAGAGCGATTGATTGGCCGCCTGTTGGAGGAAGAGCGAAAATCGAGTGACCGCATAGCGGTTCTGGCATGGCATGTGGATTATTTCAATCGTCCCTGGCGCGACCCGTTTTCAGAAGCCCGCTACAGCGGCCGACAAATGGCATATCACGAAGTTTTTACCAAAACTCGGCCGACTTTCATGAAAACAGCCGAGAACGGTTTGTATTTCACTCCCATGCTGATGATCGATGGCATCACTCCCATGCTGGCCAATACCAAGCCCGAAACCATTCAGAAGGTGAAGAATGCGATCACGGCGACCAGGAGAAAATCGGTGGAAATTCATCTGGGCTTTGAATTTCACGGTCCGAGCGGAGAATTACGGGTTGATCTCAATCAAATGTTACGCAAAAGCCGCTCAACCAAATCCTCCAAGGATCTCCTGGTGACGGCCGCATGTGTTCAAAAAACGGCTTCGACAAAGGTCGAGAGTGGCGAGAATGCCGGCAAAGTTCTTACCGAACAATCGATCGTGCGCGACTGTGATTTTAAGGCGTGGAATGCGAATGCGGATCGCAAGACAACAATTCGATTCAACCTCAAACCGCCGGCAGGCCTGAAACAATCCGAAATGAGCTGGATTGCATTTATCCAGGATACATCCACAGGGGCGATTCTGCAATCATTCCAAGGAGCGTGGAACGCTTGAAAGCGTTCCACGTTTGGCAGAAGAACAATATTCTCAATGAGTACGGCCGAGGGTGTCTGCCAGAACCCGCCGCAGGGCCAGAGCGTCGATTTCACCCGTCTTGCGATAGATAATCTTGCCGCCGGGGGCAATCAAAACCGTATGTGGAACTGGGCCTGGCCAAGCTTTATCGAGCGCTTCTGCCAGTGCATCCTGATCCTCGTTGGTGAAAAGGAAATTCAGGTTTGAAGCATGGTGCTTTTTCAAGGCTTCCAAAGCCTTGGACCGATCCTCGGGTTTATCAACAGAGATGGTGATCATTTCAAAGTCGCGATTGCGGTACATCCGGTTTATCAGCACAAATTCGGGCATTTCCGCCACACATGGGCCGCACCAGGTCGCCCAAAGGTTGATCAGCCGATATTTTTTCGTCTCATTTTTCGCGAGATTCTTGATGATCGTTAAATCGGCTTTTTCAAGACCGACAGGCTCAGCGTCGCATTTTGCCAAATGTTCAACTGCGGAAGCTCGCTTGTCAGACCACTTTGTCGAACACCCGCGCACCCGCGTAATGGCCACGGGAACGCTTTTGCCTGCCAATAATGCCTCTATGGCATGGATCGTGTCAGGCGTTTTGACAGGGCCGGTTTCCGTGTCATCAAATCGGCCGTGGTATTGCAACTGACGATTCTTATCAAATACAAAAACATGAGGGGTTGCCAGTGCGCCATAGGCAAACGAAACCTTCTGGTTTTCGCCATCATAAAGATAAGGAAAATTGAACTTCTGATCGGCTGCACGAATTTTCATGTCGGCCATGGAGTCGCTGACATCCGTATATCCGAGTTCGTCCAGGCGTAGAGCTTTATCGTCGTTTGGAGAGATGCAGACCACAGCCACCCCTTTGGCCTTGTAATGGGCTGTCAGATCGATAATCCGCTTTTCATAAGCCTGGGCCGTCGGGCAGTGATTGCACGTAAAAATCACGGCAAGAACCTGGGCCTCTTTAAAATCGGAAATCTGGTAATTCTTGCCGTCCACCCCGGGAAGAGAGAAGTCAGGCGCCTTGGCACCAATTTCAAGCGGTTTTAATCCGGCGGGATCCGCCTTGGCAAAGTTCGGAGCGATCGCCACAGCACCAAGGCCTGCGATACCTGAATGGAGTAGTTGACGTCGATTCAACTGGCTGTTGGACATGGACTTAACCTCGATCTTTGGGATGAGTGTATTCGTGAGTGATCTGACAGACGTGATCCTGCGGATACATTCATCCTACACCGATAGAGGATCGGGGCCAAGGGAATTGGCACGCCTCAAATTTCTGAAAAGCGAATAATCTGCCGGCTGTGCCAGAATCAGGAGCCAATGACTCCCCATGATCCGCCTGTGGAATCGCTTCTTTCAAGGTGAGTTGCGCCATGTCCTGCCCACATCGTGCGATACCAGAACCTCGCCCTGATTTCCGACTGTCCAGATATTGGTCGCATCCGTCACACCGATTCCGTAAAGAAACGAATTGGCGTTTGTCTCTTGTCTGACCCAGGTTTCACCGCCATCACGGGTGTGGATCACGACGCCATCACTGCCGCAAGCCCAGGCTGTATTATTGTCTAAGGCTTTGATAGAGAGCAGAAGCCGAAGCTTGGGCGAATTTTGATGGCTCCATGTGGCACCTCCATCTGACGATTTCAGGATAACCCCTTGACCACCCACAGCCCAGACGGTTTGACTGCCTGACGTCGCCACTCCGTGAAGATTGATTTGAGGATCGCGGAAGACCTTGGACCAGGTCTTTCCGGAGTCGGTGGTTCTCACAATCGTGCCTTGAGCTCCGACCGCCCAGGCGGTGTTGGAATCAGACATCGCCACATCAAATAAAAAACTCTTGGTCGAACTGGCTTCCACAGACCAGCTCAGACCGCCATTGGTCGTATGAACAATCGTTCCGTCAATCCCGACGGCATATCCATTCTCTTTGTTAAAAAAACTCACACTGGAAAGATCGGGAAAGGTGGCGACTGTCTGGTCATCCCAAGTTTGGCCACCATCGCTGGTCTTCAGGATCAGGCCCTGACTGCCAACCACCCAGGCTGTATTGGGGTCGGTAGAGGCAACATCACGAAACCAACGGTCAGTGCCCTTGTAATCAGGTTCGATGTCGAGCCATCTGGCTCCACCATCGACTGTTTTCATGATCCCGCCATTGCGACTGACTACAAACGCATTGCGGTGGTCATTCAAGGCAATCGAGACCAGCCAGTTGTCTAAATATGGAGATGTTGATGACACGGATTTCAAATTTGCCAACCGACTTGTAGATTTTGGATGTTCCGCCACCCGCGCCACTCCTGCCGTAGCCATCAGTGCCACGGCGCCTAATTTTAAAGCAACACGGATCAGTCCAATCATCGCAAGTACTCCTTTTTTATAAAAGGGTCGGCTACAAACACGAAAACCTGTTTCGATAGATGTGAAGATTGTATGAAGAATTTGCAAAAGATCAATGTTGATTCTGGAGGATTGAAGATTAAGACGTGATTATGTGGTAGGGCCCCAACGGTTGTTCATGGAATCAACGGAGCAGGGTCAAATCAAAATTGGGTGGTTTGCGAAGTTTCAGGGTTTATCTGTCTATTGATCTTGATTATCTTGCCCAGTCTAATTATTTTGACACTTTGACTTCACAAATCTGTGGGGCGGATTGACCTTCCAAACGTCATCCATTCTCATACTGCGACTCATAGGAAATTGTAAGGATTCCATGGCAATTTATGACTGTTGGTCGCTCAAAGGCAGTCGTCGCTTGGTCGGTTCCTATGCACCGGCACTGGTCTGGCTGGTGCCTGTTCACGTTCAACAGCGCCCTGCTGGAATCTCATACGATTCTGGGTCAGCCGGATCTCATCCTACTATGCTGCCATTACTTTTGGATTCGCCCGCATTGTGACGGCTCCGGCGAAGGCATCGCAGGAGGCTACCGTCTGGCAGATTTCAGACATGAGCGGTCACATGATGAACATGGGCGACATGGCGAGTCAGATGTCGGCCACGAAATTGACGACCATTCGGGCCTTTCCGGGCCGGAGCTTTCGTTCAGGGCTTTCTCTGGGATCCGTCAGCACGCCGACCGGCAGCCTTCTGGCCATCACCCCGAGAGGGTGTAAAGCGGGTCTGGTACGATTTTTCAACGCTCCCAAGGGAGTTCAGCCCGTAGCTTCCGGCGAGATTGTTGCTAAACTCAACGGATCTGTAGGTTTGAGCGAAAGTTGATTGGAGAAGAATTTGGATTCAAGGGCCAACGGGTTAGCGCCCACTCAAGCCTGGTGCTTTACTAGGCGGTCTTGGAGCTAGCCCCGGTTCCGCATATCAAACCCAAAGCCCGCCACGTCAGCGGACATGGGCTACAGCACATGATGTCTATCTTAAAGGATTATGAATCGCCATTGGGCTGCCGTCCTGATTATGTGTTAAGGTCTCGTAAAAAATGTTCCAGTCGGATTGCCCCTTGATTCTAATCTTTTCGTCGATTAGAAGCTTCGTATGCGGTAAATTCATCTGCTTTCTGTTATGAAAATGGTGATAACCCACTTCCCAGGTCGCGTAGAGATCGGTGGTCGACGTATTGTTGGTGCACGTTCCCTGCATTTTCCCTGAGTGCAATTGAGCCGCCATCAGCTCCATTGCTGTGGTGTATCGTTCACGGTTTTCTCCATAAACATCAACACCCTGATTCCATGCGACTTCGGCTGCATGAAATGCCGATGCCATTCCATATTGAGCATGATGGCCATTGTCACGGCATGTCTCCTGGGTCAAACCGTTCACCAGTTTTGTCGGATTGAACCAGAATGTGAGGTCCGAAATTGGGCCGTCTGAAATCAGGTAGAAATATTTGCGGCTTCGGGATTTAAGTCTTTGGATTCCGAGCTGGAACTCGTTTTCATCGTCGCAGAAAACGGCAATGTTCATCATCGCATCGATCTGAGTCAGATCAACGTTCCCGTTCCAGGTGCTCATTTTGTTCAAGACCGGATAAAACGCGCTCTTAAACATGGCTTGAACGCGTGCCATATCCGATCGATCCCAGCCAGAATATCCTCTCATGATTTCGGCAGACGGGCCCAGGAGGGCTCCAATCCACCCGCCTTGCAGCAGGTTCTGCCCATCCACTGGAGTATAGCCTTTGAATGTGGTGCCCCAGATATTGAGAATTCCAATTGCGTTCTTCGCATAGGTTTCATTACCTGTGTAATACCACGCGAGAGCGTTTGCGCAAGCCGTTGTTCCATCTTTTTTTTGAGCATTTTCCGTATGCGGGGCAGTGGTGTGATTACCTGGTACGGCCAACTTTCGCATTTCCTCGAATTTGCTGGTCCAGGGCTCCGCTCCAGCAGCGATTCTTGCCTTCACGAGATCAAGTTCAGCCTTGCCATGAACTGCCCCTGGATGCACAAAGACTCTTTGTGCAAGAACCGGAGAATATCCAGCACTGAGATAAACCATCAAAAATGGAATTAGAATCGCCAAAGCCGATCTGCAATTTGCGGCAATTGGTTTCGTAGTCTCCACTGCAATCAACACGCGATTGACACCCGATGGTGCAGCGATAACGCTGGAGAGCAACTGTATCATAAAACGCGCTGATCCCAGCAGGCGAACTCGCATTCGATCTTCCCTTTCTCACCACCGTCAAAACAATTCGGAACAGCTTCATGCACAAACCTGCGAGCTTGAGACCTGATTGAACACGAACCAGATCAGCTTCAAGCGAGTCGTCCGGCATTATGCGCGAACCTAGTACCTCTATCATCATTTGCAAGTCCTTAAATAGCAAGGATTAATTTTCCAAACGGATGTAAACTGCCAACGGCAGAGGATGAGACTTTTGATCAGGGCTCATCAGCCAAACTAACGCGCCACCTCAGCAAGGGCGAACGTCCCAGAAGCCCTGCTGTTGGGTGCAACACCCGGAATTGTAGGTGGTTATGCTGGAGTGGTTAATCACTCATCCGGCCCTTGCTCGCGCTGCGGGTTAGCATGCGGCCCTTGCTCGCGCTTCGGGTTAGTTTGTTTGGTAATCCCCTCTTTATCTTATATCTCTCTGAAAACCTTCTGAACAATCGTTCAAAGCTGCTCATTTCCATGAAATAACGGCTGAGAACCATCAATTTGTCGGTTCCAGGCAATTTCAGTCTTGCCGAGACTCGCTTCAGGCACTAGCCTTTAAAGAATCACCAGCGAACCGATTTCGCTCACCAGGCTGGCTATGCCTGCTGATCCAATCATCCGTCAAAATCTAGTCAACCGAAACTGAGCCGAACGATGTCTGATACTTTTCTTGCGCTGGACTTGGGGGCCGAAAGCGGCCGTGGCATTCTAGGCAGTCTGGCAGGTGATCAACTGCTGCTTGAAGAGGTGCACCGATTTCCAAACGGGCCGGTTCGGATGTTGAACACCCTGCACTGGGACATGCCTCGCTTGTGGGCCGAGCTCAAGACCGCGATTGGGAAGGCTTCAGAAAAGGCGGATCTGGCTGGCTGTGGGGTCGACACCTGGGGAGTAGACTTTGCTTTGGTGGGTCGGGGCGATACACTTCTGGGCAATCCCGTACATTATCGCGACTCACGCACGGATGGGATGATGGAAAAAGCCTTTGAGCTGATCCCGCGTGAGCGCATGTATGAGATTACTGGTCTTCAGTTTATGCCGTTCAACTCGGTTTTTCAATTGTTTGCCATGAAGCTGGCCAAGAGCCCGATTTTGGAGATGGCCGAAACCTTTCTGATGATCCCCGATGTGATCACCTGGCTCATGACGGGTCGTCGCGCGTGTGAGAGCAGTGACTCTTCGACCACACAACTCATGGACCCGCGCACTGGGACATGGTCCGACGAAATCTGCGTCCGACTGAACCTTCCGCGTCAGATTTTGCCTGAATTTGTACAACCGGGCGATCAGATCGGCACGATCCTGAAGTCCGTTTCAGACGAACTCGGGCTCGGCTCGAAGTCGATACCCGTCTATGCTCCTGGCAGTCATGACACTGCAAGTGCTGTGGTGGGTGTTCCTTATACAGGAAACCCCAAGCCTGGAGCACCACCCGACTGGTGTTATATCTCGTGCGGGACCTGGAGCCTGATGGGTGTGGAGACCCCCAAGCCAGTCATCACCCCTGAAACCTTTGCAGCCAATTTCACAAACGAAGGAGGCGTTTTCGGCACCACACGACTTTTGAAGAACATCATGGGCCTTTGGCTGGTGCAGGAGTGTCGAAGGACATGGCAAAGAGGTGGTGTGAACTATGATTACGCAGAATTGACACGGCTGGCGGCGGCCGCGAAGACTTTGCGCACAGTGATTGACCCTGACGATCTGACACTCATGCCGCCCGGCGACATGCCCTCGCGCATTGCGGTACTGGCGGCCAAAGCTGGCGAGCCAATTCCGGGCGAACCCGGCGAGTTCATCCGTACGTCTCTGGACAGCCTCGTGCTGAAATATCGCTGGACGATTCAACGGCTGGAGTCGATTCTGAACACGTCGATCTCTACGGTCCATTTGGTCGGTGGAGGCATCCAAAACGAGCTTTTGTGTCAACTTACCGCAGACGCAACAGGCAGAGCCGTGGTGGCAGGCCCGGTTGAGGCCACAGCGGCTGGTAATATCATGATGCAGGCGATTGCCAGCGGGCGGGTATCAGGGCTTAAGGAGGCCCGCTCAATTTTGGCGGAAAGCTTTGCTGTGAAACGATATGAGCCACGCCCAGGGCGGGCGGCCATGTGGGGCGATGCGTATCAGCGGCTGTTAAAGCAGCTTTGAGCCTGAACCAGGCTCGATATGGCTCCCATTTTGACGTTTATCTAAGCAGTCCGGAAACGGTTTTCACGGGTTGATGGCGCCTGATACAACCCCTGGTGATGCTTTTTTTCAACATCCTACAGGTTGACTTTCATGAGGGTTGTGTCGATTCTTCTTTATAAGAAGTCGGCACAATCTCCTTGGAGGGAAGCGGTTGAACTTTTCACAACATGATTAATCGCCATATTCCTTACAAGCTGCTTTTGATGTCGTATTTTAACAACAAACCGGGTGCTTTATCAGGCCAAATTTGGTAGATTCATAGTATTGCGGAGTATATACATGTGACGAAGTCTGTGCAAGATGGGGTAATCGCGTGATACGGGTTGCTTTGTGGCACTGCACATTCCACGAATTATATGTGACGTTCAACAACGAACACAAGGAATCACGACAATGACGTTAGGCACGAATCTCACACGGTTATTCACTTGGGCATCGTCGCTTCGCAAGCCATTCCGCAAGGTCATGAAGGGGCGAGCGTTGTTTGCCCCCATGGCAGACGATCTGGAAGCTCGCCGACTGATGACATTGAACGTTTTTATTGATGCCAATAATCAGATGAATGTAAGTGCTGACGATAATCTTGGGCAATACCTGGATATCCAATACGATTCGCCGACATCAACCTATACTGTCACTTCTCAAAACACTCTGGAAAATTTCGCTTTTGTTGTGAACACGCCTTATGGGCTTACCGTTACCAAAGTGGATTACGACTCAGTCACAGGTAACCCAGCGCAATTGACGATTCAGGAAAACTTGGATGTTCTGAATTCGATTTCGATTTATTCGGGTGAAGGGCGCGACTTTTATTCGATTGGCTACACGAAGGCGACAGTAAATATCGGTTCAGGTGGTGGGTCCGACCAATTTTACAGGGAGGACGAATTCGGACCGCTCACCCGCCCAGATCATGGAGCTGTTTATATTGATGGTGGAACAGGCGACGACACGCTTTCGATTACCACGAGAGATTCAGGACTTTCAACGGTCCAGATCAATCAAAATGTCTATGGAGTGGCTAATGATTTATCCGTTTATGTGAATACAAGCATTGGCGACGGTAATCCTCTTCACACTCAGACAATGGTCACGTCGTTACTTAACGTCGAAAATGTGAACAGCGATTTCTCAACGCTAACGAATCCTAATGACACGATTGGGCTCGTGCTCAACGGGTCCAATTTCGGTAGTCTATCGTTCCCGAAAGACAGCCTGGCACAGACAGGACTGAAGCAGGTCAACGTAAGAGTTCCGGATACGAACCAAGTTACGACTAGTGTTTATGGATATAGTTCCGACGATTCCATGTCGGTCACCCGCACCAACGTTGGCTTTAAGCCGTTCCCACAATTTGTGGGAATTCAGTCGGCTGGTTTGCCAGCGACAAATCTTTATGGTTTCACCAATACCAGTTCGGTTTTACGAATGTTTGGATTGGGCGGAAACGATTCCATCAAGGTGGCTTCTGGTGTTGAGGATTTGACCCAGATTCAGGTGGATGGAGGCGATGGCAACGACTATCTCAGCGCCGATGCGACGATTATCGGTGGGGCTGGCAATGACACCCTGGTGGGTGGCGTGGGCAACGATTCGCTTGATGGTGGCGAAGGGAACAATACATTCCTGCTTTCAGGTGGTGATGACACACTCGTAGGTGGCACTGGGTTCGACAACCTGGCCCTCTCGGGAACGGTCGGTGCAAGCAATATATTCAGCATCAATCAGGATAACGGGGTTCCTGCGACGATTCTGGTCAATGGCATTTTCTCGACCCTGACGATGACTGAGATCGACCAGATATCCGTGCTGGGATCCATTGGCAATGATGATTTATTTGTCAACAATAATGCAGCAACCCCAGTACCGGTCGTAGCATTCATGGGGGCCGGAGAAGATTCAACTTATGTTACAGATCTGGCAAACGCTCAAACTGTAACGGCCTATGGTGAATCAGGGTTTGATCACTTCATGGCGACTGGTGGTCATAACAAATTCTTTGGCGGTGACGATGCCGACGTTTTTTACGATTATGAAAGTGCAAACAGTTTCAACCAGTTCGATGGCGGTTCCGGCCAGAATTTGCTCCTTGTCGTGGGCAGTCAGGTAAGTGTCAAGGACGATGGCATTTTACTGACGATATTTAACGGACTTTCCGATCAAACTTTGGCGATTAATGTCACTTCTATTCAAATTTCCAACACCGTTCCAGGTTCGGGTAATTACACGCTTTCAGCAGACCAGGGCGACAATACGATTCTGGTTGCGGATTCGAACACGAATCCGTCTTTAAATCCAGGCGATGTCCAAGTCAGTGGCCTGAGAACCTCTGTCTTGCTGAGTGGAATCACTGCCGGAGATCTCTTGAACATCTCGGGCAATGCCGGCAACGACAGCTTCAAGGCTTTGGGGAGTAGCGATGCCACCGTGAACTTTATTGGTGGAGCCGGCGACGACAGCTTTAATGTGACTCAGGAGAGCAGCCCGGCCAGCTTCAGTGGTGGAACCGGCGCGGACAGGGTCAATGTCTATGGCACACCAAATGCAGATTTACTCGACTTCGAAGCTTCTGGCCTTGATGAAGCGATTAATTACAATGGTGTGTTGTTGGGAACAATTGTCGACGCCGACATTCTCAACGTGGCAAGTTTCGCAGGGAATGACGGAATTATTGTTGGAAGTATCGGCACAGGTACCGGTTTGGGAGGATTTAATCTCTCGGGCGGAGAAGGCAACGACTTCATCCAGACGGCAGGCCTGACAACAGGCACATTCAATATTCAGGCCGGTGAGGGTAATGACACGGTTTTTGGACCTGACGCCACAGCCGTTGTCGTCATTTACGGTGGCGGTGGCGATGATCAAATCGTGCTTGGTTCCGCGGAATCTGCCGCTTATGGTGAAGCCGGCAATGACAAACTCCATGGCGGAGCCTCTGCCGACACGCTTTCCGGCGGCGACGGTATCGATTATATCTCGGGTGGCCTTTCGGCCGATATGATTGACGGCGGAGCGGGCGATGATGTCGTTGCTTGGAGTGCTGGAGACGGCGCGGATACGATTACGGGCGGAACTGGGCTGAACGTCCTGTTGGTCCAAGGTGACCCGGTCGTCGGCAACAGCTTCACACTTGAGCCACAGGCTCTCAACGGTACTTTGTTTGAAGTGCTGATCGCTGGGCAAGTTATCAATGCTGGCAGTTTCACGCAAGTCAGTATGACAGGTGGTTCTGGCTCTGATAACTTCAATATTGGCGACCTGACAGGCACGGGCATTACGCTTGTTAATACAGACTTCGGGATCGATTCCGTGGCCGATATGGTCACTGTCAATGGAACAAGCGGCGACGACCGAATTTATCTGCTTGGCGATTCCGCAGTTGCAGAAGTCACCGGCCTTCCTTGGGTTGTTCGGGCCGAGAATTCAGGGTTCTCTGCAACCACCCTGGTGGATGGAATTTTGATTGATGGGAGCTATGGATACGACTGGATATGGGGTACCTTTGTAGCCACAGCTCCAGTATTGATTACGCTCAAGGGCGGCCTGGGGGTCGACTTCTTGCAGGCGAACTCACCAGCGCTGGGCGACAATCCTGTCCGAACGACGATTATTGCCAATGACGACTTTTTTATTGATACGATTTTTCTCAACAATGGACGCAACCTGGTTCAGGGCGGAACAAACGATCAAATTCTGGTCGACGGTACTGAAAATATTGACACGATTACGCTCGACGGAGTAACAACCCCGGGCCGTGTCAATTTCACAGTGAATGGTCTAACAAGCTCGAATGATCTGAGCAATTTCAGTGGCGTTATCAATGTCAATGCCCTGGGTGGTAATGACACAGTCACTGTGGGCGGTTACGGCTTGCCCACAAGCATTTTCGGTGGTTTGGGCAATGATGTGATCAACGCCAGCGGCATGACGGTCGCCATCAGCCTTTATGGTGCATCGGGCGATGACTCACTGGCCGGTGGATCAGGCAACGACTATCTCGACGGCGGTGATGGCTCGAACCGACTTGCAGGCGGCCTCGGCAACGACTCCATAGTTGGTGGTGCCAACGGTGATGTTGTGATTTACAACGCTGGCGACGGGCTTGACACAATCGACGGTGGAGGCGGTGTCAACAACCTTTACGTCTATGGCCTGGCGACCTCCAACAATACGATCAACGTCAATCCAAACGCCTTGTATCCCACCGATATCAGCATTGATATCAACGGCCTGACACGCGCCATCGACGCGTTCAGCATTCAGGGCCTGATCCTGACAGGCGGCACGGCCAGCGACACGTTCAACATTGGCGACCTCACCGGCCGATCCGTGACTTACGTCAGCACAGATTTTGGCGTGGACACAGTGGCTGATAATCTCACCGTGACCGGAACGGCCAACGACGATCAGTTGCGTGTCACAGGCTCCACAGTCGCTCAGGTTGTGGGCCTGTCCTGGACAGTCTCTGTCAGTAATTCTGCCATGAACGGCCCTCTACTTGTCGACGGCATTACAGTCGATGCCGGTACGGGCTGGGATTTCATCGGCGTCATCGGCGACCTCTTCGCCCCTGTGCTGGTCACTCTGATCGGTGGCCGAGGGGCCGATACGATGGTGACCAACGCGCCTGCGATCGGAGTCAATCCTTATCGGGTAACGGTTGACGCCACAGGTGGTGCATTCGCTAAGACGATCTATCTCTGGAATGGCCGCAACCGGGTGATCGGCACCGCCGATGATGTCATCATCGCTCAAGGCACTGCCAACAACGACACCGTCAGCATCAGTCAGACGATTGAAGGCACTGTGATCAGTGTCAACAGTCACGCCAGCACCAA
>CAMBEP010000010.1 GCA_945865635.1 Candidatus Kuenenia stuttgartensis
CCAAAGTGCTTTAAACTCTTTGGGCCTGTTGCCTACGATCTCCCCGATGTCCACCCTGCCGAGACAGCAGCATCTCTTGGTCGCAGCCTTTCAGGCTTGAAGCACTTTAGGCCCAGAGTGTTTTAGTGCTAATAAACTTAAGCACTGAAGACTTGAAAGACCAGAGCCCTACAGCTCTTATTGATTTACAGTTCCAAAGTGCTGAAGCGCTTCAAGCCTTTTGCACAACCAATTTCACCCTCCCCCGCCCTCTCCCTGAGATTGCCATTTGCCCTCAGGCGGTTGCCCTGTAGCTCTTTGGCATGTTAGCACTCTAGGTCTTAAAGACTGAAGAACCGAAGTACTAAAGCACTAAAGTGCTTTAAACTCTTTGGGCCTGTTGCCTACGATCTCCCCGACGTCCACCCTGCCGAGACAGCAGCATCTCTTGGTCGCAGCCTTTCAGGCTTGAAGCACTTTAGGCCCAGAGTGTTTTAGTGCTAATAAACTTAAGCACCGAAGACCTGAAAGACCAGAGCCCTACAGCTCCTATAAATCTTCAGTCCCAAAGTGCTGAAGCGCTTCAAGCCTTTTGCACAACCAATTTCACCCTCCCCTGCCCTCTCTCTGAGATTGCCATTTGCCCTCAGGCGGCTGCCATTGGTTAGCCCCGAAGGCTGGTGAGCTGAAAAGTTTCTGGCGTTAAAAGACTAAAGCCCTGAAGATCTTTAAAGCCTAAAGTACTTAGGCCACAAAGTGTCATCAGTCCTGAAGGGTTTAAGCTTTAAAAGTCCTAAAGTGCCATAGTGTTGCAAGTTCTTCAGGCCCGTTGCCTGCTCTGCCCTATTCCCATGATTCACAGAATTGATCTGAACTCGTGGCGACTTCGATCTCGTTTTGCATCAGATTGCATCAGAATACTTTAGGCTTAAAGTCCTGAAAACCTATTTCACTAAAGAACTAATGATATTAAAGCGTTTTAGCACTGAAAACCTAAATTACCTAAAGCGTTTTAGGCTTAAAGTATTAAAGGACTTTTTCGCCAAAGTTCTGAAATCCTGAAATACCTGAAGCGTTATAGTTCTGTAAGGCTATAACACCATAGTCTTGCAAGGCTAAAGCCTTAAAGGCTTTTAAGACTTTAGGCTTAGAGCATTACAGTGCTTAAGACTTTTAAGCCTGAAGTGTTTCAGTGCTTTAGCATAAGCAGAACTATAAACCTGTAGAACTTCGGCCCCAAAGTGGCTGTCGACGGGTCATGAACAAAAGCCGTTTGCCTTGGGGCCATTTTGCTCTTGCTCATGATATTTCTGGGTTAAAGTGCTGAAGAAATTTTGAGCCCAAAGGCTTGTGGTCCGTTAACCCTTTAGAATCAAAGTTCTTTAGTCCCAAGCGCCTTTAGTACTAAAAGTGATTTAGCGCTTTAAGGCTTTGATGTTTCAGTCCTAAAGCACCTAAATAACTAAAGGGCTTTAGACTAATAAGAATTTTAGGGTTAAAAGAACTATAAGTCTGAAACACCTGAAGTGCTTCAGAATTTTAAGTACTTCAGGGCCGAAGTGAATTAATGCTGAAAGGCTTTAGGTATAAAACCCTTCCGCACCATAGGATTTTAGACTTGAAAGGCTTAAGCCTTAAAAGTCTTCAGAGTCAGAGTCTTAAAGCGCTTAAGATTCGGCAGTGCTGAAGGGGCAGGGGGTCTGCGGGGTTTTAGTTCTAAAGTGAACTAGGCCCGAAGCGATATAGTACTGAAGTCGCGATGGGTCTTTTGCCGATACCTATTCTAAAGGAGGGTTTCCGACATGAAGTCGATCGCCTTGATGAGCGAGAAGGGCGGGACTGGCAAGACCACATCGCTGCTGAATCTGGCGTCAGGAATGGCGCGAGCCGGGCGGAAGGTTTTGGTGGTAGACGCTGACCCTCAAGCCAATGCCACAATGGTTTTGACAGGTGGGCAGGGGCTTGGTGAAGGGCCGACATTGGCCGAAGTCATGGCAGGAACAGCTCGCGCTGACGATGCCTTGATCGTCACCCCCTGGACGGGTGTTGAGCTACTGCCGGCGAGTCCGAATCTGGCCGAAGTCAATTTGAGTCTGGCCAATGAATTGGGACGTGAGCGGCGCCTGCGAAAAGCCATGGAGCCGCTCAAGGGCGACTATGATATTGCCTTGGTTGACACGGGTCCGGCACGAAGTCTCTTGAACGTGAACGTCCTGAACTGGGTAGGACAAGTCATTGTGCCGATCAGTCCTGGATTGTTTTCGCTTGCCGGATTGGGGCAGTTGCAGACGGCTATCGAAGAAGTCCGGATGTATCTGGACAACTCGGAACTGGCCCTTCGTGGTCTGGTTCTAACGATGTGCGAACGGACAGCCGTTTCGACGGATGTGGAACGTCAGTTGCGCGGATTGTTCGGCGACCTGGTTTTTACAACCACGATACCGCGATCGGTTCGCGTCGAAGAAGCGCATTCAAGATTTCAATCGGTGTTTGATCATTCGCCGCAGTCATCGGCTGCCAAAGCCTACTCGGCACTCGTGGAGGAGATCCTGCCTTATGTCGAACGAAAAACGAACAGGTCTGGGAAACGTTCCGGCGGGACTTCTAAGACCCACGATGCGGCCTGACAATAAAGAAAAAGACCGCCCTGAAATTGTCGAAGAAGAGACGATTGAAGCACAGGCCGAGACCGTTTCAGTCTCTGATCCGCAAGAAACTGAAATGGTTCCTGCTGCTGTTGTCGCGGTTGCTCCGGTTGCGAAAGAGGCAGTTAAAGCGTCGGCCCCAAGGGCCAGTCGAAAGCGCAAGACGGCAGCCGAGAGCGAACGAATTGTGCCATGGAAAATTTATCTGCCTGAGTCCATCCATTTTCGTCTCCGGCAACTCGCCTATGAACGAGGCCTGAAATTGTCGGAAGCCGCTGCCGAAGTTCTTGATCGAAGCCTGCCATATTACGAAATTGTCCGCAAGGACAGAGCCGGTTGAGCAGGGGGGGGCAAACCCCGGAAATTGATCCAAAATTTCACGACGATTTCGGAGAGACATACGAATCTCCGAAATCGTTTTTTTGATTTGCCAGATCACATACCTTGAACTCCTCGAATTTTGAGATCGAGGCGCATTGACAATTCTTCGCAATCCGCTTTAGTGTGTTGAGCTTGTTATGAACGTTCAGCCTAGGAACTTTGTCCCAGTTTCTGACGCCATTCGGATCCGATCCTGCTTGCATCATGAATCGCTTGAGCCACCATTTTGGCGGTCACCGGGAAGGGCATATTGTGGATGCTTTCGCTTGCGATAACGGATCGCTCGGCAATCTGAAGGATCAGATCCGGCGAGGCGCTTCCCAGGCCGATCTCGTTCAGGCTGACGGGCAATCCAACAGACGAGCAGAATTCAAGCACCTGTTGAATCTCGTCGGTGGGGGCCTGTTCAAGCACCAGTTGGGCGAGTGTGCCAAAGGCCACTTTTTCGCCATGATAAAACGACTTCACTTCAGGAGCGATTGTCAACCCATTATGAATCGCGTGCGCAGCAGCCAGGCCAGCCGATTCAAAACCGAGGCCTGAGAGCAGGGTGTTGGTTTCAATAATCCGCTCAAGGGCAGGGGGGATTGTGCCCGATTTCATGGCATCAACTGCGGCCGTGCCATCGTCAACCAGAATTTTCCAGCACAGTTCGGCAATCGCCAGCGAGGCTCGGGTGGCCACACCGCCGCGCAGGTTTTGTGCCCCACTGCGCATGCAGGCGCGGGCTTCAAACCAGGTCGAAAGCGCATCGCCCATGCCAGCTACAAGTAGTCGCAAAGGAGCCTTGGCAATGATCAGCGAGTCCACAAGAATCAGCGCCGGGTTGTGTGCAAACAGGCGCATGCTGTCCATCACACCGGCATCTGTATAGATTACGGAAAGCGCGCTGCATGGCGAATCGGTTGAGGCAATGGTCGGGCAGACCACACACGGCAAAGCCAGTTCGGCTGCGATGGCCCGAGCCGTATCAATAGCCTTGCCACCGCCTGCCGCCACAATCACTTTTGCGGCTGACAATTCCGCCGCCGCCCGACCCAGAGCGATCTCTGTTCTTGAGCATTCGCCGCCGAAGTTGTGCACATGGTAGGTCAGGCCCTCGCTGGCAAAGCTGGCCTCCCAGATTTCGGCCAACTGTTCACGGGCGGATCGGCCGGCGATGATGCAGGCAGGCCCGCAAATGCCAAGGCCAGTGATCTCTTTGCCGAGGTCTCGGGTTGCTCCGGGGCCTTGGGTATATCGCAGCGGCGATGCAAAGACGTGATACATTTTTTTTCAGAGCCTTTGATTTTAGAGAGGATCACACGTTTTGGAAGCAGTGGTTTCAGGTGGTCCATTGACAGGACCCAATGGAGTCATTGACCCCCCCCCAAAAAAACGATTGTGTTCAGAAGGTCATGACTCTTTGGAACGTCGCGACAACCCGATTCGAAGTGGTGGGATTTTCGGAGTATTGCTCTTTTTTTCTTGTGCCGTCAACGGTGTGCTGCTTGGTGTTTTGGTTGCCTTGGAGGGCTCGACAAGTGGTGCAGGGGGGGGAGTTTTCTCGACGATTGCCTTTGGAGCCCTGGACGCTTCGTTAACAGGGTCTGGCTTCGGCTCCAGGCTCTCAAGATGGGCAATTTTTGCGGCCAATTGCCGGTCTTGATACTGTTGGTTCATCAGAGCGGCCTTGCCGTTGGCAGCAAAATATTGAACTTCAAAATCGGTTGGCAAGGCTGCCAGTTGCTCTGGTGTGTAGTTGTTCAGCCAAAAGGCCACCGAGATGACGGAATCTTTATCCCCATACAAGGCCTTGCCTTTCAAGGAATAGATCCGTTCAAGCAGAATGGGTTTGCTCAGGATTGTGTTTCTAAGCCGATCCAATTGTCCGCCGAAGGGTTCCGTCGTCGGGTTCCAAGTGAAAACCGGCACCATGTCGACTAAAAAGACCGCTTCATAGTCCGATGCGGCAATGGCCTCAAAAATCGCCTTGGTTGGCCAGATCAATGGCACGGTATGTCCCGCCTCAAGTGAGGCGACAATATCGGTAGGTTTTTTGGGGAATTTCAAGCACATACCTCATCGTATTGAATTCAGTCCAAAGCCTGAAAAAGAGTCTGGGTTGAGTATTGATCTCAACGAGTCAGTTCCAGACAGCAAACCTTATTCCTGGCGTTCATTGATGGAACCGGTTTTCGATGGTTTGGGGCGACCCGAAAACCAGACTTGCCGATGATACCAGAAAATTGAAGACGTTTTCTCATTTACCTTTTTCGACTCCACAACTTTCGTATTGAGAGGGTTCAGGAATCGCGGCATGGAATGGGCAATGGTGGCCTTTTGAACGCGACACCGCTCTTGAAAAAGGACCCAAACACGTGGCCTGTTCATCGGGCCGCTCTCAGTACACGCCGGTTTTCCGTCTGGCCACTTTGATGCACTTCGTTTAACATGACATATGACACGGGCGTGCCCATCACAAGACTTTGCACGTCTCCAGAACCCCACTGCATCCAGCCCCCAATCCAACCCCTGTTTAAGGATGAAAATCCGTATCATGACCATGCCTGTCAACCGCCGATCGTTTATTCGCAACACCTCCATGCTGGCCACCACTCTGGCCATGCCCACCATTCTGCCACGCAGTGTTTTTGGGGCGAATCAAAAGCTCAACATTGCGACCATCGGAGCCATGGGCAAGGGCCAGTCCGACACCCACAATGTGGCAGATCTTCATAATATCGTGGCCTTGGTCGATGCCGACATGAATCGCGCTGAAGGTGCGGCCAAGTCGCTTGAAAAGTTCTACGCCGACCGCAAGAGCGATACGAAGGTCAGCGCCAAGCTTTACACGGACTTCCGCAAGATGTTCGACGCCCAGCACTCGGGCATCGACGCCGTGATTGTTTCCACCCCCGACCACACACACTTCCCGGCCGCCATGTGGGCCGTGCGTCATAAAAAGCATGTCGCCGTTCAAAAGCCGATGTGTAATTACATTGGCGAAATCCGCAGCCTGCACAAAGCCGCCAAAGCTGCTGGCCTGGTCACCCAGATGGGCAATCAGGGCCGCACGATGAACGGCCAACGGGAAGTCAAGGAATGGATCGAGCAGGGGGCCATTGGCACACTGAAAGAGATTCGCCTTTGGACGAATCGCCCAATCTGGCCCCAAGGCCCGCTTCATAAGCACACGGCCGAAACGCCTCAGGGCCTCGACTGGAACTCCTGGCTTGGCCAGGAAGTGGAAGAGCCTTATTTCACCTTCGATAATGGCGACCACTCCAAGCCACCAGAACCCACAACCAAAAAGTCGAGCCGGAGCAAAAACACCATCGCTCCGTTCAACTGGCGCGGCTGGTGGGCTTACGGTTCAGGCGCCCTGGGCGACATGGGTTGCCATATCATGGACGCCACGTTTAATGTCCTGGGCCGCAAGGTGCCAATCAAGATTGAGGCCGAAAGCTCGCCAGTATCAGACCTGACCGCACCGGCCTGGAGCAAGCTGATTTATCACTTCGCTGCCACCGACAAGCTTCCCGCCCTGACCGTGAGCTGGCACGATGGCTCCAAGGATGGCAAGCAGAACAAGCCCGAACGCGATGCCCGCGTGCCTGAAGAGGCTTTCAAGAAGGCTTCCAGCGGCATGATGTTCATCGGCACGGAAGGCACAATTTTTGAGCCTGAGGCATATTGCTCCGACCCACAGATTTTCCCGCTCGAACGCCGCAAGGATGTCGAAGCGATGGTCAAGTCTGGCCAGATCAAGCAGACCGAGGCACGATCCAAGCACGCTGGCAATCCACAGCGCGAATGGTCGCAAGGCATTGTGGAAGGCTATGCGCCAAGCTCGAACTTCGACTATTCCGCGCCACTCACGGAATTTGTGATGCTGGGGAATCTGGCCATCCGCTCTGGTCAGGCCGTCTCCTGGGACACCAACGAAGGCCGTGTAACGAATCTCGAATCGGCCAACAAATTTGTCAACCGCCCAGCGTACCGCAAGGGCTGGGAGTGATTGGCTGAAATTCGCGTCGGGTGTGATCTTCGCACCCGACGCCGTTTTTTTAGTTTGGTTGCGGAGCAATACGCTGTCCGGTCGCCTCTACTATGGATGAGATCATGTTGAACCGCATCATTGTGTTTGGATTCACTCTAGTCAGCCTCAATGTTGCGTTAAAGGCTTCAGATACGATCGCGCCCACTCCAGAAAAAGTGGCGTTTTTCGAATCAAAAATTCGCCCCTTGCTTGTTGCTAACTGCGTGAAATGCCACGGCGAAAAATCTGCCAAAGGTGGCCTCAGACTCGATTCCAAACCTGGCTGGCTCAAGGGCGGCGACACCGGCGAGGTCATCCTACCCGGCAACCCCGATGAAAGCCTATTGATCAAAGCGGTTCGGTTTGCGGATAAAACGCTCCAGATGCCGCCCAAAAAAAAGCTGGCGGATCACGAAATCGCGTTGCTCACGGATTGGGTCAGACAGGGAGCCATCGACCCGCGATCAAAAGAGGTCACCGCGCATCATGGGACATCAGATGCCTGGGAGGAAATCTTCAAAAAACGGCTCGACTGGTGGAGCCTCAAGCGTCTCCATGATCCTCAACCACCGAAAGTGGCCGATCCAGCCTGGTCTCAAAACCCTGTTGACAAGTTCATTCGAGACGCTCTGGATTCCGCCGGTATTGACAGTGCACCCACTGCCCAGCCCGAGCTGCTCTTGCGCCGCCTTGCCTTGGTACTGACCGGACTGCCGCCCACACCTGCCTTGCGTAAAGATTTTCTGGGCCAATGGCAAACCAGCCCTTCGCAGGCCTATGAAAATCTGGTGGATCGCCTTTTGGCCTCGCCCCACTTTGGCGAACGCTTTGCCCGCCACTGGATGGACGCCGTGCGATACACAGACACCTACGGCTACGAGTGGGACAACCCGGCCAAGGGCTCGCACGAATATCGCGACTATCTGATCCGGGCCTTTAATTCCGACATCGGCTTTGACCAGTTTCTGCTTGAGCAACTGGCCGGCGACCTGCTTGAAAAGCCGCGGATCAACCAGGCTACAGGCACAAACGAAAGCCTGATCGGGACCATGTTTTATCATCTGGGAGAGCATCGCCACGGTAGCAGTCTGGACTTCAACGGCATCCATCAGGACATGATCAATAACAAGGTGGACGCCTTCTCGAAAGTCTTTCTGGCCACCACCGTGGCTTGTGCCCGCTGTCATGACCACAAGCTGGAGGCCGTCTCCCAGCGAGATTATTACGCTCTCGGTGCTGTCTTCATGACACCCCGCTGGACGAGCCGCTCAATCGACACGCCTGAAAAAAACGCCCTGGTCATTACGGCACTTAAAGAACTCAGGGCCCGCATACGCTCGGAAATGGCTGGCATGTGGCGATCGTTCAAACCTGCAAAAGAGCTTTGGAAGCTGGTTTTGGAGCAGAAAAACGCCCCCGCTCCGACCATTGAACAAATCACCTGGCCACTGGCCCGACTGACGAAAGCCGAAGGTGGCATTGAAGCGAGCTGGAATGCTTTGGTCAGTGAATGGAAAAATGCCCGCCAGGCACGCATCGAAGCAAACAAGAGATTCAAGGTCCTGACCGACTTTCAGAAGCCTGATATTCCAAAGGGGTGGGTCACGGATGGCGCAGGCATGGCCCACGGCTGGGTGCCAGAGGGGACGCCCTTGGTCGCTCTTGAAGGCAATTCGGCCATCGCCCGGCTACTGCCGCGCGGGTATCATACAAATGCCTTATCATCAAAGCTTCCGGGTGCATTGCGCATGCCTCCACAGCACACAGTTCCGGGCCAATTCGCCAGCCTAAAGCTTGCCGGCGGCGAATATGGGGGTTATCTGACCAGCGAGGCCAATGCGTTTCAAGGCGAAGGGGTTGTTTTCCTTAAAGAGATCCAGCCACAGTGGCGATCGTTTGCCGACAGGCCCTTAAAAAATGGCGTAACGCGTGTCACTGTGGAATTCGCCACCGCCGATCTCAACCCCAATTTTCCGCCCAGAACAGGTCTTGCCGGTGGTCTGCCGAACAATGATCTTGGTTACGATAAGCGAAGCTGGCTGAGCATCACCGGTATCGTGACCCACGATGCTGCAGGAGCCCCACAAGATACGCTCGAAAGTTTCGCATCGCTCTATGACACCCGCACTCCAGCCCCAAAGACGCACGACGAAGCCCAACAAAGAATTGCCGCCTGGCTCTCAGGTGCGGTTCTCCGCTGGTGCGACCAGAAGCTCCAGCCAGGCGATTTACAAATCCTTGATTGGCTCCTATCCCATAATCTTCTGCCAAATCAGCCGAATTCAGCCCATCCACTCGCAAAACTGGTTGCCGAATATCGATCGATAGAGCAGGGCATCGCCTTTCCCCGTTCCGCCAATGGTATGGACGAACGCCAGATGGCTCGCTTGAGTCTGCACTTTAACAGCCGTGGCGATGTCGATTCCCTGGGCGAACTGGTCGAGCCTGATTTCCTTGAGATTTTTGAGGGGCGGAATGATGTTGCCAACAGCCCCGGCAGTGGGCGACTGGAACTGGCCGAATCGCTTCTGGAGCCAAACCATCCGCTGACATCAAGAGTTTATGTCAACCGTGTCTGGGGCTGGATCTTTGGCACGGGCCTGGTCAGCACGCCCGATAATTTTGGAAGGCTTGGCGATAAGCCATCGCATCCGGAACTGCTCGACTGGCTTGCCCACGACTTTCCACGGCAGGGCTGGTCAACCAAGCGGCTCGTGCGTGAACTTGTCATGTCACAAACGTTTCGCGAATCGGGCTTGGCCACGCCTCAGGCACTTGAACGCGACCCTTCCAATCGCCTGCGACACCACTATCCCACCCGCCGGATGGAAGCAGAATCCATTCGCGATTCCATGCTGGCAGTCTCAGGCAGGCTCGATCCGACCCTTTATGGCCGACCCATAAACCCGCCGCGAGCCGTGGAAGACGGCTCCAAGCGGCTTTTTTCCGGACCCGTAGATGGCAACGGCCGGCGATCTTTGTATCTGACGATGTCGATCATGGCTCCTCCAGCCTTTCTGAGCACTTTCGACCTGCCCGATCTCAAACAGCCCAGCGGCCGGCGCAATGCCACAAATGTGCCCACTCAGGCGCTGGTCATGCTCAATGATCCTCTGTCAAATCAATTGGCACAACACTGGGCCACCCGCCTGACCAAAGACCTTCAAACAACACCCGAAGACCGCATCCAAGGCATGTTCATCGACGCCTTTGGACGCGAACCTCAAGCCGCAGAGCTCAAGCGATGGGCCGCCTCTGTGCGATCGTTTGCAACCACAGGTGAAATCATGCGAGATCAGGCCGCTTGGGCGCAACTCGCCCACACCCTGTTCAATACTCAGGAATTCATCCACTACCGTTAAGAAAAAAGCCAGATTCATGAACGCTTTGAAGGTCTTGATCGAATGTTGAATCACCCATCTTTGGCATGTCCGGGCCGTGTTGCAAATGCAATCACCCGCCGGGGCTTTCTGAAAAGTTCTTCCGCAGGCTTCGGCTGGCTTGCCCTTCAAGGGCTTTTCTCAAGCCGGGCGAATGCGGCCCAGCATTTGCCGGCCAAGGCCAAGAACATCATATTCTGTTTTATGGATGGCGGCCCAAGCCATGTAGACACCTTTGATTACAAGCCCATGCTGAAAAAGCACGAGGGCAAGCCGATCGGGACGCAGGCCTTTTCTAAGCGTTCGCAGGCATCCGACCCCGGCCGACTCTGGCTTGGCAGCCCTTGGAATTTTGGACAACGTGGCCAAAGCGGCCTTTGGGTCAGCGATTTGTTTCCAAATATCGCCCGCGTGGCCGACCATCTTTGCGTAGTCAAGTCGATGGTAGGTGAATTGCCATTACATGGTCAGTCCAATCTGCTCATGCACACCGGTCGCAGCATTGGGCTGGCACCGAGCTTCGGGGCGTGGGTGACTTACGGGCTAGGCACCGAGAATCAGAACCTGCCAGGATATGTCGTCCTGAATAACGACTGGGTGCCCAACGGCGGCCTCGAGAATTTTGGCAGCTCATTCCTGCCAGCCAGCTATCAAGCCACGTTGATGCGTGCCAAAGGCACCCCCGTGGACAACATCGCTCCACACGATACCCCTTCCATCCAGCGCCGCAAGCTTGCCCTACTTGCTGAGCAGGACTCCACTTTTGCAGCCCAATCCTCGGAAAAACATGTGATTGAATCTGCGATCCATAACTACGAAACTGCCTTCCGCATGCAGACAACCGTGCCGGAAGTGGCCGATATTCGCAACGAGCCAACATATATTCACAAGCTATACGGAACGGATTCCGCCGACGAGCATCAGCGATATTATGCCACCCAGGCCCTGCGTGCTCGACGATTGGTGGAAGCGGGGGTAAGATTCGTGGAAATTACGTGCCCGAGTTTCGATAACAACAACTCTCCATGGGATCAGCATAGCCACCTCAAGCAGAACCACGAAAAGAACGCCCGGGTGACAGAGCAATCCGTGGCCGCCCTGATCATCGACCTCCACCAGCGTGGCCTTCTGGACGAAACCATCGTGCTTTGGGCCGGCGAAATGGGCAGAACTCCGCACACCGGTGCAATCAGTCCGACCAGCGGCCGAGACCACCACGTCAACGGTTTTACACTGTTCCTGGCAGGTGGCGGTTTCAAGCCAGGCACCAGTTATGGCGAGACCGACGAATTCGGCAACGGCGCTGTGGTCAACCCTGTCAGCGTGCACGACATTCATGCCACGATCCTTCACCAGATGGGCATCGACCACGAACACCTGACATTTCGCCACGGCGGCCGCGATCAGCGCCTGACTGACGTGCATGGAACAATCCTGAAACCCCTCCTGGCCTGACTCGGCAAAGTCAACTGGAATCACACCGATAGACCCTAAAACCGCTCGGTGCGTCAGACCTCGAAATCTAAAAAAATTTGCAATAAACTACAAATGTAGTTTATTATAATCCATTGTCGGATACTTATTAAAGTGAACCGCCGGATGGCTGCGCTGAGATGTCGACCGAATCTTCCAGTAACGAGATTCAAACCTCGCCCGAAATTCAAATCAGGCCGGTCGATTTGTGTATCCTGGCATTGGCCCTGGTGCCTTTGGCATGGTCGCTCTGGCATGGCCCTTCCGGAACGGTTCATGCCCAGATTCTGGTAACCCGATCCGATTCTGGCTTGTTTAAATACGATGCCGGACGCATTCTCATCGCCCTTATCCAACAAATTCCGTACGGCTTTTGGCTTCTCATCATGGCTCAGGGCGTTGCCATGTCCATGGCTGTGGTGGGTGTGGCTGCCATCGCCGAACGCCTTTTCCCATTGCAGCGTGCCAGTTTCTGGAGCTCTGTTTTTCTGGTTGGCACCGGTGCATGGACCAGATGGTCGGCCTCTGTCACTCCAGACATGCTTCCAAACTGTCTGGGCCTTTTGGGACTTCTGGCCTGGATCTATTTGAGGTGGAGCCAGCCTTGTCCGAATCCGCTTGCATACCTGGTTGGCATAGAGACTCTCCTGTTTGCAGCCATTCTCAGCGGGTTTTGGAAGATAGTTGCCCTGGTGGCATTTACGGACATGGCTGTCATCTGGTTTTTTACCCAGATCGAGCAAAGACCATGCAAACCACCGGTTTTGCCAGCAATTCTGGCTACGATTCTTGCGGCATCTGTTTTCATGTCGGGAATTGCTACCGCCCTGGTTGCGCAGACACCAGAGGGGCGAGTCCTGTCAGGTCAGGTGCTGAGCGGATACCCCGACTTTCATGTCGGAGATATCTCAGGCAAACCCAGGCCGATTCTGGTCGGGTTTGTGCGAGTTGGCATGGAGTTGGCACAGATCCGATCCGCTTATTCATGGCGCCACAATGGATCAATCCTTCTGCTAGCCTGGCCGATGCTGATCCTGTCTGCTGTAAGCATCTGGAAACAGAGAAGGTCGCCCTGGATGCTGCCAATTGGTGTTCTCCTCGCGGTTTGGTCGGTCATGGTCAGTAGGACTTATGCAGACTGGGACAACCGATTCCTGACCATTATCTGGCCTGTCATAGCTCTTATGGCATCTGGTGTAGCCCATCGCATCGGTTCCAGCCGTTTATTTCATCGGGCATTGCTTGCTGCGTCAGTGAGTGGTCTTTTGGTCATGATATTTCATGAATCGATTCTGATCTCACTGGGTCAATGGCTTGTGGTAAACGATCCCCAGCCAGCCGATGTCATGGTGGTTTTGGTGGGTGGCGACCCCGATCGCGACCAATTGGCCGCTGAGCTGTTTCGTCAGGGTTTTGCCCAGGAAATCTGGCTTGCCAATGAAGGCGACATGGCCGAAAGTGACCCGAGAAACGATGCGGGAAACCTGATTCGCCGGCTTCTGGCTGGTGGTGTGCCGCGAGATCGGATCAGGCTTTTGCCAACGGCCCGAAACACCACCGCCGAAGCCCAGCGAGTGGCGGAATATGTGGATTCGCTGTCGCCCGAAACTCGTCCGCATTCGATCACGGTTGTGACCACTTCGTTTCACACCCGGCGGGCCAGGTTTTTATTCCGCAAATACTTGGCCAAGTCAGGTGTAGCGATTCATATGGCGGCCAGTCAGGACCCCACTCTGCCAGCAGTCAGGTGGTGGGCACAGCGGCATGCAAAAACAATGTATACAGGCGAAATTGCAAAAATTCTGTTTACCTGGCTTGGTCTTGGTTAGTGGAACCGCGCAAAAAGTTTCAATACAGTACTTTCCAGAATGCATCACGGATCGGCTTTTACAGTTTTAGGCTTGTATAAGCATGTCCAATTTGAGATGATGGTTTTAAGCCAACTTCTCAAAAGTGGCTAGGGAACACACAGGGTTTCTCTCGAAAATATCGCTTGCTGTGCTTGACGGAACAGAGCACAGGCATCAATTAGCGTGCTCGCCAATGGGAAATGTTATGTCAACAGTAGATCTGTCGCAAAAGCGGTTTTCAGTCACGAATCCAGGATTTGCACTCATTGCCGCCGCGGCGCTGATGATGCCCTTGTGGTTCGCTTGGGCAGCAGCGTTGGGCAACAAGCCTCACTACGAATTCTTCCCGATACTTGTTCTGGGAGTCGTTTTTCTGGTTCGCCAGCGGCTTCTGGAAGTCGACGAAACAACACTCAGACCAGGCCATCCAGTCATTTCTGCCATGATGGGCCTGTTCAGCATTCCATGCTTGTTTGTTGGCTATTTTCAGCCTTCCGCTGTGCTCGCGTTCATCGGGACCGTGTCGGCTTTCTCGATGATCATGCACTCGCTGGGCGGTTGGTCAATGGTTCGCAAGATCAGCCCGGCATTTGTCCTGCTGGCGGTCATCACCCCCCCGCCAGGCGAGCTTGATACCATCCTTACGCTTCGGTTGCAAAGAGTTTCGGTTGTCATAGCCAGCCGCACCCTGGACATGTTCGATATCTTTCACGTGGTGAACATGAATACTCTGGAGGTCGATGGCCAGCGATTCCTCGTTGAGGAAGCCTGTAGTGGCATCCAATCCCTGTTTTCCATCCTCGCCTTTGCCCTGTTTTATGCCCTTTGGAATCAGCGAGGCTTTTTACTCACCGGTCTGCTGCTCGCCGGAGCGGTCATTTTTGACCTCAGCCTGAACGTTCTGCGGATCTGTGTCGGTGTGATTGCGAAAATCACCGGCGATATTGACCTTCTCAACGGCTGGCCTCACGAAATTCTTGGTATCGTGGTCTTCGTACTGGGCCTGACTCTGACACTCAGTTGGGATATCGTCCTACTAGAATTGTCGACCTCGAAACTCTTTTCGATCTCTAAACTGAGCAAGCTGTTCCGACGGGTTTTCTCACGCAAGGAAAGCGTTCGTGCACGCTCAGGCAGCTCCGAACAACGCGATCAGTCAAATCCTTCACGCTCGTCCAAGTCGTCCCCCATCAGCCTAAAGCCACCGCGAAAAGTCTTTGCCGCTGTTCTGATCGGCTGGGCCGGCTTGGTCCTGCCCCTGACGGCCATGGCGTCCATCCGCATCACGCGTGAAAAAATCAAGGCCGCTTCGGTCAAGGTAGACGACACCGTCAAGCAAGCCCTGGAAAGCAAGGGCGAGGACCGCTTGAAACGGCTTGAAGACCTCACCAAAAAGACCCGCCCCACATTTACTCCGCCTGCAAAAATTGGGGAATGGGCACTCCTGCCGGAATCGCTCAAATCAAGCGAGCGCACACTCAGCTTCGGCTCGAATTCCGAGAGTTTTGTCTATCAAAATGGCAAAATCCAGGCCCAGATCTCAATCGACTACCCATTCTTTGGCTATCACGACCTGAATATCTGCTATGACATGGGTGGCTGGAAGGTTCAAGTCATTTCTGCCGAATCCACTGGCAGCAAGACCAGCGAAGTGCCCTATAATGTCTCTGTGATCTCGCGCGGAATCGATCAGAAAGGACTGCTGATCTATACCGCTTTCCTTGAAAGTGGCGACTGGAAGCTGGAACCACCTGAAGCCCGCTATGATGTGGAAACCACCGGCGGATCAGGCCTTGTCGGCAACTTGCTGACTCGGGCCAAATATCGACTGGGAAAAATTGTCACCGATATTCCTGCCATGCTTGCCGGCGCAACCGCACCCACTGTCGATAGTTACTATCGGAACTACCAGCTCCAGGCCATGTATGTGAGCTCGGCATCCCCAACTGTCGAGGAACGCGAGCAGTTGCAATCGTTCTTCCGCGAAGCGGCTCCTGTGTTCAAACAAAAATTCCTTGAGTCCACCAAACCCGCCAAGCCTGCTACGGAATAAGTCGGGCTTCACAGGGATCGATCGGATTCTTTGACTCAAACGAATGCCTTTTCAGCTCAATATTTCAACTCTCCGGAAATTTCGAGGCGGAGAGGTTTCAGTTCCTACTAGCCTGGAATATACGCCTTGATTTTCAATCCCCTTGCTGAGAATCCGTACGCACATCCATAGAGCTCAACATTGGATCCGGCTCGGCTATGTCAGGCAGTGTGTTAGGGGACAGACGGCGGACTCAACATTGGATCACGCCCATGAAATACGCACTTATCCTCAGCTCGCTCTGCCTTTATCTCCAAATGGCTGCTGCCCAGGTGCCTGACCCTCGCCACATGGCCAATGGCCGGATCATTCCAAGCGAGGGTTATGCCGACCAGCCATACATCGTCAAGGCCGACGACGGCTCATGGGTGTGCGTTATCACAACGGGCAATGGCATTGAAGGTGCCCCCGGCCAGCACGTTGTCTCAATGCGCACCTCGAATCAGGGCCGATCATGGGAGAAGCCGGTCGATCTCGAACCAGCCAATGGCCCGGAAGCGAGCTATGCCGTGCTGCTCAAGGTTCCCAGCGGCCGCATCTACGCCTTCTACAACCACAACACAGACCGAGTCACCGAGGTGAAGCGAGAGGACAAGGGCGCCTACAAACGCGTAGACTCTCTCGGCCATTATGTCTTTAAGTACAGCGACGACCACGGCAAGACCTGGTCCAGCCAGCGCTACGACGTTCCCGTCCGTGAATTTCAGTCAGACCGGAATAACGTCTACGGCGGCCGTCTGCGATTCTTCTGGAACGTAGGTCGGCCCCTGATCGTGGGCAGTAACGCTATTCTGACACTGCATAAAGTCGGCGCAATGGGCAATGGCTTCTTCGCCCAGTCCGAGGGCGCATTGCTCCGAAGCAAAAACATACTCACAGAACAAGACCCGAAGCGAATCACATTCGAAACACTTCCAGATGGCGACACCGGCCTTCGAACCCCGCCCAATGGTGGTCGTGTGGCCGAAGAACAAAGTGTTGTCGCGCTCAGCGACGGCTCGCTCTATTGCATCTACCGCACGATCGATGGCTGGCCCGCCTCCGCCTATAGCCGCAATGGCGGCCAAAACTGGACAACGCCGGCCTATGCCACCTATTCGCCGAATGGCAAGCGAATCAAGCACCCACGGGCCGCCAATTTTCTCTGGCGATGCCCCAATGGTATGTTTCTCTACTGGTTCCATAACCACGGCGGCCGGTTCGTCGGCGAGCTCGGAGCCGCAGGCAAGGGCGGGCGCAGTGCCTACGACGATCGGAATCCAGCCTGGCTTATGGCTGGTCGCGAAGTCATTACGCCGCAAGGAATGCAGATCGAGTGGTCCCAGCCCGAAATCCTGATCTACGACGACGACCCCTACCTGCGCATGAGCTACCCCGACCTGGTCGAAGAAGCCGGCAAATTCTATATCACCGAGACCCAGAAAACCATCGGACGCGTTCACGAAATACCCGCCCAAATCCTTGATGGACTTTTTAACCAGTTCAAAACCCGCGACCTTGCCACATCCAACCTGGCCCTCAATGTCAAAGGGAAGCTCTCGCCACAGGTGAAAATGCCGCTGCTTCCTCAGTTCAACCAGCCTAACCCAAAGGCAGAGGACCGACGCATCATAGACCTTCGGGCCGGCTTCAGCCTTGACCTCTGGCTTGAATTCGACAAGGGCAGGGCAGCACAGCCCGTCCTGGACACCCGCGATTCGGCTGGCAAGGGAATTCTTGTCGACTATACCGACCAAGGCACGATCCGCATCAAGCTCAACGACGGCCGCCAGGAAGCGAGCTGGGAGAGCGACCGCAATTTGCTGGCTCTAGCCAAGCCGCAGCACGTTGTGATCACGGTCGACGGCGGGCCCAAGATCATCAGCTTCGTGGTCAATGGGGTGCTTTGCGATGGCGGCGATGACCGCCAGTTTGGATGGGGACGTTTCGCCTCCACCCTGCGAACCCCAAACGGGTCCGAAATGGCCACACTCGGTCAATCGGTCCAATCGCTCCGAATCTACACCCGCGCCTTGCGCACAAGCGAGGCCGTCGGCAATTTCCGGGCTGGGCTCCCACTCTAAAACAACTCGTTCAATGAATCGCCCCAGCCAATTAGCCGCTCCATAGGCCGCAAGTCTTCCATCGAACTCATCAAGCACCCCATGATTGATATTTCTGGGGCGTGTTCAGCACAACTGTTTATTTTGAGAATCTCGCACTCCATCTCTCTCGATTTCAATCACTTCTGGACACGGTGCCGGCGATCAGTTTGAAATGCAATCAGGCGGAAATCTCAAAATCCATCCGTGCCTGCTCAAACGTATCCAATTTAAAATCCGGCGATTTTATGAATGGTGTTCCAATTCAATTCCAGCCATCGACTCAAGACATCGGCGGATATTGGAAATCCCATTTTTCACTCTCTCCCGAACTACCCGATAGCTCGCGGCCCAGGGCAGGGGTGGAATCCACCTGAACTTTCTTCCCCCAGCCAGCCGGTACGCCTGCCGTTTCACTGGGTTTAATCATCAACTGATTTAAATCCAATTCCTGGCCATGAATCTCGTTGTCCATGATCTTCAGCCGGTTCTCCAATAGCAATACTCGCTGTTCGAGCTGAAGCAATTTGCTCTCGGCTTCCGTGGATCGTCGCGGCCGTGGTACTTCCGGATACCCAAGCTGCCGTTGCAATGCCATGAACAGAAGGGATGGGTCGCGCCCGCGGTGCGCACGTGCAATCTTGCCCTCTTTTTCACCAAACAGTATCGGGAACTTGGGCTCATATTCAGCCGATTTGCGGCGCCGCTCATTCAAGTAATACAAGGAGCGTATGAATATCAAATCGGCAAAATCCACATCGCCCAGCCGGGCCAGCAGGGTCTTGATAAAGTCGCTCCAGTCCTCATCAAAAAGGTCGTCCCGGCTCATTGCAGACAGCCCTTCACGATACCCCAGCCGATTCCGGCTGATGGTCTCGAACTGGTAGACAAACATACCCGCCCGTGAGGCACCATCAAAACGATAACGCGCCTCCCGCTCCAGGATCAGCAATGCCTGGCTAAAGTCAAACCGGCCGGTCTCTGCCTCGGCTTTCATCATCACAAACGTCTGAAATGGCGTAAAATAATGCGCCATCATCTTCATAGCAGGACCAACCAGACCCGACAGCTTTGATTCCGCATGCATATAGCTCACAGCTCGCGGCAAGTTCGTTGTCGAAAGCAATTCCTCGCCAATCCGGCCCAAAATCTCCTGTGCCGGGTGGCCGTCCTCCATCCGCTCGCGGAAGGCTGCGAAAAAATACGCCTGCTCAATATATTCTTCGCGTTCAAGGTCTGGCATTTTTATTGCTTTTAATATCTCGTCTTGTTCCATCGGGATTTAATCAAACGCACAACCGACCACAATCTTTAATACCAGCCAGCCGGCGACCCAGAAGTACAAGCCATACAGGCCTCCACTTCCCGACGCACCAACCCGCCTCAGACCTACCAGGCCAGAGCCTCATCAGGTACATCCGTAAGGTCCTGTGCGACCCAGTCCGCACCAGCGGCCAGCAACACTTCACCCGCAAATGCAGTTCTCAGGCCAAGGGCTCTGCATCCTGCCGCCAGTGCTGCCTCAATCCCAGCCACCGCATCTTCGACCACCAGACAGTTCGACGCCGGTACACCCAATCGCCTCACGGCTTCCAGAAATACATCCGGCGCAGGTTTCTTGTGGGCCACCATGCTCCCGGTAACTATCGCGTCAAATTCAGACGGCTCAATTCCAATCTGTTTCAGAATCGGAAAAACCTTCACATCGTCAGCACTTGATGCCAAAGCCACCTTGAATCCCTTTTTCTTGCATTCCAGAATAAAATCGGGTACGCCCGGAAGTGGTGCAAGACGACCGGGCATCATCTCCAGAAATACCTGATAAAGCAACTCCTTATCGGCCACCGGATCAAATGGAATTCCATGCCGCTCTGCAACCCCGCCCATGAATCGGGCCTCGCCCATACCCGTAAACGGCTTGAAATCGGCTCGGTCCACCGTATATCCGCGGTCCGCAAAAATCTTCATCGAAGCCTCTGCCAACAAAGGCTCGGAAAATACCAATACGCCGTCCATATCAAAAATCAACGCCCGCAAATGCGGCTGAGTTACATCTTTTTGGTCTGATCGAGTCATGGTTTTGAATCACTCCGCGGCTTTCTTCTTCGAGGTTTCTTCGGGCTTCAGCGTCTCTATAGGCTTAAGCACAATTCCGTTCTTTTTGAGCGTTTCATGCATTTCCATGTCAATCTTGGCTCCAAGCCTGCCGTCAAGCACCGTGCCATGGTCCCGCCCCGGCAGAATATCTACCAACGCATCTGATTTCAATGCCTTTAATCGCTCACCCATCAATCGTGTCGCTCCTTCAAGATAAAAACTGTCCATGTCGCCCATTGTGATATGGATCTTGCCAGCCAGTTTCGGCCCCAATCTTGACCAGTTCTCTTGCAATATCAGTCCCATGTCATATTTCTTCCACGCTTCAGCAACCTTCAAATCAATTTCACCCGTCCGACGGTTCCAAAGCTGGAGCGGCTCACCCGCCGACCCCACTGGACTGAAAACCGCCTCAAAAGAATACAACTGACCCCCAGGCCCCATCACGTCTTCCATCCTCGAAAATGTCTCGTAAGAAACCACTGGCCGATCTCCCCGACGCGCAATGGGCCGCTCCACTCCCTCACGGTCCCTAAACATGTTCTCACCTTTGGCATAAATATCAATCCTCTGAAAATCGCGAAAATCAATCGGGTCTGGACTCGTGCTCCAAACCCCACCAAAACTCTCCGGATAACTCACCTGAAGCCACAAACTGCTCCAACCACCTGAAGAATGGCCGTTCAGAAACCGCCCACCTGCCTTGGCAATCAGAGGATATTTCTGCTCCAGATACGGAATAAATTCTTCGATCAATGCCCGTCCACGCGGCCCGTTCGTTGCAGAGTCCGCAAACACATGGTGTCCCGTCACACAGTCCGGATCAAGAACCACACGTATCATGTCGGAACCAAAATTCATCCCGCCACCCTGACCCGCCATGCGCAAGCCCTGACGATGATTCCCACCAAATCCCGGAATCACGTAAATCGTCGGCAACGCCGTTTTACCGACCCAACCTTCCGGCAATACGACCGATGCCCGATGCCGCACAGGATGACCGTAAAACGCCGTTAATAAAGGACTCTCAAGTGTCTCAAGCTTCACCCGTGGATGTTCCGGAAACAAATCTTCCGGTTGGCTGCCCGTTATCGCCAGCTTTACAATAATATCCTGGTTGTCTGAAACCTCCATCACCACGGTTTCCGAATAGGCATTGCCTGGCCCATTTCCCAACCGGTGCGTGTTCATGTTGATTCGCATCAACGCCTGAGCTGCATATTTACCTGCCTTGAGCTTCCCAATCGGCGATGGAAAACTCAACAAATTTGGGCCATCGGCCAACGTAATCGTCTGACCCAAAGCCCATCCCTTCACGTCAATCGCATACATGGGCTGCGGGTTAAACCAGTCAGGACCCATCCTCGGAGCCTTCATCAGCTCCGGTCCAAGCATCACAAACACCCGTCCACTAAATGGCTTAGGATGAATCCCATCAGCCCTTGAAAGCTCGAACCTGACACCGGCTACTGTCTCCACAGCGGTGACCATCAGGCCCAAAGCCCACAGCACTGTGATATACAAGATTCTTGTAGACCAGTATTTAAGCGAAGTTGCCGGGGTTCTGTTCATGGCAGTGGTGGCTCCATCCTCAAAAAGACGACGTTTCAACATCAGTTCTCGAAACCATTGACTGGAATCTCTTGATCATCCCGATTCAGCTTCGGTACGACAATCCCCCACTACATCCGATTCATCGAAAAATCCGACTCGACAAACGGCGCCCATTTCTTTTTAATGGTTGGTAACGAAAGATTTCGCAAGGCTTGTCGGTGCGATGAGTCATCCGAATCACCTGCATCCGTTCCAGGAGATCATCAGACAATGGCACACGAACCCGCCTTGACCAAAACTGCTTCGGATTCAGCCCCTGCCGCCATCCCCAAAAACCCGACCTACCCCAAGCGCAACCACACAACAGAAGCCGCCCGATGGATGGGTCTCCTGACAGAGTGGGATTTCAAAATCCAAGCCCTTCTGAACACCATCCCAGCCGGTAAAGAACTTGGTGAACTCGGCGAAAAAGGCCGCATCCTCGCACAAATGATCGGCTCGCGCGATCAAATCCGCGACTCCGCCAAACGCCTTCCACGCGAAGTCACACACCTCTACCATGAAGATTTCGAACGCCTCGAATTTGCCGTCAAGGCACTCAGTCGACTCTTCCAGAAATACCAGTCGGCCTGATCCGATCAATCGCCAAACCAATATCGGATAATGCAATAAATCGCCTGGACACCATCCCTCCAGCCAATTTTCTTCCCCTCATTATAATCTCGCCCGTTGTAGGAAACAGGTATCTCATAAATCCGACATCGACGTGCCGGTCGGCCATCGCGAGCCGGCACTTGAAAACGTGCCACTTTGGCGGTCACTTCCGGCTCAAACCCAAACCGGTTCTGCTTCAGGTTGATGCTTTGAATCACCTCGCGACGAAATACCTTGTAACAGACCTCCATATCCGTCAGGTTCAGATCTGTGAACATGTTCGAAAGCCATGTCAAAAACCGGTTGCCCATCGAGTGCCAGAAATTCAAAACCCGGTGCGTTTCACCAATAAAACGTGACCCAAAAACCACATCGGCCCGACCATCCAGAATCGGCTCGATCAAACGGGGGTACTCCGAGGGGTCATATTCCATATCCGCGTCTTGCACGATCACAATCTGGCCGGTAGCAAGTCCAAAACCTGTCCTAAGTGCCGCTCCCTTGCCTTGATTCACATCGTGAAATGCAATTGTCAGGTCCTTGTCCGTCTCGCTCATTCGTTGAAGAAGCTCGCGCGTCCCGTCCTTCGAACAGTCATCCACCAAAATAATCTGCTTCGGGATCGCTACAGCACAGACTTTGTCAAGTATCAAATGAAGCGTGTGACACTCATTATAAACCGGTATCACTACCGAAACGATCAGATCCTCCGGAATCGGATAGATCCCCAGCCGCTTACACACCCCAGGCCCTAAAAGCTTCACAACCTGATCGTAAAACGGCAGTTCAACCACTTGGCCGGTAGCTTCAACAGGATTGTTATCGCTCATCATTTTGGGATTCCAGTTTCATCTTCCAAGACTTTTTGGGATTTTGGAATTGGATCGATATCGTGTGCGAATCTGTCAGCAAAACGGAACCAGAACCGATCCCAACTCCAACTCGCCTATTATCTCTGATTCTATCAGAATGACGGATCCTGTAAAAGTGCGGTTCAACGCCTTAGACTTTGAATTATACGAAAAACTGACCCAATCAAGACCAAACCACGCCTCTGATTCGATTCCAGATGGTTTTTAAACGCAATTCAGGTTGATGGTTTTCACCACTTCGACTATCGTCTGTGAATCAACCCTTTCAACAATCGGACAATCTGCTCAAATCGGTATCAAACCCAAATGGAATGACATGTACCATAAATCCTTTAATAACATCGTCATTTTACCGGCCCTAATTCTCATGGGCCTGATCACACATACCACCCATGCCCAAATTCTAACCCAGCGCGATACCCCAAAATCGGTCCCAACACCTAACATCATACTTGGAATTCAAGATGGCGATCCTACTGTCAGGGTCGAACAGCCACTCGGCCGCATCCCATTAAATGACGATGTCAAAGATGCATATCTCCAAAATTCACTTTTAACCATTTTAGGAAAATATCCTGGAATTGAAAAACTGAACGTCGATGTCTCCATGGGTGTCGTCACAGTCTCAGGGCTGGTCCGAACCTCCGATATGGTCGATCGAATCGGCAACTTTATCAAACAGATTGAAGGCGTAAAACTTGTTCTGAACCTCCTGCAATCCGCCGATAATCACCAGTCGTCAATCCATCGGTTGTCCATACGCATCAACGAAATGCTAAACTGGGTCCAACGCTATTGGCTTTCATTTCTCGTCGCCATGGGTGTCATTCTCTTGGCCAATTTTTTGAATAAAAAATTAGCCAGATACGGCGAGTCAATTATCGCTCAGGAAGGCCCAACCCCGCTAAGTAAAACCCTGATGATCTCCCTGATCAGCCGAAGCATTCCACTTGCCAGCTCCTTAATGGTCATCGCATTGATGGATTTGTCTGACCCGTTCTTTTCCTTTTTCGGCGTCGCCGGTGTCCTCGGAATTACCATGGGATTTGCATTTCAGCAGATCGGTGAAAATTTCATCGCCTCCATCTTCATCGGTATGCGACGACCATTTCAAGTCGGTGACTATATTGAAACCCAAGGCTACCGAGGATTTGTCAACTCCTTAAATGCAAGGTCCACCAATATCCTCACCCTCGACAGCCATTTGATCCGTATACCAAATTCAACAATCTACAAGTCCATCATGGTCAACCAATCCGCCTCACCCTGCCGCCGAGAAATGGTCGAACTGAAAGTCACAAGTTATCAGACCTCAATTGCTACCGCACAACATTTGATGACCTCTATCATGATGAAACATCCCGCCGTATTAACACAGCCACCACCACGTGTCCTGATCGAAGAACTTCTGCCAGACGGTATTCTGCTCAGAGCCTATTACTGGGTCTCGACAAAACGGGTCGATCGATGGCTCCTCGCAAGCCAGTTGCGCCTCGCCTTCAAAGTCGCTTTCATGGAAGCCAGTATTCCTATCGACGGCTCCGCAGGCGTTTCCGCTGTTTCCCTCAGTTTTGAAACTGCTCCGAATAAACTGCCGGAAGCCAGCATCCAAACGCTCTTGAACCCCGAAATACGATCCGAACCATTGTTATCAACCCCCGATTCCACCATCACCAAATCGTCTGATCCCGATGCTCGTGCCGTATTGGATTTTGCCATGTCATCAGAAGCCTTAAACGATCCTGTCACGGATTTTATAAACAATCAATGTGTAAAAGTTGATGGCCGCGAAACTTTCTTTACCAGCGTCTATAATGTAAAAGAACAAATACCAAATCGCGGCGACTTCGATAAAAATAGCCAATGATTGGCTCGAAGGCTTGCATCTTCACCCAAAACTACAAAAGGACCGCAAATTCTCCCTGACTTATCCGGGTTGACAATTCCCAGGCAATTCGTTATTAGTAATGACGCAATCGAACAATTCTGCGGATAGATGCCACCCAAGTTCTAGCCGGGATGCTTGTCAGGATGACACATTCATATCATGAAACACCGATCGATTCGCGTCAGGTTGGCTCAGTAGCCTGCCCCGATGCCCAGTTGATTGAACGTATATCAATCCTTGAAAACCGTATCCAACGGCTTTCCGCTGAGAATAGTCGCCTGAATCGACAATGGCACGAAGCCACAACATCCATCTCATGGCAACTAGTCCATAAACTCAGTAAATCCATGCGTTTGGCTGCACCTCCGAATACATGCCGCAGAACCCATCTAAAAGGTCTCTGGCGAGGCCTGATCTCAGCCCGTCGCAACGGACCACTGGCTTGGTTCATGCGCACATCTGCACAATTAAAATCTAAAATCGTCAACCTTTTAGACCAAATTCTTGCTTCAAAATCGCCATTCTTTGCTGACGAACGCCCCTTGATTCTAGCCATAAGCCACATTGGTGGAGGCGGCACCGAACGACACATCCGAGATATCTCCACCCGACTTCTGAACGAAGGCGTCCGTACTATCTATACCCGACCGGATCAAAATGGCAAGCTGATTTTTGAAGAACGTGATGCAAATTGGAAACTCCACTGGCGAAGGGCTATCAAGCCTGAATCCGATCAACTTCCAGCCCTGATTAAAAAGCTTAAACCATGCCTGGCACACGTTCATCATACCTTGAATGTACCTGATATACTGTTTAAATCGATTCAATCAAGATCCATCCCCATGGATTGGACACTTCATGATTACCATTCCATTTGCCCACGCATTCACTTGCATAATCAATCAGGCTTTTATTGTGGCGAGCCGGACAACAAAGGATGCAATTCCTGTCTGAAAAAGGACGGTGATTATCATGGCCGGCCAATTGCAACACCGATCAATGACTATCGCGCTCAATGGTCATCACGCCTCGCAAAAGCCCGCCGTATTTATGTACCAAGCGATGACATTAAAAACCGGTTGGCCCGCTATTTACCCAATCACAAAATCGACGTCAGGCCACACTTGGAACCAGCAAGGCCCAGCCAGCAGATTACATGTGTCAAAAGGGTTCTTGGCGAAGCTGTTCGCGTTGCTGTCATTGGTGCAATCGGTTCCATAAAAGGTTCGGCAATGCTTTTGACTGCCGCCCGCGACGTTGCCGAACGAAGTCTGCCAATGAAATTTGTACTTGTTGGAACTTCCAGCCTTGAGCCCCAATTGCTCGCAACTGGATGCGTCGAACTAACCGGCGCCTATCATGAGCATGAAATCTGGGACCGACTTGAAAACGCCGCCTGTCATCTTGCATGGCTGCCAAGTCTCTGGCCTGAAACGTATATGTATACACTTTCTGTCGCTCAGCTTGCTCGCCTGTGGCCTGTGGTTTATGACATCGGTGCCCAATCCGATCGGGTTCGGAACACATCAATCGGTAGCGTTCTTGAGCTTAATACACCGGTTGAAAAAATCAACGATCTATTCATCGAGCGTGCTGATACTCTAGCAACTCTTCCTGAGCTGGAACCACCAGAATATGCAGAATATCCAAACTTTGTCTCAGATTATTACGGCGTTTCAATCGAACAATTGAAATCGCTCGCCAAACCAGATTCCCTTGGCTATGAAACAGAAATGCGAATTTCAAGTCAGGCCAACCCATCACCGCATGCATCGAGGAGTGATCGTGCACGTTTACACCAGTATCACAACAAATTATCTACCTAAAGCTGCTGTTCTCGCCCACTCTCTGAAACAATCAAACCCAGGCCTCACATTTCATTTGCTACTATCGGACGATCTCCCAGCTGACTGCCCAGCGCAGACTCTCTCGGCTTTCGATCATATTGTAACACCCGATAAACTCGCAATTGAGAATCTGAAAGCATGGACATTCGGCCATAGTGTTGTAGAGCTCTGCACTGCCGTAAAAGGTCCAATGCTTGAGTATCTGTTTGATAAGGTCAAAGCGGAAAGAGTCTTGTATTTCGACCCGGATATTGCTGTTCTAGGGTCGCTTGACGATTTAAATGCAACACTTTCCCAGCATTCGGTGGCCCTGACGCCACACCAATTAGAGCCTGAAGAAACGGTGCAAGCCATAATTGACAATGAAATCTGTTCCCTTGCGCATGGAGTCTACAACCTCGGCTTTCTTGCCGTTAGAAACACGGAACAAGGACTGAAATTCGCCCATTGGTGGGCAGATCGGCTACGCCTTTTCTGCCACGACGACCGCCCGCGTGGCTTATTTACAGATCAGCGATGGGTTGATCTGGCACCTGCATTTTTCGATGATATTGCAATACTCCGTAACCCGGGTTTTAATGTCGCAACCTGGAACCTCACGCATCGAAAAGCGTCTGGCAAAGCACCCTTGAATATTACAATCAATGGCCAGCCATTGACATTTTATCATTTCTCTGGGTTTGATTCGGGTGCCCAGCTCACGATGCTCGATCGATATGGGAAAGAAAGTCCTGTCTTGTTCGACCTCAGAGACTGGTATCTGGCCGAGTGCGAAAAATATGGCCAATCACTTCTAGGAAATCGACCAAGCAAATGGGCGAATTACGAAAACGGAGAAACAATTACCAAACAACAGAGAGTTCTATATCGAACACGCAAGGATTTACAAGTTGCATTTCCTGATCCTTATGCTACATCCGACCTTTCCAAAAGTTATTACCATTGGTTTGCTGCCAATGGCATGCGAGCCATTGCATCTCAAGACAAGCCAGAACAGGCATGGGTCAAGATGCTTCGCAAGCATTCCCACAAACCTCCATTGAAATGGGCTAAAAGTGCGTGGAAGTCATTTCGCACCAAATCATGAAAGTTGATTCAATGAATGATCAACCATTGGGTTTGAATCCACAATCAAATCATTATCCGATGATCGACATCCTGAGAGGCTTTGCTGCCTTCACAGTGATTGTCTATCATGTTATTGAACACATTTCATGGAAGAGTTTCCCTTTAAAAGGTATCGTAGGAGACTGGTTCCAGATAGGCTGGATGAGTGTCGACATGTTCTTTGTTACAAGCGGTTTTGTGATTGTACTTTCCACAGTCAAATCCTTTAAGCGTACAGACTCGGTTCGCGATTTCCAAAAAGGTTATATTCGAAGACGACTTACTCGTATTATACCTTTACATTTCCTGACATGTGTTATATATTTGATATTTGTATCACCTGAAATGCTATTCATGCCTCGAATTGGCTACCACCTAATCTCACACGTTTTCTTTTTTCATAACTGGCATCCTGCAACGATCGGTTCGATTAATGGGCCAAACTGGTCCTTAGGTGTTGAAATACAATTCTACCTCATTGTCATGCTTGCTGCTGGATGGCTTTCACAGGTTCGCCCATGGGTTCTGGTCATGACGTGTTCCTTGATATCGTGGGCATGGCGTGCATCTGCCTATGCAATATTTCATGATCAGATCAGATTTGGAAGTAATCTGACATGGGTCTACACAAGCCAGGTTTTTGGCATGCTCGATCTCTTCACATGGGGCGGGGCATTGGCTCTACTAATCGCAAATGATACAACTGGTAAAACTCAGATGTGGCTCAACCGCTGGTGGATCTGGCCCTGCATTTCTTTGGCTGCTGCCATACCCATCATGAAAATTTACTGGTCCAATGCCTCTTACTGGAATATCCCCGCTATGGTCATATTCTGGAGAACTTCTGAAGGATTCCTTTGGGCGTGTCTTCTGGCAACCGCTTGCGGCCTGGGTAGCGGCCGAATAAGTCGCATTTCATTGCCATTTCGATACTTTGGTACGATCAGTTACGGATTATATTTATGGCATATCCCAGTCTTATTTTCTTTGAAACGTACTTATATCGTCAACAAGCCGGAATCCTTCCTGGCATGGACACTCTTCTTGACCTTCCTGTGTGCATCAGCAAGTTGGCACCTTTTCGAAAAGCCCTTGATGGAGAAATATCAAAAAAGAATTCATCCATCTTAATTTATCTGATCAAATGCCCTGATCAATCGATTAAACATCACCACTCCAGGCCTAATTGGTTTTATTCGTATTCGGAGTGTTCCTTCATGATTCGATTTCGAAACTCCTATCCTATCTGCCTGCGTAATTCCGATGACATTTGGAATAGGACGATTCTCAATCGTCCTGGTCTCATACCATCCTGATCGTCTGCTGTCCCATGAATCCTTGTTCATTGTCCACAAAAACTCTATGGGGCCGTCACCTTCAACGGATTCCAGATAAATTGTCTCCGAATCGGTGACATTTCGAATGGTCAGTTCGATGTATCCACCATATTCCAAAACATTCCAACGATTTAATCCATCCATCCTCGCCCTTTCTAGTATTTCTGGACCCGTTTCGATTTCTTGATCCATGGTTTCTAGTGAATACTTATTTAAATTCAATAATCGACCTGCTCTTAAAGTCAGCCAGTGTTCCAAACCGATCTTTTGAAATATCCGATCCGCTGAAAGACTGTTGCGGTTTGATAATCCATTCGAATGATTCTCCAGATTACGGCTTGCGATCAACCTAACGAGTGGAAATGCATCTGGCCTCAGTTCCAGAACCGACGCATTCCAGCCCCTTTGCACTGGTGGAAATATTTGTAAAAGCTCTGTATCTCCCAGATTCTCTGATCTTGCGGTGTCTTGTAGTTTCATTAATGATATCATCGTAGCCTTCTGATCTGGCTGATCCTTCATCCATGACCAATGGTTCGTGTTTCCTTTCTGAAGCATTGCTATTGCAATAATGATCACGATTCCAAGCAAATCGCGAATCCTTTTCTGCGGAATTGTTGTGACGATCTTATGGATTATTGCTGAGAGTAGAATGGAGAATCCAATGATTGCAAATAGATGATATCTGGATGTCCAGAAATAGAGAAAATCTGCCTGAGCCCATCTTCCATCGGTCACCAATCCAGCACGAGTTGGATAAATTACCAAATACGGAACGAGGATCAGGCACATAATCATTTGCATGACACTCTTGGAAAAGCATTTCCATCGATAACTTGTCCAAACTCCCCCTATACTCATCAGTGTTAGAATGATCGATATCAGCCATTGGAAATGTGTTGTCACCCATTTTGCATCCATGCCTAGAAACAAAGGCAATGCGACTCCACCTGGCACAGCCACTGAATAGGCAATTCCCATTGGAATGTTGGTCATACTACGATTCTTATGGGTGGCTGCATCCAATAAATCTCCACCCAAAATCCTGCAAACAATAATATAAGCGATCAAGCCTGCGATCATTCTTCCCCATAGTCTGATCGAACCTTTATGAATTCCTGACTTAGCCAGGATTGCAACTGATCCCAAGACCACGGCCATCAAGCCCAAAGCGGAAAAGCTCATCGCGAATGCTGTAAGCAATCCTATCTTAAAACCTTTTACAAGTTCTGATTCTTTCTTGTCTGTATTTACCCCGATCATCCACAGAACCCCTATCACGCTTGCTGATGATAGGCTGTAAGTCGCTGCTGAAAACCACCATGGCACCTCCAGGCATGCCGATGACACACCTGTGATTGCAACTGTCATTCTGGCGATCTCGCTATTGCCTGTCATTTGCCGTACCCAGCCTCCCACAATTCCAAGAAAAATGATCCATGAGGCCATCGCAAAAATTGTAAATGCAGTCGGTATCCAATCCAGATGATTGACCAACGGCCTTACGATAGCTGCCGTTGCCAGTTCAAATCCTGGCGCAATGTGTTCGCTAAATGGTCGAAATAACTGTTGCTTGAAGGGCAATGTCCTGGCGTCCACAATTCTTATGACATCGTCGCCCAGTATTGTTGGCTTCATCAGCCTATCAAAGTGAAACAGAATCACAATAAAACCGACAAGAAACCACTTAAATGCGCTATATCCGTTTTGATATATCCAGTTATTGGTTTTTGAATGATTCTCGTCCATGATGCTCCCGTCTCCTCAATATCGATTGCAAAATCACTATGGCTCCACATTTTATCATGGTTGTACGCGAACCAATAGTGTAGGGCATAGGTTGTCGAGCTCAGTTTTCAATGTCCGATAATCATTATTATGGTCACTCAAAGGCCGTTTTCCCTTTTGATGGTTGAAAAACTCCTGTAAATCGCATGATCCTGTACCTGTTTTTTCTTTCTTCTCTGAAATCGGTCATTTCGTTGACAACCGAGACGATCCATGGATTCAAGTGGCCGATTCTCATGACATGGGCTTTCCATTGGTCTGACATCTTGGCTTCACCTGAATTGGTTTGTAGATACAATTCTGGTTGCCCTATCTCCAAATCGATTGGGCTGAACCAGAATGAATCGAGCGCATGGGCGAGGCCTTTGCCGATGGCTTTGACATAGGCTTCCTTCAAGGTCCAGATTCTGTAGAAGAGTTCATTTTGTATGGTTTCCGGGCATTTTTTCAATGCTTCGGTTTCAATTTCTGCAAAGTAACGTTTTGAGAGGCCCAAAAGATCCATCTTTCGGTCGAAACGTTCCACATCCACACCCACGCGACCACTTTTGGAAATAGCCATTACTACAACCCCTTCGGTGTGTGAGATATTGAAATGCAAAGGCTTTTGAACAGTTCCTGGCCCTATTATTTCTGGCTTTCCATGAATATTGGGTTGAAATTCCCATTCTGCCGGGTGTACATCAGGTTCATAATTGCTGAGGATGGTTCGGCACATCCAGCGGGCCATCAGATGCAATCGCTGGTCACGAATGTGTCGATATCGCTTGTTTTTCTCTTTCTCTTCAGCCGTTAAAACATTCTCGAAAACATGTTCGTAAAGATTATCCTGAAAGTCATCGGTATACCCAACCCATAGACACTGAGTTGCGTCTTCCATGGATATTTGTGGATTTTGAGTCTCATTTTGATGATTCATGGCAACACGCTGGTCCGCATTGGTTTCTGACCACATGTCCGACTGGGTTTGAAGCCCAGATCATAACAGATCATGTCAAATAGAGAGTAGTCGTGGGGCTTTGTCATTTGGTGTATTGATGGATTCTCATGTTCATCATTATCCACCTTATCCGCTTTGATCTTTGGTCGGTTCTGTATTTATGTTAAGGTATTGGCTGAAGAGAAATATTGCGGTGGCTGGTGTGGATTGAGTGGTTTCAGCGAAACGGAGTCGAGCTTGATGCGTACCTTGATCGTCACGGGCGGTGCCGGTTTCATCGGCAGTGAATTCGTTCGCCAAGTTCTTCGTGACGAGCCTGAAACTCGAATAGTCAATCTTGATAAGCTCACTTATGCAGGGAACCTGGATAGTCTCTCAGAATTTACAGGCAGTTCCCGCCACCAGTTCATTCAGGGGGATATTTGCGATTCTTCGCTCGTCAAAACCCTGCTCGATCAGCACTCGCCCAGCGCCATTGTTCACTTTGCTGCGGAAAGCCATGTGGATCGATCCATTGATGGCCCGCGAATCTTTCTTGAAACCAATGTGCTTGGTACGTTTACATTGCTTCAGGAGGCTCGCGGATATTGGTCCGGGCTGGCTCCTGAGGCCAAGGCTGGATTTCGATTCCTGCATGTCTCGACCGACGAAGTTTATGGCTCTCTGGGCGATACTGGCCTGTTTACAGAAACCTCCTCCTATGACCCACATTCCCCATATTCTGCATCAAAAGCAGCCAGTGATCACTTTGTGAGCGCCTTTTATCATACCTATGGCCTGCCGACTGTGATGACCAATTGCTCAAACAATTATGGCCCTTATCAATTTCCTGAGAAGCTGATCCCGCTCATGATCCTTAATGCCATTGAAGGTAAGGTGTTACCCGTATATGGTGATGGTCAGAACGTACGGGATTGGCTCTATGTGGGCGATCATTGCCAGGCCATTCGCCGGGTGTTGGAATCAGGCAGGGTGGGCCAGACATACAATGTGGGCGGCAACTCCGAGCGTACAAATATTGAGGTGGTCAAGACCATTTGCCGGATCGTTGACGAATTGGCAACAGGCTTGCCGCATGGCCCATGCGAAGGCCTGATCAAGTATGTTCCAGACCGTCCTGGCCACGATCGCCGATATGCCATTGACGCCTCCAAGATTGCCCATGAGTTGGGCTGGTCGCCGTCCGTGACATTCGATGAAGGCATGCGGCAAACAGTTGCCTGGTATCTCTCAAGTGCTGAGTGGATCAACCGGGTTCAGTCAGGCGAATACCGCCGCGAGCGATTGGGCGTTGGGGGTTGACCATCGATTTTGGGCACAAAGCGTATCAATTCACATTCAGATTCTTTAATATGAACAAGATTCTGATAAATCACTTCACCAATTAACGGTACAGGTTTTCCTGATCATGCGTAAGGCGCTTATCACCGGCATCACAGGTCAAGATGGTTCCTATCTGGCAGAATTTCTGCTCGGTCAAGGCGATTATGAGGTTCATGGGCTGGTTCGCCGGGCCAGCACCATCAATCGCCAGAGGATTGACCATTTGACGCGCAACCCTGATTACCGCAACAAATTCCACCTGCACTACGCAGATCTTGGCGACGCCTCAAGCCTGCTCTCGGTCACCGAAAATATCGAGCCCGATGAGGTCTACAACCTGGGTGCACAAAGCCATGTCCGGGTCAGCTTTGATCAGCCGATCTATACGGCCGACTGCGTTGGTCTGGGTGCTTTGCGTCTGCTCGATGCGGTCCGCATCCTGAATCGACGCAAGCCCGTAAGATATTATCAAGCATCAAGCTCCGAGATGTTTGGTGCGGCACCAGCACCGCAGGGGCCATCCACCCCATTCCATCCTCGAAGCCCTTACGCTTGCGCCAAGCTTTACGCTCACTGGCAGACGATTAACTACCGCGAATCCTATAACATGTATGCCTGTTCCGGCATTCTGTTCAATCATGAATCGCCCCGTCGTGGCGAGTCGTTTGTGACCCGGAAGATCACCCTGGCGGCTGGCCGGATCAAGGCCGGCATCCAAAAAGAGCTGGTTATGGGTAACCTCGACGCCTGTCGCGACTGGGGCTTTGCTGGCGACTATGTCAAAGCCATGTGGCTGATGCTTCAGCAGGAATCACCGCGGGATTACATCGTTGCCACTGGCGAGACACACTCGGTTCGCGAATTCCTGGAGCTCACATTCAGCGCCCTGGATCTTAACTGGCAAGAATTTGTCAAATTTGATCCGCGATTCACTCGCCCGGCGGAAGTCGATATTCTGCTGGGTGATCCGTCAAAAGCTCGCGACGAACTGGGCTGGAAGCCTGATGTAGACTTCCAGGGACTCGTGAAAATGATGGTCGAACACGACCTGGATCTTGCCTATCGTGAAAAACGATCACTGGAATCCTGACACCACGCCTGATTCGGTTTATTCCCTAAAACGCGGGCCCGAATGCACATGACAGACCAGCCAGTTTCCGCCTCCAGATCTGGCTGGTTTCGTCGCTCCAGGCGCGTTCTGCTCGTCGGCTTGGCACTACTTTTGGGGGGCGGATTGACTGTAGGGCTGTGGGGACCTCCATTATTACAGCGATATGCACTGAGCTTCCGTGTCAATAACCCCGAAAAGTCGGATGCGATCTGCATTCTTTTGGGCGAATTCCGGGTCAGGCCCATGCGTGCCTCTGAATTGTTTTTACGAGGCTTTGGAGCAGAAGTCTTAATCGTTGATTTTCCGGAAGACATGGTGTTTGGGAATCTGGAAAGCCAGTTGGCCCAAGTCATCATGCTGAAAACCGGCATACCGCCCGAGAAGCTAGTCAGGCTGCGGGGCAGAGTCACCAGTACCGCAGAAGAGGCAAGGTTTTATCGCGATTATGCGGAAAAGAAACATCTCAAAAGCCTCTTGGTGGTGACCTCTGCCTTCCACACCCGCAGAAGCCGCTGGATTTTTGAACGCATCTTCAAGGGCTCAGGAATCAGGCTCTCCTACGCTGCTGCACGTCAGCCCCATATTGACGAGCTCAACTGGTATACCACCGACGAAGGCCTTGTCACCTATTTCAGCGAGACTCTAAAGACCCTTTATTACTATATTCGATATTAATGAAATGGAACTTCCGGTTTCAGGCGTATTATTCATCGGGCTACGCCCTTTTAATCTGGCAAGCCATGCGTGTACACCTCGACATTGTTTTGATATGATGGGTAATCAACTGGGTAAAGTTCTCGGATGATTCCTCTAGTTGTAGTGATCCACCCCCGATGAAGCTGCTCTATTTATGCTATTTCAGTCTGAGAGAGCCACTGGTTGAGACTCAGGTACTGGCATATTTAAGACAGCTTGCTGGCGATGGTTATCACGTCTGGTTCATCACGTTTGAACCTGGCTGGCCGGATTCATGGACAGATACGGAAAAACAAGCCACCCAAGCCAGGCTTGCCGCTGATGGCATCACTTGGGTTGCCCTCAAATACCATAAACGCCCAAGTCTTCCCGCCACCATGTGGGACATTGCTGTCGGGGCCTGGACGGCCCGCCGTATCGCAAGCCGCGAAGGGATTCTGGTCTTTCACGGTCGGGCACATGTGGCATCGGCCATGGGCGCCTTGGCCCGCTGGAGAAAGCCTCAGAAACTGATCTTCGATATCCGCGGTTTCAATCCGGAAGAATATGTCGATGCAGGCCGATGGAAAGCCGGCGGGCTTAAGTTCCGGCTTATGAAAGCCGCTGAACGAGTCATTATGCAGGTGGCAAACGGCTTCGTGATCCTGACAGACGCCGGCCGCCAGATCATGTTCCCCACCGCCATTGCCGACAAGGAAACCGGCGCCTGGAATCTGCCCGATGGCCGCCCGATCGAGGTCATTCCCTGCTGTGTCGACACCGCCGGCTTCCAAAAAGCGTCTACCATTTCACGCCAGGAGGCAAAACAAAATCTGGGCCTATCCGATAAGCGAATTGTGGCCTATGTGGGCGCCCTCGGTGGCTGGTACATGACTAGCGACATGGTCAAAGCCTGGTCAATCGCAAAACGTCAGGTCCCCTCAAGCTTTGCCCTCATTTTTACGCAAAGCCCGAAAGCCAATTTAATCCAGTCCCTGATCGATGCAGGCCTTCAGGAAAATACCGATTTTCTAGTCCAGAAAGTCGCCCCGTCTGAACTCCCAGCCCTATTGCGGGCCGCCGACATCGCCCTCTCTTTCATCCAGCCTTCCTATTCAAAAATATCCAGTTCGCCCACCAAACTTGCCGAATATCTGGCCGCCGGATGCGTCGTTGTCAGCACCCGCGATATCGGCGATTGCAACGCCCAGCTTAATGAAAACAACGTCGGCGTACTCCTCGACAACATGAACGAAAATACAATCGGCCAAGCCATCCAGAAAGCCTTCGAAATTGCGTCCGATCCCGATATTGAAACCCGCTGCCGCGCCACAGTTGATCATCTCTTCGACCTGAAAACTGTTGGCGGCAAACGATACAAACGACTTTACAACCGACTACTCAAACCATCTTCTGTCTAATGAAGTTCCATCATATAAAATATCAATACCCTACGGCACAGAATTAGGAATCGAACTGTTTCGGATGCCTGAGATCGACCACTGAGTGTTTAATCTCAACATGCCAACAGTTTTCAGTTTCATCCTATGCCTGATGTCTGGTATATTTCCTGTCGGAATTGCTTTCGGAAAGCCCCACTCAAAAAATGATGCTTCAGCAACAGACTATGAATCCAATATCTGGCAACCCGAAAACTCCCATCTGCGTGGACCTCGATGGCACCTTCGTCCGAACCGATACACTTTGGGAAACCATCTTCCAACTCCTCAAAATCCATCCGTCCGCTTTCTCTAAACTCCTTGTCGCCTACGTCCGTCATGGCAGAGCCGGTTTTAAATCCGCAGCCGCCGATCATTTGGTCGTCGATCCTGCCACCCTTCCCTATCACCAAGATGTTGTAAACTTTATTCAAAAGGCGAAGTCGGAGGGCCATCCCATCCTGCTCGTCACTGGTGCCAACCAGCGCATTGCCCTTGCAATCGCAAACTATCATTCCGGGCTATTTGATGATGTCATTGGCAGCAAACCCGGAAGCAACAACACAGGCCATGATAAAGCCGATGAACTCGTCCGCCGTTTTGGTGAAAAAAAATTCGATTATGTCGGCAATTCCCAAACAGACCTCAAAGTCTGGAGCCGCTCCGCTGCTGCACATGTCGTCGGTTCGCGAAAGCTCGCAAAACAGGCCGCATTATATTGCCCTGTCTCAAATCAATTTCCTGCCGCAACCGTCAGCCGCTCCAAATCTTTCAGAAAAGCTCTGAGGCCACACCAATGGGTCAAAAATGTCATCGTGTTTCTGCCAGCCGTCGCCAGCAATCGACTTTTTGATCCCGATCTGATCGCACATTGCATTCTCGCTTTCATCGCCTTCAGTTTCTGCGCCAGCGGCCTTTATGTCATGAACGACCTGCTCGATCTGCCTGCCGACCGTCGCCATAAATCCAAGTCAAATCGACCCTTTGCTGCCGGCAATTTACCACTGGCCTGGGGGGCCGCCATTTGCCCGGCCCTACTTCTTAGCTCGCTCCTTGTCTGTCTATTTCTGCCAACAAGATTCATCCTGGTCCTGGCAACCTATATTGCATTAACCACGTCCTATTCCCTGCATTTCAAATCTCGTGTGCTCGTCGATGTCTTCTTCCTCGCCTCACTCTACACCATCCGCCTTGTCGGTGGCCACGAAGCCACTCAACTCCCCTACTCCCACTGGCTCACTGGCTTCTCAATCTTCTTCTTCCTGAATCTGGCGCTCGTCAAGCGCGGCAGCGAACTCGTCCTGCTCAGAAACGCCGGTAAACTCAAAACCGCCGGCCGTGGATACCTCACCTCCGACGTATCCACCATCTGCAACCTCGGCATGGTCTCAGGCGGCCTCTCTGTTCTCTATCTGGCCATGTACATCAGTAGCCCTGAAGTCCTTAAAATCTACCAAAACCCCGACCTCCTACTCGGCCTTTGCCCACTCCTCTTCTACTGGATAGGCCGACTCTGGCTTATTGTCGACAGAGGCTGGATGCACCACGATCCCGTCGTTTTCGCCTTACGCGATCGGGTCAGCTACTATATCCTGATCCTCGCCACCCTACTCAGATTCCTCGCGATCGGCTTCTGACTCACCAAGTCTCAATCCTCGATGCATTAAAGGCGAGCCAATCACCAATTCCAATTTCTAATGCCTCGCCCAAGTTTCATCTCCCCTTCTGAATGAAAGAAAATCGTCCATGCGGCATCTCGTCACTGGTGGCTCCGGATTCCTTGGCAACCTCATCGCCCGACGCCTTCTGGAACGCGGTGAACAGGTCTCCGTCCTCGATATCTGGGAAGATCCAACCCGGCCAACTGATATCAATTTCATTCACGCCGATATCCGCGACCGCTCTGCCGTCGCCAAAGCCATGTCCGGAATCGATATCGTTCATCACAACGTCGCACTTGTCCCACTCACCAAATCAGGACAAAAATTCTGGGAAGTCAATGTCGACGGCTCACGCATCGCCGCTGAAGAAGCCGCCAAAGCCGGTGTCAACAGCTTTATCCATATGAGCTCAAGCGCCATCTATGGTATCCCCGAATCCTGCCCCATCACGGCCCAAACACCAACCAACCCCGCCGAAATCTACGGGCGCGGTAAACTCGCTGGCGAATTGGCCGTCCGCCAGGTCGCTGAAAATGCCGGCATGAAACTCGTCGTCATCCGCCCACGCACCATACTCGGCCACGGCCGCCTCGGTATCTTCCAAATCCTCTTCAAATGGATCGAAGAAGGTAGAACCATCTGGATCATCGGACCAGGCACCGGTGGATTTCAATTCGTCCACGCCAACGATCTTATGGACGCCTACATGATTGCCCTCGACAGCAATCATCCAGGCGTTTACAACGTCGGTACCGACCGCTTCACAAGCCTTCGAAAATCTCTCGAAAATCTCATTTCCCACACCGGAAGCAAATCAAAAGTCAAAAGTCTGCCCCAAAGTCTCACCATCAACTCTTTGAAAATTCTTGACAAATTGCATCTCTCACCTCTCGCGCCATGGCATTATCTGACCTATCACAAACCTTTCTTCTTCGACATGCAGCCACTTCTGGATCTGGGATGGAAAGCAAAATACTCCAACGACGAAATGCTCGCCGAAAGCTACGACTGGTTCATTGCTCACAAAAATGACCCGGATTCAGCCTCCGATTCCGCCAGCCCACACCGGAAACCTGTCGCCGAAGGTATCCTCAAATGGGTTCGCAAGTTCTCTTGAATCTACCCCTAAATAAAATGCCATTTCCAATCCATCGCGGCCACTCCCGACGTGTTTCTGCACTGGTCTATGCCCTCATAGACCAGCGCAGACAAGACCGCATATTCCAAAACTCCTCTATTTCCAATAACGCCATTGTTCAATTCGTTCTCGAACAACAGGCCAGAATGCCTGACTATTTCCGATTCCCTTTAAAACTCGCCACCTGGCTTCATGCCATCAATGCATCTATAAATCATTTCAATTCCTATCATAAATTATCCAACCCTCAGCGTCAATCACAATTGCTACTCTGGCGATCTGCTCCAATCGCTCCCCTGCGCGACTTCATCCGACTCTATGAAAGTCTCGTCGCTCTCGGTTTTGAATCCATCGCTGATGGTGATAGTCCACCTCTGGATACACTCCCTCTATCATTCAACAAAACTCATGTCACTGAATATCCGCACCCTGCGATTACATTTCATACCACCGGTCTCATCAAAACAGATATCGCCGTCATCGGCTCCGGGCCAGGTGGCGCAATCACCTCCACCCTACTTGCAGAAGCTGGAAAAAATGTCACCTTGATCGAAGAAGGTGGCCATTTCCCTCTCGAAAGCTGCAAACCATTCTCGGCTCTGGAAATGATCCAGAAATACCGTGCCGGTGGCCTGACTCCCTCCATGGGTACCCCAAAAGTCGCTTATGTGGAAGGCAAATGCGTCGGCGGCGGCTCGGAAATCAATAGCGGTCTCTATCATCGCACACCGCCAGATATCCTCGAACAATGGCGACACCAATTTCTCGTGGATCATCTCACCGAAAATGACCTTCTGCCTCACTTTCTCGCAAATGAAACCGATTTGACCGTTTCCACCATTCCTGGTCAAACTCCCGCCAGCAGCTTGAAACTCCACGACGGTGCAATCGCCATGGGCTGGAACTCCCAGGAAATTCCACGCTGGTTTGCATTTGATGGCCATTCCGATTCCAATGGTGTCCCCACCGGCTATCGCCAAAGTATGACCAAAACTTTCATCCCCAGATTTCAATTGGCTGGCGGTCAAATTCTCCCTCGTACCAAAGTTCTAAAATTCAAGAAAGTCGGTAGCCATTGGGAAATTCAATCCCTTGACTCCAACGGCAACCCGCTCACCATCAAATCCAATCACATCTTTGCCGCCTGTGGTGCCATCCAGACCCCAGCCCTCCTTCAGCGATCAGGACTCGGACACAAGCCAGGCTCCTCGCTCTTTATGCACCCAACTGTCAAATTCGTCGCCCGATTTCAAGACGAAATCAACTCCGATTCTCCCTCCGTCGGCGTTCATCAAATCAAACAGTTCTCGCCCCGTATTTCATTCGGCTGTTCCATCGGCTCAAAACCCTATCTGGCTCTTGGTTTGATGGACTCCAGCCATCACCATGAATATCTCGACCTCCATTGGCGCAACATGTCCATTTATTACGCCACTATCACTGGCTCTGGCCATGGCTCCGTACGCTCAATACCAGGCTTTTCTGACCCGCTCGTGAAATACAAACTTTCATCAAATGATATGTCTGACCTCGCCGATGGTCTCAGAAAACTCGCTCTGGCCCTGTTTCAATCAGGTGCCATTGAATTGCAATCCAGTATCTCAGGCTCACTTCCCATTCGTAATATCGGCGATCTCTCTCAAATTCAAGCCCGACTCAACCGAAATTTCACCAACCTCATGACAATCCACCTCTTCAGCTCATGCCCCATGGGTGAAAACAAGTCCCTCTGCGTTGCCAACAGCTTCGGCGCCGTACACGGTGTTCCTAGCCTACACCTGGCCGACGCCTCACTCCTCTGCACTGCCCCAGGTGTCAATCCACAAGGCTCTATCATGGCCATTGTTCGCCGAAATGCAATCCAGTGGCTTGAAAATCATCACTGATCATTCTTATTTTATGCTCTCTTTGCCCCGCTCAGGATTTGCCATCCAGACCACCATAATTCTCATAAACCCACTTCAGACTCCGTCGCATCCCCTCCTCCAGCGACACCACTGGCTGATACCCCAACTCCAACTTGGCTCGCTCCACTTTACACGCAATCGTTTTATTCATTTCTGATAGCACATGAAATTTCTGATGATATAGCCCAACCGCCTGAAGACTCGCGTCAATCACTCCTGCGACTTCTGACGCCAAACCCGGCAGCCGAAGCCTGCCGCCACGTACTTTCTCACCAAATTCATCCCTCAATAAACGCTCAATCGTATCCACTATTTCATTCATCGTGTAAGCTCGCTCATCTGCTATCCAATAGATATTCCCTGCCGCCGAAGCTGTCATCGCTGCCAATATCAAACCCTGTGACAGATTTTCAATATAGGCCATCGACCGAAACCCGCCTCCTCCACCAACAATCGGCGCCTTGCCATCACGCACCATCCGAAAAAATAAAGTCTGCCTCGGTGGCTGATAAGGGCCATAAAACCACGGGGCACGCACGATAAGAGCTTTTATCCGTCCACTCTCATGAAGCCCCTTTACGGCCATTTCCATCTTCATCTTCGAACGCCCATATCCCATATAAGGATGATAAGGCGAATATTCGTCAAACCGGTGATCCATGTGCGGGTTATTTCCGCATGGTGAATTCGACGACATCACCACCGCATGCACCACTCCCGCATTCGCAGCAGCTTCCACAACGTTTTTCGTGCCGATATGATTAATCGCATCAAATTCACTCGCCCACTTCGGGTGAATGATTCCAGCCACATGAATCAGAGTCGCTCCCTCGGCCCCATCAGCAAATCGTTTGCAAGCCTCCGTGTCGCGCACATCGCCTTCTACTCGTTCAATTCTTGATCCAAATTCCTGCAAAGCCTGTGAATCCTCACCAGGCCGAACCAGCACACGCAGACGCCTGCTGGCAGGTACCTCCTTTAATCGTGGCACTTCCGCCAAACCTTCCAGCAAAGCCCGAACCAGCCCCGTGCCCAGCCACCCAGCCGCACCCGTCACTATAAACAATTCGTTCGAATGCATTTTTGGATTCTCGCCTTCAAGCTCGCTGGTGCTCGGTTTATCTGGATCTGTCTGACTATTCTACTGACATTTTCAAATCTTACCAAAACTGTCACGGATTGCCACCCAATTCTATGTCGCTTTAAAGCTTGACAAGTCGTATTACGAACGATAGAATCTGCATATCGTAACACGATTTAGACAGTTCATGTTACGGGCGAGGCCAATTTAAGGACATTCTGCCATTCGTCACAGAACCATTGCCAATAGAGGTTTCACACTGATTGAACTGTTGGTTGTCATCTCAATCATAGCGGTTCTGATCGCCTTGCGTCTGCCCGCCGTTCAGGCCGCTCGCCGTATGCAATTTCTCATTTATGGATGGCTCTGTACGAATACTCAAGAATTCTATGATATTGCCTGTATTTCAATCACTTTCTACCCGTAAAGGGTCTGAAGTCGTCTCGTCAGATTCCTACGGATTATTTTCCTGATTTCTGTAAAGGTCTCGCGATCAGAATCGGCATGGCTTGCAGTCTGACCGTTTCTGACTGATAAGGCTCAAACACAGGTGGGCTCTGCGACTTGTAATACAACTGTACGCCATCATAATACTCTGGTTTACCAATGTAAACGGTGGCGGATTCTCGTATGTCCTTTAAATACAAATTCACATCGAAGTCTTTCAGGTAAAACGGCATCGGAACAACCATCCTTATCGAACGGCCTTCTGGCAAATTGGCATCTGATGCCGACGATAAAATAAACGGTGGACCCACCACAATGCAATCACCAGGCCGTGAATTCGACACCAGAAATTCGTAAGCCGCTGATCGACTCAGTGGACGATACATCACTGGTTCAAACATCCGCACCTCGACTATGACTTGTAGAAATCCAAGTGTCGCAAACGTGACTACCAGCCACTTCCTCAATCTTGCATTTCGAATCATACAATATCCAGCCGGTGCCATGCCAATCAGATAGTATCCAAGATATGGCATCTGCCCCCTGGCATCCATCATTAAAACCAAAAGTAGCATTGCCCCAATACGAAGTCGAGAAACACGATCTGACTCATCCGACACTCTTGAAACCGCCGCCATAGAAATCATCAATACAATCATCAGAAATGTCGCCTTGCTCGGCAACCCAAACACATACGATAAAAACATGTTCCAGCCCGAAAATGGCACAAACGTTCGAGACTGCAAATGCGGCAGAAATTGTGTTTCCAAACCGCGTAAATCCAGATACCACAAAGCTGACAGCCCAACACCCAAAAGAAACCCTCCCTGCGATCCCTTTGAAATCAGCCACCTGCGACATACAAATGCATGAACTGCCTCGACAACAACCCAAACGACCGACGCCGGAAGCAGTGCCGGATGAATCAATGGCAACATCCCTGCAATACACCACTGCAAACCTGATGCCTTTTCATCGACTCGCCGAAATGGAAAAAACAGCACTCCCAAAGCAGCATAACTCACTGTCGAATACCGCTGATTCAGAAACTCGCCCATATATATGCGTGTTGTCAGAAATGCAACCGTCAATGCAATCGCCTCCGGCCATTTTCCATCACCTACAGCCTTCAGATTCAGCCATACAAAAACCCACAAGCAAAACAACATTTGCAAAACACAACCCAACATATACCAGTCGTGACCGATATCACCTACCCAGAAAAATGGAGCCGCTCCCAGCCCTAACAACGGTGAGTTGAAATGCCAGAGATGATCCATTTCATATTGGCTTCCAACCTGAGGCGTTGCAAACTCGCCACCCATCACCCAATTCGCAGCAGCCAGACCGTAAGCGACGTAATCCCCCTCCAATGGTTTCAGAAATAGTGTGTGAATCTGCAATCCAATTGCCGTCACCAATGCGATTCCTGCAATGATTTTTTTTATCATCGACACATTCACTTCTGGTCATCCTTTTATCCACAAGTCTCTTTTTACAGTCTCATTCAGTTCATCTACTCAGTTTCACCGGGCTTTCATCATACAGAAACCAACGGCTCGTCTTCAACATTTATCTATGCAATGTCTCTCATTTATGTTATCAAAACCACCTTGCCTTATCGAAACTTCTTCCACACCATTATTATTCATGACTTTCTTCTGGATTCTTCACGTCCCATGCTTTATGATCCATACATCTCAACATCCTGACCTGACAATCTTTCTAGCCAAAAAGGGCAATAACGGTGTTCCACATTCTGTCATTTGCAATTCTTCTCTACCTCAGTCTGGCTGTTGCCTTTCCTCATCATGGTCAAGCCTCAGAAAATACACAGAGCCCTACACAAAAACCCAATGTCCTGATCATTCTCGCCGACGACATGGGCTATAGCGATCTCGGCTCCTACGGCAGTGAAATACAATCTCCCAACCTCGACAGACTCGCCTCAAATGGACTCCGTTTTACTCAGTTTTATAATACAGCCCGCTGCTGGCCAACCCACGGAGCACGTACGATAACGGATTTTATGCGGCCCTCTTCATGAATCGCTTTCACCGCCATTTCCATTTTCATTTTCGACCTCCCATATCCCATATAGGGGTGATATGGCGAAAATTCGTCAAACCGGTGGTCGTGATGCGGATTATTTCCGCATGGAGAATTCGACGACATCACCACCGCCCTCTCCAGCCCTGCATCCGCAGCGGCCTGAACCAGCGTTTTTGTGCCTATATGATTGATAGAATCAAACTCGCTGGCCCATCGCGGATGTATCACACCCGCCACATGAATCAGTTTTGCACCATCCGCATTATTTACAAACCTTTTGCACCCCTCCAAATCCCTGACATCACCCTCCACTCGGTCAATTCGTTCATGAAATTCCTGCAAAGTCTGCGAATCCTCGCCAGGTCGAATCAGCACTCGCAATCGCCGATTCTCTGGCACATTCTTCATACCAGAAACATCCGGTAATCCTTCGAGCAAAGCACGTATCAGCCCCGTACCAAGCCAGCCAGCCGCCCCTGTCAATAAATAAAGTTCGCTTGATTGCATTTCAATCTGTCGCTTTCTTGGTTGATTCTGGTCAATATCTATTCTCAATGAATCACGCAATTCACAATCAATCCGTCAATTCTATGGACATTATAACGAGTCGTCTGAGAAATCACTCAAAATTCCTGGTTGACAGTTCGTTTAACGAGTCTATAATCTCCATACTGATAGCACGAATCCAGGAATCGTAACACTCATTCAGAGAAAAAGTCATAGATATGCCTCTTCAAAAGTCGTCCCGGCAGGGATTTACACTGATCGAACTCTTGGTAGTCATCTCAATCATCTCAGTTCTAATCGCCCTTTTGCTACCTGCCGTACAGTCCGCCCGTGAAGCGGCCCGCCGCATTCAGTGCGTAAATTCGCTCAAACAGTTCACGCTCGCCCTGCATAATTATCACGATTCACACGGCTCCTATCCTGCTGGATACAGATATAAAACCAATTACGTCTGGGGCGGATTTGGCTGGGGAACAGCTATTTTGCCCAACATGGAACAATCAAATTTATACAACGCCCTGAATATTGCCTTTCCAGCCTGGCATGAATCCAATCAAACCATTTGCAAAACTCATATGCAATTCTTCCTTTGCCCTTCCGACGAAACTTCCGCATACGGATTGCTCGACCGTGACGGACTCAAATTCTCGATGTCAAGCTATGTCGCAAGCTTCGGACCAGGCGATATGGATTTAAATCCAGATGATAATCGAGGTGTATTTTATCGCAACAGCCGAACTTCCGTGAGCATGATTCCCGATGGCCTTTCAAACACGTTGGCCGTGGGAGAACGACATAACGGCGAATTCGAAGTCCACACAGGTACCGACCATGGTCACATAGTTGCTGAAACCGTTTGGGCCGGTGCGATCCGCGAACTGCCTGACGACGATCACGCACACACCACTTTATTTGAGACCGGCAACGGCCCAAACAGTCGTGAAATGAACGACAAGAACTGCGCCTGCCGCCATCCGGGCGTTTGCAACTTCTCGTTCATGGATGGTTCCGTAAGGGTCTTAAAACAATCGATTGCATTACCCATTTTCCAATCCCTCTCCACAAGATCAGGCGGTGAAGTGATCTCTGCAGAATCTTATTGAATTGATGGATGGATCACTTATTTTGACGGTCGTTCTGGATCTGGCGAACCATTCCGATTATGATTGGTTTCTATCTGTACAACCCCTCATCGCTCAAATTGCTCAAGCCAGATCCGGAAGCCTCTAAAATGAACACACTAAACAAGCAACTTGGGCGAATTCGATTGTCAATCATCCTGATGATCGCATTCAGCTCCATTTGTATTTCTTCAGATCACACGCCCTCACCCAGAAAACCGCCGAATATTCTGATCCTGCTCGCTGACGACATGGGTTATAGCGATTTGGGTTGCTTCGGCTCCGAAATACAAACTCCCCAGCTTGATCAGCTCGCAAATCAGGGCCTCCGCTTCACCCAGTTTTATAATACAGCCAGATGCTGGCCAACCCGTGCCGCTTTACTCACCGGTTATTATGCACAGCAAGTCAGGCGCGACACCCTTCCTGGCATTCCCAGTGGGAACCAGAGCGGTACTCGCCCGAAATGGGCCCCTCTGCTACCTGCCTTATTAAAAGAAAGTGGTTATCGCAGCTATCATTCCGGAAAATGGCATATCGACGGCAAGCCTCTGAACGAGGGCTTTGACCACTCCTATCGGCTCGAAGATGCTGGCCGATTCTTTAGCCCTAAAGTCCATTTTGAAGACGATCAGCCTCTACCTGCAGTCAACCGCGATTCCGGATATTATTCCACCACCGAAATTGCAAGCCGAATGATTAAATATCTCAAAGATCATGCCTCAAATCATCAGGACAAGCCATTCTTTGCTTATACGGCTTTTCTCTCGCCTCACTTCCCTCTCCAGGCATTGCAATCAGACATTGATAAATATAAAGAGAAATACAAGAATGGCTGGGATCAAACACGCAGCGACCGCCACAATCGTCAGAAGTCGCTCGGATTTAATCATCAGCCCCTGCCAGAAATCGAATCCAATATCGGAGCCCCTTATCCATTCCCGAAAGCGATTGAGCGGTTTGGACCAGGTGAAGTCCCATTCCCAAAACCGTGGACTGAATTGACGGACGTTCAAAAAGAATTTCAGGCCACCAAGATGGCGATCCATGCTGCAATGGTTGACCGGATGGATCATGAAATTGGTCGGATTATCGCCCAAATTCGTGCCATGAATGCTCTGGATAATACCATGATTGTATTTCTTTCCGATAATGGAGCCAGCGCTGAACTCATGATCCGCGACGATGGACACGACCCCCAAGCCGCTCCCGGTTCCGCCGACACTCATCTTTGCCTCGGCCCAGGCTGGTCGGCCGTGGCCAACACCCCGTTTCGTCGCCATAAAACCTGGGTTCATGAAGGTGGAATTGCAACATCGATGATCGTTCACTGGCCCTCTGGTATTAAAGCGAAAGGCGAGCTGCGAACCCAGCCAGGCCATGTGGTGGATATTGTGCCGACCCTGCTCGATTTAACCGGTTGCAATCGGCCAGAAAGAATTCAAGGCCAAATGGTCCCTCCATTTGCGGGAGTGAGCCTGCGAAACGCAATCACCGCCGACCAGGAAATCGAGCGAAATAGCCTCTGGTGGCTGCATGAAGGCAACCAAGCCATTCGTCAGGGCGACTGGAAGCTCGTCTCAGCAAAGGGTGAACCATGGCAGTTGTATGATTTATCAAAAGACCGAGGCGAAACTCAAGACCTTTCAAAATCCGATCATACCCGTTACCTGAAGATGCAAGAGACCTGGGAATTGCAATATCAATCGATTCGTGAGCTCGCCGCCCGCGACTTACCAGCCTCAAAAACGAATTCTATCGTAAAGAAAAAGAACGCCGTGAAATCAAAGTCAGATAATTGATTTCTGTTCTGAAAATCACCCCTTCTCGGCAATCACCTTATCAATCTCAGTAGAAAATGAGTCGGAATACTGAGACTTGACCATCTTCCAGTAGAGCCTGACATAAGGCCGGCCCACAAACGATTTGATCGACCTCAGCCAGCTTTCCCAATTCTCATCGTCGAGCAATTCAAATTCATTGCGGTGATAATATACTTCTTCAAATGCCGTAAATGCCATGTCGCATAAATAAGCTCTGGAATCGCGTGAAAGTGTATGTTCATCTGAGGGTGGCTCGCAAAACCAGTCGCGATTTTCGCATCCATCAAGCATCGCTTTGGAAAGATCCAAAAACCGCTCATTAATCGCTGAATAGGCTGACGAACGCATGGTTTTTGTCAGCTGGGTCCCTTCCCACAGGAAGAACCAAACCAGAGTGACACTGCCGACGGCGATCATCATCTCCGAGGCCACGCTCAATCCATCCACCAAGCCTGTGTAACGATTATCCGCCAGCCTTGATAGATAAATTCCAGCCAAAAGACCCAGGCTCGTTCCAATCAGGGTGATGATAAAAATCGTCACCCCTGTGCGCACATTTGTTCTCTGACCATTCGTTCCAAGCTGTTGGGGGGTTGTGGGAGGTTTCATTTTCTATCGACTTCCGTTTCTAGAATCATGGATCTCACGCACAGATCCCAAATCAAATCAATCACGCCCTGCCCTTCAGCATACCGTGCCAGTAAAGCTGAGGCAATAGATGGCGCTTGAGTTGATACATGCTCCAACGCTCCTTCGACTGATCAAACGGAAAGCTCTCCAGAATGGCCCCGTCATATCCAAATTCCGCCAGCACAAGTCGGCCATAACCTGTGACCAGTGGACAACTTCCATACCCATCATATTTAGCATCAACTGGTTTGCCATGAATCAGAGAAATCAAATTCCTGACCACCACAGGCGACTGCTTCCGAACGGCCGCTCCCGTCTTGGCACAAGGCGCGTTAATACAATCGCCAAGCCCAAAGACGTTCGCAAACTTTGTGGACTGCATCGTATACTTATCCACCGCCAGCCAGCCTACGTCATCCGCCAACGGACTGTTTTTGATCACATCCATCGGACCCATCGGCGGTGTCACGTGAATCATGTCAAATCCCATTTCCGTGGCCTGTCCCGTGGCTTTATCCAGAACTTTAGCAGTTTTGGCAGGTCCGTCGATGGCCGTCAGCTCATGACCAAATTGCATTTCAAGGCCCTTGCGGGCGATCACGGCGTCAAGCGTTTTACGATATTTCTCTACCGCAAAGATCTGCTTTTGAGGTGTCACATAAACCACTTTGGATTTATCCCGCACGCCCTGACGCCGAAATGCATCGTCAGCCAGATACATGATTTTCTGAGGCGCCCCGCCACACTTCACTGGTGTCCCAGGCATAGTGAAAATGGCCGTGCCGCCCTTGAAGTTTCTAATGCAATCCCAAGTATATTCAGCGATATCGTAACTGTAATTGGAACAGACGTTGTTTTTCCCAATCGTTTCTTTCAGGCCCGGAATCCCATCCCAAATGATTTTAATACCCAAGCCGACAATCAGGTAATCGTAAGTGATCGACTTTCCAGAATCTGTTACGATTGTATTTGAGTCAGGCTGAATTGTAGCCACTTTTTCCTTGATCCATGCCGCACCGGCAGGGATGTAATTCACTTCCTGACGGCGACTTTCTTCCTTTTTGCAAACCCCTCCACCTACCAGAGTCCAAAGAGGCTGATAATCGTGGGTGCTCGAAGGTTCGACAATCGCCACATCAAAGTCTTTTGCAGGCAGAGTTCGCTTCAATCGCGATGCCACCGACAGACCCGCTGTACCTCCGCCCAGGATCACAATTTTGAAATGGTTGCGCGTGTTTTGAGAACTTGCTGGGCTGATCATGGGAAAGCGACTCGTCTTGAAGTGATTTTATGAGCCACATCGCATTCGCCGCCATGGGGCCGCGATATGACCGTATATCCTCTAACATGCCAGATCCCGACCTGTTTTTCAATGATGAAGTTCGTTGGATCTTAACCCGACCGCATGAAAATCATGATCAATCATGATAAAACCACATTTTTTGCGATCACCCAGGCTGCCACATTAAGAATCGCCAAAGCGAAACCTTTTTGCAGATGAGGCCCACCAATACGACGCGACAGAACCGTTCCAAGCCCCATTCCCACCAGCGAACCGACCAGAAATTGAATCACAACTGCCCTCGGAACAGGATCGCCTGAAACGTAAACGCCTGCGATTGCTGAGATACTCACAAGAGTGATCACCAAAAGCGATGTCCCCACAGCATTTTTCAAATCCATGTGGGCCAACAGGACAAGTGAAGGTACAATCACGAACCCTCCGCCGATCCCGAAAAGGCCTGTCAGAAGCCCCACAGACATGCCTGTCAGCCCCAAAAGGCGTGCACATCGGCTGGTCACTCGCAATCGGCCTTGAGGGTCGTGCGGGCAGCTTGCACCCGCCCCTTCTCCGTCGTTTAATGCAATAAATGCATCGGCTGGTTTATTGGATGATTTCCACATACGTGCCGAGACCATCAGCATGATTGCACCGAACAGAGTCATGACCAGCGATTCAGGCAATAGATCGCCAATCCTGTTCCCAATCGGAGCTGTCAGCATTCCAGTGGCTGCAAATGCAAATCCAGGCTTCAATTCCACCTGTTTTTTTCGGTATCGAATCAGAAACCCCACAAACGCTGTTGCCCCGACCGCTATCACTGAAACCATCGTGGCCTGACGTGCTGGAAGACCCGAGCCATAAACCATTAACGGCACTGCAAATATCGCACCACCACCACCTGTCAGCCCCAATGATAGACCCGTGATCAAACCAAATGCAGAATTCATCGGATTCATAGTCATGGCCCTCTTTCCAAAATCATTTTCCATTGAAATTTCAGATTCTTGTCGGGCAGACGTCAACCCAAAACCACGCGCTGTTGTGAAACTGCCCAAGCCTTGAAACCCCCTACAAGATCCAAAACATGATCGAAACCATGCTTTTGCAGCAACCCGGCCGCAATCGACGAACGGTAACCTCCCTCACAATGAACCACCACATGGCCTGTTCTTGGCAACTTACCAAGATTCTCTTGCAAGTGTGTCAATGGAAAGTTCCTGCTGTCTGGAATATGGCCTGTTGCATATTCCTTTTCGCTGCGCACATCCAGAATAAACGGCTGCTGACTCTCCGAAATCATGTCGGCCAAGGCCTGCACCGTTATCCGATCCGTTTTACGCTGCAATTCCGGAGCGTTTTCCAAAGCCATCATGCCTCCCTCCAAATAGCCTGACGTATTGTCAAACCCAATCCTTCCCAGCCTCATCACCGCTTCCTCCACCTGATCAGCTTCCCCTATCACAATAATTGGATCTTTTGCATTCAATATCGAGCCCGCCCAAGTGGCATATTTCCCCTTTAATGCAATATTGATTGAGCCCGCCAGATGCGAGCCAGCAAAATCCAGCCCCTCTCGCACATCCAGCAACTGAGCCCCTTGCCTGGACATTTCCATCACTTTCTCAAGTGGTATTGCTTTAATCGATTCCTGCATGGAACGCTCCAGAGCTGGCCTTTCCTGACGATTCAAGATGGCATCATGCACAAAATATTCTGGTGCTTCCGGCTGATCTTCTGTCACAATTGCCTTGAATGCCTCACGAGTCATCGGCTTCATGGCATAATTAAATCGCTTCTGTTCGCCAATCGTGGAATGCAACTCCTGACCAAGATTCTTGCCGCACATGCTGCCAGCCCCGTGGGCAGGATAAACTAGCGTAGAATCAGGCAGATTCAGCATTTTATGATGGATCGAATCATAAAGCATATCGGCAAGTTCGTCGGCAGTCACTCCAATCGACGCCAACAGGTCCGGGCGTCCCACATCCCCCACAAAAAGCGTATCACCCGTCAGGATGGCATAAGGCGTTTGACTGTCATTTCTTTTATCAAACACCAACACGCTCAGCCCTTCGGGTGTGTGGCCAGGTGTTTCCATAAACTTGAGCGTGACATCTGGCCCCAATACAATTTCATTTCCATCACTGACTTTATGAAATGCAAATTCTGCCTGGGCTCGTTTGGCCATAATGATTTCGGCACCTGCTTTATCTCTCAACTCAATATGACCCGCAAGAAAATCGGCGTGGAAATGGGTCAGAATCACATACCTGATCGTCAAGCCTTTGGCCTTGGCATCCGCCAGATATTGGTTAATGTCACGCTGGGGATCGACTACGACAGCCACTTTGGATGTCTCGTCTGCAATCATATAAGATGCATGAGAGAGACAGCTTAAGTAATATTGATCGAGAATCATGGCAAAAGTCCTTAGGGCTTGATGTTACTGCGTGGATATATCGTGACATAACGACGTGTTGTCACAAAAAAGTGTGTTAGATTCGGTTTGGTTCGTTAGCTGGACATCCGCAATCAAATCGCTGGGCCAGACAGTCGAGCAGCGATTCGACATGGGTGTCAATGACTTGATAGTAGGTATTTCTGCCTTCGCGAATCGGTTTGAGAAAGCCGCATCGCTGCATCAATCGAAGATGTTCGCTTGCGACATGAGGCGCAATTGCGCAACATTCTGCCAATTCTCCAACCTTGTAGCGGTCTTTGAGCAACATTTGAAGCATGCGCAGACGCATCGGATGAGCCAGCGTGCGCAGGCAATCTGCTGCCCCTTCCAAAGCCTTCATTTCCAGTTCCGTCGGTGGTTCGATGATCCGCGACATGGCTGAAAAAACCTCTTCCTTCCTGAATACCCCGCGACGTCTTTCTCATTTCTATACTATATAGTTATATCGTGAGATATCGATATGTCAATTCATTGTTTTTGGGAAATTCTTACTTTTCGTGAGCCCTTTGTTCCCTTGATCGCCTCAGGATCCTTGCTCTTGCCGAAGCGTATATTTCCAAAACTTATGTTTATTTACGTGAGCACGCCGACTTACGCCTGACTCTTCTTATGTGAGCCCTGTTAATCCACGCCTTTTATAGGGGTTTTGACCTTCTGATCCCGCTTTGGGCCGATGTTCATCTATGTCCAGCAAAGACACTTTTACGATAATATTTTGTATACGGGGAATTCTGTTCGTCTTTTTCGGGATTTTAACCATGACACCTCTCGACCCTGCCGGAAACGCCGTCAAGCACGGCCTCTCAAGCAAAACTTCTCTCCCACAACACGCCCATGAAACCATCCGGCTCATGGAACTCGAACTCACGGAGCTTCATCAGCCTGAATCCGATCTCGAAACCAATGCCGTGAAAACCCTTGCGGTGGCACTCTGGCAAAAACACGAACAGGATCGCCTCCATGCCCTACGGGTCGATCACGAAATCCTGATCGCAGATCAATTGTTTGACCATCAACAAAATCAGAAATTTCTCGAAAATCATGCCTTGCTTATCAAAAACCCTCTGTTTGCCCGCGATATCCTCGCCCAAACTTATCTCGGTGCAAAATTCTTCCATAAAATCTGGACCGACATCGCCGAATCCATCGGCCCAAATGGATCGGGAATGTCACTCAGCCAAGCCTGGAATGCCGCCCTCTCGGAACAATCCTCGCCCAATGTCCAGGATATAGATACGGATGGATGGTGGATCTTCGCTCGTTTTATCGCTGCAAGTCCTGCACCCAAAGAAGAAATCGATGAGTGGCTCGACCGATCGGGTGCCAAAAAAAGTAAGACTGCGGCACGGCACGCAATGTTCCATTGGGAAAACGCCCCGAATACGGGAGAGGCAAAGGCTGATTTGCTGATACGGGCCAATGACCGTAAATCGTACTGGGCAAAACGGGTCGATGAATTGGCCCCCATCTATCAACGTGACAAGCAAAGTTTTCGGTCCACGGCGTCTGGCCAAGGTTTAGGCGACCAGAAATTGATGACCGAAGCTCGCCTGGGTTTACGCTATAGCACTGCGGCTCAAAGACTTGTGGAAAAATTGGAGCGACGCCTCCAAGCTCTAAAAAGTGGTCGCCAGCTAGAGAGACATCGACGCCTGCAAGCTCTCGAACGCGACCAACGGCGTGAGGAACGTTTAAACCAGCGAAAGTATAGCTTAAAAGGTCTTGAAGCTTGGGAGGCAGATCAAACTGTCCTGAACGGTCCAATCCCGTCCGCTTATGAAGCCACTCAAAGGCAGGAATTCGGAGTGATCTGCCACGAGGAAACGTCCGAGAACACCCCTCAGGATTGCGAACTGGCCGAACCCGTACAGGCTTCAGAAATATCGCCGCAAACCGTTTCATTGCAATCTTATATATCTCTGGTACAAAACGGATTGATAGACGATTCCATGGACGACCTGGCGACTCGGGAGATGCTTCAAAGCTGGCCTGACTCCGATTTTTTGGACCCTCGCATACCAAAGGCGAGAGCGGCTTTGATTATGATTCAGGATTGCGAACAGGCCGAATATTTCATCAATTGTTTCACCCTTGAAAAACAAAAGCGGTTGAGCAAACTTGCGATTCAGGAGAAGGAGTCCGACCAAGTCCTTCAGCATGGTACCTGAGCAATGAAAACGCTGGCAACACGGCGCACTTGTTCCTCCTGGAGTTCGGCAAAAATTGGAAGGCTAAGCTCTTCAAGGGCCCAGGCTTCGGACTCGGGAAAGCTCTGTGTGTCAAGATGCTTATAGGCTTCGAGTTTGTGGAGCGGAAAGGGATAATGAACACCGGCACCAATGCCCTGCCCCTGGAGATTGATCAAGACTCGATCTCGATCTCGTACACGAACTGCATAAATATGATAAACCGATTCATTTTCAGGAGAATTTAGAGGCTGACCATAATTCGGCAGGAGTTGGTCGTATAAAGCCGCCCATGAACGGCGAAGACGATTCCACGGATCAAGATATTGCAATTTGACATTTAATACAGCAGCCTGAATTGTATCAAGCCTGCTGTTAAGGCCAGGTTCTTCATGATGATACTTCTTACGGCTGCCCCAGTTACGCAATAGAGTCAATCGTTCTGAAAGTGCAGGATCACTCGTGACAACAGCGCCTCCATCGCCATAACAGCCCAGGTTTTTGCCTGGATAAAAGCTGAACGCTGCCGCATGGCCAAGGCTTCCGGCACGATGACCCCGATAGGTTGCTCCATGGGCCTGAGCAGCATCTTCGATCACTTTGAGGTCATATTTTGATGCAATCTGTCGGATCGATTCCATTTCGCAACAGCGACCATATAAATGAACAGGAAGGATGGCTTTGGTTCTTGATGTGATTGCATTTTCAATCAGAGCCGGATTGATCAGGGCATCGTCTGTTCGAACATCAACCAAAACCGGTGTGGCGCCTGCCTGGGTCACCCCCAAAGCTGTTGCAATGAACGTATAGGCAGGCAAAATGACTTCATCGCCCGGTCCAATCCCAAAAGCCTTCAGAATAAGATGAATGGCATCCGTACCGCTGGCCACTCCGACACAACTTTCAGCCTGACAGTAAGATGCAAAGGATGACTCAAAACCGGCCACCTCTGGACCAAGTATAAAACCACCATGATCAAGCACGACTTGAATGGCTTGATCTATTTCCGTTTTAATCAAACGGTATTGAGCTTGCAGGTCAACCAGTGGAATGGACATAAAACGAGAATACTCAGGGGCTGGATGGTTTTTTGAGTGAGTTTAAATCGGGAGTGGTCAGATGACCGGGAAACTGATGGATGCGTCCACCAATGCCCTTCACCTGCAACTGCTTGACATCCGCAGGCAGGCTGCTTTCCCATTCGTATGGCGAATGGCCGTTGAATGCCCCAAGAATCACAATCTTGCCAGCGAGTTCATCCGGTGTCATGGTCAAATATTGCAGAGTCTTGGTGTCTCTGCGAATCAGTTTTCGGCCTGCTTCGGCAGTAGTTATCGGAATGATCCGATTGGCAAGCTCTGGCATATAATATTGCATGATATTCGCACCTTCAACAAATACCTCGGTTTTTTCCACAAAAGGTGCTATATTGGTGTAGCCTTCGATTGATCCATAATAAACTATTTCAGGTTTGACTTGAAATATCCAGGCGATGGAGATCACAAACAGGATACAGGCCGGAATTTCAATCATTCGTTTTTGGAATGACGAAATACTTGCGCAACCAAGAATCGAAAGAATGGCAAGTGATGGTGTGATATAGGTAATATTGAGAAGAAATTTCAAGAGCACAATACCGTAGCCAAAGCCAATCACGGTAAATGCGATCCGAATGTTTGAACGCTTGGACTTCAGTGTCAACAAGGTGTTTAAGATGCCGATCATGCCGACAATCAGGATCGGAAAAGTCATGGCCAGATAGCCGTTGTATTTTCCGGATACACTTGCATACTCATCGCCTTTCATGATGGCAAACGCATAAAGCGCAAATATTCGAAGTAACGAAAGACGTATAATCGCTCCCGGATAGGTCAAAGCCAAAACAATGAAGAAACCGATGAGCATCCAACATGATTTTTTGATCCAGTCGCCGATTTTAAAAGCAATTCCCAGTTCATCTGAAACAGCCTTTGAAGCCGTATTGAACACGATCGAAAACCCTACAGCAATCACTGCCCAGAATGCAACAAAGATACCGGTTTGGAGACCAAGGAAATTGACTCCAATCCAAAAACCTGTTATATTACCATTGCTTCGCGATGGTGCGGTCATGAAACGACTCAGGGATATACATGCGGGTACCAGTGTAATCGCTATCCATAAATGACAATTAAGCTGAGAGGCAAGATAATGACCACATAATACACCTGCTGCCGATGTCATGATCAGGCCATAATGGGTGCTGTGCTCACCCGCAAGTTTCAGATAACCCCAAAGCATGGTCGCTATCAGCAACGAGCCGCCGGAGAATTGCACAAATCGCTGGACTTGTTCAAATCGGGGCTGAAGTCGATCCTGTCCGATAAGCATCAGGAAGTATTGCAATAATGGCGGATGCGTATGGCGAAGTATAAATACGTCGTTGGTTTCAACATAAGATTGATGGACTTGCACCTTGGTATTTCTGAGTTTCGACAGGATCAGTTCCAATAGGGCTGATGGCGGCAAAGCGGTCTTGTCCATGGCATTGCTTAGAAAACCTTGGCGGGCTGCCTGAATGTAATCGACTTCATCCCACTGTAGGGGCTTGTTAAGGCCGGGCCTCAGACTGACGAACAATAGGAGCGATGCGATCAGCCAAATCAGCGATAAAATGATGAATGGGCGATTAAACTGCTTGGGTGCAGGATTTTGTATGGAGAGGTTGACTTGCATTTTACTCTTCACTGACAAGGGTAAGCACGGATTGGGATTTCATGGATCGCTCGGCGGCGGCCAGACCTTGTATGACATCGACAGCAATATCGGCAGAATTGATTGGCTTGGTACTGGTCTGAATGCAATCAATAAAGTGGTTGATCTGGTTTGCAACTGGTTCGCCGCCTGGTATATGAGGAATGACGACATCCCCCTGGCGGATATTCATCCGAAATGTTCCATAGGAATCTACATATTCAGGCTGATTTTGAATATCAACACTTTTTAGAAATATGCGGATCGGAGCATCGACATTCATATCATCAAAAATGACCATTTTCTTTTGACCGACTACTGTGATCTGGCGGACTTTACTGGGATTCAGCCAACTTGAGTGCACACAGGCGAGAACATTTTCCGGATAGGTATAATTGGCAATGACAACATCTTCAATCTGCGGATTTAAAAAGGCCTGCCCACGTGCCGTCACCGAGATGGGCGTCGTGCCAAGCCAGAAATTGATGATCGAAAGGTCGTGGCTTGCAAGATCCCACAAGGCATTGCAATCTGTGCGGAATGGGCCAAGGTTGGTTCGGGTCGAGAAAATGTAGTTGATTGGGCCAAGCTCGCCGGTCTCGATCAGGCTACGTACAAATTGAACACCTTTATTGAACAGAAACACATGCCCCACAGCCAGTATTCTATTCTCATTTTGAGCCAGTTGAGCCAGTTCCCGGGCTTCATTCACCCGAAGCGCGAGTGGCTTTTCAACGAGTACGTGTTTGCCGGCCAGAAGAGCGGCCTTGACCAGAGAATAGTGAGTGCTTGTCGGTGTTGCAATTACAACGGCATTTGCCAACGGATCCTGAATTGTTGCCAGTGGATCGGTCGACGTCTGCTGAATCGATGGTATATTGCGACATACAAGGTCGAGCCTCGACGCATCAAGGTCGCACACCACCCCGACTCGGGCCGATGGGTGCAAAGCGATCGCCCTGACAAGATTTGGCCCCCAATGGCCAAGACCAATGCAATTGATTGTAAGTGGAGGGTCGGGATTCATACTGAAAACTTGATTTCTGGATTATATTTCATGGATCAATACAGGCCTGTTTTATTTCCTCAACCCAAGACCAAGAAGAAAGATCGGTCTGAGAATGCTCCACCAGCCTGTAATTGGTTTCATTTTCGTGATACCCAACGCCCTGGCTGGATATATTTTTGTGCACGCCACTTCACCATGCTTATAACCCAGACGGATGACTTTGAAACGGATATAGACTTCCATTTCATATTGGTCAAGCCAGGACTGTTGAATATCTATGGCTGGGTCGTCAAACACACCAAGATGGATGGCTCGAAAGCCGTTTGTGGTGTCCGTCAGTCGTTTACGGGCCGAAAGACTGAACAACAGAGGGTGAACAAACTGGGTCGTCATCCGCCGGTAGACCGGCATATTACCATAACTCCCGCCTGGAAGGTAGCGCGATCCCTGAACCAGAATCAGGCCATGATGACGGACTGGATCAAGAATTCGAGGAATTTCGTCTGGCCGGTCTTTGTCGTTTCCTGCCATAAACATGATGATTTCGTAGCCCCAGGATCGGGCCAGTTCGATTGCCTTGCGGATTGCGGCCCCCACTCCGATGCATGCCCCAAGCCGGTGAACCAGAAAATTGGCTGGATCAATCTGTTCGATCGAGCCATCGGTCGAGCCGTCGTCGACCACGAGTACATCATAATCGCGATCCGCCCTGGCGGGAAAGCGCGCCAAAGTGCTTGCGAGTTTAACGTTTTCGTTATACGCACAAATCACCATCAATGCCTTGGCATCTGGCTTCATGGGAAGCGTTTTGGAGCCGCCTTGAACTGCGATCGGAGAGGGCATGGTGATTCAGGTTTGAAGAGACATCTCAAGTGCTAAGCATCCGCTACGGAACCTGATCCATGGTATCAGATTTTCACCGATTGTGAATTCTCAATTCCAGGCTATTTCAGGTTTGCCTGAACTGGTCAGAGTTTTTGTGTCATATTGACTGTACGGCTTGTCATCAATCCGTATTTTCAAAATGAGGGCTTTTGATTAGGGTCAACATTCGATATTATAAACGGCATCTGAAGCTGAAGTATAGGGCAACTGGCAGGTGTGTCTCTTTTCAATGAAACTGTGGGTGTAATTGCATGTTGGAGCTTATCGTCAAATCGGTGCAGGATATTTTGAATCTCACTGACAAAAAACTGGCTGAAGGTATAACCGCAGACACGCCCCTTGTGGGGGCTGGCAGAGTGGTGGATTCGATCGGCTTGGTGACTCTGATCGTAGACGTCGAAAATCGTGTCGCGGAACATACCAACCGCCCCATAAGCCTGATGGACGACCGTGCGATGAGCCAGACACGAAGCCCGTTTCGCACAGTCGGAACGCTTGCGGAATATGTCCAGGAATTGATCCATGCCGACTTGAAAGAGCGGTCATGAACTCTCCGCCAAATCAACAGCGTGTCATGCTTGTCACAGGTTCTCGCAAGGGTATTGGCGCGTATCTTTCGCAGTATTATGCTGATCGCGGCTGGCACGTGGCAGGGTGCAGCCGGTCGCCCGCCGAATGGGGCCATCCGGATTACAACCATTATCAACTGGATGTGGGCGACGAAACCGCCGTTGTGGCTATGTTTGCTGATATCAGAAAGCGATATGGACGACTCGATGCCGCCATCAATAATGCGGGAATCGCGACCATGAATCATGTGATGCTCACCCCAGGAGCAACAGCCGAACGGATTTTCCGAACAAACACTCTCGGAACATTTCTGATTGCTCGCGAAGCCGCAAAACTGATGGTGCCTAGACAAACTGGCAGGATCGTAAATTTCTCGACGGTTGCGCATCCATTAAATCTCGAAGGTGAAGCGACTTATGCAGCCAGTAAAGCCGCAGTCGAAAGCCTGACACGGATTATGGCACGCGAGTTTTCGCCCTGGAATATTACCGTCAATGCCATTGGGCCCACACCTATTGATACAGACCTCATCCGCGGTGTACCTGCCGATAAAATGGCCCGTCTGATTGAAAGACTGCCGAATAAACGTTTGGGGACCTTTGAAGAAGTGTCGCATGTGACCAATTTTTTTCTGGCTCCTGAAAGCAATTGCATCACTGGCCAGATCCTTTATCTAGGCGGTGTTTAAAAGGCTCAGGAAATGAAAACCAACGACCTTATAGAGCGGCTGGAATCATTCGGAGATACCATTGCAATCATCCAGCAGGATGTTGTCGTAACATATCAACAGCTTGTCTTGAATATCCATAAATACACAGATCTACTTGTTCGTAATGGTGTTGTGTCGGGCGATGTAATGGCACTTGAGGGCGACTTCAGCCCGACTTCAATTGCATTGTTATTGGCGATTTGGAACTGCAATGCCGTGGCGATGCCTCTCACCGTGGCATCGCATGACAGGCGTGAGCGTTGTATCAGGATTGCAGGTTGCCGGTGGCGATGTCATGGCTTGAATGATCCGCCCAGAATAGATCGATTATATTCAGGGGAAACCGATGAACAGGAATTAATCCAGAAATTAAAGCATAGGAATCATCCAGGACTGATATTATTTACTTCAGGCACAACTGCGGAACCCAAAGCCGTTTTGCATGATTCCACTCTCTTTCTCAGAAAATTCCGCCCATCTCGACCAGCAATGATCACTTTGGCATTTTTAATGTTTGACCACATGGGAGGGCTTGATACTCTGTTTTATACCTTGGGGAACGGTGGCAGGCTCATCATTTTGAATGGCGTGAAACGAAGCCCGGAAGAGGTTGCAATTGCAATTGAACATCACAGGATCGAACTCTTGCCGACATCGCCTACATTTTTGAATTTTTTGATCATGTCTGAAGTGTATAAGAATTACGACCTCTCCTCATTAAAACGGATCAGTTACGGGTCGGAGCCGATGCCGGAATCGACCTTAAAACGACTGACTCAGATTTTTCCAGAAGTAAATCTGGCGCAGAGTTACGGCACAAGCGAGTTGGGCGTACCTCGTGTGAAGAGCATGAGCAGCGAATCGACATGGATCCGGATTGGTGGAGAAGGCTTTGAGACCAAGGTTGTGGCTGGTCAGCTCAAGGTCCGTTCCAGCACGGCGATGATGGGTTATTTAAATGCAATCAGCCCATTTGATGATGATGGCTGGTATGCAACTGGCGACATGGTGGAAACTGACCCCACTGGCGAATATTATCGCATATTGGGACGGGCCTCGGACCTGATCAATGTGGGCGGGGAAAAAGTGGCTCCTGCCGAGGTGGAAAGTGTCTTGCTGGGGGCAGACAACATAGCAGATGTTATGGTTACGGCTTTGCCCAACCCGATTCTTGGTCAAATGATCGTAGCGCGAGTGGTATTATTGTGTCCAGAACCAGTGGTTGAGTTATCGCATCGTTTGCGATCGTTTTGTCAGGGCAAGCTTGCTGCCTACCAGACACCTTTGAAGTTTGAGGTTGTGGAACGGCTTGAACAGACTTCCAGCGGCAAGAAATGGCGGAATAAGTCGAGGGAATAGTGGCCTGGATCCTGGTTTGTATTTTGGTCATCAGTGCCATTTGTTAAACAAGTCTGTTTGACACTCAGGGCTTTGCGAATCCCTCCAGTAAAACGGCTCTTGTGCAAGAGATGAAGAATAGCTAAAATGTAATTTCTGGTAACCAACATGTGAAACCCTTTCCAGGTCGCACTTTTTCCAAATCCTCTAAAAAAGACCGGCGATGAAAAGTATTAAAAATACAACCAGAAAGATTCTTGTAGTGGCCCCATATCCTGAAGGGGTTGCACCTGCTCAGCGTCTCAAATACGAGCAATATTTTGAATATCTTCGCTCCAATGGCTATGAAATCACTGTGACCTCGTTTGTTTCGGATCGGCTCTGGGCAATTCTGTACAAGCCTGGTCGATTTCCTGAAAAAATCTTCTGGACTCTTTTCGGGTTCTTCAAACGTTTTCTCTGGTGTGCACGTGTCCCGTTGTATGACGGCATTTTCATTTTTCACTCCGTATCGCTGTTGGGTCCAGCCCTTTTTGAACGCATTTACGCTCGCTTGAACCCGCGTATGATCTATGACATTGACGACATGATCCACCTGGCCCACTCCAGCCAGGCCAACTCGTTCACCAAGTGGCTAAAGAGTTCTTCACGTGTTACTTACCTCCTAAGAAAAGCCCGTCATATTATTACTTGCACACCTGCGCTGGACAATTTCGCACGCCAGTTCAACCAGAACACCACCGATATCTCCTCGACGATCAACACAGATACCTATCAGCCTGTCAACACCTATACAACCGATGCCGGAGCCCCGATTACCCTTGGCTGGAGCGGTAGCCACAGCACTGAAAAATACCTCAGTCTATTGGGCGATGTGCTTCGTGAAGTTGCTCGCCAGCGTAATATTCGACTGCTCGTCATCGGCAGCGGCCACTTCACCATGCCTGGGGTGCCTGTTGAGAGCATTGCATGGAACCGCGACACCGAGGTGGTCGACCTCCAACGGATCGACATTGGCCTCTATCCACTGCCTGACGACCCCTGGGTTTATGGAAAAAGTGGGCTTAAGGCATTACAATACATGGCGTTAGGCATACCCACAATAGCCACCGGTATCGGTACGAACTTCCGCGTTATCGATCACGACAAATGTGGACTTTTGGTGAAATCCGACCAAGAGTGGGTAGACGCTTTACTGCTCCTGATCGATCACCCGGAAAAACGTCGGTCATTGGGAACAGCGGGCCGTGAACGAATTGAAAAGTATTATTCGATCAAGGCGAACCAAGAGGTCTATCTTGCCATTTTCGACAAAGTTTATGGTGCCCCAGACGGCTGGCCACGCCGTTCCGGGCTTTCCATACATACTCGCCTGGAAGCTGAAACCTCGACCTCGTTTACGGTGCCAATCTAAATCTGTAAGTCTGCATCACTTGGGCAGTTTAGAGGACTTGGGATAGTGTACTCGTCGCTTTTTGTTCTAAACTTGAGTATTTTTTGAAATAGAGGCTTGACCTTCCCTGATTCCCCGAAATAATCCGGTTACGGAATCAGCCGAAAAGCTGATAACAATGTGAAAAACTGCCGGCAGGACGAGGTTCCATCCGGCGATTTTGAATTTATCTCATGGATGAGAGTCTGGAAGGGAGTTGTCAACGGTGTTTCAAAATACCCCAACGGCTGTTTCTGTGTATGCCAGGCAGGCCAGACAGACTCGGAATGGCACTTTAATTGCTGCCTTGGATGAGCTTTACATACGAACACTGGAAGCTTACGCCCATGCTCGATTCTTCCCTGACAGGCCTAAGATCAGTGGTATTGACGGCAGAGTTTATCATTTCCGTAATGATTGGAAAGTGGATCTTGATGAACGTTTGGAGTTGGAGTCTATCCCAAGCCACCGCAACGTACAAAAGCATTTTGCCCGTGATGCCGCACGCTTGATTTTTGATCATTGCGGCCTATCGGTGCGTGAATTGATGGACTACAGCCCTTATTTCAATCGGATTCTCCAATTCTATGGAGTGATGGATTCGGCAGGTGTGAATCTGGCTTATGTGAACTTCTGGGGCCAGACTGTCGGTTTGTTGAGTGTGGATTGCAATAAACTGGTGGATTGTGTTTACGCTTCGAATGCAAACACTCCGGCGCAGCAAAAGCTACTGGCGGATAAAGCTGAGGATGACTCGGAAAGAGCAAAGCGAAATCGCAAGGATAAAGGTAATCCAAGAGGCTGAAAGCTTGGGTCGGGCTGATTCTTTACGGATCATCTTGATTGCAAATAGGTTGCGTTAGAATACGAACGGCTTCTGTCAGGCCGTTTCAGGACTTGGAAGACGTTGGGAGCAAGATGAGCGGACTTGGTTCCGCCAGATAATCATGATCTTCGATGATGCTCCCGTTCCAATCCAGAAAGATGGCGGATCTGGGCATAATATTGGCGACAGTTTCGGTTGTTTTTGAACGATTTGAAACTCGTGAATAACCTATCAAAAAAAACCAATTCGTACGATTCGTTAAGGCGAATCCTACGAATTGGGTTGAAATTGGGTTAATTTTGATCGTTTTAATGACTGGATTTACGTCGTGATTTCCGAATGGAAGCAAGCACGGCCAAGGAAATTCCAGCCAACGCATAAGTGGATGGCTCTGGAACAACAGAAGCGGATGTTTCAAAGCTATCCAGGCCGATGTAGTTTCCGTTGTTGGCAAGGTCCGTTACGAAGTATCGGAACCCGATACGGCCCGTAAACGACGAACTGAGAGTAGTCGTATATTTGGTCCACACTTGCGGATAGCCACCGACTGCGAGTGTCGGGTTGATATCTTCAACCAAAGTGGTAAAATTACCTACGCTTGTTGCGGATGATCCCGTATCGATGCTTGTTCCAGATTGGCTTAGACGAACTTGAATGCGGTCTGGGAACTGAGAGCCAGTAACCGTTCGTGTCCAATAGGAAAACGTGTCGCCCGTAACGAATGTCATGGTCGGAGAGATCAACCAGTTGCTGATCACAGCCCCACCGTTAGAAGAGGCGAAGCTGGCCCAGGCATAAGAATTGTCCGGTCCACTTTGGGCATTGAAAGAGCGATCTGCCAAGTTTGTTGAGGCTTGCCACCAGCCGCCTGTAGTTGTGGGGCTTTCACTTTGATTAAGCCAGGCCCATTGTACAGGATCAGAATTGTTCAGAAGTGCAGGGACATTATCGAAGCCTTGAACATAGGCTGCTATAGTTTGGCATGGATTAGTGGCACAAAGGCCAGCAACGGCAAAAAGTACCGTCAGAATCGATCGGCGATATCCATATGGAATCATGGTTCGTCACCCAGTGAAAGGAGCTGGCTGGAAATCATTTCTTGTGATTGCCTTATAAGCAATATCTTTAATATTCGTCATTAAAGTAGGCTTAGTTAAGTTTTTATCAACATTTTCAGATCAAGGCCCACTTTCCGGTTGCCAGAAACGTTATGGGTAGTGAACTTTTATCTCTTGTAAACAAAGTACTTAAAGAATTCTTAATCGGTTTTCCTAGACCGTAAAGTCAAAAAAACGTCGAGAGCTTGGTTTCCCAAAACTCTCGACGGTTTCGAAGTTAGTTAGGTTCTCTAAACCCGCTTAGTTAGACATCGACTTGCGGCGTCTGTAAGCCAGAGCCGCGAGACCCATACCCATCAGCAGGTAGCTGGATGGTTCAGGTACCGCATTCGCAGTGTAGCTGAACGTGTCAACACCGATGTAGCTACCTTGAGACGCTGCTGAATTGTCGACTCCAGTGACATAATAGCGGAAACCGATACGACCGGTTGTAGGGCCTAAAAGGCCTGTGATCGTGTTGGTATACTGAGTCCAAGTGTCTGGATAGCCGGCTTGGGTCAGGGTAGGATTGATGTCTTGGAGTAATGTTGTGAAGTCGCCAACATCGCTCGAGGTAGCACCAATATTTGTACTGGCGTCATTGATGCTGAGGCGAACCTGCATCGAATCCTGAAAGTATTGTGTGGTTGCTAAAGTGTATGTACGTGTCCAATAAGAGACCGTATCGCCATTATTGAAGGTCAGGACTGGCGTGAAAATCCATGTACTGATCACACCACCTGGACTAGGCAAAGCAGGATCTGTAGCACGGTAAATGGCAGCTGCATAGGAGTTTGCGGTTCCTGCCTGAGCATCAAACGCATATTCGTCTGATGTGGAAGGCTCGTTTGCATTCCCCTGATACCACTGAGGCTGATCCCCATTGGGAGCGTTGTTGTAGCCGACTAGCCAGCCTGGTGGTGGTGACTGGATTGTCGCCCAGTTTTCAAAACCCTCAGAATAGTTGAAGGCTTGGGCAGAAGCCCCAAACCCACATACCAACACGACTCCCAGCAAGGTCAAGCGTCGTGCTACTCCCGACGCCAAAAGACCAGAACTTGTTTTTCTCATATCGGAAACCCCTGAATTCTAAGTCCATTTTTGTTCAAAATAGACTGTTGTAGTTCACTGAAACATACTTACCGCATGCCAAGAATTTCTCATAATTCGAAAAGTTATGCAAGTACCAACTTCCACTCTTATCCTCTGATCTGTTAATTTATGTTACTTTTATGGAACTTGCACGAAATTTGATTGACGTTATTAATTTCTGTTATCTCTGCTTTGTACAGGGATATTATCTTGATTTTTATCTATGTATCTATTTATTTAGTATATACTTATATATTTTTAAGGTTTCCGGATGGGCTTGACTCGAAGGTCCGTTTGTGCGGGTTATTTTGAACGTTTTTGGGTTATTGGTTGTGTCTCTAAAAATCAACATAGCACCAAATTGTTTGGGTCATTTTGTAAAAGTATGTTTGCAAAATATTTTATATCTCTCAAATTTACCTCTATCGCTTTCACGCTGTGACCGCCATAATTAGGGTTCAGGGCAAGTGTGAACAAATCCACAGGCATCCCGGTAAGAAAACCATGGACGACCGCGAGATAATCATCGAACTAAATCCCACCCAGTCAATGGGTTCCGGCGATCCCATATGTATTCCTGTGCGTCAGGTTGCGGGAACAACCACTTTAATCGCAGATCCATCGGGTGGCTTGATCATCCCAAGTTTGATTGAGAAAGCGGGGCCGCGTGCAAGCCGACGGTTTATCGAATTTTTCACTGCCAACATTCGAAATCCACACACTCGAAGGGCTTATGGCTTGGCTGTCGGAGACTTTATGAGCTGGTGCGAACGGGCTGGCATAGTCGAACTTGGCTCGTTGGAGCCCGTCCTGGTAGCGGCATATGTTGAGCAATTGCAAAAACGTGTCTCTGCTCCGACTGTCAAGCAACATCTGGCGGCCATTCGCATGTTGCTTGACTGGCTTGTCACAGGTGGGGTTTTGCCGTTTAATCCATCGTCCAGCGTACGTGGACCGAAACATATTGTGAGAAGGGGTTTAACGCCAGTACTGACATCGACTGAAGCACGCCACCTGATTGATTCCATCGAGACCGATTCGTTGAAAGGGCTGCGGGATCGCGCCTTGATTGGAGTGATGGTCTTTAGTTTTGCACGCGTAGGCGCAGTGATCTCGATGAAGGTTGAGGACTATTACACGGAAGGCCGACGTGCCTGGTTCAGGCTTCATGAAAAGGGTGGCAAGCTGCACAGTGTGCCAACCCATCATACTGCGGAAACTTATATGGATGCTTATATTGAGGCAGCAACGATTCAGTCGGACAAAAAAGGGCCACTTTTCCGGTCGTTTAACCGCCATCGTGAATTGGCTCGAAAGGTGATGAATGCGAATGATGTATTACGCATGATCAAGTATCGATCAAAGCGGGCAGGTCTGCCTGAAACCACGTGCTGTCACACATTTCGAGCAACCGGAATCACTGCTTATCTCGAAAATGGAGGAACCATTGAAAAAGCGCAGGCCATCGCAGCGCACGAATCACCACGCACCACAAAGCTCTATGACAGAACCTGTGACACGATCAGCCTTGATGAAGTAGAGCGGATCCGGATTTGATGTTGATGTAGAAGTAACCGAGTCTATAAAAAAAAGCAGCTTTTGCGATTCCTAAGGGGGGAAAGCAAAAGCCGTTGTTATATGATCCGTTTGATGAATGGGTCTCAATCACGCATCCGGAATCTGTTGGCCTGGTTTGACCAAGCCAAGGGCCCATTGGTGGCCGTGTTCGTGTAATTTGCCCCGAAGCGAGCTGGATTTGTGCCAAATAAGGGTGGATATTTTGGGATGGACTGATCTGAATAGTCATCGAATTGCTCTTCAGTCAATACTTGGGAATCCATACCCTTCAAGACTTTCACTCGATGGTAGCCAAGTGAGATGAAGAGGATCAATTCCGGAAAGATCTGGGCGCGATACCGGTAAGCAAGCCCGATGTTATTGAAAATCAGCGCGTAGAAGAAAAGCAGAGGTACGCAGAAGATAAACGGAATGAGCATATCGATCGGGTTGATTTTACGAGCTTCTCGCAAGCCGCGGTATAAAAGTAATGTACCATTATAGTACCACCATAACATTTCAGGGGTTGTCAGAATCATTCGTGTGCTCCCCTTGACAATTTGCCAGGGGAATGGGGCATACATTAGATGGATAAGACCAAATATTAAACCAGGGAGAATCTGGGAGGTTTTGGTAATATCGAATGGATTTTCGACATTTGAACTCAGTTGCATATTCGAACTGGCACCGAATCCTTTTGAATAATTCGCCAGTAGTTTTCTTGCTTGTTCGGCTTGTATCTGGTTCAGTTCTGTAATCGCCGAACGATAGGTAACGATGAAAACCAGTGGTGAAATCAAGAGGCCGATCGCGAAAAAGAGGTTGCGGAATTTGCTCCGAAAAATCAGTGGAATCACCAATGACAGTATCAAGGTTCCTATAATTACATACGCGACATAAAATCTCATATAGTAAACCATCAAAAGACCGACGGAAAGCGCAACTATGTGGCGCAGTCGATATCGAAACTGCGAGATTTGGACACAACAGTAAAGACAAAGCACCTCGATAAAAACAACGATCGGTTCTTTCAAGGTTTGTGATGAGAAAACAATAAGCGATGGCATAAAGGTCAGCGCCCAGCCAACATAGCGTGCGGCCTTCGGGTTGTCGAAGATTTGCATCGACATCCGATATGCCAAGACCGGAATCCAGGATCCGACCAATGCGCCAAGAACAGCGGCGGTCATGCGGCCTGGCATGCTGAGGACGAAAAACTCTGTTGCCAGTATGACTGTATATCCGAAGTGCAATGAGCTATTTAAGGCGAGCTGCGACTGAGCGTATTTGATGATCGCCTGAGGTAGAGAAAATATTGAATACCCAGCCTGGACCCAGTCGTTGTAGAGTACATATCCAGCAACCCACCCTGATGAGTCCTCATCTTTCAAGACTTCAATCAGGCCGCCGTAATAGACGATGAGAATCATCGTAATTCGTGCTAAATAGGCAACAATAAAAAGTTGTGTTTGTTCTTTTACCGTGTCACGTTGATGAGTAATCTGAACTCCCAATATTCCTATGATGAAAAAAATACATGCGGTAATCATACCGCTGGTGGTATTCAGATAATCCATAGGATTCATCGAGTTCAAGCCCCTCTTTGATCAATGTCAAGAATTGTGGTCGATCGTTGCCGTGCTCAAACATTTTATCAGAAGGATGTACCAGCCTGAAATTCTCGATGCCACATTTCCAGCATGAGCAAGTTCCATATCTTATATGTGTAATCTGCCCGTTGTGACATGTGCTCATCCATAATTCTATCGATTTCTGTACCATCCAGATATTTCCTAATAGAGGCAGAACTGGATCTCAAATGCTCATCAAGCATGTTTCGCATAGGCCCACGGAACCAAGTGCCGATAGGCACTCCGAAACCTGCCTTACGTCTGTTCACATTCTCAGGAGGAAGCATATCTGCAAACGCCGAACGCAAGATGGACTTGCCTTTACGGCCGTGAAGCTTATATTGTCGTGGCAGACGTGCCGCATATTCCAGAAGATTGTGATCCAGCAATGGCGAGCGGGCTTCGAGGCTCGACGCCATGGTGGCGATATCCACTTTGACCAGCAGGTCGTAAGGCAGATAGCTGTGGATGTCCATCAAGTTGGGGCGTTCCACGGCATCAAGCCCCGGCTGCACACCGACCACCTGATTGTACCAATCGAGCGGAGTATCAGGCTCGACTAAAGCCGCAAACTCCGGGCGATACAACCGGCGTTTTTCATGGTTCCCAAAATAGCCAATCCAGTGAGCATAGCGGTGCTGCTCGTCCATAGTGGCAACTTCCAGGAATCGCTGAATCCGCCTGGAATTCGACTTGCTGTCAACCGAGTGACTTATCATGCGTTTCAGTAAAGAAATAGCCGTTGAAGCACCCGGCAGCATCTTCAATCGATCGGCAATGTGATTGGCCCAGTATCGCTCATAACCCAGAAATGCTTCGTCGCCACCATCGCCATTGAGTGCGACTGTGACGTGCTTGCGGGTCACTTGCGACACGTAATATGTGGGAACGGCACTGCTATCTGCATAGGGTTCGCCATAGTGACGGACCAGCTTGGGAAGGATCGAAACGGCATCTGGTTCGACGATAAATTCGTGGTGCTCAGTGCCCCACTTGTTGGCAATCCGGCGAGCGTGTTCAAGCTCGTTGAATTCCGCTTCCCGAAAACCGATCGAAAAGGTCTTGACCGGGCGGCTTGAGAGCTGGGCCATGATCCCAACGATGATCGACGAATCCACCCCACCGGAAAGGAAAACGCCAAGTGGAACATCGCTGATCATCCGTAGACGGACCGACTCTGTCAGTAATTCGCGAACCTTGTCTTTGGCCTCTTCAAACGAGACCTGAAGCTTTGGCTGATAGGCAAGATCCCAGTACCGCCGAGTAACCAGTTTCGGTTCTGCCTGATTCAGCTCAAGGGCAAGTGTATGGGCGGGAGGTAGCTTTGAGACAGATTTGTAGGCTGTTTTAGGGGCAGGCACATAGCCCCAGGTCAGGTAGAAGTCAATGGCGGCTGGATCAGGGCTGCGTGAGACTTCAGGGTCGGAGACAATCGAGGCCAATTCGCTGGCAAACCGCAGAACCTGTCCGTCCCAGACGTAAAAAAATGGCTTTTTGCCGACACGGTCACGAGCCGCGAAAAGGCGTTTTCTTCTGGTATCCCAGATGGCGAAAGCGAACATCCCGCGAAACCGGGTCACGCAATCGTCGCCCCATTGTTCATAGGCGTGGAGGATGGCTTCGGTATCGGAGTGGCTGCGAAAGACGTGCCCTGCCTCGACGAGTGCATCGCGAAGCTCATGGAAATTGTAGATCTCACCATTAAAGGTGATCCACAGAGTCCCATCTTCGTTGGTCATCGGCTGACGACCACCTTCAGTCAGGTCGATGATGGCAAGCCGGCGATGGCCGAGAGCGGCTTGGCCATCGGACCAGAACCCATCAGCGTCTGGCCCTCGGTGAGCCATCACATCACACATGCGACGCACCAGATCCGCATGGGACTGGATGGGTCGGGAGGTCGAGGCTGTTACGGCTCCGGCAATTCCACACATGGTCTATTGGCTTCGATATGTGAATCAGAAAAACTTCGTTCAGCGGTCAACCTGATCGACTGACTCCATAAAGCTCAGACTGTGTCGATAATCTCGCCACAAAGCTTTATTAAGGTACTGTCGCATTTTCTCCTGCATTTTACTAGGTCAGTTTTCCAAAAGTTACAATGCGATAGGGTTTAAAATCTATGATGTTGACTTGTCGAAACGTATGGGAAATCGCTGTTTTTTTTTGGGACCGACAAGCCCACTCTAGATAGATATACGCAGTTGCCAAAGCGAACAAGCAAATTTCGATCATTTGTGGAGAACGCTTTGTACCAACACCGCGAAAGTCGAATCCGTAGAGACAATCGGTGGTTAGTCTCAATACGCCTACTTCATTTCAGGGCGAGACTTTCGCAGAGCGAATGGCAGCTTTTTCTGACTGTTCAAACGTAGCCTAGAACTTGAGCCTGACGGAGACGGAATTGCCTTGAATCAGGATTTGCCAGTGCGTTTTTGCCCCGTGACGTTACAGATTATGCTTGTCGGATACTTATAGTCTTCCTGACAGATCCCGGCGTCGTGCAGTGCCGAGCGAAGTTCTGAAGCTCGCATTGGCTGGTCAAACGTTGGCGATAGCATATCAAACGTATCAAGAACGGCTTCTTCATATCTTTGTTTACGCGTGAATTGATCCCTGTTGATATAAGTGGCGACAGGAATCATGAACGAGAAAACTTTGCCGATCCCAAGTGGCAGCCGAAAAAGCACGTCGGTCAATGGAAACAAGACCGGCATCGAGAACTCAATCATCTTGAGCAAAAGTTTTTGTGGCATCCGTTTAGTTACAGGACGGATCAGGTATTTACTGAAGAACCGTGTTGTCCATTTTCTTGGATAAATTGTTAAACAGAATCGGCCATCAGGCTTAACCCGCTTGATCAACTCCAGAACACATTGCCTGGGATCCGGAGTATGTTGTAAGACGCCAATGGAATAAACAAACGGAAGCGCATCTGGTGCAAATGGCAGATTTAAAATATCACCTTGAATATACTGCACATCTGGAAATCGATCTTTCAGATTCCTGCGGGCAGCATCAACGGCTGAAGAGTAATCCAGAGCAATGACTCTCGCCCCTTTGGCAGCCGCGACTTCTGCAAATCTTCCGCAGCCACAGCCTGCATCTAGAATCCATTGATCCCGCAAGTCTGCATCGCTCCAGGTTGACTCCTGCTCAAAGCGAAGTTTCGAATAGTCAGCTCCGTTGGCACTGTCCAACTGCACTTTGGAAAACCTGTTCCATTGCATCCCAAAGGAATCTGTATAACCATCCGTTCCTACAAATCGTACAATCCCATCGCGAATCAAATAGGTTTTACCGGTCTCCCTGGAAACGAGTCGTCCCTCAATAACTTCTTCGCCCTCAACCACTTCAGGATACAGTTCCAGTTCCGCAAAAGTCGTTGGTTCGCGTAAAAGTTCAAGCAGCTTCGGATTCATAGCATCAACTTCTTACCAAAGTATTTGGGCACACGCATCAGTAAGGAATACTATCCTTATTAAACCTACCTGTAAAGCATAAAATGGGACTTGTGAAAATTTGCTCCCTCTAAATCGTTACAGCATGAACCTGCCAGGCGAATTTCATCCTGCAAACGGTTTTCCTGACTGCATCTTCTACCCAAAAAGATCGTCTTGGCATGTTGTTTGCATGGGTTCTTTCCTTTGCCTCATCCGGGCCGTATTGGGCTTCTCTTGGAAGTCCCAAATCTTGTGGGGCCGCGTTTGATAAGTTGTGTGTAAAGTTCTGCCATTTCGCGACTTTTCTGTTCCGGGTTAAGCCGTTTCATGATATCCAACTTTGCACATTTGCCGTATTTTTGACCAAGACTCTTATCGCTTAGCAGTCTTGACATGGCCTGGGCCAAGGCTTCGATATCTCCAAGGGGCACCAGCAAGCCAGTCTGTTCATGCTCGATCAGCTCTCCAATTGCACCCACATCGGTTGCTATGCAAGCCATACCGACCGCCAGAGCCTCTGATAATGCGATGGGCAAGCCCTCAAATTTTGATGGAAAAACAAAGAGATCGGCTGCTGCCAGCCAGTCTGAAATGTCGCGACGTGCCCCCGCCAATAGAATTCGTCCTGTCAGGTTTTTCTCTCTGATCCGTTCCTCAAGCCGTTCCAGATAACCAATATCCGCCTTGGTACCGATTATGATGAGATTTGCCTTGCGGTGCTGGTCTGCGATCCTGGAAAAAGCCTCTACCAGTTCGATCTGACACTTCTGATCGGTCACTCGACCAACATTCAGTACAAGTTGAGCATCGTCCTCCAAGCCCATTTCCTGAATCAGCTTTTGACGCGGGGCTGCAACCGTTGGAACGATATGGTCAGGATCTGCTGTATTGTGGATAACCTGGATGGTCGACGGACTTAATCTCAATCTGGATTCGATATGTTTTGCGACATAATTACTGACCGCAATTGACCTTTCAACGCAGTGCCTGGTTGTCCAGCCGTCAAGCTGGCGGATGAGATCCTGTTTCCAATAAGGGGCTTTGATACTCTCCATGTACTGCGGTTCATAATCTGTATTCTGAAACGAACTGATCACGGGTACGCCATTGAAGCGGCCAGCAATCCGACCCGCGATATTCGCCCAGAGCAGTTGTGTATGAATCAGATCCATTCTGCGTTTGCGAATCAATTTGCTTAAGGCATATATGCTCTTAAGAACATTTCTCGAACCTGGAAGGCCTAGCCCGATGACCTCGATGCCGTGCTTTTCGAAATCTGAAACGTGAAAGTTTTCCGGGATATCTGTATGTGGGTTTGACACATTAATCATCACTACTGTATGCCGAAACGTATCTTTCAGGACTGGCTGGGACAGATACGTGAGCAACTGTCGCTCAGCTCCTCCCGAGTCAAGAGTGGGAATGACGTGCAAAATATACGGCTTGGTTGGATTCATGATTCTTGAGTTGTAAAGACTGGCTGGGCTACTGGTATTTACCTATGATTTTGACTGGGAAGAATCTGAGGAACTCCTTACATACTAGGATACGCATGAATTTGTGTGTTCGTGATCTTAAACGATTCGAAACGAAAGATACAGTGCTTATCTCGACAAGATAGGGTAGCTGTGGGATAAAATCCTATTTCTTCTGAATGGTCTTGCTGAAGATTTTTTAGACCGTACAATAGAATAAGTCATCCATGTTCCGAAAATCTGTCATTACTTTGTAGAATGAAGGTGAGTCATGGCAATTCCAACTTATCGCGATTTTCCGCTCCTGAACAGCTATGTTGGACAGATCCTGGAAGTTTTCAAGGCCAATCCTGACAAAACCAAGGCACACAAGATTTCGACCCCAATTATGGAGTCCATGACGCACAACCCTGAAGTCTTGCGTGAAATCATCCGTCTGAACATGGCTCAGCCCGGCTTTTTCAACAAGTTCCACTATCCAGCCCCATCGATGCAGGTTGTCCGCAACCCCTATTTCGATTTTGTCGTGAACTGCTGGATCCCCCTACCCGATAAATCATCCAATGTCAGCACCAAAGCCCTTCATCACCATGGCTCCATGCTGCTTTCGACTGCCACGGCATTCGGCCCAGGCTACGAGCACTGGATGCTGACTTTTCCAAAAGTGGTCGACCGCGAATCCGAACTCTTCCACATGGATCTGATTGAAGCGGCTCCGCACTATTTGCATCATGTTTCATTTGTAGACAAGTACATTGTTCATGTGCCGATGTATATCTCCAGCCTGACATTAACTTACGCGCTCTGGACAAACTCGCGTCCAACAACATGGAAAGACCGTCTCAAGGCCATGCCACTGATGAAGCGGAATTCCGCAGCGTTGCGAAAAATTGGAAAGTCGCTGGGCCTAACCAAGGCCCTCGACCTCAAACTCGAAGAATATCTCGACTTCTATCCCACAGAAGCCGGCTTCAAGGGCGTACGCAACCGCGATGATGTTGAGTTCAAACGCGGCCCTGTCAGCGATTATCTTCCAAGTATTTTCCACGTGATTCAGAAGACTGGCCAATCCGATCTCGCCGATGAGATTGCCGAACTTGTTAAAAACGAGCGCGACCTGAAACCACTCGATCGCGAGTTGGCTCTGGCTTTGGTTGACGATCTCAAGAGTGGTCGAGTTATCGAATCAAAGCTGACGGAAGGCCTTCACTACGGTTTCCATCACTCAAACTTTAGTCGCGAAGCGATTGAACTTGCTTTAAAAGCTCAGTCACGCAAGCCTGAACGCGCTCTTTCGACTTGAACCGATCCAGCACAGGATGGATCAGATCCACTTCACCGCTATTTGAATAGAAGAAAGCTCGCAAGTCATGACCACAGGCGACACATTGATCCGGCGTCTGGCCAAGCGGATCCTGGCCCCAATCCGCTCCACACCAATCTACAGCCAGATCCAGACATGGTCCATGAGCCGCGATATTCGTTCGGGTCGAATGCAAGAGCCAGAGCTGGTCTTGCTCTCTTCGGCCATAAAACCAGGCGAAACCGCTTTGGATATCGGTGCAAATTTTGGCCTTTACAGCTATCATTTGTCTCGACAGGTGGGGCCAGCAGGCCGTGTGATCAGCTTTGAGCCAGTACCTTTTACATGCCACACCCTGCGTGGTGTTGTGAAGCGTCTGGGCCTGAAAAACGTAGACATCCGCCCCGTGGGTGTGGGCGAGAAGCCGGGGACTCTGAGCTTCACAGTGCCTCTCCAAAAATCTGGTCAATTCATGGCTGGCCAAGCTTTTATCGGTTCCCGCAACGACAACCACGGCGATATCCAAGGGCAGGTCAGATGGGAAAACACCACCCAGATCAGTTGCCCTGTGGTGATTCTTGACGATGAAGTTAAAGGTCTCAGCACACTACCCTTTATCAAGATTGATATCGAAGGGGCTGAGGTTTTTGCCTTTCGTGGTGCAAAGAACCTGATAAGCCAGTTCCACCCGACCATTCTGATAGAAATCAATCCTTGGTTTCTCGATGGGTTTCAACTGACGATGGACGACCTTACAGGCCCATTTCACGATCTTGGATACAAAGTTTATCGCTACGATGAAAGTCGCAAAAAACTTGATCATGTTACAGACGAATCGAAGATTTCAGAATACAACTACCTTTTCATTCATCCGGATTATGAGAGTCGGTTTTCAGAATATTTTTGAGTCTTGAAGTTGTTGCAAATTCAAGGGCTGTTATTCTGATCCTTTTGGGATTAAAATCTCACTTTACAGATTCAGCCCAGAATTTCACCTTCGTAACTTTCCATAACCCCTGAATTCTCAGGCAAGCCTGTTTTTTTGTCTACAAAACGATTGATTCTGGTTCGCAGTTTAGACGGTAGCAATGCAATCATAAACCCAAGTAAAGTTCGCTTATGGAACAACTGCCTTGGGGCAAGTTTCAAGGCTTGAAAATACTTGGAATAACTCCAGTTCACCGAACCATTGAGACGCAAGTTACACCAGGCGACATTCCTGAGGATCGAAGATTTATAAGTTTTTAGAGGTGCTCCATGAACCTTTGAATTAAATGCTGAATCTGATTCAAGAGCATCAAGTGTGTGCCAGTGTGCCTCAATATTTTTCTTGAACGCTTTACCCCAATTTTGCCCGGTATCACGCATAACACAAGTTGGATTGGGGTCGTAATGGAACTTGTATCGTATCGCCATTCGATAAAAGATACCTTCGCCTTCAAAAAAGACAGTTTCGAGAAAAGGATAGTTTCTATAACATTCCCGGCGGATTAAAGGAGGAATGAACTGAATGGGACCTTTATCGTAATTTATCAGCAGATCGTTTAAAACATTGTTTTGATCAATATCTATAACCGGAATCAGAATGGATTTCCCTGTGGCTTCAAAATATCGTAATGTCGGTCCATAGACGATGTCGCAGTCTTTGCCCAGACCGTCAAATATTGCGACCTGTCTCTCTAGTTTTTCTGGCAGATAATAGTCATCTGACAAGAGCAGAGATATAAATTCACCTTTGGCCATTTTGACCATTTCATTAAATGATCGGCTTACATTTCCATTTTTTTCACGTATGATGAGATGAACACGTGGATCATCAACATATTGGTTCAATATTTTAGCAGTGTCGTCTGTTGAACCATTGTCTGTAATAATCAGTTCAAAGTCTTTAAACGTCTGTTTCAGGACACTTTCAACCGCCTCGCCCACGTAAGTAGACTGGTTATAGCAGTTCAATAATACGCTGACACGTGGCATCTGTTCTTTCTCCGAAGACCTTGCTGTTTCAGGTTTCGAACCCTAAAACATCCGTATAGCTTGTCAGTGGGGTGGGGCTCCAACCCAATTTCATCCGTGCTTTACTATTATCTCCAATAAGCACCTCAGGTTCAAGAGGTCGTTTGGGAATAGTTCCAAATTGCAACAAGCTCAAATCGGCCCGAATCGATTCGGTAATGCGTGTCAAAAGATCACGGACTCGCAATGGTTCGCCTGAACAGATATTAAATATCTCGAACCTCGTCTGACTTCTTGCTTCCATATCATTTAAAAGCCGTTCATAACCGTGCGCCAGATCTTGAACATGGATGTAATCACGGATTTGTTCGCATGCAGATAATCGTAAAACTTCGTTTTTCTTCAATGCTTTCAAGACCAGTGGCACAAGCCTGCTAGAGGATTCAAAAGGCCCAATTGGCATAAATACACGTGCCACTCGGGTGGGTATTCCATAGCGATTCGCAAGTTGCTCGCTATAAAGTGTTGCTGTCAGTTTTGTAAGCCCATAAGGATCGTTCGGCCGAGCACACTCAGACTCATCATGTTTACAATCTGAAACACCATATTCGGCAGAACTTCCAGTGATGATAATTCCTGGTGAATCGCCATGTTCCGCCATTGACCGATAAATACTTTCCAATGGGAAAAGACAAACCTTGAAACCTTGTGCAAGATCGTATGCCGGCGTTCCATAACCCTTACTGACGCCAGCGTGGTGAATCCAAACAGAAGGCTTTTCGGTTGCAATTAGACGATCGGTGGCTTGCGTATCAGCAAGATCTAGCCGATGCCAACGGGTAATCGAATTACGACTTTTGAGCCAGTCCAGACGAAGCTTTTCATCTCCTTCATAAGATGCCATTTCCCGATTGTGGGTTGCTATTACTGAAAGTCCTGCTGTGTTAAGGCGATCCGCGATATGACAGCCTGTGAAAGTGGTCGCCCCTGTTATGATTGCGATTTTCATGATCTGCTTGACTCTTTTGTGATATAGCGTGAAGAAAACCTGATTGCTGGTGATTCCACCAGTTTCCAGCTCGCATAACCGATCAACGAGGCAAAAACTATACTAAATAACGATAGTGCCAAGACATTCTTATAAGGCCCAAGCCAATTCAGGCAAATTAGCTGGACCGGCCAACCATAGAGATACAGGCCATAGGTGAAGTCTCTTTGATCCAGCCATCGGCTAAATTTGTTTGAGTTCGTCAAACCCATTGAAATGAATAGAAATCCTGCGAGTGGGGCGAAAAATATCTTGCGCCCGACTTGAAAGTATAATACCAACGGCAGTATCAATGCTGCCACAATAAAGACCATCTGCTTCCTTGGTATTTTTTCGTAATTACTGTAAAACCATGACCCCCATAAAAACATGGTCGTTCCCCGTAGAAAAATCGACGGATTGATCACCAGAAAGTTGATGCCAGGTCCGGGCAATCGTGAAGGCACTGATCCAAAACACCAGTATAAAGAGACCAATAATGCCAGTGAAGCAACCCTCCATGAATGGTTTAATATTCCTAGATACCCCAGGATAGGAACCAGCAGATACATGCGAAATTCGTATGCAACAGACCAGAGAGAGGCATTCACAGATTTTGGTAAACCTAGTGTTTCCAGAAGAGGCAGGCCAGCGAGAAATTTAGACATGTGAATTGAGTCTATATAATCCATAAAACCTGATTTCGATTGCACAGCTGCGACTAGCATGCTTAAGATTGCGGCAACACAAAAGCCAGGATGGATTCTATAAATACGACTCTTCAGATAGTTCTTGAAGTTTGGCCTTCTCAGCCAACTGGCGGTGATTAGGTAACCACTTAAGATAAAGAATAGATCAACAGCCATATCACCACTGGTGAGCGTTCCGAAAACAGTATTTAACGGATCATTTCGAGAATCTCCATCGATAAGGTAGTACGAATGCTGCATAATGACAATCGAGGCTAGGATAAATCTTAGAACAGTAAAGATATTGTTTCTTTTTTGCAACTGAACATGGACTCGTGGTATTTCATGAGTAACGCCGCCTTTTTGGTCAGTCGAGTTATAACCGTTCTTGGGAGTAAGATTTTCTATTGGATTGAGAACCACGGAATCCCCTTTCATTGACAATGTGCAGAATCTCGGTGCAACAGCATTCAGATTGCTAGACCGTTTTCTTGTGAATATTCTTGGTTCCCATCTGCATCCATTCAGCCATGTTGGCCGGGGCCCTGAACTGTGCTTGATCAAGTCTAAGTATAAGGCTTGCTTTTGTCGAGTGCCAATCCTTGGTCGAAGGTCTCGTTTAATAGGATATGTTCCTGATTAGATCGTGTTTCGAAGCAGAAAGATCAAGCCAGGATCTCTTTCACAGGTTTGCTTTCCTGCTAGATGGTTCTGGCTGGTCATTTTCTTTGCACAACATTTGCTCCAGACGTGTAAAAGTCATGGCGTATGAATCCTGAGTCATAGATCGGTTTTGGAGATACTCTCTAAAATATTAGGGAAAAAGATCTGTTTGACTCTGGCCAAAACAGGTCTTATACGGATATAGTTAGTGCGTTGGCAAACCTGCACCCATTAACTTAAAGAGTTGATGTACTGTGGGTGACTGGTCTCAAGTCTGGCTCAATTTTGAGTTTACAAGGGCATTGACAATAATGACAAGCTGTCGATTCTGCGGTCATCCATTAAAGCACACTCTGGTTGATCTGGGGCTTTCCCCCTTAGCCAATGCTTATGTCAGAACGGATCAAGCCGATTTGCCGGATCGTTTTTACCCTTTGCACACGATGGTTTGCGAGCAGTGCAAGCTGATGCAGGTTCTGGATTACGAAAAGCCAGAGGTGATATTCAGCGATTATCTTTACTTTTCCTCATTTTCCGACCAGTGGCTCAAACAGTGCTGCCATTATGCAGAGACTATGATCGAGCGATTTGGCCTGAGCTCAGAGAGTTTGGTTATTGAAGTCGCGTCGAACGATGGATATCTCTTGCAGTTTTTCAAGGAAAAAGGCATTCGCGTTCTCGGAGTCGAGCCTTCCGATAAAGTGGCTGAGGTGGCGATTTCCAAGGGGGTTCCAACTGATATCGCTTTTTTTGGTCGCGATACCGCCCGACGCTTGCGTGATCAAGGTATTCAGGCTGACCACATGGCTGCAAACAATGTTGTGGCCCACGTGCCGGATATCAATGATTTTGTAGGTGGATTTCAGATTCTTCTCAAAGCGGACGCTGTCGCCACATTTGAATTCTCGCACAGCATGAATTTAATCGTGGAAAATCAGTTCGATTTCATTTACCACGAGCATTTCTCCTATTTAACACTAGGCTTTGCACAGAGATTATTTGCTGCTTCCGGGCTGCGGGTTTTCGATGTTGAGAAACTTCCAACCCATGGTGGCAGTCTTCGCTTGTTTGTCTGCCATGAAAACGCAAGGCATGCTCAAACGGCAGCCGTGGACCAGGTTCTTGAGGAGGAAAAAGCTGCCGGACTGGATCGAATGGAGACCTACCAAGGTTTCACCCAGCGTGTTGAAGCAATCCGTGAACAATCGATGAATTATTTGCAGAAGGCCAAAGCAGAAGGCCGTAAAGTTGGTGCTTATGGTGCCGCCGCCAAGGGCAACACTTTTCTCAATTATCTTCAACTTACCGCGGATCATGGGCTGATTTGCTGCGTTGCGGATCGTAACGTCCATAAGCAAGGCCGGCTCATGCCAGGTTCGCGTTTGCCAATCGTTTCGCCTGAGGAACTGGTTGCGCAGCTTCCTGATGAGGTCATTCTTTTAGCTTGGAATATGGCTGACGAGATCATGCAGCAGCTTCGCAGCTTGGGCTATCAAGGTCGATTCGTCCAGTTTCTGCCGTCTTTTTTGATCCATTAATCCTGTCTGTTTCAAGAGTCTGTCAACCCCAACCTCTTGAAAAATAGAGTGTTTAGCGAAAGCATTCATCTTTAAGATGCATTTTTAATGACTGCGCCTGTGATTGATAGGCGTATATTGAAATATCATCTTGTTGAAGTGTCAATTGAATTTGTCTGAAATTTACTTTGGTTGTATCACGTCAACCTAGTCAATCACTGTATTTCTCCTTGTGTCATGAATTTCTGTAATTGTGTGTTGGTCAATTCCAAAACTGACTGACCTTTGTGATGCTTTAAATACCATTCCGCCGTTTTTTCTATAGTGGTTTCGAAGTCCCATACAGGACGCCATTTGAGCATTTGTCGAGCCTTGTCACAATTTAAATGTAGCAGGTTTGCCTCGTGCGGCTGGCCTTCGAGCTTGGGTAAATGCAATTCGCCCTGCCCCCAGACACGGATAAATGTGCGTGTCAGGCTGGCCACATCGCGCACAGATTCCGTTTCTGGTCCGAAATTCCATGATCCGGAAAACCTCTTGGGGTTTTCATCAAGTGCCATACCCACTGCCAGATAGCCATGAAGTGGCTCTAGAACATGCTGCCAAGGACGTGTGGCGTGGGGGTTACGAACAGTAATGGCTTGGCCGGCCGAGAGTGCCCTCACACTGTCAGGAATGATTCGATCCATCGCAAAATCGCCGCCACCGATGACATTTCCAGCCCGAACACTGGCTGCTCCGAAACCGTCACGTGCCATGAAAAAGCTGTTCAAGTAGGAGTGAAAGACGATTTCTGCTGCTGCTTTCGAAGCACTGTAGGGGTCGTTGCCACCGAGTGGATCATTTTCCCTATAGCCCCAGATCCACTCATGGTTTTCATAGCATTTGTCGCTGGTGACGAATACAAGAACCTTGGTGGAATGACTTTCCCGAACGCATTCCAAGACGTTGACAGAACCGCCCACATTGACGTCGAATGTGCGTTTGGGTTCCGCATAGGAAAGCCTGACGAGAGGCTGGGCAGCCAAATGGAATACAAATTCCGGTTCAATCGCAGAATAGGCTTTGTACAAGGCATCGGCGTGTCGGATATCAACAAAGTGGTTATTGACTCGCTGATCCAAACCAAGCAGTCCAAAAAGTCGTTCCTCAGGCTGAGGTTCCAAGGCAATTCCATGCACCTCCGCCCCCATGTGCAGCAGCCAATGAGCCAACCATGAACCTTTGAATCCTGTATGCCCCGTAATCAGTACACGCCGGTTGCGATAGCAGGCGGACAAATCTCTCATGAAAATTAGACCTTCCAGTTGATCCACGGGGCTTGGTTTTTGGCGTAAAGGTCGTTTAAAAGTCGATAATCGCGATATGTATCCATTGGGAGCCAGAAGCCGTCGTGGCGATATGCCATCAACTGGTTTGCAACAACAAGTTGACGGACCGGATCTTGCTCAAAGACCAAGTCCTCGCGATCGTCCAGATATTCAAAAATACGGCGGTCTGCCAGGAAAAAACCACCGGATATACGTCCCTCGCTCACCTGTGGCTTCTCGTTGAATGACTTCACCTGGCCGGTCTGCGTCAATTCCAGTTCACCGAATCGGCCTGGTGGATGAACAGCGGTGACGCTCAGAATGCGACCATGACCTTCGTGAAATTCGGCCAAGGCGTTCAGATTGATGTCGCCCACACCGTCGCCATATGTCAGAAAGAAATTCTGGTCGTTGCCGATGTAATCCTTGATACGACGCAGGCGTGCACCGGTCATCGCATCAAGCCCTGTATCAACCAGATGAACCAACCAATCTGACTCATCATGATTATGGTGGTATCTAAGTGAAGATGGGTCGCCCAGTGAGAGGCTCAGGCTGCTTGTTCTGGTCTGATAGTTCAGGAAAAACTCTTTGATTAAGTGGGCTTTATATCCTAGACAAAGCACAAATTCCTTGTGGCCATAGCTGGCATAATACTTCATGATATGCCAGAGGATAGGAAAATTGCCAACGGGAATCAGTGGTTTGGGCAAGTCATCGGCAACGTCCCGAATTCGAGTGCCGTAACCACCACATAGAATCACAACCTTACTCATCGGCCTTATCCTTTTCCCAAACCTTAGTTGCAGCAAGTTCCCAACTTCAGTTGACGGACTACCTGTTCAAGGGCAGCATTCCATGTCTCAAATTCATGAGGGTACTGATTAAACTGAGGATCAGCATCGGCAAGTATATGAGCCAGCCTATCGCCGGGATGTTGCGAATACCTTTGCGTCGAATCACCAGCTCTGCACATAGATTTGTTGATGCATACGCCAGAACCGTGGCCCAAGCCGAGCCGACCACCCCAAATCGAGGTATCAAGATCAAATTCGCAGACAAGTTCACCACCCCTGTCACCACAGATGACCACATCACCACCCGCACCTGCTCATAGGCCGTAAGTAGCGGTCCCCACACGATATACCAGAGCGGTACGATTGACGTCACTGCCGCCAGTGGCCAGACCAGCTCTGTAAGTATCATGTAATTTTCCGGGAGCCAGTTCGGGCCCTGCCACGATACCAGAATTGATCCCAAAATACAGCACATTGACCAGACCCAAAGTGCTGGTATGACTTTTTTCTGAATGAAATGGGTCAGGCCAAGCGTCTCGTTTCTGATTCGCATGGCGACATAGCGTGGGGCGACCAATTGGCCTGCCACCTGAGGGATTTGCTGCACCATGCCAGATATTTGTACGGCCAAAGCATAAACTCCAAGTTCCGCCTTGCCTACATATCTCCGGATGATCAGATAATCCAGCGTATTTGTGCTTAAAAGGCCAATGGCAACCGTGGGTATCATCGGCCAGGAAAATTTCACGATTTTCTGGCATGTAGGCCAATCCAGGCGCCGGGGCCGACCGATCTGGTGACGAACCAGCCACGTCGCCACGCCAGCCGCCACAATACTGCCCAAAACGTATCCAGGCAGGACATAGACAACACTAAGCTGCCCAGCGATATATAAAACACCGATTGTGACTAATACTATCGATCGCTCAAGCGATAGCAGTGGATAAAGCAGGCGATGGTGACTTATGGCGGGCATGACGCGCTGCAGGTGCGACCAATAGACCTGCGATGGGAGGTAACACAGGATAAAGATCATGCCTTCAATGGTCAGGCCAATGAAGTTTTTGAGAAAAAGGCCCCAAATGGGCGATGTCAGAATGATCAGTAGAACACCTGAGAAGGCGATCCATAGCCTGTTCCAGAAGAACTGATTGATTTGGCCCACATTCAGAAATTCTTCGGTCCCATACCTTACCACCGCCTGAACGGTCCAGTCTGTGCCCAAAATGACCAGAAACAGGCTGGTGCTGGTAAGGCTGACTATCTCTCCGTAAGACTCTCTTCCCAATAGTCTTAGCAACACACTTGCTGTGCCAAACGAGAGAATCGCGACCAAGCCATTAAAGCCGATCATTGATAAATAATCGATGATGGCCTTTCGCCCTAAACCTTGGACAGGCTTGACTTGATCGGGGGTCGGAGAGTGGTCTGCCTGAATGTCAGATGATGGCATGAGGCAACGAGCTTAATTGGTTCGATTTGAGAGGCGCTATACCGGGACCTGTCGGAGATTCCGGGGCTGGGAAAGTCGACAGATGCACAAAGGAATCGGCCTGGATTGGGTCATCGGAATCGTCGTGACTGATGATCGGATTGATGGAAAGCGACAGTTGGAATAGCTCTAGATTCTTTTCAATACAGCTTTTACGTATTTCCATCAAACGCTCTGGGGTAAACTGGGAGGAAGAAATAATCACACCTGTCGCGTTTAGACGTTCTTGAATAACCGCAAGTTTACGAAAACCACCAATCACCCGTAGACCATGCAATGTTTTGCCTTTTTTTTGCGTGTCATCATCGAGAAAACCAACAGGACGGAGGCGCCAACCAGGGTTGTTCATCAATTCCCGGGCCAGAATTTCACCCGCATCCCCTGCCCCATAGATCATTACCGCTTTGGATTCGCGATGAACGGAGTTATTGGGGAACAAGTTGCGAATGAGCCGAAACCCAAACCGACTACCTGTCAGGAGCAGAAGAAGGAGAAGACCATCAAGCGCAAAGACCGCCCGGCTGAAGCCTTGGAATCGAAAAACCAAGGTCAGCACCACGACAGATGCCATGGAACCGAGAAGAGTGCCCCTGAAGTAGATCCATAAAGCATCAGGCGTGATGTATCGCCACATACCGCGATAGACGCCGGCTGAGGTCAGAGCCGTAAGCTTTATGGCAACCACAATGGGCAGAGACTGGAAAAAAGGGACAGGATCTGGTGATTTTTCGAGCGTTCCGATGACAAGCGCATAAGAGCCGTAGTAGGCTAGAACAACAAGAATTGCGTCAAGCATGACCTCAAAAACACGACGTTTATAGGAGATATCGACCAGAAAACTCATTACCGGAGTCGGTTGGGTGACGTCATAAACCTTGACCTTGCCAAGATGTATGCCCAGATAGATCATGCCGATACTGAATAGAACGATGCAGACCAGGCTGACTTCAAGAGGGAGACGTTGCACAGCCAGCCCCATCACGCCCGAAACGGCGGCACAAGCCCAAAGCATCCAGACAGCTTTGCGTTCGGAAAGGCCAAGCGCGACAAGTCGATGAGAGGTATGATCCCGCCCACCCTGCGAAACCGACCTGCCGGCCAGCTTGCGAAGGATGAAAACCAGTGTGGTGTCAAAAATTGGGATCAACAGGACAAGTACAGGAACCGCCAGCACGGGCAGAAAGCTGCGAGACCGGCCCGCCTGATTTGTCATAAGTGCTGACGATGAAAGGAAGAATCCGATATACAGTGAACCACAGTCGCCCATAAAGATGGACGCCGGGTTATGGTTGAAGACCAGAAATCCTGCGAGTGAAGCGGCAAATACTCCAAGCATCCAGGCCTGATCAATGCCCGATGGGTCGTGAATCGCGAACTGGAGGCCTAAAAACGTGGCCGCGATGGCTGAAATGCCGGCTGAGAGGCCATCCATATTGTCAAGCAAATTGACCGCATTAGTGATCCCAACCAGCCAAAACAGCGTAATGACCACATCAATCGGGTAATAACTGGTCCATGGAAGATACATCCCATAGGTGATAATGGCCGAGGCGGCGACTAGCTGACCGGTGACCTTCTGGTAAGGTTTGAGGGTGATTAAATCGTCAATAAAACCAATCAGGAACATGAGCAGCGAGGAGGCCAGAACGATCATGGAACGCTCTGACTGAGGAATGAGCATATAGCCGACAAATGAGCTGGTCAAGGCGATAGAGACACCTCCCATCAAGGCTGTTGGCCGGGTGTGCCAGCGATCAGCTTTGGGGCGTGCCACCACTCCGTACCGGCGTGCGAGTGATCTCACTGCGACGGTTAGGATCACTCCCACAATAAAAGCGGCCACGATGGCCGTCACTCCTTGACTCGTTGTCATCTATCACACCCTGTTGCTGTTTGACCTGATTCTTACCAAACAACGGATCACCCGATCGTGACCCGTTTTTACGGCAATTCGTGTCGCACAAAACGATTAAGCGGTGACGATGCGATCTGCAAACTGATTTCGGATTTTGCGTGTTGCGCCCCTGGTATCGATCAGCAAGCCTATGGATGGCATAAGCTTAGACCAATCATAAGCGGCATGGTCTGTGGCCAGAAGGACGCAATCCTGACTGGCCAGCGTTTCCGCCGTCAATTCCGTGCTTGACATACGAATCGTATGCCCTCTGAGTGGCGGCAACTGTGGCACATGGGGATCATTGTAAGTCACCATGGCACCACGTTCTTCGAGTAGTTCCATGAGTTCAACGGATGGGCTTTCGCGACAGTCGTCAACATTTGGCTTATAGGCTGCACCCATGACCAGTATTTTGCTTCCATGAATCGAGCGGCCACGATGATTCAAGGCTTCGGTGATCCGCTCGATGACATAATGTGGCATCGAGGTGTTGATCTCTCCTGCCAGCTCGATGAAACGGGTATGAACTCCATATGGGCGAGCGGCCCAAGTCAGGTAAAATGGGTCGATTGGGATACAGTGACCACCCAAACCGGGACCAGGGTAAAATGCCTGAAAGCCGAACGGCTTGGTTTTGGCGGCATCAATGACTTCCCAGACATCAATTCCCATGTGGTCGAAAACGACTTTAAGTTCGTTGACCAGTGCAATATTGACCGCTCGATAAGTGTTTTCGAGGATTTTGCAAGCCTCAGCCACTTCACAACTTGTGGCCGGAATGACTTGTGGAACTACAGCCCCGTAAAGGGCTTGGGCAACATTTGCGGAGTCAGGCGTATAACCACCCACGACCTTGGGGATATTGGCTGCCGAGAAGCTTGGATTGCCTGGATCTTCCCGCTCAGGGCTGTATGCCAGAAGAAAATCGGTGCCAGCCTTAAGTCCGCCAACTTCCAATTCAGGCCTCAGAACATCGCGGGTTGTACCAGGGTAGGTGGTGCTTTCAAGGATGACCAACTGGCCTTTTTCCAAGTATTTACCAATCATTTTTCCGGTATTGATTACAGGACCAAGGTCGGGTTCGCGGTGACGGCCCAGTGGCGTTGGAACGCAAATGATGATTGCCTCGACTTCGTTGAGCCGGGCAAAATCACTGGTCGCTTCAAACCGGCCTGAGGCGATCATGGACGCCACACGTTCTGAACTGATGTGGCCAATGTAACTCTCCCCGGAATTGAGGGCGGTTACCTTGCTTGCATCAATGTCAAAGCCTTTGACATTAAAGCCATTACGTGCAAATAGTTCCACCAGGGGTAGACCAACATAGCCAAGGCCGATCACTCCAACCCTAGCGGTTCTGTCTGTAATCGCCGAGATCAAAGTGGCGGCATTTGTACGAATCTGACCATTGACTGACTGATGTGACATGACTCTTTCCAACCTGATCTTTTGAATATGTGGCCGACGGACATTTGCACGGATTGTGAATCGCTCTACATTCTTACTGAAATCTAGTTCATGACATCCATAAAAGTGTCTGAATTTCAGAAACTTCTATGTTTTCGTTGGATAATAGCCATAAGGGGGAATATCACCAGTTTTTTTTGGTAATACCCCCCAATTTGGTTTTCTCCACTAGATTTCATCAATCTTCAGGATCTTGAGTCGAATCGCGCTGAGTCCGAGCGATACTCAATAATTCCTGGTCGGCCTCGGATGTGGTCTCACCTGACTCGTTCAGGCTTGGTTTATCCGTCTTGGCTGCACCGTCCTTACGTGTGTAACCATAGCCGTAACCATAGCCGTAGCCGTAGCCATAACCATAGCCGTAACCATAGCCGTAACCATAGCCGTAGGAGAATTGTTCGCGGCTTACACCGTTTAGAATTGTCCCGATGACAGGTGTACCAATGCTATGGAGAAGTTCGCGAACCCGTGTCAGGTCATGTCGCTTGATGACTGTGGCACGGATGATCAGAATGATGCCATCGGCCTGCGTACTGACAACACATGGATCCGTCACGGCCAGAAGTGGCGAGGTATCGATCAAAACAACATCGTAAAGTCTTCTGGCTTCCTGGATCAACTCCGAGAAGGCCCGTGACGACAACAGCTCGGCAGGGTTGTTGATATCGACACCGCCGGTGAGCAGGTCCAGGTTCGGAACCGTCGTAGGCTGAACTGCACGGTGGAGTGGCATGCGGCCTTCGATGGCATCTGCCAGCCCAAACTCGTTAGGCATATCGAAAATCTTGTGCTGACCAGGACGCCTCAAGTCGGCATCGACCAAGAGGACTTTCCGGCCAGCCATAGCCATCGAACAAGCGATATTCGAACAGGTTGTCGATTTACCGTCCCCCGAGTGTGGGCTAGAAATCATCAGAACCTGTATATTTTGATTGCGCCTGAAGAACTCCAGGCTTGTCCGAATCGCCTTAAAGCTTTCAGCAGCAGAACTTCGGGGACGTGAGTGACAGATCAGACCCAGCTCTTTCATGGATAATCTCATGTCGCCTGATGCCTGGCCACCCCGAATCAGGTGGGGAATCAAGCCCAGCACGTTGAGATCAAGTATCTTCCGGATCTCTCCAAGATTTCGAACCTTGGCGTCAAGCATGTCCACCAGATAAGCTGCTGTGCAGCCCATGAGCAGGCCTGCAATAATACTCACGGCAAGGATCAGTACTTTACTGGTCTGATACTGGCTGGCAATGGGTGGGAAGAGCACTTGAGCCGTCACCGTGACGTGGGCTGGATCTGTGATCAGCTTCGCCTGCTTCAACTGATTCACAATCGTGCTCAGAAGGTCTTTGGTGCGTGTCTTGTTCTCTCTCAGATTCTCTTCCGTAATCTTATCAAGTTCAAGCTGTTGCGTACTGTTCAATTCGCGATTGTATTCCGCCTGGAGCCGCTCTTGAATCATCTGGATTGTGTCGGCCTTCTTTTGAAGACCCTGAATGATTGCTTCGGCCCGGGCCTGATCACGTGCTTTTGTCGGCGACTGCAAAGCAATCGTAAATTTGTCCAAACGCTTCTTGATATCCTTATACTCTTTAGAATCGACACCCTTGGCCTTTTCGGCATCTCTCAACTGAACAACCATGGTGTCCTGATACGCACGACTCTGAGCATTGATCTCCTCACTCAAAGTCTCTTCGCTGGCCTTGAGCCTGAGAACCTCAGTATTGGCCTGATCAAGCAGATCCGCTACCCGGCCAGTCCCACTCCGCGTCATGTATTTCTGGCCTGTGGACTTGAAGTCTTCCCACAATTCCTCCCGCTCCTTCTGATACATGGCGATGGAATCTTCATGACGACGAACGGTGGGATCATTCTTGTCCCTGGTCAGTCGCTTGTGATCCTCCACCCTTCGTTCCAGCGTGCTAATCTGCTTGTCGATCGCGGCGACATCCGGCGTATCTTCAAACATCTCACGCATCTGCTTTTCCTGGTTGCCTGGATCCGACTCGGCAATATTCGTTTCTTCTGTTCCAGATGCCAGATGCTTTTTCAGATTCCCAAGCATGCGTTCGGCCGTGATTCGTGCATACTGGGTTTGGGCATATTGAAGTGTCAATTCTTCAAAGGAACTGTCCACCTTGCGGTCGCCGGCGCTTTCCCCCAAGCCCGCGATTTCGGCATGAACGCTCCCGGTCACATCGGCACCAATTGTTGTTGCCACCGTGCGAATCGCCTTGGCAATGGTCGCATCACTTGCCCCTGCGGCCATCAGCTTCTCAGCATGCTCAATCTGAGTGTTAAGCTGAAAGATTTCGGCCTTCGCCGATCTGATCCCACGATCCCATTCCGCCAGCCGCTTGGTCACGATCATGCGACCCGCTTCATCCCCCATCATCTGCGGATGCTTCTGCAAGAATTCCAAATGGTCCTTCGTCGCCTTATCCAATTCAATGGTCAATTCGTCGCGGGCCTTCGAAATCAATGTGACAACATCTGTCGTCTTCTTTTCAAAGGTGCTGTCCAAAAACCGCTTGTAGGCATCAATCACCGCATCGACCACCTTGACTGGCTTGGTCGGGTCCTCCGAATCAAATTTCAGCGTTAAAACACGCTCCAGACGCGTTACCGTCAGATTCAGGTAAAGCTCGTTGAAAGTCACATTGTCAAGCTTGCCCGCCTTGATCGCATCATCAATCACCGGCTGGCTTTTGATGATCGCCAGGTGACTCGTCAGAAAGTCCCCGTTGATCCCTGTTATCGGATCGCCATTCATCATATTGTTGGCAAACATGCCACCCGACTGATTCACCAGCATCTGGGCCGTTGCCGAATATTTTGGCTTGGTTTTAAAGATCTGGAAAAGCCCAACCGTTAACGACAGTAACAGGCACAGAAGTACCAGACGCCAGCCACGCCGAATGGCATTCAAGACCAGAAACAGGTCTTCGATATACTGCTTCGGATCGCCGGTCGGCGACTGCCTGGCCTGCTGCATCTGATGTTGCGGATGACCTATTTGTTTCATAATCTCGCTCTCATCCTGTCCATTTTTCGGGCTCATCGCCCATCTCGGGCCAACAGATCATTCACCCAAGTGGCCAGAGCCCTGCGGAGTCTGTTGATTGCCACCACCAACTTTGCCATGTTCCATCAACCGCAATGTTCTTCATACCCAGCACCAAAAACCGCAAAAGATTCGAAAATGAAAGCAGTTCGCTCAAATTTCCGAACACACCCAGAAGACTGATCGAGCTTTAATCGGACTAGCCTCGATAAACCGAATGCCTGTTTATACTTCTATATTAGTATCTGTTCCCATAAAGGGTCAACCCGATTATTTTAGTCCACACCATGTTTCCTTTTTCAGACACTAATATTAGATGGATTCAGTCCGATCTTCAAAAAAACATCACAATTCATTGTCACCGCATCCCCTCCTTAACCGCAGGGGATGATGCCGAAGACCCTGCCGCATCCGCCTCTGCCGCCTTGTTTATCATGTTCAAAACAGCCTGGTCCTGTGGCCAGAAAAAACTCATAACCTTCGCCTGATCCAGTGCTTCAGATGTATGGCCTGCCGCAATCAACCAATTCACCTGCCTAAACCGGATCTCTTGATCATCCGCTTTCAAAGCCAACGCCTGCTTCATTTTTGACAAGGCCCCTTCCTGATCACCAGTCAACCATATCGCCCTTGCCATCAAGTATGCGGTTTCCGGATCGCCTGTATCACCCAGTGTTTTCAGATTACCCAAAGCCTGTTCGCCCGCCTGCTTGCGACGAATCAAATCGTTGGCGGATATCAAACTTTCACCTGCCCTGACAGCCACTCTCGGTGTTTTTTCCGTCAATTTATCGACCAAATCCGGGCTAGCCCAAGGCGCAATCGCTGAAATTGTCAATTCTTGTGTCATTTCAGGTACTTCCAGACTGTGTGCAAATGCTTCAAGAGCGATGGATGGCTCACCCAAGACAAGGGCCACCTGCCCTGCCCTGAGAAGCACATCAATACGATCACCTGCCAAGACAACAGCTCTCTGCAGCGATTCCGCCGCTGACGGTCCGGAATCATAAAGCCAGCTCAAAGAAGCCATTTCCAAATGGACCAAAGCTGCCGATGGATGATCCTGCCATGCTTTCGCCAGACTCTCTGAAGCCACCACCAAATGATTCCGAACCAAAGGATCAGCCAGCAGTTGCTGCCTGGTGGACAATCGATCCGCTTCGGAAAACTCTCGAAGTAGTACGGGGATCTGCAAGACCTGTGACCGGGATACCGCTTCCTTTTCTGATAAACCTGCCAAAATTAAAGCTTTCTTCGATTGCCTCTGATACGAATCAAGCTCGTAAATCGCTCTTTGGATATGGTAATCGCCCCAGCCTGGTGCCAATTCCTCCGCCTTCGCCAACGCCAATCGCCGCTCGTCATGCAATTGTTCCGGCAAATCGGCCGGCGCCCAACCTACCAAATCTGTTCCCGCATGTCGTAGCCCCACTGGCCGAACCACGTCCCAAACCTGCCCCATCATTTCGGTCTGTTTCAGGCCATTCCATACCACAATGATCATCAACAAGCTAATCAGGACCCCCACAAACCTGTTTCCAAATCCCTCTTTGGTCAATTCCACAACGTCAGACCTTAAATTCATCTCTGACTTTTTCCAGCCCTTCGATAATCGTACAAGATGGGCCAACGTAACAACCGCAGGAACCGCTACACCTGCTATCCTCAAATTGTTTTCCGTCAAACTCCCCCAGGCGACCGCCACAAGACCAAACACAGCACCACTTACCAAACCAAAATGCTTGGGTTGCTCCAACCGCTTGACCAGCCGCCACACAGACCAGAGGATTGCCAGAATCGTCGCCAAAACAAGTACGGAACCTATGATACCACCCTCTGTAAGTACTTGCACATAATCGCTTTCGGCATGTGAACTAAAATTCACAGAGGGGCGGAATCCCGGCTGGGTCGACCACATATAACTGCCCCAGCCCGTACCCCAAAAAGGCGCCTGCCGCCACGTTCGCCAAGCAAGCCCCCAAGCCTGAAGACGAATCCCGGCCGCATGGCCGCCGGCTGCACCAACCAACCCCTTGGCCTGTGAAAAAATCGCAAAAACATCGGTCAACATCGTCAATCCAATACTCAAAACCACGGCAAAACCAATCAGCCATTGCCAGAGATTTGCTCCCATCGAAATCTTCTGCATCCGCCTGGCTGCCCGGATCATGATCAGGCCGAAAACACAAATCCCAACCACCATCGCCAGCATCCCACCCCGTGAACGTGTCGCCAACACCGAAACCATCAAAATGCCCGTCATGTATATCTCAAGAAAACCCCGACCCGCTCCCGGTCGCTCATCCAAAAACATGTGCTCTTCCTGCTCCAATTCACGTGACTTTTCCCACCTTACAAAGATCATGTTCGATAGCGCAAACCCAAGTCCCATATTAAGATAAGATGCAAGATGGGAATGCACATAAAAGGGGCCGGCGCTTGATATGACTATGTCTGCCTGATGAATCCACAGGAGCTTGCCTGTGAACGTCATCGCCTGAAGCATGGATTGGACCCCCATGACCAACGCAGATATGGCCATAACCAAACCATGGCGCCGAATCGGCCCCCACTGGCCTGGCAATCGCATCACACAAACCGCCAACGCCCACAAGGTTCCCAGCCAGACCACGCTTTCGTAAACCTCTGCATCAAGCCAAGCCAGCCTGGCTGCCTGTCTATATGTTGTTGTTTCCGCAGGTATGGCAAGCGATTCCCCACCGCCCCATGACTTCCAGAAATCAAAACGCATCGGACTCAGCCTGGACAACCACTCAGGACCCATCTCAACCCACTGGATCATGCCAAAACCGGTGATCAAAGCAATTCCAAGAACCGGCAAGGCTGACAATATCGAAAGCCAGCTCAACCCGCGTCGTCCACCCGAAACAGCAGAGTCTACCAGTGTTAATATACATAACACCATAACCAGCAATGAGATCACATAAACTGCCGGAGGATTGCTGGACCCGAACCACCACGGCATGAGCCCGCACAGGATCGCCAAAATCAACTCTCGGAACCCTCCCAGAAACCCTATGCGCTCGCCTCTCCAATCCTTCTTAAAAGAAGAAATACCAAGACGTTTTCGGTGCTGTTTCTGTGTCGATCTTCCAGCCATCAATTCCATCCCATGCCATCAAAAGAATCATTTTTTCAAAACACACAACCCAAACAGCAAAGCCTGCTCCCAATTCGATTGCGTCCTGTCTCCACTCCATTATCTTACCCACTATCCATTGCTTTCAACACAAAAAGCTCTCAGATATTTGGAACAATGCACATGTTCGAAAACGTTATGTGATGGTTAAAATCAACATGGCAGAGTAATAATGGAAAGAATCGTTTGACAATAAGAAACATGTTCGGGTATATTTGACGATAAGAGATGATATGCCCTGGAATGGGAGCATGATATCTGGTCGCTTTCAAGTTCTGTTTCCACAAGGTAGGAGTGTGGTACATGTCGATTTCACGAAGTCTAGGATTGGCTCTGGTCGTTTCTTTAGGATTTGGCATGAGCGCTTCCGCACAAGTCAGTCCTCCAAGCTCACCACTCATGCAATTGCTGACTAAAAACACCGGCTCCACCATCAACGTCACACCAACAGGCACGACAAGCCCACCGTCGACCCCAGTCGTCAGGGTTCGTATCGTTCCCGAAGTTGGTTGTGGCCCACGCGGATAAGCCTCTTTTTGATCCTTGACTTGATACACAAAAAAGGAAGTTGGCAATTGCCTGCTTCCTTTTTTCGTTTTGATATCATACCAAAAGTACGATGCATGATCAGATCGCGACAAACGACTCAATCCATCAAGATTGCCTATGTTCTCACTTGTCGTTGATCTTAGATCTATAACCTGATTTTTTTGCAATTTTTACATCTTTGTAAGATTTAGAACAACCTGGTTGGAGAGATCTTCTTAACAAGTTCTCTCACTCATCACGAGCCTACTCTATGTTCTTTTTTATGAATCGCGATCCCCACATCTCATGTTCGACTTTAGCATCACTACGGCTTATAGTCCATACAACCGAATAGATTGATACGCGTTAAACTTATAAGTCTTACGTGTTAAACTTATAAGTTGTCGGCCAGCGTTTCCTGTTATAAGTTAACTAAGTCGACTGTTTCAAACCAAAACCAATCTTTTCTGGATCCTGATTCGATCTCTTGGTTGAATGATAGCAACAACAACAAGGTTTTTTTTGTGGTTGAGTTAATCTCATCCTGATCTCCAAAGACTCCATCTGTTGTTGTTTTTGATCTTTGTCTTTAAGAAAAAGTTTTGGTGAAACCACCATGCCGATTTTAAAGTCCTATATTAAAAAGATTTACGAGGATGGACCGACATGTTTTAGTAACGTTATGGCCAACCTGATCAACCTTGAAAGTAATAGCCTGGCCAAGTGGCCCATATAAGTTTTTGATAAACAAGTCTAATATCTTTATATGTATCCCGAACAAGGGTGGGTCCGTATAAATTCACAGCCTACCAATCCTTTCACGATGCGATCCATGTCCAGAAACTAGAACGTTGCGCCGAACAAACAAACAGCCTTGTTCACACACTCTGCACCACAGAAAGCAAGCAAACAGTAACTGTCCCTTAAAAGGGAATTCCTGATATGGGATTATGTTAAATTATTAGAACAGTAAGTTGATCGTTACGGCAATGGTCTAAACTATTTAGATCTTACTACAAAAATGCACTACAAAACAACTTAAAAATTCATAAAGTATTATTGTAAGTAGATATAAATCAATTTTTCAATCGAAATAACATGTTCATAGTCTTTTTGGTCAATCGGCACCTTCGCCTTTCATCCAAAGCTCGTATTCAGGAAACTGGAACCCTGATTCTTCACCAGAGCTTGTGAGCCGATCTGTTTGTTTGGGTGTCCCGATCGATTCCATCCGATTTCTTTCCTCCCAATCCTTTTCCGCTTCCTGACGCCGCCGGTCGTACCGAATCCTCGACTTTCGTTCAGACTCATCGTCCACGACACCACTTCCCTGGCCTTCAATTCTTGATATCCGATCCAAAAATGTTTGTTTCGCTGTTGCACCTGACTTGCTTTGCCGTGCCATCGACTGCGCCGTCATGGCGGCTTGTGTCACTTGAAGCATCTGATCGCTGAACCGGGCAAAAATCTCCACGATCTCTTGGTGATCCAAGCCTAATCTCTGGAGAATCTCATAGGCTGGATGATTTGTAGGCTGATTCACTCGTGTCCAAGGCCGTGGAACAGGTTTGTTGAATCGTGACCCGCGTGGCAGGCAGACGCTCCATTTACCAGGTCCCCGGCGTATGAAAAATTCCTCCGCGTCCACTCCCGCATTTACGATCCCTTGTTCCTGCCAGGTCTTGATCAGAATCTTGACCTTCTGGCGTATCGACTTCATCTCAAGCTCGGCAGAATACCCCAACTGTTCTACTGCAAATGCCCTGAGGTCAAATTGAGGAGAAACCTCACGGTGATGAAAAATCTTCTGTAACAGTAAAAACCCTCGTCTAGCGGCCGCATTCTTCAAAGCTCTGTACGATGCAAAATCAAACCAGATAAATCCCCGAGACTGATTCATAAGCCGGAAAAATAGAGGATCCCAAAATATTGTCCATGGTTCCCGACCATGTTCGCTACCGACAGGTTCTGTCACAGATTCAGATGGCAGGTCATAACTGAAAAAATGAAATCCAAGGTCTCGGTGTTGAGAACGGCCTCTGTCCCACCAGGCCGAATTCTGGTAAGTCGATTCGCTGAGCCTTCGAATCGATTCTCGAAGCCGTTTATAGTGATCGCCGCCAATCGACAACCCCAATTGTCGACAAATAAAATGCGGCGTTGCGGTCAATTCCATCGTCGGTTTGGCATCGGCAAACGTGATCGCCAAAAGCCCGTAAAGAATCAATTCGTCTGTCGGAGAAAGACCGCTGGGTGCCTTGACGGTCACCTTGCCAACTCGTCGCCGCTTCTCAGAGTCATAGTAGATAAATTCAGAAATGTGACGCAGTGGTTCACCAGGCCGATAGTCGAGCGGGCAAAGTGCCGTTTCTACAAGCGAAACCTGGCTCATCCCATGGTCAAGACCAGCCTTTGCGAGCGGTGCCGGCTTGGACCGTAGCTTTTTCTCATGGTTTTCGTCGTGATCCGGCGTCACATCCGCCATAGAAACTCACCCATCCAAAACGAGGTTCTTGCATGTCTACATCCTCTCTTTCTAACCCAAACTTCTGGAATATGCAAATCTTCCAGTCCATTTTCAAGCTCTTATACGAATAAGTTTTCTTAACTTTTGTTCACGGCAAAGTCACAACCCCCAAAATCAGACGTATACATTCTGAGGCCTGCCTCTGTCAGATACGTTCGAAGATCTGACACCAAACAAATGGCAGATACAGACGCTCAGAATATTGAGAAAGATCGAGATCATTGATCGCAGAATTGCCTGTATCTGTTTGAGTTCCGTCAATTCGATGCATAGCAAACCAGTAAGAGTTTTCAGAAATATCAACACGATATTTGAACTCTAATAAGTCAATCAATACACAAGGAATAGCAACTCATGAAAAATCGTACCGCAACACCGTTACATGTAATATCACGCGTATTTAACAATTATGACAGAAGACGATCAGAAATACAAAAAAACGAAGCAATGAAGCGTAAATCACTTCGTTTGGAACCACGTGCCGAATCACTCGAAGAAAAAATAGTCTTGACAGATCCAGGTTTGCCAGTCACCACGCTCGTAAAAGAACATGCAGCAATGGCATTTCTAGGGCAATTCGAACAACACCACACCACAGACGCTTTGAATCTAAAAATAAGTGACAGAAACTATTTTCTGGTTGCCCAGGACGCAAATACAACCGATAATGCCAGCCCGCTCTGGACAGACTCAAAAAACTGGCTCAAATATACCTACAATTCCAATACATCCCAATATGATGTATCACCATATGGCTCTGTCCCAATCACGGGCGACGATGCCCGGGTCCCATCCGGCCTCACAATGATCTATGATGTTACGCCTGGCTTAATAAGCCAAGGACCTGTAACTCTGGATCCTGCAAAGGATATGCGCATACACACACTGGATGTTGAAGGAACATTGAAATTCAACGAAAATCAATCCAATCTTATGGTTGTAGAAACGCTGCTGGTCGGTGGCGAACACGATCCAATGGGGGCAGGCATGAATCATGGAATGCTTGAAATCATGGAACCAACTCGTGATTTTACTGACAGGATAGTCATTGCTGCACCAGACTGGAGTGCATTTGTACAAAACGATCCAGCAAATATTGCTGGTCTCTCTATGACTCCCGGAAACGCATTCAATAAGTATCTGGATCCTTACCAATTTAGTCGTGGAGTGATAGCACACGGAATGGTAGAAATGGAGGGCGCAGATATTTCTTCATATGTCAATATTGAAGGAGGGCTTTCAAAGACAACGAATTATGATCTCAATAAGGTTTATGATGAAACCGTGACAACATATAAAACAGTCAATAATGTTACAACAGCGACCACTGCCCTTCTCAAGGGAGCTGCCTATTTTGATGTCAAGACAACAAGCATCAATAACTGGAAGCCAGGAGATCGAATTGTCATTGCAGGAACGGATCAGAACGCTGTGAATTCAGGAACCGGAAAAAGTTCTGACGAAGAAGGTCTGATCAAAGAAATTACTGATCTTGGTGGCGGACAAAGCCGTGTTTATTATCGAGTGAGTGTGGTAGTAGGTGCTGATCCAAAGAATCCACTAAAACCAGCAGTTGAAATAAGATCGCAATTACAGTTCAACCACTTGGTTCCTTTAGATCCAGCAACAAATCTGCCATTGGCTGGACAATCCATACAAGTGGCAAATATAAGTCGTAATGTGATCATCCAATCAGAAAACCCATATCAAATCATGGCACGCGGTCATGTCATGTTCATGCACACAACAGATGTGAATGTCTGTGGGGTTGGATTCTATGGACTTGGACGATCTGATAAACGAACAGTTGTCGACGATCCGCAATTTTATACACAAGCATTAATCGATGCAGAAAAATTGACGAATACATTATTAGACCTGAATGCGAAACCGGGTGATCTCATTTCGGGTACAGGATTAAACCCGCGAGGTCGATATGCAGTCCACTTCCACCGTGCCGGAATTGATGAAACAAACCCCAATAATCCAGTTTTAACATCAACAATGCCTGCTGAGATTTGCGATTCCGCAGTCGTTGATAGTCCTGGCTGGGGTATTGTGAATCACTCAAGTTATGTCAACGTAGACAATAATGTTGCATTCAATGTTGTAGGGGCGTCCTTTGCAACTGAAGCGGGCAATGAGCTTGGTCGATTTGTTGGCAATCTTGCAATCAAAGGAATTGGCGCCAACAAGGGTGAAGGTATTGAAAGCCGCAAGTTTAAGCAAGACTTCGGGTTCATGGGTGATGGATTCTGGTTCCAGGGTCCATCAGTCGATGTTCGGAATAATATTGCTGTCAGTCAAAAGCATGATGGATTTGTGTTTTTTACAGTCGGTCTTGACCAAAAATATACTTTCATCAAGCGAGATGCTGCAAATAATGCAATCGACAGTACGGGCGCAGTGACCACAGATCCTACAAAATATGTACTTGAGACTCGTGTTCAGCCTGCCGTGCTGAATACAAACATGTTTGTCACAATGGGTGAAGACTCGAATGCAGCAACTTCGACTTCAGCATATTCAAATGGAAAATACACAAGTGCTGTGATAAACTCACTTGGTGGAAACCAGAATTTGGTTCCAGTAGGCAATGTGCCCATACTACGGTTTCTGAATAACACGGTTTATGCAACTGGAACTGGTATGGAAAGCTGGTTTCACCAGTTAAATAGTGATGCTTCCAAGACCCCTGACACGACAATCGAAGGGTTTGATACTTTCAATCTTCGCGGATCAGCCATGTTTGATCCTTACACGAATAATGTGACAGTAAAGAATGCACGATTCTACGGAGTTGTCAGTCTCTTTGATAAACGAACATTGGATCCGAATGACCCATTGAAGACGATTGTTGTCACCACGCTTGACTCAAAGACTCCGTCCAAATTGATCGTTGTGCGTCAGAATGGTTTCAATTACTCCGGAACTGCGATGGCACGCAACTCAGTGACGGCAAATTTTAATTACGATAATGTTTCCATTCGCGGTTATGATGTCGGAATTGATATGCCTGTTAACGGTGATAATATCGTTACTTCTGGTACTTACCAGAACACACAGAATATCATTATCACAACTGCAAACAGTCGAACCAGAACAGTGATGATCCAAGATGGTACAAATCAACCGGTCGACTTTGTCGAATTGAGTGATCGTATCGACAAAAATATTGCGAGACTGAATCTGCGACTTTATACGAATTATAACCCTAAGGATCGGGATATTACCAGAATGTTTAATCCCGACGTGATTAATATCGGAACAGTCTGGCTAAATTCCTTTGAGCTCACTGGTCTTACTAGTCAGGTCAAGCAGTTGTATTATTACGAACAACAGGCAGGATTTATTCCATTCTCAGATAATGAGATCAATTCTCGTACTCTTCAGGAAACGCTTGACTCAAATAATCAACCGATTCCAAGAGTATACGATATTGTTGTCAAGGACACATTCGGAAATATTCAGGATTATACAGGTATTGAAGTACCAGTGGAACTCCGAAATAAAACGAATTCACAGTTGGCAGACCAATATGGCCTGTCCATTGGCGGAGTCGTCTCTCCATCAAATGCAATCGATGGATTTGGAATTATGTCCAGAACTTTGTCAAATGGTACAACTGTTTCACAATCACCACGAATAAACTGTCTGATTGGTGATTCAGCAACTTATCAAAACTCACTTGATGTGACATCAGCAAAATATACGAATCAGATCACTTCTCAAGTTACGACATCAACAGGTGTAAGCGATGTCAATAACTATGGGTTCAGTTATCGGATTGCTAAAGATTCCAACAATTCAAGTTATGACACCTATACACTGAAGAAGGGGAATCTAGACAATGCAATCGGGTACAAGCAGTTGAACCTTCTGGTTAATGGTGTTCCAGTGAGTAGACTCACTGCTCCATCGACAGGCACCACTAGCCAAATTAACACGTTTAACAATACAGCAGTCAAGCTTCCGCTTCGCAAAGGATGGAACCTGGTTTCAGGTAATATGGACGGAACTGGGAAATCTCGAACCATAATGGTATATGGTGATGTTCAGGGTCCTGATTTGGATCTGACCACACCAGATCCTTATCAACTGCGACGCCAGACAACTGACACGACTGGAGTAGTGAATGGTTTTAATAATGGAATATGGACCAAAAACTTTGTCGCAGTGATGAATCCAAATGACCTTGATATTGGATTTTATGTGAAAGGCCAATCGATTGACAATTCGTATGGTTCGAAACTCTTCACTACGACATTCAAATCATCGCAGTTCAAGGATTCATCAGGGAAATACAATATCACGAATGACACAAATTCTGTGATCCTCGATTATTCTAATTACAAGCTACAGCAAACAGGTAAGTCGTTTGATGCAACAAAGCTTGTCACATCCAGGCTCTCACCAATATCTTGGGATGTAACCGATTTTGCGGGCAACAAGTCCACATTTAGCATCACTATTTATCTTGATGAGACAGCACCCAGAACAGGTGGTTCTGCTGTTGCCACCGGTATTACGACACCGTCTGTATCATTGGTTAGCCTTCTTGATGAATACGTCATTCTTGATGATGACCTGAAAAAGTTGTTGGGACTGAAATAATCATCGTCCCAGATTCCAGATTTTAAAACAGCACAAGCTTTTGGCTTGTGCTGTTTTTTAGATTTTGATTGAGATTCCAGGAATCTGCTATTGTCATAACCGGTCAATTCAATTATATATTCCATTTGATCATGCATGAGGTCTTGGTGAATTGCGGTTTGATCTGAAAAGGCTGTTTTTGATGAACAAAAACCAGAAACATGAATCTGAATGGCGAGTGCATTCGCCACATATTAAGCTACCACTTGTGTGTCTCATATTGCCTGTTCACGACGAACAGGCCAATCTCGTGGTTTTATATGATCGGCTGGTTGACGTTCTGAGTCGTTGTTCCAGTGATTGGAACATGATTTTTGTGGATGATGGGAGCCGCGATCTTGGACCTCAAATTTTGTCTAGGTTGTCAGGTTCTGATCCGCGTGTGACAGTCATCACTCTGGCCCGCAATTTTGGACATCAGGCATCTGTAACGGTGGGCTTGGGGTATTTACAGGATCATCCAGTCTATGATATTGCGATTGTTATGGATACGGATTTACAGGATCCACCAGAACTTATTCCTGATATGATTAGTCATTGGCAGTCGGGATCGGATATTGTTCATGCCATACGAAAAAACCGTCGCGAATCAGCTCTAAAATGTTTTGCATATTGGTTTTTCTATCGTATTTATAAGGCTTTGGCAGAGGTCGACGTCCCTCTTGATTCAGGCGATTTCTGCCTCCTTTCAGCACGAGCGGTGGATGCATTAAACCAGTTACCTGAACGGGCCCGATTTCACCGTGGTCTTCGAGCTTACATAGGATTTAAACAGACGGCCCTGCCCTATGATCGTCCGGAACGCTTTTCTGGTCAGACGAAATACAGTTTAACGAAACTTATGGGGCTTGCACTTGATGGTCTGGTTTGCTTCTCATCTGTACCCTTGCGGCTGGTCAGTCTGATGGGAATTGGAACTTTTCTTTTGTCCATTCTCATTCTGATATGGGTTCTGGCTGATGCGATTTCAGGTCACACTGCACCTCGTGGTTGGGCCAGTCTGGCTGCACTAGTATTGCTTTCTGCATCGGTTCAGATGATTGCTTTGGGGATTGTGGGCGAATATCTTCGTCAGATATTTCTTGAAACCAAGGGTCGTCCAGCCGCCATTATTTCAAACATCTCAGGCCTGGGCATGGCTTCCAATCAAAATAGGAACAGGACTGAAACAGTATTTCATCGATCGTTCGCAACAAAACAGTGTTCTGAGTTGTATGATTCTGGCGAAGAAATATGATTGAAATCTGGAATGAAACTTCGTCGGTAAATGCTGATGACCACATGCCGCAAGAGATTCTGATACGGCTTTCTAAGCATGTTTCTGATCATCCCTGGTGGCATGCACGGGCTAGGTTGGTGGCCAGAATTATAGAGCAAAAACTAGGCCCAGGCAGTCATCGGGTTTTGGATGCAGGCTGCGGATGGGGTGTTACGCTGACATATTTAGAGCGGTGTGGGCATGATGTGTCAGGCTTGGATGTTGGCCGACCGGCTCTTGAACTTCTCGATAAACCGATTCGCAATCTAATTCTTGGCGATATTCAGGCGGGTCCAGTTCCGGAACATGCGATCGGGAGTTTCGATGTCGTTCTGGCTTTGGATGTTTTGGAACATCTGGACGATGATCAAGTAGCACTGTTCCATTTGTCACAACTTGTAAGGCCTGGTGGCCTTGTTATCGTCACGGTACCGGCGGGGCCTGATTTATGGTCTGAATTCGACGAAATTCAAGGCCATCGCAAGCGTTATATCAAAGATGAACTGACACGACTATTTTCTGAATCTGCCTACTTTGATTCATTTCAAGTCAGTTATTGCTGGCCCTGGCTAATTGGGCCTGCTCGGTGGACGAGGCGCCGAGGAGTCAAATCCAATAAAAAATACAGTCGACATTCGTGGGAGATATATGAGGAACATGTCAGACCAGTTTCCTGGCCTGTCAGGTTTGTCATGAATGGGTTATTTTGGGTGAGCCAATGGCGCATCACAGGAGCTGGTGAACGAAGTGGAACCTCTTTGTTGGCATATGGTTATCGATGCCAAGAAGAATGATTGTCAAGAGTTGATCTCGACAGTTGCAAGTTTGCGTGGTGTGAGTCGCCCGGCGGTATCGGCAGTAGTTTGGTCGATGCTTTTTTCTTCATGATATTCGGCATCGGTATTAACGCACCAAGGGTCGAAAGGACCTTGACCCATGATATTTCGGGCGGACAGAAATGCGGTCATCATGGAATGGTCCTGATTATTATATTTGTGCATGCCATTGCGGCCTGCAACTTGCAAATTATCAAGCCCAGCCAGCCATTTACGAATGATTTCAACATTTTGCTGATATTCATCGTCGTAAACCGGATAGGCTTTGGGCATGCGAACCACGCAGCCATCCACCACTTTGGATGGGTCAACCAGCCCGATCTGGCCGATTTCGGTTTTGCCGAGCTCGATGAGTTCCTGGTCGCTCATTCGCCAGAGTCCATCGCCTTCGAAACAGAAATATTCGAGGCCAAGGCTTGATTTCGAAGGGTCAGGCACCATATAAGGCGACCAGTTCTTGAAATTCTGGACCCTGCCGAGTTTCACTTCCGGGTCATGAACATAGATCCACGTATCCGGAAATGTGTCGACTTGATCAGCGATCAGGACGACCGTGAGAAAATCACGATATTTCAAAGCGTCGGCGGCAACTTGAACCTCGGCTGGAGGTGGTGGATCCATGATTTTCACGAGAGTTCGGAGCGGTAGGGTGGAAATGAAATGTCGACCGGTATGGCGAGTTTCATTCCCATCTGAATCGCGGCAGATAAAGGCTGTCACGCGGGTGCCATCGTGTTCAACACGATTCACGCGTGAATCGTGGTCGACCCGGTTCCCGCCTTCGCGGATACGGTCACGGGCCGCTTCCCACATCTGGCCTGGGCCAAATTTGGGATAATGAAATTCGTCGATCAGAGTTTTAATGACAGCACCTTTGCCGGCTTTGCGAAATGGCTTGAAAAGCACACTCGTCACGGCGTTGATCAGCGATAATCCCTTGATGCGCTGGGCGGCCCAGTCGGCAGAGATTTCGGTTGTTGGCATGCCCCAGACCTTTTCCGTGTAGGCCTTGAAAAAGGTTTGGAAGAGCTTTCGCCCGAATCGATTGACGACCCAGTCTTCAAAGCTTCGTTCGGGCTTGATGGGCTTGATTCGTGCCTTGAAATAGCTGAGCAGAATGGTTGCCGAGCAGATGGGGCCGAGCTTCAGGAAGGCATCTACCGGCTTGAGCGGATAGTCAAAGAACTTGCGATTGTAATAGATTCGGCTCAGGCGTGGGCGTTTCAGGAACTGATCGCCGAGAATTTCGTTCCAGAGGCGATTGACTTCGTCGTTTTTCGAGAAAAAACGATGACCACCGATATCAAATCGATAGCCTTTATAGGTATCGGTGCGGCTGATTCCGCCGACTAGATTTGCTTCGGATTCGAGAACCACGCACGGGAATCCGCTTTTGGTGAGTTCATAAGCGGCGGTCAGGCCTGCTGGCCCACCGCCTGCAATGATGGTGGAACCGCCCATGGGCTGTGTGAAGATCGCGTGGGGCGGCCTTGCAGAGCCATATGGCGTTGTATTCGTAGGATTTAAAGAATCTGTACGGGGTGCGGCCTTGACGTCCATGGTGCCGATCTCTTTGGTGAATCCGTTCGTGAGGCCACCATCCTGGTGGGTTCAGTTAGTGTCGAGTTTATCAGTTCGCGAGGATTTGTCGAGACCATTTTCCAGGTGAATTTCGAGGACAGATTCCAGAAAATGGGTGAATTTCATAACACATTGCGCAGCAGTCAAAAAACACTGGTCAGAATTTCGTCCTTGGGGTACATTGGTGATTGATGGAACTTGCCTTTTTTGAATTGGGTACACGTCGCGGCACGTGGTTGCAGCCTGATTCCAAAAGCGGTCGATTTCGAACAGAAAAAACGGAGTGGATCAAGGCTATGAGTAATGAACAAGTCGTCAATCGCCACGGATTCAAAGGTATTGTGCTTGCGGGCGGTTCAGGCACGAGGCTTTATCCGATAACGCGAGCGGTATCGAAACAGATGTTGCCGATTTACGACAAGCCGATGATTTACTACCCTCTTTCCGCTTTGATGATGGCAGGTATTCGAGATGTTTTGGTGATCAGTACGCCGGTCGACATAGGCGGATTTGAGCGATTGTTGGGCGATGGTTCGCAATGGGGCATGTCTTTCCAGTATTGCATTCAGCCCGACCCAGGTGGACTGGCACAGGCTTTTACGATAGGGCGAAGCTTTGTGGGGTCTCATCCGGCCGCTCTTGTTTTGGGCGACAATATCTTTTATGGGCAGGGATTTCAGCCGATGTTGCGTCGTGCGACCTCACATGCGGATGGTGCCACAGTATTTGCTTATCCGGTGAAAGATCCAGAACGCTATGGGGTGGTGAGTTTTGACGATAGCGGTCGACCACTAAAGATCGTCGAGAAGCCGAAGCAGCCTGAGAGCCATTATGCCGTAACAGGATTGTATTTCTATGACAATCAGGTGGTAGATATTGCAGCAGATTTAAAGCCATCAGCGCGTGGAGAGTATGAGATAACGGATGTCAATCGGGTTTATCTTGATCGTGGAGAGTTGAAAGTTGAGAAATTCACTCGCGGATTTGCATGGCTTGATACAGGAACACCTGAGAGTCTGATTCAGGCCGCCAATTTTGTGGAGACAATTGAGTCTCGCCAAGGCTTGAAAGTGGCGTGTCTGGAAGAGATTGCCTGGCGAATGCGTTTCATTAACGATGATCAGCTTCAGAATCTGGCAGCCAGTTACAACAACAGCTACGGAAAATATCTGAAAGATATACTTACAATGGGGCATGATATCGGATGATATCTGGATAAGCATGCACACGACGAATTTGTCATACACTATAAATAGGGAAGAACTATGACTGCAATCTTAGGAATATCTGCCTTTTATCACGATAGTGCAGCGGCAATCGTGATAGATGGCAGGATAATTGCTGCAGCGCAGGAGGAACGATTCACGCGTAAGAAGCATGATTCGGCATTTCCTGCAATGGCTTCCGAATATTGTTTGAAAGAGGCGGGCCTATCGCTTGATGAACTGGATTATATCGCATTTTATGACAAGCCGCTGGTGAAGTTTGAGCGACTTCTGGAGAGCTACCTGGCATATGCACCTGCTGGATTTAAGAGCTTTGGGATGGCTCTGCCGCTCTGGCTGAAAGATAAGTTGCATACGCGTAAGGCGATTCGGAGCGGATTAGACCGGCCCGATTTGAAGGCCCCTCTGGTATTTCTGGACCACCACGAAAGCCATGCTGCCAGTGCGTTTTATTCAAGCCCGTTTGAAGAGGCGGCGATTTTGACACTCGATGGTGTAGGCGAATGGTCAACAACCACTTTGGGAGTGGGTAAGGCGAATAAAATCACACTGAAACAGCAGTTGCAATTCCCGCATTCGCTTGGCCTGTTATATTCAGCATTCACTTATTATTGTGGTTTCCGAGTCAATTCGGGTGAATACAAGCTGATGGGGCTTGCGCCTTATGGGGTGCCAGAATATGCGGAGATGATTATTGAGAGACTGATGGATATCAAGCCTGACGGCAGTTTTTGGATGGATCAATCGTATTTTAACTATGCAGCAGGCCTGACGATGACGGGCCCGAAATTTCACTCGCTTTTTGGCCGTGAACCACGCAAGGCGGAATCACAGATTGAGCAGTTTCATTGCAATATGGCGGCCAGTATTCAGGCAGTGACGGAAAAAATCATGTTAATGCAGGTCCATCATGCTTATGAGGTGACAGGCCAGAGAAATCTGGTATTGGCAGGTGGAGTGGCTCTGAATTGTGTGGCCAATGGCAAGATCATGCGTGTAGGGCCATTTGAATCGATCTGGATACAGCCAGCAGCGGGTGATGCCGGCGGTGCTTTGGGGGCTGCCCAGTTTGTGTGGTATCAGTTGTTGGATAGGCCACGGAATGTGAATCGTGCACAGGACAGTCAGCAAGGCTCTTTTCTGGGTCCGAGGTTTGAGCAGGACGATATTTCAGCCATGCTTCGACGCGAAAATATACCGTTCGAACAATATCAGAATAGCGACGAATTATACGCCCAGATATGCGAACTTCTAGAGAAAGAAAATATAGTTGGATTATTTCAGGGGCGAATGGAATTTGGTCCGCGGGCACTGGGCGCTAGATCAATTATTGGGGATCCGCGATCTTCCAAGATGCAGGCGAATATGAATCTCAAGATTAAATTTCGTGAAAGCTTTCGTCCGTTTGCACCGATTGTGATGCGTGAGCATGCCCATGAATGGTTTGATATACGAAGCGATCAGGAAAGCCCCTATATGTTGATAGTGGCTCCGGTTCTGGAAAAGCATCGTGTGCATATGGGCAACAATGAAATGAAATCAATGACGGATGATCCCGACTTGCGGCGACGAGTGAATATTGTCCGTTCCAGCATTCCGGCAGTGACCCATGTGGATTATTCAGCACGTCTGCAAACGATTGACAGGGATCGTAACCCGTTTGTTCATGGTTTGCTGAGTGCATTTAATGAGCGAACTGGTTGCCCCATACTGGTCAATACTAGTTTCAATGTACGTGGCGAGCCTATCGTGTGTCGACCGGAAGAAGCTTTGAGGTGTTTTATCTCGACGGAGATGGATGCCTTGGTTCTGGAAAACTGTGTTATCCGGAAGGATAGACTTGGTCCTGACGCCTTGGAGGCAGCGATGGCGGCACGCGAGAAATATCTCAGCCAGTTTGATCTGGACTGACACGAAAAATGTTGAAAACCAATCGAAAAAATGAATCCATTCAGGTACCAGGCAAGAGGGATTGTCCATGAAATGGTCTGACATACCGCGGAGTCCATCTGAGCGAATGCTTCGCCAGTTTGGCGGGCTTTGTTTCCTGTTTTTTGGTGGACTGGCCTTGTATGGATCGCTTGTGAGGGGGAATATCACAGGCCCGATCTGTCTTGCCTTGGTTGCAATCGTGACAGGAATTCTTGGGCTGACCAAGCCAAAGTGGCTGGCAGGTCTATTCGTAGGCTGGATGGTAGTGACATTTCCGATCGGATATGTGATTAGCAGGGTCATTATGCTCTCCGTGTTTCTGCTTGTATTTACGCCTATGGCGTTGATATTCAAGTTGATTGGTCGTGATGCACTGGCATTAAGGAAGCGCAAGGGCCCAAACACCACATATTGGGTAGCCAAAACCCAGCCAACGGATCCGGCCCGGTATTTGAAACAGTATTGAACCCCTATTTGGACCGTTTGGACTTCAGAGAATGAGGAAACAGCCTTATGAGCGAATCTGAGAAAAAGTCAGAATTTCAGACAGCGGCACAAGGGCCGGAAGATGGCTTGATCGCTGAATTCATCCAGTTTCTGAAAGAAAATAAAAAGTGGTGGCTGGCGCCGATTCTGCTGGTACTTCTGATGATGGGTGCGTTAATTCTGCTATCTGGCTCTGCCGCTGCACCATTTATCTACACACTCTTTTGACAGGAAAAACGGACTGAAAATGCAATCACAGTCGAAGGCCCCAAATAAACGTGGTGGGTGGCTCAATATTGTCTTGTTGATGCTTGGTCTAGGCTTTATGGCTTGGACATTGTCGACGAATTGGCAGGTGCTTGAGGAAGTTTTTTCAAGGCCGATTAAATATCCATATCTGATAATTGGATTTTGCCTGGTGACAACAGCAGCGGTGATTTCCTTTATCAGGTGGTATGCACTGGTGTGTATGCTTGGTGTATCGTTTCGGCTGATAGATTCCCTGCGGCTGAGTTTTGTGGGAGCATTTTTCAACTTGGTGATCCCTGGCGCGGTGGGCGGGGACTTGGTGAAGGCGGCTTATTTGTCGCGGATGAATCTTCCAAGAGCGCAGGCGATCACGACACTACTTGTAGACAGGATCGTTGGTCTGTTGGGATTGTTTTATCTGGCATCGGTCACGGCATTGGCAGGCTGGGCGGAACTTGTACCAGAGATACGAAAACTGGGTTTGTTTGCCATGTTGATGGCTTTGGCAGGAACAGTGGGGCTTGTGGTCATTCTGCTGGATCTACCGCCGAGAATATGGCCAAAAATGGCTGTATCGTCCGGGAGGTTTGGGGTATTGATGCGTGAAATGGGCAGTCTTTCAAGGTCATATCGCAAGCGTTGGCGTGGGTTGGTCACGGCGATACTGGTCTCTATGATCTGTCATGCGATGACGAGCATGGCATGTTATATGGTTGGCCTTGCATTATTTCCGAATTTTCAGGTGGGCATGAGCAAGCATTTGCTGATCTTTCCGCTGGTTTTATTCTCGACGGCGGTGCCTCTGCCGTTCGGTGCATTGGGATTTTCAGAGGAAATCAGCGGCCAGTTGTTTCAATTGGTGGACCATCCATCGGGTGCGGTTGCGATGATGGGTTATCGGGTTCTGATGTATAGTTTCAGTTTGCTGGCGATGGTGGTTTATCTCTGGAATATCAATTCCATTCGCGATTTAACGCGTCAGCCAGAATTGATGGAGAAAAATGGAGGTGTTTAAAGATTTGGCGAGGAGAAATAATACCAAAGAATTCGGGTAATCGGTGAAACCGAACAATTTTGGTGCCGTGTGCTGTTTTAGGCGGGCTTGGCCAAGAAGGTTTGGTTCGAATGGCATAAGGCACAACGAATCAGACCTGTGATTAATGGCACATGTCTTGAAAAAAAATGCAAGGCGGGTGAAAATGAAAGAGGGTTTGGCGATTTGGGGTTGTCAAGTTTTTGGAATCGCGGAAAGATGTATTGAATCACGTATCTTTTGAATCAGGAACGCTGGATGTGGCCATTATGCAGTGGCCGTCATGCATCTGAATCACAATCGGCAAGGGCGGTAATTGATGAGTTCGCGACTGATCATATCTCTGGCGACATATAACGAATCCGGCAATTTGAGAGCTCTTGTAGAAGAGATTCGCCGATGTTTGCCAGAAGCCGATATTCTGGTGATTGACGACAATTCACCCGATGGGACGGGCAAAATCGCGGATGAGCTTTCCAGAGCAGATCGGTCGGTGCATGTACTGCATCGGCCTGGCAAGATGGGCTTGGGTACAGCGGTCTTGGCAGGGATGCGTTATGCGATTGAGAATGGCTATGAGTATTTGATCAATATGGACGCAGATTTCAGCCATCCCCCGCGATATCTGCAATCTCTGTTGGCAGGGGCGCAGGGAGATGGCCTGGACGTCATGATCGGATCGCGTTATGTCGCAGGTGGTGGGATTGCTGGGGAGCAGTTCAATTTTAAGCGGAAATTCATGTCGGGTGGGATCAATGCCTATGCCCGGTTCTGGCTTGGCTTGAAGTCGAGAGACAACAGCGGATCGTATCGATGCTATCGAACAGAGATGTTGAAGCGGATCCCATTCGAGAAGATTCGCTCGCGTGGTTATTCGTTCATGGAAGAGATTTTGTACTGGTGTCTGGAGGCCGGCGCCAAGATTGGTGAAACGCCGATCCTTTTTGAAAACAGGCGTGCTGGCGCGTCCAAGATCAACAAGATGGAGGCGGTCAACGCCTTGCGGATCATAGCGGAATTGGGTGTAGGCCGAGCCTTGGGCCGGGATTACGCCAGGGTGGACTGAATCAGCGATGGGCGGGACATGGCTTGGAAGAGAGCATCTGACAGTAACTTGCAAAGAGTAAAATAAGGGGAGGGAGCTACGATGATAGGTGCAGTGATGGGCCTTGATGCCTATTTGGATCGTGTTTGTCAGGAGATCAAGCGGCTTGATCAAGGGCCGATCCATGCGATGGCCGAATTGATTCATCGGGCTTATGAGCAGGGTCGCTGGGTATTTGTGATTGGCAATGGGGGTTCGGGAGCAAATGCGTCGCATTTGTGTGAGGACTTGGCAAAGTGCCCGCTGCGCGACTTTGAGAATCAAAAACGGCTAAAAATCCTGAGCCTGACAGACAACACGCCCGCCATAATGGCTTGGGCCAACGACACGAGCTATGACCGGATCTTTCTGGAGCAACTCAAGCAATATGCCTCTTCAGGCGATGTTCTTTTAGCGATATCAGGTTCTGGTAACAGCCCGAACATCATCAAGGCAGTGGAATGGGCCAACAGCCATGAGTTGACGACAGTGGGCATTACCGGCTTTTCAGGTGGCAAGCTCAAAGCCATGGCACACCATGACTTTCATGTAGACATCCACGACATGGGGGTTGTCGAGAGTGTTCATCAGGTGGTATTCCACTGGTTGATCGACGACCTTTACCGGCGGATATCGGGACGGCCAGATGAGAAGATTCTGACCGCCTGTGGGGTTTCCTGACAGCATGACGCGCTGTTTTTAATGTGCGCAGGCCAATAAAAATGAACGATCGGGATAGGATTGGGATTCTGTAGTGTTTTATACGCAAAAATCCGGTAATATGGACATGGGTGGATCTTTTCGAGACAAGCGAATTGCCGTATCGAGAAAATCATCGGGGCCTGCAAGCCTTGGGGCATCAGAATTGGATGGTTTGAATGGACTCATGCCAGGCATGGCCGAATTGGGCGGCTGTCACATACACTGATAGATGGGGTTTGAGTTGTCTCGAAAACGCATATTGCATCTGATAAACACGCTTGGTTCTGGCGGTGCGGAACGGCAACTCGTAACGTATTTGCGTCAGGAGCCGTTGCGTGCTTACGAACACATTGTCGTGCTTCTGGATGTGAAGGATGTGGATAGCCTGACGACCGAGAATTTTTTGGTGCCCGATTTTAAGGCGCAAGGGATTCAAGTTTTGAGTTTAGGGTTGACTGGGTCGGAGAACTGGATAAAAGCCGCGAAGAAGCTGCGAAAGTGGCAAAAGACCAACCCGGTGGATTTGATCCATACGAATCTGCTGGGCCCGAATGTTGTAGGCCGCTTGGCGGGTTATTTATCTGGGACTCCGGTTCTGACGACATACCATAATCTGGATTATTCACCGGAAGCCAAGTTTTTCCACTTTTCCGGAAGCCGTTTCAAATTGCATGTGATGCGTTACATCGACGGATTTCTTGCAAAACGGTTTACTAAAAAAGTGATTGCTGTCAGCCAGTGTGTTGCTGACCACATTGTTCACCATCTTGGTTATCCCAGCAGTCAGATTCGCTTGTTGAACTATCCGGTGGATCCGATACACATGCAGGTCCTTCAGCAGAATCCGAGAAATTGGGTACGCGAGCAGATTGGAGTTGGTCCGGAAGCCAAAATCCTCATTGATGTCTGTCGTCTGGCCTACCAGAAAAACCTACCCAGGCTATTGGATGCGTTTAAAATCGTTGCAAATGACCATCCGGAAGCCCACCTTGTGATTTTGGGTTCAACCCAAAATGCTACGGTTTATAGACAGGTTTATGAGCGGATGGAGGAATATGGGTTGGCGGATCGTGTTCATCTTGCTGGCCCAAGCCACAATGTTGCGGATTGGCTTGCAGGGTCAGACCTCTTTGTGTTTCCGAGTCTTGTAGAAGGCATGCCCATTGCTCTGGCAGAGGCTATGACCTTTGGGCTTCCCTGCATTTCAAGCAATGTTGGTCCGATGCCGGAATTAATCAAAGATCGCGAAAATGGTCTCTTGATAGACCCATCATCCACTCAGCAAATTGCGGATGCAATCAGCGAATTGCTCTCAAATCCCGGGCTGGCACAGCAGCTTGGAAATCGAGCAAAAGCCAAGGCTGAGGAGCTGTTTGACCCATATCGTCAATCGCAGAAGCTTGCGGAAGTTTACGATGAAATTTTTGCAGAAATTGACCACAAGTAAAAATCAGCCCCCAGGCACAAAATCGGTTTAACAATTTCTGTACCAGGATGAGAGACGTAAAATTATGCGCCTTGGCGTGCCAGCAGCCACTCCACATATCGCTGGATACCCTCTGCAAAATCCATCGAAGGGCGAAAGCCAAGCTCTGTTTCCGCCAGCGAAATATCCGCAAAAGTCTGGCGAACGTCGCCCGGTTGGGTAGGTAAATGCTTCAGCCTGGGCACGCGGCCGAGTGCTTTGGCGATGGTCGAGATCAGTTCTGTCAAAGCCACAGGGCTAGAATTACCGAGGTTGTAGAGATGCAACCCATGGCATTGATGCATGGCCTTGACGACACCGTCAGCGATATCCTCGACATAGGTATAGTCACGACGTGTGGAACCATCACCAAAAACAGGTATCGTTTGATCCTCAAGAATCAGACGGCTGAATTTTGAAACGGCAAGATCAGGCCTGTTGCGTGGTCCATAGGCGGTAAAAAATCGCAAGCCGGTCAGGTTCAAGCCATACAGGTGATGAAAGGTGGACGCCAGTATTTCGCAAGCCCGCTTGCTGGCAGCATAGGGGCTGATGGGCGAATCGACATTCTCGGACTCCCGGAACGGGGCCATATCGCGATCGCCATAGACAGAAGAGCTTGAGGCATAAACCACACGAGGTGGCTGGCCCAAGAGTCTGGCGGCTTCAAAAACTCGGGTTGTGCCGGTCACATTCACATCCATGTAAAGCGCAGGATCTTCCAAAGAAGGTCGAACGCCCGCCTTGGCAGCAAGATGGATCACGGCTTTGGGCTGGAAGCGGTCAAACAGTGCGGTAAGCAGGCCGAAGTCGCGAATATCGCCTTCAACCAGTTCGAAACGCGGATTACCAAGGGCTTGTGTCAGGTTATCACGTTTTTGGATAGGATCATAAAACGGGTCGAAGTTGTCCAGGCCGGCGACATCATGACCATCTTTCAGGAGCCGATCAACTACATGCGAACCGATAAAGCCGGCAGCTCCAGTAACGATGACCTTCATGGGCAGGCAGCTCCGGGAATTTCCTGTAGGCGAATTGGGGCGGAAGAGTTACGGGTGATAGACCAAAACCAGAATTCCATGAAAATGGGTTTCATGATATGATAGCATCTTCCAACGAACCCCGTGAGTCAGCTAGGAATGGGACTGGCGAGAGACAAAGTTGCCCGTGATGCATACCAAGTCTGCTTTATACATTTGTTATTTTGGTCTTCATGAGCCACTCGTGCAAACTCAAGTCCTGCCCTATTTGCGTTATTTGGCGAACAAGGGTTGGGAAATCCATCTTTTGACGTTTGAAATTGGCTGGCCGGAGAGTTTTACAGAATTTGAGCAAGAACGGTGTCGGGCAGATCTTCAGGCATCAGGCATCCGATGGATCGCTCGATCTTATGCCAAAAGCCATAGCGTATTCGCCAAATTGAAGGATATTGCCGGTGGCGTGCTTTTGTCCAGGCGCACCGCACGCCGGAACCGGATTCGGATCATTCATGGACGGGCCCATGTTGGCACAGCGATTGCCTGCCTGGCGTCGATTCTGACGGGGCGTAAGGTGTTGTTTGACATTCGTGGGTTCAATCCCGAGGAGTATGTGGATTCACAGCACTGGCCGGCCGGTGGACTGAATTACAGGCTCCTGAAGCTGACAGAATGGCTGATGGTTCGAATGGCATCGGGATTTGTGATTCTGACAAAGGTTGGCCGCATGCATTTTTTTGCGGATGCGGATCGCCAATCGGAGGTTGGCGAAGGCTTGTATCATCTGCCCGATGGCCGGCCGGTACAGATCATACCATGCTGTGTGAATCCACCACGATTTCAGATCAAAGCGGACCACGCCAGCGAGTATCAGCAAATCAAGGCAGAAGTTCATCTGGGCCATACGCAGCGAATTGTGGCCCATGTCGGGGCGCTTGGCGGTCTTTATCCGGAAGATCGGATTCTGGCCGTCTGTGCCGAACTTTACAGGGACGATCCGGGAACAGGTTTTCTGTTCCTTTGCCAAAACGACACGGGTGTGATGCGTGAAAAATACTTGGAGATGGGTCTGCCGCCGGCCAATTTATGGGTTGGGAAAGTGGCACCCGATTCTGTTCCACGCTATCTTGCCATTGCCGACTGGGGTTTATCCGTAAAGCGGGAGGGCTATTCGCAGCTCTCATGCTCGCCGACAAAAATTCCCGAATACTTGCTGGCAGGGCTTCCGGTGCTTGCCAGCAAGGGGATTGGCGATACAGAACCGCTACTCACTGAGAATCGGGTCGGCGTGATTTTTGATGCGTTTGACGACGATTCCATCCGGTCGGCCATCGCCCGGATGAACGATCTTTCAAACGATCCTGAAATACAGGCGAGGTGCAAGGCCACGGCCATTCGCGAATTTGATCTGGAAACCATCGGCGGCCCACGATATACCAGAATTTATGAGGAACTTGTCTGAGTCCACTCTGGTTTGGGGCCCTGCCCTGCTTCATGATTGTTTGAGATACCCGGAATTGGTATCATTCCTTGTATCAGGCTTGATTTTTGTGCAACCTTAGGGATTGCCGATGTTTTAAAAAACGTCATCAGGAGAGTTCAAATAAGATGCGACTGGAAGACAGCCCTGAAAGCCAGAATGTCGAAGACCGGCGTGGCGTGAAGCCCGCACAAGCCGCTCTGGGCGGCGGAGTGGTGATTGTCCTCATGATTCTCAGCCAATTGCTGGGGATTGACCCAAGAGCCTTGATTCAGGTGGCGCAAATCGTTCAGGCGCCTGGTGTGAATCAGGGGCCGCAGGACGGCCCGGGAAATGCGGTTCCGAAGAATGATGCGGGGAGTAAGTTTGTCCGGCAAATTCTTGGCCTGAATGAAGAGGTCTGGAGCGACCAGTTCCAGCAGGCTGGCAAGCGCTATGAAGACCCTTCTCTGGTGATGTTCACAGGCTCGACCAATACAGCCTGCGGGCTTGGGCAGTCGGCAATGGGTCCGTTCTATTGCCCTGGCGACAAAAAGGTTTACATAGATCTGGCTTTTTTTGATGAGCTTGACAAGCGGTTTGGAGCCCCCGGCGACTTCGCCCAAGCTTATGTGATTGCTCACGAAGTGGGCCACCACGTCCAGAACCTGCTTGGCTATAGCGCCAGGGTTCAGGGAGCACGACGATCCAAGAGCGAAGCCGAGGCCAACAAGGATTCCGTTCGCCTGGAGCTTCAGGCGGACTATCTGGCGGGTGTCTGGGCACACCATGCAAATTTGAACCGCAAGGTGATTGAGCCAGGTGATATCGAAGAAGGCCTTCGAGCCGCCACTGCCATTGGCGACGACACGCTTCAAAAACAGGCCACTGGCCGGGTTGTACCCGACAGCTTCACGCATGGCACCTCAGCCCAGCGGTTGCACTGGTTCCGTGAAGGCATCCGCACCGGAGACTTCAAAGCTCTTGATCGGCTCTTCACCATTCCATACGGTCAGCTTTGAGTAGCGTCTAAGCACGGCGGGCCTTTTGCGAGAAGCGTTGGCTTGAATATCTTGATTCCCATAAGCTGGCATTCATGCAAGTTACCACGCACAAAACCGAAATTCACCCGACGGCGTTGGTTGATCAAGCCGTAAGGCTGGGGCCAGGCGTCAAAATCGGCCCGTTTTCGATCATTCATACGGGGGTCGAAATTGGCGAGGGTACCGAAATAGGCGCCTATAGCGAAATTGGCCTGCCCACGAATGCGGCCACCAAGACGGGGCTTGTGATTGGCTCGCGGTGTGTAATTCGCAGTCATGCTGTGATTTATTCAGGTTCCAGGCTTGGCCAGCAGGTCCAGTTGGGGCACTATGTCTCGATTCGCGAGAATACAGATATCGGCGATGGAGTTTTGATCGGCACCCGATCCCAGATTGAAGGCGATTGCGAGATCGGCGACTTCACACGCCTGCACTCCGAGGTGCATGTGGGCAAGCTGGCCAAAATTGGCCGCTGTGCATGGCTTTATCCGAAAGTGCAATTTACAAACGATCCCCTGCCCCCCACGCATGTCATGGAATCCGTCTTGGTCGGCGATCTGTCAGTGGTGTGTACTGGCACTTTGCTCATGCCAGGCATTCAAATCGGCTTGGGGGCCTATATCGGAGCCGCCAGCGTGGTCCGAGAGTCAGTCCCGGCGGTCATGTTTGCTACCGGCAACCCTGCCAAGCCCCTGTTCCAGGTGGATCGACTGATCGACCCGCAGAGAAATCTGAAATTCCGATGGCTCGATGATTTTCGAGACCGATACCCTGCCTCGGCCCAGCCCTTGATCGACAAGCTCACACACCAGGCCCAAGCCCTTCTAGCCAAGACATAAGTCGCCAGGCAAAAAACACTTCAGATAGCCCTTGCCTGCCAGAACCTGGTTCGGAGTTTCTTGACCCAACATGAGAAAATCAGCCAGAACTCCAGATTTCGACAAGTTTAGTCAGCGATTTGTACGCAATTATTGGGACACCATCGCTCAGGACGCGCTGGACCTCCCGGGTTCTGAACCCTCTGAAAAAAGCCTTGAGGAACTACTCTCGGAAATCCACTACAGCATCTCCTCTGAGCATGGGCTCTTTACCTTGCTCATGATAAACACTTTTGGAGATGTCTGGCGACTCACATTTCGGCTCCATAAGGGGCGATGGACCATTCATTCCGCAACGAGTGGCAATCCCGAAAATCATGCCCTTGTGAACTGGCTGGATGAAGTTTATTCCCTGTGGTTCCAGCCATTTTTAGATAAACTTGTCCAAAAGTCTTGTTAATTGCCGCTCCAATTCTGGCGAAAGCGATCTTTTCAAGATCGACAACGAAATCAAACACATCCATAGATTCTTATGTGATTCAGAAACATATGGCTTTTATCAAGTACCTGCCAACCTGACAGATCGATGCACAAAAAGACAGTACGCAACATTTCGCCAAGCTTTGTAACCGAACCGCCCCGAAGATCTAAAGAACCAAAGGCCTTTAGTGTCAAAGCCCATATCATACGAATGCCTTAAAGACCTACAGTATTATTACACCAAAGTTTGATTAGTCTTAATCCCCTAAAGTCATTGAGGGCCTGAAGCACCAAAGTGCTTTAAACTCTTTGGGCCTGTTGCCTACGATCTCCCCGACGTCCACCCTGCCGAGACAGCAGCATCTCTTGGTCGCAGCCTTTCAGGCTTGAAGCACTTTAGGCCCAGAGTGTTTTAGTGCTAATAAACTTAAGC
>CAMBEP010000011.1 GCA_945865635.1 Candidatus Kuenenia stuttgartensis
GCGTTACTGTACACCTCTAACTTCCCTTGGTTCAGCGCGATAAAACGCTTGAGGAAGTCCAGACCCAAGCCTCTGGCGGTGCCGATTGTCGTTGTTGTCCCACTACGAAAAGCCCACTCCATAAAAAATGCGTCGGAAACGTGACTCAACCTTTCTGCAGAATACCTGGACCTCAAATACGTTCTAACTGACTCCGGAATACCGACTCCAAAATCAACAACAGAAAGAACCAAGTCCTTTTTATTTGGGAAGTATTGACCACAAGAGAATACGCCAACATTGCTTCCACTATGCTCGAAAGCATTTGCATAGATTTCCCACTTTTTTCCGATAATCTCATCTTTCAGCTTTTCACTAATTTGGACCCAATTATTCCCAAGCCACTTATCTGATAAATAATCACTGATACTGTGATGATCGGATTTATAATCTTCGCGATAGGGAATCATGGTCGAGCTATAGAAGCTTTTCGAATCAAATCCAAAATGACTCGCGAATCCATTGGAGCGTAGGAACTTCAGAAGATTTGGATCGCTGATTGAGCCCCAATTGAATTGTACGGAACGCCCCTGAGCCTCGATCACTCTCGCCATGCCTCCAAGCAAAACGACCGCATTAGAACGTAGAAAATCACAATTTGTGAAGTCAAATTGAACAACATCATGATCCGTCATCGCATTGTGATAAATGCGAAAAAGATTATCAAAATCGTATTCTTTATCATTGCATCGACCAATCTGGATGACTTGTACTGACATGATTTATGCCCCTTCCACCCGAACACAATCCTCCGTCACCAGCTTCTCCGGCGTGGGATAGTTAGCGGGGAGGCCGGGGGGTTGGATGGGGTGGTTGTTGGATTCTTGGGCGGCGAGGGTCAGGTTGAGGAGGAATGCTAGGATTTCGGCGGTGGCGGGCATGTTGTAGGCTTCGCGGACGGAGTGATCCAGAGATTCTTGGGCTCTACGAAGCCAAAACTGCCGCAAGGTCGCCTCATTCTTGAGTGCCTGTGCATAGATCGAAAAGTCTGAGAGTATGACCGGGAGCGTGCCCGGATGGGATCCAATCATCGGAGGTCCTTTTCATTCTGTTCAGAACCAATCGATACTTTGCAAAACCGAAGATCAGGGCAGACTCAATCTACTATACTGTGGGTGCTTGTGCAAGTGTCCGACAATTTTGGTTCATAACCGTATCTGGCAAATCCTTTTGACTTGGACTTCCTCCATGCAACCTTGCTCGATGATCGTGCGGCACTTGCTCGCGCTGCGGGTTAGTTTGGGCAATCTGTCCGATAAACATTAGAATCTGTTCAATCTACGGATCAATGAAGATTTGGCCGACGTCGTGAAATACAAGAATATGGCAATCAACAAAAGATTTAAGCCTGATGGTTCCGGGACTACAATTGCGCCGTTGACTGTGATAGAGAAAATTGGAGTTTCTGAGAACCAAGGGCGATAATAATTCTGAGGGTGACCATCGGACCTTAAGAATTGAGCCATAACATTCGAGTTGACAACATTGAGTTGAACCTTGAGAAAAAGTTTATCCTGACCTAGAAATTCACTACCCAACGGATAATTGAAAAAGACATCGTCGCTTGGATAAGGCCAAGGCGGGCCAGGGGTTGAAAGATGTGAGATCAAGTTATACGAAACTCCATCCACTGAACCAAAGACCGAAGCGTCCCCATAAGAGGAACCAAAGTTAAAATCAGACAGACGAAACTTCAAATTGATGTCATTTGACACAACAGGAAAATCAAACTTGTAAATCAATTCGCCTTGCCCGGTGCTTACAGTAGGGCACCAATATGTAATCTGACCGCCTTCCGATACTTTCATCATATTCACTTGCCCAATCAAATACTGGTCCGCATTTGGTGAGAAGACAGTCTCAAACTCATAATGAAAATCAACCCCGTACGACGAATTTGTATGTTTCGCTGTAATTGCTGTAAATAGAAATAATACTGACAAGAAGATTTTATTTCGGTAAAGCAGATTCAGAAGTGTCATCCGTGGCGGATTACGCATCGCATTGGTAGAAATACTCCGAATCGTTCTTGGTCGGAAATGGAGGGTACGTAAAGCTGAGTTTTTCATGGTGCCTATCCAGTTTATGCTCGCAACTTAGTTCATGCATCGGCAGAGGTTATCTTGCCCCTACCAATTAAAAGCGAATTCATTACAAAACGCAAACAAAAAGATTCGTTTTTTGAAGAATAACGCCAGATGATACGCATATTCATATCATGCTTTGATGTAGAGGATTATGGAATTCTGAAAAACCCCTAAAATATTTTCAGGAATGTTTGTCCGGTTTCTCATACAGCGCCCGCTTTATTAATAAGGAGTCTAGAATCTCCTGTGCGTTCAGTCTAATCAATATCCATTTAAGGATTTCAAGTCATGCAAAGTTGAACTCTGATTTCGGTTCATAACCGTATCTGGCAAATCCTTTTGACTTGGACCTCCTCCATAAAATCCTGTTCGATGATCGTGCGGCCCTTGCTCGCGCTCTCGCGCTGCGGGTTAGTTTGGGCAACCTCTCCGATGGACATCAGAATCCAGCAATCCGTACCGGCTCCGGAGGAGCTACCTATTAATAGCCATGTCCTATGGACAACAAAGCATCCGGGCTCCGGAGGAGACACCTATCAGGAATTCCATCCGGACCAACTCCCAATACAGACGGTACAGGTCGACAGAATCGTTAAAACCGGTACAATCTTTCGTATATTGCGATACCCATCTCACCTGTTCCCCATTGGCTGAAATTCCGTAAACCATGATGACCACAAGTATAAGTCAAAATGTTGACCATCGGAATCGTCCTCGTATCGTGATTGTCGGGATGGGGGCCACCTCCTGCTTAGGGCTCAACTGGCCAGCCACCTGGGCGGGCCTCAGGGACGGTCGTGGCGGCCTCAGACGCAATACTGATCGGTTGCCAGGCGATCGCTTTATGACCGACATTGGTGGATTCGTCGATGGTTTTGGTCCGAATGGCCAGGGTTGTGACCCACGAATCTCGAAGCTGGAATCCCGCTTTTTGCACCTTGGCCTGGCTGCGGCCGACGAAGCCTGGAAGCCACTCAAAGGTGCGGATTACGATCCCGACCGGGTCGCAGTGATCGCTGCAAGTGCATTTGGTGGTGTGGATTTACAGGACAACGAACGGCTCAAGGCCGAAGCGCGTGGCCGGCTCAACATGGGGCCTTACACTGTGCCTGGACTACTGATCAATCAGCTTGGCGGGCAGATCAGCCAGCATCTTGGGTTATTGGGCCCTGGCTTTGGTCCTTCAAATGCTTGTGCATCGGGTGGCCACGCTTTGATTTTGGGGGCGATGCTGATCCAGCTTGGAATGGCAGATCTGGCACTTTGCGGAGCATCAGAAAGTGCATTCGTACCATCGATTGTCAACTCCTTTGCCACAATGAAGGCACTTGCAATTCTGAAGCCGGGCGACCGCGGTTTTGAAGACCCCAGCCAGGCCAGTCGACCATTCAGCAGCGATCGTGCCGGGTTTGTCATGAGCGAAGCCTCAGGCATGATTGCACTTGCAACAATCGATGAAGCCCGCCGGCTGAAACTTGAGATTCTTGCAGAGCTGGTTGGCATGGCCATCAATTCCGATGGCCATCACATGGCGGCCCCTCATCAGCCCCAGATTGAGAAGTGCCTGAGGCTGGCCATTCAAGATGCGGGCCTGGAACCTGATTCGATCGATTATTACAACGCCCACGGCACCAGCACATCGATCAATGACGCAACCGAAACAGCTTCATTGAAGGGGGTTTATGGCGATTACGCAAAGCGGCTCCCAATCAGTTCCATCAAGGGGGCATTAGGACATTCGCTGGGTGCCGCATCCGCCCTGGAAGCAATTACCATGATAGAAAGTTTAAGGATTGGTCTGATTGTGCCGACGATAAACTATGTTGAAGATACCGAACTTGATCTGGATTACGTTCCGGGCCAAGCAAGGGCCATTGCTCTTCAGCATGCACTGTCTGCATCGTTTGGTTTCGGTGGTACAAACAACGCTCTCGTGTTCAGGAGATGGAACGATGATTGAAATTCGACACGATGAGCTTATCCAAAACATTCGTACTACAGCCAAGATACCGTCGAATGTTCTGATCACCTCCACCAGCCGGTTTCAGGAAGATTTGGGTGTAGACAGCCTTGATCTGGTGAGCGTCCTCTTAAACATTCAGGACGATTTTGGAATTGAATGGAGCGACGAAGAGATTTCTGGAATTATGTCCATAAGCAATATTATGGATGGTCTTCACAAGCGTGGCGTGAAATTGCTGGCGGCCTGATTTGACGCAATTTGGTTTTTGAATTGCGATGATTGTCCCATTCTCAGGCTGAACCTGGTCAGGTACGTAACGATGCGTCGAAGTGGCATGAATTTTCGGAAGTGGATCATGGCCCGAATTGTAGTTCCGGTCCTTCGCCGCTTTCCGATCTCGAAAGCCACAAACTTTGTTGAAGGTTTTGGTCGCTGGGAATTCGACAGAGTCCCAGAACTTCGTAAAGCGCTGATGACTGCTGTGAACTCGGCGAAAACTCAACTAGGAGCAGACTGGGACGTGGAATCCGTGACCCGACAGCTCGCCGGTCGTTTGATCCGCTGGAATCTCCGCGACGTATTGGTCGACGGCCCAAGTGCACGCCGGGCACTGGAGACGTTTGATATCATTGGCCAAGAAAATTTTGATGCGGCCATGGCGGAAGGCAAGGGTGTGATTCTGCTCTCAAACCATTTCGGGGGGCATATTCTGCCAGCCCACTGGATGTTACGTAAGGGGATCAACTTCCGGTTCCTGACAGAGCGTCCGCGGCATGTCAGCAAGTCACTATTAAAGCACTTTGAGCAGACCGGCCCGCTTGGCCAGAAAGAGCTCTTTATTTCTCGGAAAAAGTCAGGTAACGATGGCGTATCCTCGATCTTCCGAAGCCTTCGTTTACTCAAGGCCAAGCATGTGGTTCTGGTCGCTTGCGATGTGCGCTGGAACGATAATCAATCGGTAGTCGGGCGATTCATGGGCGAACTCTGGAAGTTTACTCCAATCTGGGCGATACTTGCCCAGCGATCCACCGCCCCTGTCCTGCCCTGTTATTGCTCAATGCGCCCGGATGGTCGTCACCTGATTGAGTTCGGTGCAGTCGAACACGTTGCCCCTGGCCAATCGCTACAAGCCGCAGTTCAAGCCTCTCTTGACCGGGTGGAATGTAAAGTCAAGCAGGACCCCTTAAATTCAAACGATTATTTTCTATGGGCCACCGACACCAGCAGGGCCTCATTGGATGTGAGATACATAGAGTCAGAATCCTCAGAGATTTCTATCGATCAGGCCCATGCCTCGAACTCCCCCCATTTTGATGTAACCGCCAATTTAGCTGAGAGATCCAGATTACAGCACGGTCGGGATTGACCGATTTTCGCTGATAAGTCATGATGAATTTTTGACTTGAACCCCCGTAATCTCGCATCGAAAAACGGCGAGATTTAAATACGGTGTTCAAGCTCTCGGGAAGGAACCGGCGATCATGAGACGATTAAAAAGCTGGGCTCGCTGGTGCTTTCAGGGCGATGGATCTCGAGCCACATCCTTATTCTGCGCCTTGATTGCCTTGGTGGCCGTCTGGCATGCTCTGGATTTTTCTCACGACTTTGACCCAGAATATCCTGGTCTTAATCGCGACCATTACAGCCGCTACGCGCCTTTTGCGTATCGCCTTTCAGAGCCTGGAGATACGCTTGACCTGACAACGCTTTACCTAAGCTCTGTCGGTATCGGCCTGTCCATGATCCTCTGGGTTCGCCGCGATCGCAATCAGACCTGCCCGGCAGAGACTTCCATTCGAACCAGCTTGTTTGGACTCTGTCTCGCAGGGTTTTGGATCGGTGCCGCTCCCGACCCCACTCCCGATGGCTGGCATGGGCTTGCCTGGCAGGCGATCACACGTGTCAGCACACCGCTCCATGTCAAACTCATCCTAAGTCTTTTTGCTGTAATGGTCCTAAGCCTGACATTCTATCCAATCACAAGACTTGGCAGGACGTTTTATAAAAAGACATCTCATGGCTGGCGATGCCTTGCCTTGCTGGCCGGGATTTGCTTCTGCTGGAGAATTACCAACTGGCCTGACCCTGAACCGTGGGGATATTGGTCGCGATGGGCCATGATTCTAACTCAGTCGATCGTTTTAGGGGCCTTGTTAGGCCGCTTCCAGGCATTGCCACCAATTCCCACAAGCACACGCCGCAAGGTCAGTAAAAGGCTTGCTTTGGGTTCTTTAAGCCTGATCTTTCTGGTAATTCAGGCCGGCTTCTACCTTCACTGGCTTCACTGGCCGATCCCGCGATTTAAAGTGGTCATACCAGGCCAGATATATGTCTCGGCCATGCCGCCACCGAGTGGCCTGGCCCTGGCGAATGATCGACATCACTTCAAAACCATTATCAACCTTTTTAACGAAGATACGCCTCTGCGCCATCCCAACTTCCCAGCCGAATTGGCTTATGCTGAATCGCACGGAATCCGTTATATTCGGGCCCAGGGCAAATCCTACGGATCTGCTTATGTTCAATCGACATTTGATGAGGTGCGCAAGCCTGAAAACTGGCCTGTACTGGTGCATTGCCATGGGAATATGGACCGCACTCCAGCCTGGCTTGGAATGTATCGCTTCATTGACCAGAGCTGGAGCCTGGCTGATGTCCTGGCCGCCATTGAGCGGCATCGTGGATATCGCCCCAAAGGTGGGACTACAATACTTTACAACGACGTATTGCCCATTCTTGCACCAGACCGCTGGGCAACCGACCCGACCGCCAAACGACTCGTTCAGAATGCCCATGGGATCAAGCACCAAGCCGAATTGCGAGCCGAAAACCTGGCTGACAAACAGGCCTTCACCCTACGAAAGTGACACGGCCTAGGTTGATCGAAAGGTCTGCGCCTGCAAAACAATTCAGGAATCAAGGTCAGAAGCGGCTAAAGATTGCAATTGCCGGCGAGCTTTGGTGAGGATCGCTCCAATGGAGTTTTCCTCAACTCCTAAATGATTTGCAATTTCGCGGTAGCTTTTGAACTCAAGGTGATAGAGCCTGACAACTTCCGCCTGACGTGGCGCAAGTCTTGACAGCAATGCCTCAACTTCCTCCGTCGCCAGAACCGGCTCAATTTCCGCAGAACTGCCATCCACAGCAGCTCGGTGCGCACTGACATGCCCCAAGGCCGATTCTCGTCTCAGCCTGATCAACTGGCGAACGCAAATTCTCCTGCAAATCACCGTAAGATACGCCGCTAACGAGCTTAGGCCCTTAAACTGGCGAAGCGCGGAATAATCGTTTCGGACCAGCTCCAGAAGAATCTCGGCGGCAACATCTTCCACATCCACATAAGAGAGCGTCATGCTTCGAGAGTGGGCCGTGTGGCGAACCACATGAAAAATCAGGCCAAGGTATCGGTCCACAAAGTCCGGCCAGGAGCCTTCATCGTGGTTCAGGCAACGATCGATCAGGTTTTGGTCTAAGTCGCTAAGCGGCATCACAATAATTCTCCAGCCGGGGCGGAGACTTCCGCACTGCGAAATCGCCAGACCTCAGGCCGGTTGGCCAATCGGAAGGCGTCGGATCCAATCCATTCCTCGATCGCTCATCAGAGCTTATCTATAATAAATTATGAACTCCGAAAGTGCTTGTGACAACTCATCTGGTAAAACTTAGTCGAAACTGGCCGTTGACTCATCCGCCCGGTATTGGTTTATTCAATGCTCTGCCATCACCCATTACATGCCTCCCGTAGGCAAGAATCAGGACAACTGACCTCTCATGTCAAAATCCACCTTTCCCGCTCTTGTAAAATTTCGGACCGCTCAAAACCCAACACCACGATGGGGCTTTGTTCATGGTGATTTGAATTCACCCGACTCGGCCGTTTCTGACCTCGATGATTCCATCAATCTCGACACCATTCTCACCACCGCCAAACCCTTGAGCCTCCTCGCTTCGCTGGCCGCAGAAACCGCTGGCCTGGAAATCTCTCAAAAAATCTCGGACATCGAACTTCTGGCACCCATCGAGAGTCAGGAAGTTTGGGGGGCTGGCGTGACTTATTATCGTTCGAAAGTCGCCCGCCAGGAGGAATCCAAGTCCGGCGGTTCCTTCTATGACCTCGTCTATTCGGCCGATCGCCCCGAGCTCTTCTTCAAGGCCACTCCCCACAGAACTGTCGGCCCAAATCAAGCCATAAGGGTACGTTCCGACAGCAATTGGTGTGTGCCTGAACCAGAACTTGCGCTGGTTTTCTCAAGTCGCTTGGAACTCATCGGAGTCACCATCGGCGACGACGTCTCAGCTCGCGACATTGAAGGCGAAAACCCGCTCTATCTGCCCCAGGCAAAAATGCACATCGCCTGCTGTGCGCTTGGCCCCGGGATTGTCCCGGTTGAGGCCCTCCCTGCCCGCGAAAAAACCGTGATCCGTGTCCATATCGTTCGTAATGGCCAAACTGTGGTGGACGGCTCCACAACTCTTGATCAAATGAAACGCGGTTTCGACGAACTCGCCGGCTGGCTGGGCCGCGACAACTCATTCCCTCACGGTGTGATCCTGCTGACTGGCACCGGCGTTGTCCCGCCCGATGATTTCTCAATGCAGCCCGGCGACATGGTGCATCTCTCCATCACAGGCATCGGCACCCTCACAAATCGCGTAGAAAAGGGCTGACCCTTAAAACCACTTGAACACCTTATGACGAATCAACGGGCGGCCATTCCCGCCCGTTTTTTCTTAACCAATTCCAGCTTACTTCGAATGCACCAAGCCTTTTATTCCCGAGGCCTGGCAAATATTTTTCGAGGGTTTTCCCGCAAAATGGCTTGGGCCAGACTCAGGCATTGATCCATCTTCCAACCGCGCTCGATCACGCAGCTTTCTGCCAGGGTTTGCGAAAGCAATCGCCGGAAGGTATTGAACTTGGGCAAGACAAATTCCAGTTTGTAAGCGTCCGAATAATAGCCGATAATCTTAGTCTTGGGCACAGCTTCCACCCGAGCTTTCAGATCGGCTGCAATGAAGGTAGGCACATTGGAATACCACCAGTGGCCATTCGGCACCACATTCGGAAAGATCCAGGAATAGGCAACGAGCTCTGCACCCGCATCGGGCGAGAGCGTAGAGATCGGAAAAGTGACATCCGGAAAGGCGTTGAACAAATCTTTGTAATCGGCCAGACTGACCCGCCGGTCAAATAGGTCGCGACCACCGGAAACGCCTGCTGGATAAATATTTCGGATCGGTCCGATCATCAGGTCAAACGGCAGTTTGTAATCATTGCAGAATTCCGCCAGAACCCAGAAGACTGTGCGACGGATCAGGTCGATCTCATCGGGCCGCACATCAAGTCCGGTCAATGCCCTGCGAAGTGGTGTACTGGCCGTAATCAAAGGCGGCTTGTGAGGCGCAAAATCAGGCGGAAGACTGATCGCACAGGCCCTCGCTCCGTGCTTCACGAAGTGGTCGAACAGCTTCCCAATCGCGGCCCTGAGGCTCTCAAGATCCACCACTTCCATTCCCGTAAAGGCATTGAGCCGCTGGCGGGTTCGAGGCTCATGAAGCTTTAGAACCAGGTCGTCTGTCCGCAGGCAGGGAATATATTTCGAGGTGTCCCAGCCAATCAGTGGATCGTCAAAATCATTGGTCAGAAAAACGGCTTCAAGGTTGGACTTCTGCCAGACCGTAGTGTCCCAGGCAGGCCCGACAGATTCCTTATCCCCAGATTTGATCAGAGTTTCAATGGTCTCAGGGCCGACTGCCTCGCCTTCGAAACCATGAAATTCGCGAGCAATCTCTAAGAGCCAGGCATATTGGACGGTGTTGTCAATCCGGTCGAGCCAACCTGCCAGATTCCGGCAGCGCGTCGACGGATCAAGCTCAGGCGAGACCAGTTGTGCAGGCATACCAGCCGAGTGGGCCAACTCTGTAAAATAATGGTAGCCAAGCACTTCGTCAAAGTGGCGGGCGGCGGGCCTGTGTGGGTCGATATGCGAATGTGGATCGTAAATTGGCCACTGGCGAATCTCATCAAAGAGTTCCCGGGCGATTTGTGGAGCCGATTTCTGGTTCATTTGGCTTTCGATTCCGATGTTCAGCCGATCTTGGATCTGCTGATGGTTTTTGAACCTGTGATGGCGTTTGATTCTCAACCGAGATCGCCAGCCCACTCGACATTCAGACCAGCGAATGTCATTCTCTATATCTGAAAACTATAGGCTATGGGCACGGGTTCGCAAGCCCTGCCTGCCTGATTCTTCTCTATTCACCTTGCAGACTTTCACCCCACAGAGACTCTCAAAATTGCAGCCACTCTCTGTTCTGATCACTGCCGGCGGCACCATCGCACCACTTGACGATGTCAGGATGATCACAAATCGTTCCACCGGCCGGTTCGCATCAGCACTTGCGGAAGCCTGCCTGCAGCGCAGCGCAGCCGTCACTTATATCGCCACCACGCCACAAACCCTTGGCCCACTCGAATCGCCCCAGCAACGATTTGGCGGTGATCTGGATCCCTCCGAAATTCGCCAGAGAATGGTGGCCCGAATGGCCCAGGGATGGAATCATCGGGACCGGCTCAGACGAATCGACTTAACCACTGGCACAGTTTCTGATTACGCAGAGATTCTAGAACAAGTGGCAAAATCTCGTCCATGGGACATCGTTCTTCTGGCGGCAGCCGTTTCCGACTACGAACCAGTGCCCGTTTCAGGCAAGATTTCTTCGGAAGCTGAAGAGCTTCTGCTCGTCCTGAGACGAACCCCGAAAGTCATTCGCCACGTTCGCAACTGGGTCGGCCCGGAAACCACTCTCGTCGGCTTCAAGCTGACCAGTGGCTATTGCGACGCTTCCATGATCGAAGCCGGCCATCAGGCTTGCAAAATCAATCGCTCCGACATCACCCTGATCAATGATCAGTCGAGCCTTAACGCCGGGCTCCATCGCGTGGGGCTGGTTTCGACAGACTCCGCAGTGGAGTGGTTTGAGCCCTCCAACCTTATGGCCGATCATGTCATCGGGTCTTTATTCCAAAGAATTGCATCTCGTCGCAATGATTGACAAAATCAAGACATTCTTCACCTCGATGGCTACTCCAAGCCCGGTTGGTATCCGATCAGGCCTCGAAAGATCCTATTATCCTGAACTCGACAGTCTTCGCTTCTTCGCTTTTCTCATGGTCTTCGGCTTTCATCATGGCGTGCCCAACCTCGGCGGTTCAGTCCGCGACCTGCTGGCAATGACCATTGATCTGCCATTGCTCCTGATCTTTCAAACCACTGGCTTCGGAACCCTGCTCGGGCCCACGATTGACCACGCCTTGTTGATGAATGGCTGGATCGGTGTCAATTTATTTTTCACCCTCAGTGGTTTTATCATCACACGCCTGCTCCTGCGCGAAGAATCGCAATATGGCCGAATCGACTGGCTGGCCTTCTGGGTCCGCCGAATCCTCCGCATTTGGCCCCTGTATTTCCTGATCTTCCTGATCGGTTTTTTCGGCCTGCCATTGACCAATCGAATTCATGGAATCGGCCCACAATCACCCCATTTACCTTGGTTTGCAACATTTATTGGCAATTGGTCCATGATCCGTTACGGTCCAATCGGCAGTGATATACTCAGCGTGCTCTGGTCCGTCTGTGTTGAAGAACAATTCTATATCTTTATTCCCATTATACTCGCTCTGCTCGGCAACCGTGGCCGATGGCTGTTTACCATCTGCGGTATAATCATTGCAATCGCTGTACGAAAATCACTAGCGGACCAAGGTCTGGAACAATTTAAAATCACATACAATTCCCTGGCCCAGATGGATTCCATTCTCGCCGGCGTGATGCTAGCCCTTGCCATCCATAATCCAAAGCTTCGGCATTGCATGGTTCAATATGCAAGCCAAGTTTCTGTCTGGCTAATTTTACCCGCCTCGCTTTTCCTGATCACACGCCGACACCTCGGCCATGACATCGTCACGCGGCAGGTCTTCGATCCCGTCGCCATCTGGATGGTCGCATTAGCATGGATCTGGATCGCTGCCAATGGCTCACGACCATTCTCAAAACTCCTCACTTGGCCGCCGTTTGTCGGATTGGGAAAAATCAGCTACGGCCTTTACATGTACCACGAATTGCTACTCACGCTTTTTGGCGGCGGACTTTTGACACTTGCAGGCGTCGTCGTTACGGCCTTTGTATCTTACGAATTGCTTGAAAAACCAATCCTCAAATACAAACATCGCTGGTCGAGAGTTGAGAGCAGGCCCCTCCCTCTGAAAATCTCACCAGATTCCTGACCCTCAATACTGGCCTCCATACCGGCCAATCGGTTAAGATAAGCTCTTCCGTCGCTCCGTTGGATTTGTCCCAAAGCACCGTTTGGCCCCCCAATAGATGAAGGCCAGCGAATTGATCATCGCCCAGTCCACCAATACCGCATCTGCCGACGCCATGCTCCTGGCCCTCAAACGCTGGGTCTCAGATGCCACCCTGACAAGCCCCGACACTCTGCCAAGCCCCGATTTTCAATCGCGATTCTGGTTCTCGGGCCTTCTCTTATTGTTACTCTTTAGCTTGATCGCACAGGGCCCAAAGCGATTTTTTACCGGCCTTTTTCAATGGTCAGACCTGCGCCAGCTTTTTCAACAGTCTTACTCACGCCTACGATCAAGGCCAATCGTGCCGCTGGCACTCGGCGGAATGCTGCTTATCTCCTGGACAACAAGCCAGTTGCTTTCATACAACAGCCGATCCGGTTCCGACGAACTTCAAATGTCGCTCCGTTCTCGAACTTTACCTGCATTGAGCCTCGAACAAGGCCTGCTTGCCGCTTTGACACCGCTTCGCGATCTCACCAATCTTGCTGACTGCTGGCCAATGGTTGCAATGGCCGTTTTTCTTGCATTTCAATACAACAGCATGCTCCAGTGGGTGCCACGCTCCACCATGACACCCATAATGAAATCCGCAAATTTCTGGTCTCAGGTGCTTTGGATTGCAGGCTGTATCTGGCTGGTTTATCGCATGGTCATTGGCGTCTCAAGTTACGATGGGCTGCCTCTCAATACCGGCGCCTACATTGAAGTCGTCCTGGAACCTGCAATCATGCTCCTGATTGACTCCTTTCTACTGGCATGGGTCCTGACCGAAATTCGCGATGCGGCATATTCAGAAAACGATCAGATGAAGCCTGATTTTGAAAAGATTGCAAGTCTCCTCCCAGGCATCTTTCTCGTAAATTTCAGCATTGCTCCAGGCCGCTATTTTGCCCATGCGCTTTGGCTGGTCTGGAATTCGGTCGTCGATTATATTGCAGTCGCCGGTTCCGCCTCTTCATCAATTATCAATTATGTCATCTGGGGGCTCAGTTGGGGCATTCTGGAACTTCAGGTGATTGCATTCCCATTCGTAATTCTGGCAGGCTCGCTGGCCTGGAGCCAAGGCTCCATTCAGCAGACTATTCGACTATCTCTCAGAATGCTCAAAAAAGATGGCTCCTTGATATTCCTGATGACTCTGATTTGCAGTCTTTTAAATATCATCAGCTCTGCAATTATCACGACCCTGATTTTATCACACCCAGTCGAACCCTGGGTCTTCAAGTGCGCTGATTCCTATTGCCACTTCGCAACCGTTTTTACAGGCCTCATCATGCTCAGTAGCCTAATCGAAGTCGGTGAACGATCATTGACGACCGCAAATATTCCAACTGAAAATAATTAAATTTAACTTAAAACCGGGCGGCCAAATTCCAATGGAATCGTCCACCCGATTTATGTCGAATGCATCTGTCAGGAATTCGGCGACAGTCTTCGAATCCGCTTATTCATATCGACATTCACGGAATGGAATGGCCTGTGCAGGTGGGCGCTGTCAAAGAGGCTCCTGGCTGATTCCACATCACCTTCAGACAATGCATTGTGGAAAATGGAATGCAAGTATTCAATTCCCAGCGTAGATGGCTGAAACTTCTTCGAATCGTAGAATTTCTTCGATAAGGGTCGGGCGTGAATCACACCCCAGCGATCAACCAGCGAATTCGCCGTGCAACTGTCTAGATAAAATCCTTCGTCGCGATATTGCAGAGTTGCAACCACATTGTGCTGGCCGTCCAATAGCAGGTCAACCGCTTTGCCACCCAGTTGCTGGGCATGGTATCGGTCGAACAGGATCGGACGGCCACCACGCTGGGTATGGCCGATTTTGCGGATAAAAATCGCCGCATCCGCCGATTCATTGCGCCGCTTGCGTGTGAAGAACTCGTTTCCAAGTTCTTCCACAAAGAGCCGTTTGATCGCTTCAGCCGCCCCGGTATACTGGAGGTTGCCCGATGGGTCCTTACTGGCTGAAACCGACCCGTATGGCAATCCCTCTTTATCGACAATCCCTTCCGACACCACAATAACCGCGTGCTTCTGGTAATCCAGAAGGCTGACCAGCTTTTTCACCAACGGCTCAGGATCCACCGGCGACTCCGGTACCAAAATGATGTCGGGTTGGCCATACGAAGCCCCCAAAGCTATCATCCCGCAATCACGCCCCATCACTTCAACAATGGCGATCCGACGATGGCTCTCTGCCGTTGTTCGAATCCGCTGGACATTTGATGCGGAAACGTAAACCGCTGTGGCAAAACCAGGCGTAACATAATTCACCATCTCATCAAGTGAAAATTCCCGACCCGGTCGCATCCTGTATTTAAAACGCTTTTTTGGGGTCTCATCCGGCTCGCGGATCCATTCATCCTGCTCATCCAGATAATTCAGGCCAAGGTCATTATCAATCGTCTTGGGTGCCAATACCACTGGCAATAAATCGGCCAGCGCCTGCATGCCGTTCAGAGTGCCGTCACCCCCAATACAAACAAGCCCGTCAACCTTCAACCTGGCAAGCCTGGATGCTGCAAGCTCTGTGTTCGCCTTATCTTCGCTGCTGATGTAGTCGCGGGATGCACCCAGAATTGTCCCGCCAAGTGTCGGATCAAGCTCGGGTATGGTCGCATAAAGCGGATTCAACAGCACATGCGGCACTTCCGGATTCAGCAGACCATTGAAACCCTTGATAATACCAATCACTTCCACACGTAATTGATTGGCTCGGGCGACAACTCCCGAAATCGTCGCATTCAAGGCCGGCGTATCCCCACCGGCTGTCAGTACTGCAATTCGTTTCATCATTCTCACTTCTTGGACCATTCGTCCAACCATTGAATCCAGCTCGTTTCAAGCCCGGAAAATCCAAGACCTGATAACTTCTTTTCCAAGACGACCCACAAGTGGATCTCGGTCAAATCTCATCTCATTCAGAGTCGTCTTGATCCACCAGCCTCAAATGCACTCGTAAACCAGGTGCCCTGATTTGAATCTCGTCTCCTGATGTCAATTGGCGACGCTTACGTGTCTCCAATTGCCCATTGATCTTCACATGACCCGCCATGACAAGCCCCTGGGCGTCTCCTCCATTCTCTGCAACACCTGCAAGTTTCAGAACTTGCAAGAGCGTAATCGTTCCGGGACGAATCGGGATCTCAGTCACGTGTAGACGAACCTTTCTGCATATGAGAAGTGCAAGTTTCAGGCCAATATCTGGCCTTACAAGCCAATCTGGAATTTGAGCGATTCCAGTTTCGACAAAAATCGGCTTCGTGTTGGAAAAGTTGCCACCGAGATGCCGATCAGGAGTAAGCCCAGAATCAAGCCAGATAAGCTTTTGTCAATCAGAATCAGGAGGAAAAGGAAAAGTGTCGAGCCTTCAAGCAATGCCGCCTTTAGGATTTCCTTTGTCATGACTGCCGCCCCAAGCCGATTGGTACATTCCAAGTTCGACATAGCTCGCCAAGTCTCCTTATCCTTCGGAATCATGGATTTATCGATGAATAAACAACCAACCAAAGCACTTGCAGCAAAAACGATTCCAAGAACTTCCACAAACTCGAGTTTTAGAATCAATGGATTTTGTTTCATGAGCAAGGCAATCACCATGAATGTCAATGGACCTGCAAGCACTGCAAATCGAATGATCTGAAGGGTTTTAAGCTGCTTATCCGCCAATTGGACCGTCGAGAAGTCCATCTCTTGTTGCGAACCCTTCGACGAGTCAGCGCTTGGCATGTCATGCCTTTCCTAGGTCTTCTGGATGAACGACTGGTAATCCGGCGTCTACTCCCCGCGACAGATTGCATTGAATCACAAAGTCCGTAAGCCATTCGTTCAGTGAGCGCATCGATTTCGGGAATTTCTGGGCCAGCTTGGCCGTATCCAGCCCACCTTGCAGCGGGCGGGCTGCCGGCTGATTGAGCTCCGAAGTTGTTTTACCAATAATCAGGCTCGGATCAAATCCAAAATGGCTTGCAATCTGTCGGCCAAGCTCATCGCGAGACCAAAGATCAGGCCCTGCCACATTCCAGATACCTGATTCGCCTGCCAAAGCCAGCTCAATCGAAACTTTCGCCAAATCTGGGCCATAAGTCGGGTTCGAAACCTGATCCAAAGGGCAGACCATCGTTCTGCCCTGACTCAGGTTACGCCAGACCTGATATGTGAAGTTTTTGCCTTGTCGCTCAGGGCCCTGTACCCAAGCTGTACGCAAGCATAAATAATGATCACCAAGTGCGTCTGAAAGCTGCACTTCGGCATCCAGCTTCACCTGACCATAGACCGAAAGTGGTTTGGCCGGGTCCGTCTCACGGTTCGGCCCATCTGTTCCATCAAAAACGTAGTCGGTGGAATAGTAGACAAACCGAGCCCCATGCTCCAGACCAGCCAGGGCCAAATTAAGCGGGTCGGCCAGATTAGCCGCTCGGGCCCTAGCTGGGTCGTTCTCGCAACCGTCAACCCATGTCCAGCCCGCCGGATAAAAAATCAGCGATGGCCTGTGCCTCGCCACCCAGTCGCGGGCCGCCGTATGGTCTGCTGTATCAAGCTTTTCCAAGCCTGGATAAGCCACACTGGCGTAGGAGCCTGTGGTATCAATCCCACGAAGTCTTAGTTCATGGACGAGCCATCCACCGATCTGTCCCGATGCGCCTACTACAGCCGCTTTCATCGGTTTAATGGAACCCCCCCTTACGCCTCAGAATGGTGTATCGCTCCAGGGCATCCTGAATGATCGGAATGGCTGTCTCCGCGCATTGGATCTCTTCCACTGCAACCGACTTGCCTTCAAGAATCTTGTAATCCTCAAAAAACCGGCGAAGCATCGACAATCGGTGCGGCGGCAGCTCGCGGGCGTCCTTGAACGAGTTGAATTCCGGGTCATCCACCGCCACTGCAAGAATCTTGTGGTCCTTCTTGCCCATGTCAATCATGGTCATCAATCCAATCACTCGCGCCTGCACCAGTGTGAGCGGAGCCACCGCCTCCTGACACAACACCATCACGTCCAATGGATCATCGTCATCCGCATATGTCTGAGGGATAAACCCATAATTTGCAGGATAATACACCGCCGAATAAAGAATCCGGTCAAGCCTGATCAAGCCCGTCTGCTTGTCCAGCTCATATTTCACAGACGACCCCATGGGGATCTCAATGACCGCATTAAACTTGCTCGGAAGACCCTCGCCTGGGGTCACATCGTGCCAAGGGTGAATCATCAGTCAGCTCAGTCTCTGGTTTAATTCGTGAAGCAGGTCAAGTCATCTGGCCTTTTGCCACACAACCTTCACACTCGTTATCTTACAGGATTGAGGCCGATAAACCAAACCGTTTTGTCGGTTTGCTTCCACTTGACGCCCGTTTTTGTACGCTTTTATTTCCTAAAATCGCATCGCCCACAATCTCTGGTCGCGGACCACCAGCAATTCGAATCCGGCCGGCAAGCCTCTCCATTTCCAACCGGTTGCGAATCACAGCCTGAATTTGTGTATTCCTCCACCACTGCGATTCAATCGCCTTCTCCAGACGCAACAGATCCATCGACAACTCGCCCCAGTGACTCCCAAATCTTATGTGCTCCCTGAGCGCATAAGCAGACTCCCGAATCTCCTGAACCGCTCGCCTGGACTGTCGCGATTCCGCAGATTGATCGCTCCCAAATTCCTTTAAAATCAACTTTTCCAGCCCATAAGCCTGTCGAAACAAACGGTCCGCATTTTCCAACATCTGCAACCTTGCACCATAATCCGCTGGTTGATAATAATCGTACGGATTACTGTAGTTCACCCAGGTTCCCGTCGAATGATTCTTAGTCTTCATCCATTCCAATGGCACAAAGGGAGCCGTACGACCAAGACCATATTCTGCTCCGGAAATGGATACCTCAGCAAAACTTATCATCACCAAGAAACAGAGGCTTAGACAGACGTATTTTTTCATCTTTTCATTCCGTTTCAACATGGTTCTGAACTCATATCCAATAATTTCGGCCACTTCACAGCGCATAAAACACCGATTTCATTCATGAATAAAAGTTAAGGCTGACAAAACCCGTGTCATCCCTCTCTTCGGAACTCTTTCTTTGCCTTGGGTGGCGGTTGGGGCCCGATCGGGGTCACACGATGCTCCTGCCCGTCATAACTTAAAAGCGCCGATCGTTCTTCGTCAATCGTTTCAATATGTACTGGCCGACTCCACAATCGATACAGATTCTCAAGCGTAAGTCTTGCAAAATCCAGGCGGAGCCCAATCCCGCTCGACGTGTCGTGCTCAAGATACAATTCCCCACGATTTCCATAATTTCCATCTTGCACACGAACCACCGGCTGACCAAAATTTGTCAGACTTCTCAGCAGCATCTCTTTAATTTTAGGGAACTCGCGACTTTCAATCGCATATGTTTCAGAATCCTGATTGAAACCAAACGCAAAAAGCCGATGGCGACGGCAAAATTCAGGGGTCAGAAATTCATCAATAAAAGAAATATCGTTATGGATCCGCCTGACCTCAAAGATTTTTTTCATACCAAGACCAGGCTCTGATCCATGGTCCCAATCGGCACGCTCTTTGAAATCATTGCAACTCTCCCAAGGTTCACCAAATTGGCCGTGATCCCAGCGATATTCAATGTCGCGAAACAATTCAATCCCAATTTTATAAGGATTCAGCCGGTCGCCCGTCATGGCCAGTGTGCCTGCATGATGCTCTGCATAATCGATCAACTCCGAGGCGTCCAGACAGTGACGCGTCATAATCGTCGAGTGCCAGTAACTTGCCCAGCCCTCGTTCATGATTTTCGTCTGTCCCTGAGGAGCAAAATAATAGGCCTCGTCCCGAATGATTTCAAGAATCGTGTGCTGCCAGGATTTCAGAGGCGCATGCTCCAATAGGAATAGAAGCACGTCTCGCTCTGCATATTCCGGAAACCTTTTCGGCCTGGAAAGCTCCTGACGCACTCTTTCCGCCTCGGCTTTCATCACATCCGGCGGATTGATAAACCCATCCATATACGACTTCGACCGAAACCGACCCTGATGGCTTTCGTCGCGTTTGGAATTCTCATGACTGCCTGATTTATAGACCGACTCCTGGCGTTTCCTGTAAGGTGAATGAATGTCAATCAGATTCTCAACCGACATGCAGCAATCCAGAAAACTCTCCACTGCATCCTCGCCCTCACGATCCATGATCGCCCTGACCCGGCTACCATGGTTTGCCATCTCATCCATCATCTTGCGATTGGTATGCGCAAAGTATTGATTATTCTTAAAAAAATCGTTGTGGCCCAAAACATGAGCCATTACAAGCTTCTGATCAACCAATGCATTGCATCTCAATAAATACGCATAACAGGGGTCATTGTTGATCACCATCTCATATATCTTTTGGAGACCATAGCGATAGCCTTTACTGAGCTGATCATATTCCATCCCGAACCGCCAATGCGGATACCGTACGGGAAAGCCTCCGAGAGCGGCAATCTCGGAAAGCTCGTCATAATTCAAGACTTCAAAAACAGTCGGATAAAAATCAAGACCATACGACTTCGCATAGACCTCAATCTCACGCTGGAGATTTCGCAGTTCAGGGGTCAGTCGGTGTTTATCCCAACTCATATTTTCGCTTTCATCTACCTTTGCCAAGCACATCACGAATCGACGCCATAATCGAATCGCGATCCCGCACTTCGCTAATCACAAGAGCCTCATGATCACTGAATTCCGATTTCATTATTTTCATATACTCACCAGCACCATAAGAGCTGTGCACCTGCACATAGGCAAACTGGTTGACTATGGGCAATAGGTTTTTTCGCAACAAATCAACACACGCCTGATTGTCGTTACCCCAATTATCGCCATCAGAAAATTGAATCACATAGATATTCCATTCCGATACCGGATAGTGCTTTTCAATCGTGTCGATTGCCATTTGGTAAGCCGAACTGAAGTGCGTTCCGCCCGATTCGCGAATCCTGTAAAACGCATCCTCATCCACTTCAAACGCACGTGTATCATGAATAATAAATCGCCGCTCCATGCCCTCATACTGACTTTTGATCCAGGAATCAATCCAAAAGGCCTGGCTCCGCACCAAAGCTTTCTGGCCGTCCGTCATCGACCCCGAAACATCCATCAAATAAATCAGTACCGCTGCCGAGCGTGGCTTGGGAACACTTGTCCAAGACCGATATTGAAGATCTTCACGGATCGGTACAATCACCGGATTTTCCGGGTTGTAAACGCCCGACGAAAGCTGACGTTTCAATGCATGCTTGTAGGTGCGTTTGAAATGTCTCAGACTTTCCGGACCAATCTGGGATATCTGGTTATATTTATCCTTCAGATCCTTGATCTTGGAATCGCCTTTAGGCTGAATTCGCGGCAGATGCAATTCCTCACCCAGAAGCTCGGCAAGTTCTGTCAGACTTACCTCCACTTCCATAATATGGTCGCCAGGGGCATCGCCCGCCTGACCAACCCCATTCGGATTCGGGCCCTGAGCAATCTCGTGGCCTTCGTTGCCAGGCCCCGACCCCACACCTCCAGAATTTCTCGACCCATACCGAAATTCAGGAATTTCAATTCGTGGAATGGGGATCGAAACATACTCTCCGCCTGTCCTTCCAATCATTTCACCTTCTGAAATGTATTTGCGAAGGTTGTGCTGCACCTTACCGCGAACTATATGATGAAATCGCTGCAGGTCGCGTTCAATGTGTCTGGCCATACCTGCAATTCCCCCAATTCTGTTTTTGCTTATCTCATTTTCATTGGATCGATGTCACAACCAATCAGCCTGACCTGGCTGTCTGCTTCACATCGCCTCGGGCAAATATGCTTGCCACATAATTCAATACATCGGTTGCAGAAGCGTCATCATATCCGAAATAGCGAATAAGACGTGCCTTGACGATTTCAATCTTTTCCTGAGTCTCTTTATCAAGCACATTCGAAACAAGGCTCGTCAGCTTGATCGTGTCCTTCTGATCCTGAAACAGTTTTAATTCAAGTGCTTTTAATAAGCGATCGTTGGCCCGGAAATCAAATTTCTTCCCATCCAGCGACAGCGCGCCGATATAATTCATGATCTCTCTGCGAAAGTCGTCCTTGCGGCTCTCGGGGATCTCAATTTTCTCCTCAATAGAGCGCATCAGACGTTCGTCCGCATCTTCCTGCTGGCCTGTAAATTTATTACGCACCTTCTCTCGCTGCGTATAAGCTTTCAGATTGTCTATATAATTTGCACACAGCCGATTCAGTGAAGCTTCATCCGCTGCTATGGCTCGCTGCACTTCGTTTTTGACAATTTCGTCATACTCTTCCTTCGCCAGATTCAAAAGCTGGCGATAATGCGTTTTTAATTCCTCATTCGTAATCAATGAATGATGTTTCAGCCCTGATTCCAGCTCGTTCAGTACCATGAACGGATTGACATTGGGCTCGTCCGAAAATGCAACCAAAGCGTTTGAAATCTTGTCCTGTACATAGCGCGGACTAATGCCCAGCATCCCTTCCCGTGATGCCTCTTCCTGAAGTTCCTTGATATTATCCTCTGTAAATCCTGGCATCGACTTCCCATTATAAAGCTTCATCTTTTGAACTGTCGTCAAGCCTGCCTTTTTGGGCGACTCCAGACGTGTCATCACAGCCCACATCGCTGCCATTTCAAGCGTGTGGGGCGCAATAAACTTTTTCACCCGCCTTCCATTGTAATCCTTTTCGTAAATCTTGATTTCATCGGCCAGCCTGGTCACATAAGGCACGTCAATTTTTACGGTCCGGTCCCGCAGCGCTTCCATGAATTCATTGTTTTGCAGACGCTTGTACTCAGGCTCATTGGTATGCCCAATGATTACTTCGTCAATATCTGTCTGCGCAAATTTCTTCGGCTTGATCTTATGCTCCTGACTCGCGCCCAAAAGATCATAAAGAAATGCTACGTCAAGTTTCAAAACCTCCACAAATTCAATCATCCCGCGATTGGCTATATTAAACTCGCCATCGAAGTTAAACGCCCTCGGGTCCGATTCACTCCCGTATTCAGCAATCTTGCGATAATTGATATCGCCTGTCAGTTCCGTTGCGTCCTGATTCTTTTCATCCTTGGGCTGAAATGTCCCAATTCCAACCCTGTCGGCCTCGGATAGGACAATCCTGCGCACGACCACATCTTTCAATACACGTGCCCAGTCGCCCTCATATTTTGCCAGCCGCTCCTGAAATTGAAACCGGCAAAATGGATTCGGCTCGCCTGAAACCTTGATCTGATAATTCGTATCTGAGGATTCCTCATGAAATGCATTCAGGAAGACTTGGCGGACTGCGACAGGAATCAGTTTCAATGGCTCTTCGTGCATCGGGCAAGGCACAAGTGTGACGGATCCGTCCGGCTGTATCTCCTTCCAACTAAAAGTATAAAGTGCGCCTTGGTCCGTCCGGCTGTAATGCTCCAAACCCCGTTTCAATAGCCTAACTATTGTACTTTTTGATGACCCCACTGGCCCATGAAGCAATAATACCCGACGCTCTGTCCCATATCCACGGGCCGCTGATTCAAGCACCTGCAACAGTTCGGCAAGCGTCTTTTCAAGCCCAAAAACTGCGTCCCTGCCTTCCCCGACAGGATCATCAAAAAACCGATACCGCGTGACTTTCTCCTTGTAAATCTGAATCTCATCCGTCCCGTGCGAAAGAATCATGTCATAAAGCCGCTCGTGTGCATTGCGAGTCACTCGCGGATTGGTTCTGACTATATCCAGATATTCTCCAAATGTCCCTGACCAATTGTTCCTGACATAATCTGTAAGCGGATTCTGGCGGGCCACTTGTTCCAGCAGTTCTTGTCCGTGCAAGGTCATCGCAATGGTCTCCATACCGCTCAAAATCGCCGCAATCACCCGGAAATTCCTGTCAATGATGATGCCAGATTCGACCTTCATGGCCAAAATATCCGTGCAACTCCAACAGGCCAAGCTTTATCCATAGAAGCCTATTAGATACCTGTACTGCCAAAGTGTCAAGTTGTAATAATCAGGGAAAATAGGGAGGCCAGGCCATCGCTATGGCTTTTCACTGTTCCGGCCTGATGCCCTGTAAAATGGAATTCAAAACAGCGATATGCTGCCAGCTTGTGGTCTGATCTCGATTATGGCTTGGGTTTTACGGATTCCGGCAGATCATAAAGCCGGAGAAAGCGGTAATAGACCTCAAGGGTCAAAGTGGCTAGTGCAGTACTGTAAATTCTACCGCCGTAAGTGCCCCATGAGCTATCATCGGGGTCCCAGCTGCCCGCCTGGTGGCCCTTGGTCTTCTGACGTCTTACGATCCGATCCCGCACCTGACCATTCCATTGATCCCAGCTCTGGCCGCCATTCTGATACATCGACAGTGTCCCATAATACCAATAATACAAGTTATAAGGGTCTCGGTCAGGGCCATGTTCGAGCAGATAACTGGCGGATTCAAGATTGCGTTTTGGGTTCGCGTCGAGATTCATAAACCATCGGCAAACCCAAGCCTCAGCGGTCATGGTTGGAGTCACTTCCTTCCAGGGCTGATATTTCGAAAGCCCACCGCTGCGGCCAGACTGGACACTGTCAAGCCAAGCCTGGATGCCTTTGATTGACGAATCCGGGACCTCAAAACCCATCGATCGACCCGATCTCAACGCCAATACCACCCAACCCAGAATACTCGTATCACCCACTGGCGCCTTGGGTTCGTAACGCCAGGCCGCACCACCCTCAGCCTGTGAATCTACCAAAAACGCGATGGCCTGGGCGGCTGGCTTTTTCAGCCTTTCATCAGCCGTCAATGCATAGGCCTCACACATCGCAAGGGTCGCCATGGCATGACAATACATGCCCACAGCAAGGCTTTGGCCACGCAAGTCGCCATTGGGTTTCTGAATTCTGATCAGGAAATCCAACCCCCTGGAAACCGTGTCTGCATGCTTACCATCCGTATGTGTATATCCTGCACCAAGATATGCTAGTAATGAAAGGCTTGTGAGGGCCGTATCCGCCTCCCAATAGAAACATTCGCCGAAGCAGATGTCCCCAGGTGGGCAATGCACTGTGAAGCTATCTTCATTGGGAGCGATGTTCCCGTCCCGATATTTTGCGACTCCGCCATCCCATCGACCATCGGCGTCCTGATGCTTGCGCAGCCATTCCAAAGCCAGTTCTACAGATTTCTCGCTCTCGCCCGAAGCACCTGCCTTAAGAGCCAGCTTGGCCCGATTCGGATCCAAACGCGTTCGGTAGACAAGCGGAATCTCTTCCAAGGGTCGATTCGCAGGCCGACCTCGACGGTCGGAAAGCGCGGATGGGCTGGAAAGCTGGCCAAGGTCGGGTTTGGGCAGGTCAATCGCTGATTTGTCACGGGCCGGGGGAACAGCAGCGATTTCAAGCGGTTTAACAGGCTCGGACCGATTCCTGATCCGTGCTCTCAAGTCCATTTCTGGCAATTCGTTAGATGATTTTGATCTTGCCCCGGTTTGCGACTTGCCGGCGACTTGATCACCCATTTTCGAAGGCTCTAGAAATGGGACCGCAGGAGCCAAATCCTCAACTGGCCTTAACTCTGAAAACACTGAGGGCGGTTGGTTAAAAACTGACAAATTTGGCCGCAAATCCAATCCAGGCCTAACCGGCTTAATCAATTCGGAATTTGCGGCAACATCAACCGCTGGCAATTTCAGTTCCGGAGGCCGCCCAGCAGGCTTCCTCAAGACCAACCCTGGAGCAGCTTCCGAACGAACTTCCCGAGGAATCCTCCGGCCCGTCGTCTCCGGTGTCGGCAGCGGTGCCACAGGCGGACGAACTCGTGAAGCCGGTTTCGGCGCATCGCCCAATACCCGTTTCTGTTCCTGCTCCGTAATCATTGTTGGATTTGGATTTACAATAACATTTGAACTGGTTGTGCGTGGCCCGGATGCCTCCCCAGGACGCTCCTCAGGTTTCGGAACGGTCGTCGGAAGTGTCTCTAAGATATCCGCTTGGGGCAATTTAGGCTGTTCAAGCCGAGCCCGATCGTTTAAAACAATTTCAGCAATCGGTAAGACTGGGCGATCCAAGCGGTTTGACTCTGCTGGGATATCCGGGAGATTTTCAGGGATTTCGTTTGGAAGGATGCCGCGTGTGTTGCCTCGCCCGCCCGAAGTGGAATTAGAGCCAGCATTTGCATCGGTTACACCAGTACCATCTGTTAGATTTTGAAGATCAACAATTTGAAGAGATCGGATCCCGGGCGGCAGCGGCGGGGCATCCATCACCGAATCATCGGCCGACTTGCTGATCATGCCAAGCCCCGATCGTGTGAATTCCACAGGCTTGCCATAACGCATCAGCAAAACGTGCGCAACAAACGACAGCACTATGCACTTACGCAGAGCCTTGTGCGAACCGGATCGCGACCAAATGGTCACAATCATCACAATCATGACCAACGCCAATAACAGCCAAGCCGCAAAATCCGTTTGGATCAAGCGAAGAAAAAGTTCGAGGTCGAGGCCGTTCATAATCGGATGTATCCATAGATTGTGAGGATGCCCGGCCATCGAATGAAACCCTCATACAGCTTCATCCCTTAATAACAATCACAATCATATACGAAACAGAGATCTTTGGCGAGTTCGATTTTCACGAAGATTGTACTGACCCAAACAAGGCTTTTATCCCACAATGGCCCGCAGACAAACCTCTTTCATCAATCAACTTATGTTGTTTCACACACGTATCTGACCGGGTCTGCCATGCCGATTTCATCAAACGCCGCCAGACGCAATTGGCAGGCATCGCAATGGCCGCACGAGAGCCCTTCCAGGGTCGGGTCATAACAGGTGTGGGTCAGGCTGAAATCTACACCCAACTCCAATCCACGACGAATGATATCGGTTTTTGAGAGATGCAGCAAAGGGGCATGGATCCTGAATTTGCCGCGACCTTCCACACCTGCCGCTGTGGCCAAATCCGACATCGATTCAAAGGCTCTGAGATATTCAGGCCGACAATCTGGATAACCCGAATAATCCAAGCAGTTTACGCCAATATAAATGTCGAATGCACCCATTGTTTCCGCCCAAGCAAGTGCCAGGCTTAAAAAAATGGTATTACGGGCAGGCACATAAGTAATGGGTATTCCGTGTCCGATTTCCGATTCCGATCGATCTTTGGGGACTTCGATTTCGCTGGTCAGAGCACTTCCGCCAAAGAGTCGCAGGTCGAGGTTAAACGTTTTGTGATCCGAGACGGAAAAGGCTTCTGCCACGCGATTTGAAGCCAGGAGTTCATGGCGGTGGCGCTGGCCATAATCAATGGTAAGGGCATGGCAGTCGAATCCTGCGGCGATGGCCTCAGCCAGAGTCGTGGTGGAATCCATACCACCTGAGAGCAGAACGACCGCATGTTTCTTCTTCAAATCTTGCATCACAATACGTCCCAGTCTGGAAATTTGTCGTATATTTACTACAGTATAGGAAAATCGTCGCTGAGAATGCACCACCTGACGAACTGGTAATTGTGCTTCAAGACCTGCGTTTAACAGTGCTTGGATTTTCCTGAAGCTTCGCGATCCACTATCAGATCGGCATTGAAAACTGGTTGACACAATGGCTGTTAGATGTTTATAGTACATGAACCTATCTTTTGAACACGGCATCAATTCCGTGCGAACAGCCGATTCCGGCTCTTAAATCTCTCAGGCGGCAGTGGTTCGATTTGGATCGAATCTCCAGGGATAAGGAGACGGAGTCCCTATGGCAGATCGTGAAAAAACTGAAGTTGGAACGGATTTGGATCCCCAACCAGGGAGCACCTTACGATCCCCAGAATTGACAAACAACGACCCGCCCACGGTTCTCAAGACCAATACGGCGATCATAACCTCTTCCATAGAAGCAGGCTCTGGCACCAACAGGCCAGATGGAGCAGAAACTTCTCGTTCGGAATTGATGCCCGTTGCAGGCCTGAAAATTGGCAATTACGAACTCGGTCCACCGATTGGAATTGGTGGAATGGCAACGGTTTACGCAGCCAGGGACTTATCCTTGGAGCGGATGGTGGCCTTGAAAATCCTGCCACCCAAATCTTCTCAGGACAGCGAAGTCCTCCAGCGATTCCTCTTCGAGGGCAAGGCCGCTGCTCAGCTTGACCACCCCAACATCGCTCGCATTCATGCTTTAGGGCATGATGGAATTTACTATTATCTGGCCTTTGAATATGTCGAAGGCCGAACGGTTCGCCAGTGGATTGACGACCGTGGTTATGTGGATATCGACCATGTGCTGGACTGGTCAAGCCAGGTGGCAGACGCCTTGGCCCATGCCGATCACAGAGGTGTCGTGCATCGGGATATCAAGCCTTCCAATTTGATTGTTACGCCTGGCGGGCAGGTCAAGTTGGTCGACCTTGGGCTGGCTCGACGTTATGAGTCGCAAGGACACGTGGATTTGACCCAGTCAGGGGTCACGCTCGGCACTTTTGATTACATCAGCCCGGAACAGGCTCGCGACCCACGTAATGTAGACATCCGAAGCGACTTGTATTCGCTGGGCTGCACCATGTTCCATATGCTGGCTGGTGCCCCACCGTTCCCAGGCCAGAATGTCGTCCAGAAACTCTTGCAGCATCAGGAGAAGCAGCCGCCTGACCTAGGGTCGATAAACCCTCAGGTGCCGCCCGGGCTTTCGGCTTTGGTTGCCCGCCTGATGTCAAAATCGCCGGCGGATCGTCCTGCCTCAGCCGAAATCTGCTCCAAAGATCTCAAAGAACTGATTCTTTCAAGAAAAAACCCGGTCCTATCGCCCTTACCAAGCATACTTCCAGGTTCCAATGCCCTGCAGTGGATGAAGATGTGGCTTGTACCCCCAATTCTACTGGCATCTATTCTGATTTTGGTTGCCTGGCTCGCCGGGAATCGCCCATCGACCAATGAATGGGTTAGAGACCAATCCGCAGGGACATCGGGTCGCTCGACAAGCAACCTGTCAAGCCAATCCGGCCTGACCGATACGGGTGGCGAATGGCCAGACCAACCAATTTTAAAACCAAGACAGACAAGCCCACAAAATTACCGAGTCTCTGACGGACAGGCACTCGTCAATGCCTTGAATGAAGCCGCTCCAGGGTCTGTGATCACTCTCACTCAGGCTGGCCCATACAGGCTCAATCATGCCATGATTAAGCCCATTGAGCATAGTGATTTAACGATCAAGTCCGATCAAGGTCTCATGGCCGTGATCGTGCCTGAGGACCGCTCGCCCGAGGATCAATCAAAAGGGGCTGGGGATCGGATTTTATTGAGGTTCAGCGATAGTCGAATCCAGCTTTATGGGATCATTTTTGACCTTCGTGGCGAGTCTGGTGGATGGTTTGACGCCGCCATTGCCGCAGAGGAATGCGACTTGGTTATGCGCGATGTCAGGATCCTGGCGGATCAAAACGCTGAGCAGGATTCAACCGCCTTCATCTCCCTCAAAACTAACAGGTTGCGTGCGGAAAAGCTGGCCTGGAGGCCGGTACGCATCGAGAATTGCCGATTTTTGGGTCCACGAGTCGCCGTCAATGCCAATGGCCCTGTTGACCTCTCCATTTCTGAGTCCGCACATTTAAGTTCTGAGCCATTGATCTGGCTAGAATCCGACGAAAAAGAGACGCCATGGCCATGCTTCATCCAGCTCGATCATGTCAGCGTGATGGCCACGGGGTGGACACCCATCCTTGAGCTCAACAGCGCATCGGCAAGAATTCGTGCGCGGGACTGCATTTTTGCGCCTCGGCCCGGTGGCCAAATCAGCTTGGTCAGTAGCCGAAGGCCAAGTCGGGTCGATTGGTTCGGTAGGGGTAATGTTTTTGGTGAGGTCACCACGTTTTTGGAATCTACCCGATTCGACGAAGAAATTCTAGATTTCGACACCTGGACCAAGTCCGATTCCATGATTCGCGAACAAGGCAGCCAAGCTACCAAACAGTCGGTCTATGCCCCTTCAGATTCTACGATTCTGGCCGCCAAAGGCAGGTGGGCCGACGCTTTTGCACTCAATCGCGGCCCATGGTCCAACATTCCAGCCGGTGTTCGAGGGTGGTCGGACTCAATCAACTCAACAATCGCAAGCTCAGCAGGCCCGACAAATCTCTTGAACCCTGCCGAGAAGCTCTCCAGCCCGACATTCCCTGAAAAGCCATTGGAAAACTCGGAATTATTGGCCAAACCCGATGCGGTTGCCTTACAGATACCAATGCCGAATTCCAACTCGTCGGGCTCCAGGGAATCGCCAGAATTGCTCGCCAAAGCGAATACTCCAATGCCTATGCCTATGCCCATGCAAGTGGAAACCCGCTCGGAAAATGAGCCGGATGAAATCACGGGCCGAACGGATTCAAATCGCTCCCAGGCGGCCGATCGCCCTCAGAAGAATCTTTCAGTGGAAGAACTTGCAGCAAACAACAATCGAACCAGCGAGGCAGTTGACATACCCGCGATCAATCGGGTGCAGCCTGGGCCCAACCGACCGGTTAACGTTGAGAATCCGGAAGATACCGCTTCGGTTCGAGAGGTGGTCGAGGCTCGTGAATTTCAAGAGGCAATTCGAACCCATCAAGCCACGGGTGCGGCCATATCGCTGGCGGCCGGCGGACTGGTCGGGCTTAACGATGTTCTGAATCTGAAGACAGGCAACTGGCTTTTCAACGCTGAGCCAGGCGCTGTTCGTCCTCGTCTGATCTTTAAAAATCGAAATCAGGCCCTGGTGGAAAACTTGGCTCGCTGGACGATTGAGTCAGGCGTCTCTGTCCGATTAAGAGGTCTCGACATCGAATGGGATGCCAACGAACCCGCCCAGGAACGCTTATTCGAAGTCATGACTGGCGCTCAACTTATACTCGAAGATTGCACGCTTACCATGCGCGGCGTAAGGTCCGACCTCATCCTCTTCGCATTGGCTGGTCCGGAATTGGCTCAATTTGAAGAGCCCAACAGCCAAAAAGCCAAAATTCGACTCATCGACAGCTTTGTGAGAACTTCGGGTGGCCTGTTTCGAACCCCCGGAAATATTCGTTGCGAACTGGAATTGACCGGTACCTTGGCCGTAATCGGTCGGTCTCTCCTCACCATACTTGCCCCGGAACGGCTTGAATCAGCGCAATCAAGCCGATTGCAAATGATCCAGACCACCGCCGTTTTAGGAACCAACCTCGCCACTATCTTTCAAGGCCGTGGCCCAGGCAAGCCGCCTCATCTCGAATGCCAATTGCGACGAACCATTGTCGCCAGCGACTCAATCAAAGAAAACCCATTACTGGAAGTGCGCGATGGTGACCCCAATCAGCTTGAAAACGAATGTATCACCTGGGAAGCCGACGAAATCGGATATCACCACTGGCAAACCTACCGGCTCGACCAAAACGACCTCTCAGGAAAGGTGGCCCAGCGACAAAATCGTGAAGCCTGGGAACTAAGCCATGCGGCCCAAGAAACTCAGGCACATCACGGAGATCTCGGATTCATTCGCGACCTCCGCACCATCCGCCGACCTATCTGGGAGTCGCTGCCTGCGGATTATGCAATCCAGGCCGCAAGCCCAAGCCAAGCCTTGGGCGCCCGGATCGAGCAATTGCCTCGTGTTTCGCTCCCAATGTACAAAACAGAAACCGCTGGCGAATTCCCCCAAGAGCCTTAACCCGCTTTATCTATCAATGACACACCATTGCTGGACCCCATTTCCGCGCTCATTCGGATTTTTTCATCTTTTGTTCTGGGCCCGCTTCACTTCGGGTCATATCGCAACAGCCTCAGCGCATTAACCACAACAATCAGGCTCACTCCCACATCCGCCATCATGGCAAGCCAGAAATGGGCGATCCCAATGGCCGCCAGAATCATCACTATTAATTTTGAACCAAGTGCAAAAATCACATTCGCCCGAATCACACTCACCGTCTTACGACTCAAGCGAATCAATCGCGGCAGCGAATTGAGATTGTCGTTCATCAATACTACATCGGCTGTCTGACTCGTCACAGCGCTGGCAATCGAACCCATCGAGATCCCTACCGAAGCTGCGGCCAAAGCCGGCGCATCGTTCACCCCATCGCCTACCATACCCACCAGCCCATACTCACGCACCAACTCCGACAGAATCAATGCCTTTTCTTCAGGCATCAGCTCGGCCCGCACCTGCTCGATTCCCAACGAAGCTGCCACCGACCTTGCGGTGGATTCGTTGTCGCCTGTCAGCATCAATGTCTTCACACTTAACAACTTCAGCTTCTTCAACGCTCCCGCCGCTTCAAGCCGCTCCTGATCCGCCAGCCTGATCCAGCCCAAAGGGCCATTCCTTCCTGCAACAGCCACAGATGTCCCCACCCCCGTCTCTGCCCTCAAAAGCTCATCGTGAAACTGCGGCTCGCACATCCCTTCCTGATCCAAAAATCGATGGCTGCCCATGCGAATCCATTCGTTTGACACCAGCCCCGCTGTACCAAGCCCAGGCACTTCTCGAACCTGATCCGCCAGCGGAATTTTCAATGCCATCGTATGAGCATAATTCACTATCGCCCGGCTCACCACATGCGAACCATCATTCCCCAAAGCCGCCGCCATCGATACCAAATCCATTTCTGACAGCCCGCTCGACACACTTCTGACCTCCACCACATGCGGACGCCCAAGCGTCAGTGTCCCCGTCTTGTCAAAAGCAATCATCTCCAACTTCCCAAACTGCTCAATCACTCGCCCTTCCCGTATCAATACCCCATGACGGGCCGCATTGGCCAATGCGCTCACAATCGCTACCGGTGTCGAAATCACCAAAGCACACGGGCACGCGATCACCAGAAGCACCAGCCCGCGAAACAGCCACTCATGCCAATTCCCCGGCTGATCATGAAGAATTCGCCACACAGGTGGCATCATCATCACCAGACCCGCCACCATCACCACCATCGGCGTATAGCGACGCGCAAATTGATCCACCATTCTCTCAATCGGCGCTCGCTGGCCACGTGCCTCCTCCACCTTTTTGGCAATTCGCTTAATCACCGATTCATTCAATATTCGTGTCGCCTCGACAACAATCACACCCTCTCCATTAAGAGTTCCTGCAAACGCCTCATCACCAGGCCCTACAGCTTTCGGCACACTTTCCCCCGTGATGATCTGCTGGTCCAAATGCGATAGCCCTTCCACCACCCGACCGTCAATCGGAATCTTCTGGCCAGGACGAATTCGAACCCGATCGCCCACCCGAATCACTCCAGGATCCACCACCAATATCTGGCCATCCTCGCCCACCATCTCCGCCTGATCAGGCTGCAAATCGACCAAGGCCTGTATCGATACCCTCGCCCGCCGCGACGCATAAGCCTCAAGCAATTCCGAAACCCCAAATAATACGCCCACCGTCGCCGCCTCATCCCACTGACCCAATACAGCCGCACCTGTCAATGCCATCACTACCAACACAAAAATATCCACCCGCCCTCGCCTGAGCCCGCCCCAGGCTCTCGGACCAATCCAAAGCAGCGAACAAGCCATGCTCACCAAAAACAATCCCTCTGCAACATCATCCAACCCATCGGCCCACCACACCACCAGCCCAACCAATTCCGAAACCCCCGCCAAAAGGATAAACCCAATCCGATTGCCTGGCCATTTCCATGGCTTTTCCTGGCCTGTCGTCGTCTGGCTCTGCTCTGCCTGTGCGCCCTCTACACCACAGCCATAACCACAGCGCGATTCAATCGCTTGCGCCAATAACCCCAGACTCGTTTGATTCGAATCAAATGTCACCCGGATCCGGCCACCGGAAAGGTCGAAATCCATCCGAACCAGTCCCGGCCATTGATCCAGCCCATGTCGTATTCGCGACTCCTCAGTGGGGCAATCCAAGCCCTGAACTTGCAACCAGCCTTCAGATTCTGGCATAGATGGTGCTTCCCAATTCAAGACAGTCGCAATGCGTCGTACGAATCACGAAAATCACAAAGTTCGCCGTGATCGACCAAATTCTTACCCATATCCTAACGAATCCAAACCATTTCTCCCAACAACTTCCTCTATCTTTCCCAAGTCTCAAATCAATCAGAACTGGAATCAAAACAAATTGCATTCCCTTTTACGGGATAGAATTCCGGACAAAATCTCCCATAGTAGGGATGTCAGGTTTGGTGCATTTCTCAATGGCCCAAAGATGTGCTTGAATCGAATCACCGCGGCCTGATTCTACTGGAACCGTCCGACCGACCGAATTAAAACCACCTCCTAAAAAAGAAACCGGAATTTGACCATGAAATCAAGAACTGAACGCCGTAATCCAAGATTTGTTTGCGACTCACTGGAACATCGCCTCTCACCCGCCGTAATCACCTACCCACTCGCATCGTCCATCATCATTTTCGACCCACCAGGCGATCGGGAACCAGCACCTGAACCTTTTGGTACGCCTGTAATTTGGGAACCAATTATGGTTCCGAAGATTAAAGTCATTCAAACCGACGATCCATCGATGGATACTTCTACAATTGCTTGATTTACGAATTTTCAAGAAAAGCAGGCTTGAAAGTTCATTTTCCATAAGGCTTGTCGTCATAAACCAGAGTCTTTTGAAAGAGTTCATGACACAATCACTGGAATAAGCTTTTAGGCTTGCTTATCTCGATTTCTCGTTGACCATCGTTTGATTTAATCCCATTTCGGGAAAGACCTTTCTCAGTTCCGGATCGAGGTGGATTCGATAATCGTAAAACACCGAATCTTTCAAGTACCATTTTGTCAAATATTCCAAATTTTGCTGCCCTGATTTGAACAGATAAATCAAAGCCTCTTTTAACCCTTTATCTTTTTTCGCTTCAAGAATCAGCCGAGCCTTTTCATAATAACAACGGCCTAATCCAACCCCTGCGACCTCACAATTCTGAATAAGTCTATCACATATCAGCGTAGCCTGCTGAATATCCTTCTCGCTAATGGTCCTTATCAAAGAAATAAAATGATTAACTATTATGTTATGGTATCTAATCAATGCGGGAAGATTTGGATTTGACAATGACTCCATTCCAATTTTAACTGATTTTTCGACTTGTCCTTCTAATCGATAGAATGCCGCCAGATTCATTTTATCCTTAATCGATCCGGGATTTTTCTTGACAATTTTCTCCATAATCACTAGCGCATCTTCTGGCTTCTCATACTTGTAATATTTATACATCAACAAATACATAATCTGAAGATCGTCTGGCAGGATTTTGGCGATTGTCTGAATTGTTTTCAGATCAAATATCTCACTACTCTGCTTCAATATCGGCTCCGCCGATTCCGGATCGACCAGCTTTTGAATTTCCACTGTCGCCTGATTCAAAAAATCATCGCCTCGCTGATCAAAATCAATCAACTCGCCAAGCCTGGTCACCTCAGCCATCACTTCATCGAGCTGGCCATGATAAATCCGTAAAATTGCCCTGATCCGAAGCGAAGAAATGTCGTCGGGCCGCAATTCAATGGCAGCCTCAATTTCATTCAGCGCTGAATCGAATTGCCCAAGCTGATATTCCAGAAATGCCAGCAGACGACGCGATTCAAAGTGCTCAGGCGCAATCTCCTTGATCCGTTTCAACTGCAATATCGCCTGCTCTTTTTCATCCAGCCTGACTAGATACCTTACAAACCCCCAGCGCAACCCAAACGAATCAGGCGCCCTCTCAATCAAATTCCACCACAAACGCACATTGGCCGCGGTTGCATCGGCATGAAGCGTTTCAAAGTAAGATTTCAGAAGAGTCGCATTTGCATCCTCCCTGCCAGGCTTATGGCCCGTTTCCGGGCGGGCGGATTTCTGTTTGATTTTGGAGAGCGACTCAATCGTTTTCAGCCCCTCCTGCCAACCGTCAAAACCCCAAAGATCCAAGCCTTGCTGCATAATTCCTGCTGCGGATTGCAAATCGCTCTGGTTCTTTGTTATCAAAGCCCGCTGCTTTAAGGCTTCAGCCAATTCGTTCATACGATCCAAAAGCCAGATCTCTGAATCCAGACGGGAAGCACGGGGCTGGATGAAATTCTTCCAAGTCGACCTCTGCCAGATTTCCGCCTGATTCATGCGTGATTGTTCCAGTTGCAGTCGAGCCGACCGGATACGGAACGCCAGCGATTGTTCGTGGGTCATCGAAACATCTTCGCTTAAAAAGTTTGGCTGGCTCCATAATGCAAGCACCTGTTTTGCAAAATCCGACCGCAACGAATGTACTACCCAACCTGCATAGCACAAAATCGTCAAACTGACCAAAGCGATCAAGGACCGCTTCCTTTCGGCGGCTTTCCCATGTGCAAAAACTCTTGAAACTGTCGATGGATCAGGAAGCTTCCTGAGCTCGCCGGCAAGCTTCGAACCGTCTTCAAATCGATTAGCAATGTCCGACGAGAGCAGTTTCGTTAAAATCTCGCGCCACGGTTTTGGAAGTCGCCTGAATCCAGGCCAATCGCTTAACCAATCCCGGTGTTCACGATTTTCTGCAATCAACAATGCTTGTTGCGCGTGGTCCTCGTGCGGAAAATTGCCCGATGCCGTGGGGTCATATCCTGTGAGCATCTCCAGAATGACAAGGCCAAGACTGTACAAGTCGCCTCTATGCTGGTCCTTCACCGAGATCGGTTTCTGATTTGTATTGAGCTTCTTGACCGAGGCCGCAAACTGCCGCAATCGCTCAGGCGGCATATAATAGAGAGTCCCGCCCTGATCTTCGGAAAGGCTCACCCGGCGATGCTTTTCAAATTGCCAAATGCGTGATAAATGAAAATCCAGAAGATACGGAACCTGATTCACACCAATATAAACATTGCCTGGCTTGATATCGCCATGAATCACACCTTGCTGAAAAGCGGTATGCAACGCATCCGCCAAATCGGCCGACCATTGCTTCACCTGTTCTGGCCAACTACGTTTCGACCTCTTTTCATGATCCGATTCGGTTTTCAGATCGTTATCGTGATCAAAATCCCGATTATTGGCATTTTCTTCAGCGATTTTTGCCAATTTCGGGCGAACATCCACCAAGCGGATCTGGCTCAGCCGGTTCGGGGATTTACGCTTTGGCATCTGCCCCGGCAGGTCGGCCTTCAAAAGCTGGTCGAGTGATGCACCCGGTATATAAGGCATGACCGTCACATGAAAGCCGTTGTCGGCGGTCACAAAATGGCGATAAACACTCATCACATTCGGATGAATCACTCTGGCCAGCAATTCCGGCTCCCGGGTCGATCCAGAGCGGGTAATTTTCAGTACAACCTTGCGGTCCGCAAGATCCATTTGAATCGCCAAAAAAACCCGCCCGCCGCCGCCCTGCCCCAAGATCTTGATCAGCCTGAACTGGCCAATTTCATCGCCAATGGTTGGCATCGGCTCGGTGATTAGAGATTCCGCTTCGAGATGATCGAGCTGTGGGGTGTTGAACTCTAGCCCGAAGTGAATCGCAAAGAGCTTCTCAAGATCCTTTTGAAAGGATTCATAGTCTATAAGAAACTGATTTTGGTCCGGCGAACGACCATCGGCTTCCAGGCGGCAGAATTCGTGATAGATCAGCTCGACAAAATCGGCCTGATCATCGCCTTGGAATCGCGATCGGAATTGAGCTGCTTTGGGGTTCTGGCCAGCCTCATAAAGCGCATCGAATTCCGCCAGACAACGATCGATAACAGCCTGATCCGATTCGCCGGAATCTGGATTGGCAGAGAGATTCATTTTGGCGACTCCCCCGCCTTGTCGCGCAGGTCGTCGACAATGCGCCTGACGGCACGCTCGCTCAGGCCCACTTGTGTGCTGATCTCAACAAAAGTACAGCCGTCCCGTCTCAGGGCGAGAATTCGTGCAACCACCGCAGGCTTCCCGCGTGCGAGCGATTCCATCAAATCCTTGGCCTGAAAGTTTTGGCTTGGAGATGGGTCAGGGCTGTAAAGCTCGACACTGCGATCTGACGAATCGGAGGAATCAGCGCCTCGAACCACGGTGGGCACTTCGCGAGAGATGTCGTATTTCTGGGTGCGCGTTTCCTTGCGATAGATCTCCAACACCTTATTATGGGCCGTGGCTTGAAGATACGCACAAATCTGGGCCTTTGTCTGCATGGTTTCGGGGGGATGGTTCACCCAATCGGCCATGATGCTTTGATAAACCGACTGAACAAAATCCATAGAATCGTAACGGCTTCGCAGCCGTTTCGGCAGTTTATGGCGTACAACCATGCGGACTTCCTGCTCAAAAAGGCTGAGCATTGTCCCTACGGCATTCGGGTCGCCGGATCGCACCAAGCCCATTAAATCGCTGAATTCTTCAGATTTCATGATTCGAAGCCAACTTGGTTAACGCCGCCAACCAACGGCAACCATCACGCCTAATAAGTCAAGGCGATAAAACATATTACAACATTCCGGAAAAATAAAGCCTGTTTTTTCCAAAATTTCTGCCGGTTTTGTTCCGCAATATCAACAAGTCTATTGAAGGGATGATGAATCGGCGGTTGAGCAAGGTTCCCTAAAAACCTCTTCTGAACCGAAATCAACAGGATTTGATCCATTCAAAACAAACCACAAATCCAGGAACAGAAGCTCTTGATTTGCCGGTTCGCATCGAAGCCAACCACAGATTTGATCAGCTAGGAACGGACGGAGATCATGGCCTCAAGAATCCATTTAAAAGCCGCTGAAAGTTCGGTTTTGGGAGTTTACATCAACCATCTCGAATCGGTTGCCGAACGGCTTCTCACCGCCCAGGAAGAAGGCGAACTCGCACAAGCCGTTGCCAATGGCGATTCGGAAGCACGCAACATTCTAGTACAGTTCAATGCCAAACTCGTCATACACATCGCAAGCCAATATGTCGGCCGTGGCCTTGATCTGGAAGACCTCGTAGGCGAAGGAAACCTTGGCTTGATTCGTGCCGCCAAAGAATTCAAATCCGAATTCGGAACCCGATTCAGCACCTATGCCGCTTATTGGATCAAGCAGTCCATCCGGCTCGCCCTGACAAACACCGCCGCCGTCATCCGTTTGCCAAGTCACATGGTTGTCCTGCTGCAACAATGGTCAAAAACCAAGCGCGAACTCGAAAGCGATCTTGCCAGAGAAGCCGAATTCGATGAAATCGCCAACCAAATGGATCTGAGCCAGACTCTCCGTTCTCATGTACGTAAGGCTATGATTGCAAGAAGTTTGGCTATTGAATCAAACATGACCTCCGACGATCGGACCGATCACCCCACGGATCACGCCCATTTGATCCTGGAAGGCCCCGAATCGCGACTTGTGTTGGAAGAAGAGCAACTTTGGCTCAATCGCCGTCTGACTCGATTAAACGACCGCGAACGAGTTGTTATCGCCCTGAGGTATGGGCTCCATGGCGGAGAAGCCTTGACTTGGGTTGAAATTGGCGAGCGCCTGGGTGTGACTCGCGAATGGGCCAGAAAGATTGAAATCAAAGCCCTTGAAAAATTGCGCAGCGATGCCAACCCAAACAAAAAAACCGCCTCACCCAAAAAAGCCACTCATCCAATCATCACCAAACCACCCGGCGGATCGGCTCTAAGCACCCCCTCAAGCAAGCCTCGATCGCCATTGCAAGGCGCCCTGTTGGCCAATGTCGTCATGGCTGGTGTATAGTAGGGTACTGAATCAACGACACAAAAAAACAGCACCTTTGCGATCGCAAGATCTGACTGCCAAAGCAATGACCCGCTCTAAAAAACATTGCAATTGGTTCTTCCAAAAGACAATAAAAAGTCCGCACCAGTTCATTATTCCCATCCTGCTCCTTGGCTTCATACTGCCTGTTGCACATCTCAATGCGCCCCCAAGATTCGATGAAACAGGTTACGCCATACTCGCCAAATCCATCGCCGATGGTCGCGGCTATTGCGAAATCGATAAGCCCAACGCACCTCCCCATGCCCACTTCCCGCCCGCATGGCCCTGGGTGTTGGGCCTTGCATGGCAGGTCATACCCACTCGAATATTCAGCATAACTCAATCTGCACACTTGATTTCTGTCGTTTTTTGGCTGACTTCGGTTCTGCTCTTCCACAAATGGTTTCAACGTGTACGACCAGAATCCGCCACACCATTAGGCTTGGCCCTCGCCTTCAACTGGCTCTGGATCCGTTTCGCCGGTGAACTTCGAAGCGAATCACTTTTTATCGCTTGCTCCGCCGTCATTTTTTTCATGATCGACCAATCCAATCCCAAGCCTTCCCATTGCAAAAAACTCGTCGGTCTCGTCGTCGGCCTTTCCATACTCTCAAGGCAGGTGGGAATCGCATTGGCCATGGCGGTTTTCATCGAATTCCTCTGCCGTAAAGAGACTCGCCAAGCCATTTCCTCTGTCGTCATATCTTGCTTTCTCGTCTTGCCTTGGGCCATCTGGCAGTGGTCGGTGGGCGGTGGCACCCAAGCAGAACTTCTGGCAAACGACGAACAATCCCGAAGCCTCATCCGCCGCCTTGCTGACCAATCCATTTTCTATGTTCAAAGGCTCCCCGACAGCCTCTTCGGCCCTTACATCGAAACCGCAACCGTCTTCAATTCCAGTATAAACATGGCTTTAGCCGCGACTCTTCTGGCCGTCTTTTTCTCTCTGATCTGCCTCGCCGGTTTCATTCGCATGGCAATATCGCCCGAGACTCGATTTGCAGCCATTTATTGCGGCATCACCATGGCCATCCTGATCGTCTGGCCCTTCACAGAAGCTGGGCGATTTCTTATCCCACTGATCCCCATTATTTTATTGGCTTTAGCGAATGGTCTCGCAATTCTGGCCAGCCTGGCCCAAGACTTGGGATGGATCAAATCCGGAAACCATCAAAGATTCGTCTGGCTGATTCCTATGCTTTCAATCCTGTTTGGCATGTATACATGGCAGAAAAACTTGCGTACAAGCCCCATGAATCTGGACAAAGATTTTGATCAGGCCTGTGCCTGGATCGCCCAGCACCTTCCGCCGAACTCGATCATTGCTTCAAGACATCCCGGCGATGTTTTCTGGAGGAGTGGCCGAACCGGTCTGCCTTGGCCCAATCAAACCAACATTACAGAAGCCGCCAACCAATTGGCCAAAAAAAATGTTGGATTTTTATTGGTCGACCGTGGCCGATTCGTTGGCGATAAACCCGCCACCTGGTTGGAACCGGAAAATCTAAAAGCACGCCCAGACTTATTTCAACCTGTTTTAATGGAAGGTCTTACGAATAGTCCGACAAAGCTTTGGCGAATCCTCAAACCTACGGCCCCGCAGCCACATTCCAGTTGATCATATTGATTGACTCGCCATCAGGTTTGCCGTAATTTGAGAGAAGTCTCGCCCCATGTTCCGCCGATTTGATGACATTGACCGATCCCAGACCTCTCACAACTCACAAAAAAAGAACCGGAGTTCCATCATGTCAGGTTCAGAGAACAACGCCAATACAGGCATTCCACAACTCAGCCGCCGCCAGTTCGTTCAGGCGATCGGTGCAGCCACAATTGTTGGCAGTGGATTACCCAATGTGATTGCAGATCAAGCTGCCATCGGCCCAAAGCGTACCGACTCATCGGAAACCGCTGTTGGCCGGTTGTTTAAGTCGCTCAAGGACGATCAGCGCAAGATTCTTTGCTTTCCGTTCGACCACCCACTGCGAAGCCGAATCGGCAACAACTGGGCGATCACCAAACCCAAGATTTCAGATTTATCCAAAGAGCAGCAGGCCCTGTGTGTTGAGATCTTCAAAGGCCTTACTAGCGAAGAAGGTTACGACCGGTTTACGCGCCAGATGGAAGACGATTACGACGGTTTTGAAGGCTACCATATTGCGATTTTCGGCGAGCCAGATTCTGACAAGCCATTCGAATGGGTTCTCTCCGGCCGTCACGACACCCTGCGTGCCGATGGAAACTCGGTCGATGGTGTTGCCTTTGGTGGCCCAATTTTCTACGGCCATGCGGCGGCTGGCAGCTTCAATGAAGATGCAAAGCACACCAAAAATGTCTGGTGGTATCAGGGCGAAATGGCCAACAAAATCTTCAAAACCCTTGATAACAAGCAACAGGCGGCGGCCATGGCTCCTAAAGGGCCGGCTGACGATGCCCGGTCGATCAAGCTGGCGGGCGACAAACTTCCGGAAGTCGGCTTGGGAATCAAGTCGCTGGATGGTCAGCAGAAGGCCATGGTCCAACAACTCATTGAAGCCGGTACACGCCCTTTCCGCAAGGCAGATGTCGATGAATTGATGTCGTGCGTGAAGGACGCTGGTGGAGTGGATGCCATGCGTTTGACCTTCTACAAAGAAGGCGATGTGGGCAAGGATAGTGTCTGGGATGTGTGGAAGCTGGAAGGGCCAGCTTTCTCATGGTACTTCCACGGCAGCCCACACGTGCACACATGGCTGAATGTGGCCAAAAAAGCCGAATTCGATAAGTCGCACGGTTGATTGTTGAAGTGATTTAAAAAAGGGGCGGTTTTGTCATTAAAACCGCCTTGAATCTCATTGCTGACCGGTTAAAGAATAAACGATCTGGGTCATTCTTTAGTGCGGCCCATGCCGGCGTTGCGGGTTAGTTTGGGCGGCAAAACCCGCCAAATAAAAATAGGGCATTCGCAGGGAATGCCCTTATTATACTCTTCGCGGTCATAAACGACATGTTTTGATTCAAAAATATGCCGGAGGCATCAAAGCCTGTAGCCGGTGGTTGAGAAGCGCGAGCGACGACACCACCGGACGACGACACGACCAACAATTCTTGCACCCCGTCCGGGGTGCAAGCCGCATTTTTTTGCATCCAAATCCGGAAGGTGCCGCTGCGCTCAACCACCGGCTACACACATCTGATGCCTCCGGCATCTTTTTCAATGCCGAATGTGTCATTTGTGACCGCCCAGACTATAAAAGATTCGTCGTTTGAATCAATTATTTTTTTTGGCTGCGCTTTTTTTGACCCTGGATTCCACCGTGTTTGGTTTGAGTTGGAAGTCAGGGATCTTGGTTTCCGAATCACCGATTTTTGCAGACAATCCAGACTTGGAAGAGTCTGCATAGCGGCTTCCGATCGGATCTGAGATTTTACCCAGACCCTCGTTTGTTGGAGAGGTGATACTGACTTCATAATCGCCAGTTGGGGCACCATCGCCAGGCTGAATTGTTTCGAGGACAAATTCGCCCTTGTCATCTGTGACAGCATGGGGGTAGGGAACTTTGTCGGATTTCCATTCGAATTTAGGTTTAAGCTGGATTTTCAAACCTGCAAAAGATTTGGAATCGACCAGTATTTTACCCTTGGCTGGTACAGTCACGACACCTGATTCATTGGATGATGAACCGCATCCTGATATGACCATTGAAATCAAGAGGACCGTGGATTTTCGCAGTTGCATCCTGAGGCTTCCTTCCTGATTGCAATCAATACTGGTCAGAGGAGACAACTTCGCCGCCATTATATGTCAGCAGTTTGGCATAAATCTTGATATCTGTGGATTCTTTCATGAATCGAACAGATCCATCAGCGTATAGCTTGTTGGCTCCACCTGGGTGGAAGGCGTAGTCTTCGTTATTATTATCGCAATTGGTATGGCAGGGCTGACCGTTCCATCCATCGGTGCCGTATGAGCTTTCGTAATCTGCCCAGGCTGCTCCAGAAACGCCGTTGCCAGTGATCTTCCCTTTTTCAAAGTGCGTCGGGCGACCAGCGTCCTCTGACATGAGGAACGTGTTCGAAGTACCATCCATGATTTCAGCGATCCTGCGAGGTGTGTTCAGAATCATCAGACCAATATAATTGGTCCCCGTTGGCAGGAAGTTCAAGGCAGAACCTTGCATACCTTCGTTTACGGCATAATCAGAAACAGCGCCTGTCCAGCCAGTGATATTCTGACCAGTAAAAATGTTGGATGCAGAGCCTTTTGTTATGTTCAAACCACTGGCGTTTGAGGGGCAAAGAAAAGTGTTCATGACCGTCATGATCGAGGTTGCATTTTCATGCTTGTCTTCATTACCGGCAGCCCGAGGCGTTCCGCAGTAAGTGATTTCAAAATTATAAGCGTTCGCCAGATTGCCACCTTCAAGGAAAGGCAATGTCAGAACTGCCCAGCCATGGACAATCGGATTCATCACCGTGGTTTTTGAAGCCCAGTTGGCACCAAATTCGGCTGGCAAACGTGGGTAACCGGCTCCAGCAGGTGGTGCACTGTGCATGGCCGCCTGAATCGACGCTGGAAGTGCGGCGGTTGGGAATGCCAGGCTTGGTGGGAAGTATCCATTGGTGTTTTCAAAATTGTGCAGAGCCAACCCGATTTGCTTCATATTATTGATGCACTGGGCACGGCGGGCCGCTTCTCTGGCTGATTGCACAGCAGGCAACAGCAAGGAAATCAAAACGGCAATGATTGCGATTACAACCAGCAACTCAATGAGTGTAAATGCCTTACGGCTTCGATTGACCATGAAAACTCAGACTCCTGCGACCGAAAAGTGATTGTCATAAGAACAAGACAAGATATAATTGTAACAGTAATTATAAATTAATTTTTAAGGTTTGGAGATGTATTTGCGAATTTCCAATATATTTCGTGTGAAGCCCAAACTGGTTTAAATCAATATTCGTCGGCTGAAATGATTTCGCCACCTTTAAATGTCAATAGTTTGGCAAATACCTTGAAATCCATCGATTCTTTGATGAATCTGACAGATCCATCGGCAATGAGTTTATTGGCTCCGCCCGGGTGAAATGAATAATCTTCGCTGTCATTATCGCAATTGGTATGGCACGGCAGCCCGTTCCAGCCTTCAGTGGTATAAGTACTCTCGAAGTCTGACCAGGCAGCCCCTTTAACGTTGCTGCCAACCAGTTTGCCCTTCACAAAACGAATTGGTCGACCAGCATCTTCCGACATCAGAAAGGTGTTAGATGTTCCATCAATCACTTCAGAAATCCGCCGTGGTGCATTGATCACCATGATACCAGTATACGTGATATCAGGGCGAAGATATTTCAATACTTCACCCTGAATTGACTGGTTGACAGCATAATCTGAGACTCCGCCCGTCCAGCCGGAAGCAACCTGACCTGTCACACGATTTATTGTAGTCCCCTTGGTCGTCGTGATACCGGTTGCATTTGAAGGGCAAATAAACGTGTTCATCACCGTCATGGTCGAGGTTGCATTGGGATGACGGTCTTCATCACCGGCCGATCTGGGTGTACCACAAAATGGAATTTCAAAATTATAGGCATTCGCGATATTGGAATTTTCAAAGTACGGCAACATAAAGATTTCCCAGCCATGGACAATCATATTGTTCACTGTGGTTTTTGAAGCCCAACTGGATCCAAAATCTGCTGGTAAACGCGGGCACCCCAAACCAGAGGGTAAAGGGTTATGATATCTGGCCTGAACTGAAGCTGGAAGGGTGGCTGTCGGGAACGCAAAAGCGGGAGGGAAACAATTGTTGGTATTTTCAAAGTTGTGAAGCCCCAATCCAATCTGCTTCAAATTATTGATACACGAAGCGCGTCGGGCCGATTCTCTAGCCGACTGAACAGCAGGCAGTAGCAATGCGATCAATACCGAAATAATCGAGATGACGACCAGAAGCTCGATCAATGTGAAAGCCTTACGTTTTATCTGCAACATTCGTTTAGGCCCCCACCTTTAATTGCATACCAGGTCCTGATTCACTAAACTAACTTATAACAGAGCAATTATGATTTTAAAAGGTGTATCCACAATTCGTTCCTGACGGCTCAGGAATGACCTCTAATGGACATATCTGATATGATCCATGTCGTGATCCAACTCGATCCCCCAACACAACGAAATGGACAATCTCCCATGCGGATCAAACGCCGTGAACTTTTTCGCCAATCAGCCAGCTCAATCACGGCTGGTGGATTCCTCCATCTAGTTTCCGACCACTTGCAAGCCAATCCCCTCGGCAATACACCTCCCGCCTTCCGCTTCGTTCACCTGACCGACATGCACGTCCAGCCTGAACTTGGAGCAGTCGAAGGCTTTAAGCAGTGCATTGCCGCTGTAAACAAGCTTTCGCCCAAGCCTGATTTCGTGATCACCGGTGGCGATCTCATCATGGACGCACTGGCAGTTGACAAACCAAGATTAAACCTTCAGTGGCAACTTTTCGACGATTCCATCAAAACAATCGAAATGCCCGTCTTTCACACCATAGGAAATCATGACGTGACTGGCTGGTCAAAACAACAGCACATCTCTTCTGGCGATCCCGCTTACGGGAAAGCAATCTTTTCTGATCGCTATGGCCAGGGCCAGACCTATCGCAGTTTTGATCACCGGGGCTGGCATTTCATCTTGCTCGACTCCATCGGTCAGGCCCCCAATTCGCCCGACTACATCGGATGGATCGATGATCGTCAGAAGGACTGGCTCAAAAACGACCTGGCAACGACCGGCACTTTGAAACCAATTGTGATTGTCACTCACATTCCGTTTCTCTCCACCTGGAATCAGGTTGTTGACAGCCCACAAAAAACCCTTGCAGGGAGCTCTTTGATAGGCAATGGCTTCGAACTTCGAAAAATCCTCGAACCCTATCGAGTCAAGTTGATCCTTTCAGGGCATGGCCACGTGCGTGAGCGGATTGATGTCAACCATATCACCCACATCCAGTCGGGCGCAGTCAGCGGGATGTGGTGGAAGGGACCTGTTTTTGGTGATGCCGAAGCCTTTGGACTGGTCACCTGCCATGCCGACTCTTTCGACTATCGCTATGAAACTTTTGGCTGGAAGGCCCGTAAAGTGTGATCCTGGACGCTTCTCGCTACAACTTCCCATTTTTGCGAACAGCCACCTATAATGCCCTTGGTCAATCACATTTACTGTCGTTTCATGAAATGGTCGTGTCCATGTTGTCGGAAACCACCAACCCATCCGCTCCAAAAACTGCCCTTCTGCTGATGGCTCATGGCAGCCGCAGGGCCCAGGCCAATCAGGAGCTGGTCGATCTGGCCCAGCGTCTCCTGAAGCTGGGGCATTACACCGTGATTGAACCCAGTTTCTTGGAACTGGCTGATCCGGATATCGTAACAGGTGGCTCCACATGCGTTTTCAAAGGTGCAACCCGAGTCCTGATGGTGCCCTATTTTCTCTCGGCAGGTGTCCACATTCAGCGCGACTTGGCAGAGGCCCTCAACCTTCTCATCTTGAAGTATCCAGAAATTGAGTTTCGGCTCGGCCTTCCACTCGGCCCGCATGAGCTTTTGGACAATCTGGTTCTGGAGCGGGTTCGCGAACTTGACGCAACTGATTGATTGCAAGCAGTTTCTCAAGCCATGAGAGGCTCAAGGCTGGATCCATAGCGCCATGACTTTTGGAAAAATCCTCAGAAATGGTAAAACCGGGAAGTCATCTTGACGATTTTTCAAAGAAGGAATATGTAGTCTGTAACTGTCGGGCAAGGATCGCCCAACACAACGACCTCTGGATATCAGCGAACTCACTTCGCCAGATCTCAGAGGTTCGCACAAAGGAGTGTGCCTGCGATGTCGGAAGCCACATTCAGTATGGAATGGCCGGAATCCTGGGGCGACCGCCCTGTACCTGCCTTGGATTTGAAGGCCCAGTATGAGACGATTCGCGATGAAGTGGAACCCCTCGTTCTGCGAATCATGCGCGACCAAGCCTTTGTCATGGGCCCGGAAGTCAGCGGCCTTGAAGCCGAAATGGCCAGCTATTGCCAAGCCCCTTTTGGCGTTGGCTGCGCATCCGGTTCCGATGCACTTCTCATTCCTCTGATGGCTTGGGAAATAGGCCCTGGCGATGAGGTTATCACCACGCCTTACTCATTTTTTGCAACCGCTGGTGCGATTTGGCGCACGGGTGCCAAGCCAGTCTTTGTCGATATCGACCCCGTTTCCTTCAACATCAATCCTGACTTGATCGAAGCGGCCATTACGGATCGGACGCGAGTTCTCCTGCCTGTCCATCTCTATGGCCAGACCGCCGATATGGAGCCGATCCGCCGATTGGCCGCCCAGCACGGAATGCCTGTTCTGGAAGATTCTGCCCAAGCCATCGGCGCAGAATATCGGGGCCTTCGAAGCGGCAATCTGGGTGAAGTCGCCGCTTTCAGCTTCTACCCATCAAAGAATCTCGGTGGGTTTGGCGATGGGGGCATGATCACCACCCACGACGAGCAGCTTGCCAAACGCATGGCCCGAATTCGCATGCATGGCATGGAACCTCGCTACTATCACCATGAAGTCGGCTTCAACTCCCGGCTCGATGCCCTTCAGGCCGCGGTCCTCCGAGTCAAGCTCCGCCATCTCGACAATTGGTCCAACGGCCGTCGTGAAGTGGCTCAGCGATACCACGAGCTCTTTGCCAAACATCTGCACGATGATGTCTTGGCCCTGCCCTTTGAGCTCGAAGACCGACATCACGTCTTCAACCAATTCGTGGTGCGTGTGCGGGATGGTAACCGCGATGCCCTCAAAGAATCACTCGGCCGGCAGAAAATCGGCTCGGAAATCTATTATCCTGTCCCTCTACACATGCAAAAATGCTTTGCAACTCTGGGGCACGGGCCGGGCGATTTCCCGATCGCTGAAACCGCTGCCCTCGAAACTCTGGCACTGCCCATGTATCCTGAACTCGGCGCTGAAGCACAGGAACACGTCGTGCGATCCATCGCACGCTTCTTCCGCGAACAACGTTCGGCACGTGCAGCCTGACCCATTGCATTCCAACCGATGCCGCAATGCCTGTTGCATCTACGAACCAGGGGGACGCGATCTTTTCGCGCCCCCTTTTTTCTTTTTATTTTCGGTATTTCAAGTTTATCAATCCGTATCCTGGTGCCTCTCTGGCGTCAGTTTATGCGGAAAGCCTGGGTCAGTCGGTCTCGACCTGCGATTACGCGTGCGAGGGCTTTTCGGTGTCGGCACTGAATCGCCACTCATTAGCATATCCAGCGACTGACGATGCAATGTCACTAAACGCTCAGGTGTGACCCTGTACTTTTTCGCAATCTCTTCAATCGATCGATCCCGTTCAAAATAAATCGATCGCATCACTTCACGATGCCGGCTTGGAAGCCTACGAAAACAATGCTCCAGAGAATCTTGCACCTCAAAGCCAAGCCCATATTCGGAACGGTCATAATCGATCGATATTTTCATTTCCATATCAAGCATCTCATCGAAGCTCATATTCGAAGTGTTCTTGACGGAATACCACTCCATACCCTCTGCAATCAAAGTCTTTTGCCGATAATGTGCCTGCAGGAATTTACGCTTGGAATCGCATAAATAACCCGTTATCCTTCGCCTCGCATAGGTTGCAAATTTCACGTTGAATGATGCCCGAAAACATCGGGCCGCATCGACCAGCGCCAACATCGCTGCCGATTCCATTTCATCCTGAATCCAACTCCAGCCGACCGAAAATTCCCTGGCAATCGCCAATCCCAATGGTACATATTTGGCCGCCAGCTCCCTTTGCTCTTCATTCAAGGGCTCCACCGACTTCTCTTCAACCCCTAACTGATTATCTTCCGGTTGCATTCTCATCTTGACTACTCCCCTGTTGCATTATCAATGTTTTTTCGGTTCGATCACACTCCATTCGCACTCGACTTTCACTCACCGATTCCCTGATAAAGGGAATATACATCCCGTAAATGGGACTGCAACTGATTTTTAAAAATAGGTTTTTAAACTATTTATTTCAATTGGCTAGAATAGCGAGACTGCTCGGGTCAGGTAAATTCTGTGCAGGTGGATTTGTATTTTTGACAGTTTTTGGCGATGATTTCATTCGACTTTGCGGGAATGGCCTGATGTAATGACGGGAGAATTGCCACGATGCCAGATTTGGTCAAGAATGAAGCAGAAAACGCATGGAAGTTTCGTCAGGCCTTGCTTGATTGGTACGACCAGAATGGCCGCGACCTCCCCTGGCGAAATCATGGGGGTGATGCCTATCGTGTCATTGTATCGGAAATGATGCTTGTCCAGACCACCGTGGCGGCCGTCATCCCGTATTATCATCGTTTTCTAGAGCGATTCCCCACCGTTACAAGTCTTGCAAATGCCGACGAATCGGATGTTCTCAAGCTCTGGGAGGGCCTGGGCTATTATCGCCGGGCACGACATCTGCACGCCTTGGCCAAAGCCGTTGTGACGGATCACCAAGGCCAATTCCCAACCGACATAAACGCATTGCTCGCCCTGCCAGGAGTTGGCCGATACATCGCAGGGGCTGTCCGATCGTTCGCTTTTGATTTGCCAGCGCCGATTCTTGAAGCCAACACCATTCGCCTGATCGCCAGACTCATCGGCTTGCAGGATCCAGTTGAAACCAGTTCCAGCCAGAAAACCCTTTGGGCAGAGGCCACCGCTCGTGTCGATCCAAACCGCCCAGGTTCGTTCAATCAAGCCATGATGGATCTTGGGGCCACCCTTTGCTCGCCGCGCGAGCCTGCCTGCCTGATCTGCCCTGTCAGCCCTCACTGTGAAGCCTTCAAGACCGGGCTCACAGACCTAATCCCGATCAAAACGGCCAAAAGCCCACTCAAACCGGGCCAAGAATTCTCCCTGATCATCAAGCGGCCGGCCGACAACGCAATTTTGCTGCTCAAACGCTTGAATCATGGCCTCTGGGCTGACTTCTGGGAACTCCCGACATTTTGGGTCAGTGGCGCTGATCCAGCTCGCCGGTGCGAACTCGGCTTTGAGTGCCCTGATAGCAATCAGTCAATCCAACTTGTGGAGTGCCTCATGGGTCTGGATATCGGACCGCCTGAAGGCGCCCTGACCAAAACCGTCAAATACGGCGTGACCAACCATAAAATGACACTCCAGGTGCTGGAAGCAAAGCTCTTGAAGCCGCATTCAGACGAGCTTTTGTGCCCCCGGGGCTGGGCGGGGGCGGAGTTTGTACCGATGCCTGAAATCACCGGTCGATCCATCAGCACCGCGCAGCGCAAGGCCCTGAAAATACCGCTCAAAAGTTGAGATTGTGCAAAAAATTCCGCCCTTGATTTCAAAGCCGACATCTACGCCTCGAAAAAAAAAATCTCCATTCAGGCCGGGTTGTTGTTGAATTCAAAACGGGTATGAATTAGGGTTTATCAGACTGTCAAATCTCACTGAACATCAAAACCGGGCCTGCAAAACCAGATTTTTTCGGAGAACTCCACAATCATGAAAACCTGTTGTCTCAGACCCTGGAATCCAAGATGTTGGATCTTGCTTATCGGGGCCGTTTTAGTCATCGGCTCTCCACACCCAGGCACGGCAGAAGAAGGCTTGCCAAAGAGCCTGAGCAATTCTCTGAGTTTTGCAGCCACGTTTGATCGTGACTTCAACGCCGATTTTTCCAAGGGTGATGGCAGGCTTTATTCCTCCAAAACCATCGATCGCAAGCAGATAGACCAGAGCCTGACAGCTCCGGGAGTGGCTCGGGTCCGGCTTGGAGCCCGATCGGGCGAGGCCCTGAAATTTACGAAATCCGACCCCCGATTTCTGTTCTTTAAGGCCAACAAAAATCTTAATTATCAAAGCGATCGGGCCTGGTCGGGCAGTGTTTCGTATTTTATGAAGCTCGATCCCGAGAAGGATCTGCCGGATAATTTCGTGGACCCGCTTCAAATCACCGAAAAAGCCTGGAACGACGCCGCCTTTTGGAACGACTTTACCAAAGACGATCGGCCCCGCAAATTTCGTCTCGGCGTGCTGGCCGACCTGAAGGTATGGAATCCGGGCAACAAAGATTTTGACAAAATGCCCGACTCGGAGAAACCAGCGGTGGTGGTTCTCAATCCACCATTCCGAAGCGACCGATGGACCCACATACTGATCACTTTTGAGGACTTCAATACAGGCCAGACCAATGGCAACTGCTCGCTTTACATCGACGGCCAACTTCAGGGAAAACTGACCGGCAGAAACCAGAAATTTAGTTGGGACCCAGACAAGGCGGTAATTTTCCTGGGCATCAACTATGCAGGCCTGATGGACGATTTGATGATTTTTGATCGCACTTTGACCTCGGACGAAGCCGCAATTCTGGCTCGATTTCGGCATGACAACCAACCGATGATCCATCCATAAAGTTTTTGACTGTTTGGATTTGATGCCTTTGGACGAGTTGGTCGAGCATCGCTAGAAATGGGTTTTTGGGAACTCGTCTCAGGCCTCGCATGGCGCAGGGAATGAATCAAGGATCGAGGTCTAGCGTGGATTTGCTTTCTGCAAGCCGATCTTGCCCAAAACTCAACCGTCCCATAAGATATCTGGTACGGAACGATTGTGTGAGCGATTCGCCCGCCGGATGTTGGCAAAATACACAAAATGCGACAAGTAGGGACGATCGGAAAGCCGATCAAGTAAGACCGGGCGTGAGGATTACAGCCATGAAGTCCGGCTTCATGGTGCCGCAACAGATGTCGGTAAGTTCCCGTAGGGGTAAGAATACCAAGCCTTTGGGAACGGAAAGGAAGAGGGCATGCTGACAGGTAAGGATGTCACCGGTGGCCAAGGATCTGGGTCAGGCAAACGAGGCGGTTCCGGCACGTCCGGAAGCGGTTCGGGCAATGGTCCCAGCGGTGGTGGCGGAGGTCAAAAGAAGAACGCCACATGTTCCTTCTGTCGCAAAAGCTTCCGCGATGTAGGGCCATTGGTCGAAGGTCCAAGCGACGTATACATATGCGGCGAATGCATTGAGCTTTGCCAGTCGATTCTGGATCAGGAAAAGAAGCGTCGTGGAGTTCCCAAAACGCTCTTCACCGACATCCCAACGCCTCGCGAAATCAAAGAGCACCTGGATTCGTATGTGATTGGTCAGGATCGGGCCAAGAAGGTCCTATCTGTTGCTGTGCACAACCATTACAAGCGGCTGATGCACGGCGAGGAAGGTGCGGAGAATGATGTTGAGCTGGACAAGTCCAACATCCTCCTGATCGGCCCGACCGGTTCTGGCAAGACTCTTCTAGCGAAGACTCTGGCCCGAATTCTGAACGTTCCGTTTGCCATTGGCGATGCCACCACCCTGACCGAAGCCGGTTATGTGGGCGAGGATGTTGAGAATATCCTCTTGAAACTGCTTCATGCGGCAGACTTCGACGTGGAAGCGGCTCAGCGGGGCATTGTTTACATCGACGAAATCGACAAGATTGGCAAAACCAATCACAATGTTTCCATCACACGGGACGTATCTGGCGAGGGTGTGCAGCAGGCTCTTCTCAAAATGCTTGAAGGCACCACGGCAAATGTGCCCCCGCAAGGTGGACGTAAGCATCCGGAGCAGCAATACATCCAGATGGACACATCCAACGTGTTATTCATCTGCGGCGGAACGTTCGTTGGCTTGGACAAGATGATCAGCAAGCGGATTGGCCGCAAGTCGATCGGCTTCGGGTCAGGTGCCTCACAGGCAGACGACTCACGCGAAGTGGCCGACCTGCTGGACCGGGTCACAACCGACGACATCCTTGAATTCGGACTGATACCGGAATTCATTGGCCGTCTACCCGTAATCTGCCCCTTGATGCCTCTGACGGAAGAGGCCTTGGTCAAGATCATGAAAGAGCCTAAAAACGCCTTGGTCAAGCAGTACCAAAAACTGTTCGACATGGAAGGTGCCACCTTGGAATTTACCGAAGAAGCCCTTCGGGAAATTGCCAAAAAGGCCAAGGCAAAAGACACCGGTGCACGGGGCTTGCGCTCGATTGTGGAAGAAATCATGCTCGAACCGATGTATTACCTCCCTGAACGGGCTGAGAAGTTCAAGGGGCCTTACATTGTTACTCCTGAAGTGATCCGCAAAGAGATCGGCTTGCTCGAGCAATCCGAATCTCCGCCAGCCACAAAGCCAACCAAAGAGTCCCGCAAGAAAGAATCAGCCTGATTTTCTCTTGATGCATAGGACTCTATGACGTGCGAAATCTCCGGCTCGCGATTTTGGTCGGTTTGGCCTCTCTGGCCCTCCTGATCCTGACCGAGCCGGGAATGTCGATCGTCTGGGACGAAGGCTACACCTTGGGCCGGGTCGAACGCGTTCGGCTCTGGCTGCAAGCCTGTTATGACCCCTCGGGATTTGCAGCCACGTGGTCGACACCAAGCTTGGAACTTGTTCAGGCTCAGGGCCTTCCAGCACCATCGGCCAGACAGGTCTCGTCACGCTGGAGCTTGTTTTTTGAGCCCCGGGTCATCGGCTGGTTTTGGCCATTCGCTCGTGAAGAGCCACACGGCCACCCTCCATTTTATGCCTTGGTTGCTCTGATTGGCGATCTGGCCACACCTTGGCGCCAGCCCCTTGCCAGAGAAAGGTTTGGAACCATCCTCTTCCACGCCATCGCCTGTGCAGCACTCTTTCATGTTCTCAAAAAACGGTTTGGCTTACTCGCTGCGATCAGCTCTGCAATCTGCTGGTCTGCCAGCCCACAACTCTTTGGTCTGGCTCATTATGCAACTTATGATGGGCTTCTCAGCTCGCTCTGGCTGATGGGTCTCTTGGCCACCGCTGAAGCCAATGATTCGGTCGAGCGCAACCAGGCCCTCCGCCGCTTTAGCTTGTCAGGCCTGATCTTGGGCGCGGCCATGTCCACCAAACTCAGCGGCTGGTTCCTGATCGGTCCCATGGTGTTTGGGGCCCTGATCGGCGGGCCCTGGAAGCGACAGCTCAAGGGCCTGATTCTAAGCCTCGCCGTGGCCGGGATTGCTCTTTATTTATTCAACCCGTCGTGGTGGTGCGAGCCCGTGGGCGGCCCACTGCGATTTTTCAAGTCGAACCTGACCCGTGGCCGCACCATACCGATTGAGACCCTCTACTTGGGGCAAATCTACAAAACCCCGTTAGAGTCGCTGCCGTGGTCCAACACTTTGGTCTGGACCATTCTCGCCACACCCGTCATCGCACTCATCCTATCGCTCTTCGGACTAATCCCCGCAGCCCGGCGTGGCCCGAACCAGAGTTTTTCACAAATCTTTTCTGTAGGTTGGTTTATACCACTGGCTCTGCGAGCTTTACCACACACACCCGGTCACGATGGCGTCCGTCAGTTCATCGCCGGGCTGGGCGTCGGAACAGCCATGACGGGCCTCGGAATCGGCTGGCTTGCAGCACGCAAGCCCAACCTGGCCAAGGGGCTAACCGGATTCCTCTGTGCAGAGGTATTGATCTCTCTGGCTGTTTATGTCCCAGTGCCGCTCTCCTATTTCTCGCCTCTGGTGGGTGGTCTGCCTGGAGCGGCCAGACTCGGCATGGAACCGACATACTATTGGGACAGTCTCACACCTGAGGCTCTCGATTGGCTTAATGCCAATACAGACCCGAACGAACGACTGGCATTTCGTGGCTTCCCAACCTCGTTCTTCTACCTCAATCAAGTGGGCCGACTCAAGCCATCGGTCGACCCCCGAACGGCTGGTCCATTCCGCTGGCTGGTGATGCAGAATCGGCCCGGCAATTTTGAGCCACGCGACCACGAGGTGGTGCGCAAGCTCAAACCTGCTTATACTTATACAAAGTTCGGTGTCTGGCTGCTTGCCGTTTATGACATGAACGAAGTGCAAGCCGTCTGGACCGAGACTCTCAGCAAGCCGAATCGCAATCATCCATGAGCATCACCACTGAACAGACCGATTCGCCTCTCATGCCCAAGCCCAAAACGAAAAAGGGCCTGAGCTGGGCTCGCTCGTCGATCCTGGTCGGCATCGTTTCGCTTTTCGTGCTTCTACCAACAGCAGGCGACATTGGTCTGACTTGGGACGAACCCGCATACAGGTTCAGCCAGTTGATGTCCGCCCAGTGGTGGGAACGCCTGTTTCAAGTGCGATCCTGGTCGGGCCTAAAAGTTTTGCTCACACCCGATACGCTCCACTATTACTGGCCTTACGGTCACTTCGGCATCAATTTTCACCCACCGCTTTCGGGTCAGCTCAGTCTCTTGACCAACGGCCTTTTTGGTTGGCTGACAAACGATATCGTAGGTCGGCGACTGGCATCCATATTTGAGTTTACAGCTTGTTTGGTCATGCTTTATGGCTTTTTGGCATCGCGTTTCAGCCGGCTTGCAGGTGCGGTTGCAGCCGGTGCCCTGCTCTTCATGCCACGCCCATTCGGCGATGCCCATGTGGCCGGCACCGATATCACCGGAATGTTGCTTTGGGCTCTCACGGCAATCGCTTTTTGGAAAGGGCTTTACGATCCAAACGGTCGTCGCTGGAGGCTCTTGGTCGGCGTTCTGTTGGGCCTGGCGTTTGTCCAGAAAATGGCGGCCGTTTTTGTGGTCGGCCCACTCCTGTTTTGGGTGCTTTTGGCCCGAACGCGCACGCTTGATAAACGCAGCCTTCTCGATGGCCTCTTCACCCTTGGACCGCAATTGCTGCTCTTGGGCCTGACTTTTCTTGAAATACGCCGCATTGCCAACCAGTTCCCGCCCGCAGGACGGGTAGACCTCTTCATTCACAAGCCAGCCCAGCAGTTGCCTGACTTCATTCTGGCAGCCCCTTTAGCTATCTGGCTGATTAGACAAGGCTTAGGCCAATTCTTTGGGCTCCGGTGGTCATTCTGGACCACGCCTCGTCCCACTCTGGAAACCATCTCTGCCTCAGCCGCTTTCGCACCGGTTGTGGCCTGGCTTGGGAACCCCGGCTGGTGGGTTGAAACCTTGCCCCGACTGGCCCACTATTATCAGATCAATACGAACCGCCAAGGTGCCTTGCCCGATATTCAAATCCTTTATTTGGGGACGATTTACGAATACAGTCTGCCTTGGCCCAACGGCTTCGTGCTGGTGGCTGTGACTGTGCCAATCCTGACACTTTTCATGGCCATGATAGGCCTACTCTGGGGCTTCTTCCGAATCCAGGCCGACCGCCTGCCAGTCTATCTCGCCCTTCACATGCTCATCCCGATCTTCGCACGCATGCTTCGTGTACCGGCCCACGACGGTGTCCGACTCATGCTCCCTGTGTTCTTCTTTCTCGCTGCCTTTGCTGGCCTTGGGTCCGATTGGACCGGGCGGGTTCTGAGCCAGCTCTCTTTTCGCCTTAAAGCCTTGCCAGGACTGGTTCTGGTTGCGGCCAGCCTGATTCAGCTTGCAAGAATACACCCCTATGAACTCTCCTATTACAACGAGCTGATCGGTGGCCCTGAAGCGGCTTGGAAAAAGGGCTTTGAGCTGACATACTGGTACGACGCATTTACTCCACAAGTGCTTAAAGAGCTTCGTGATAAGCTTCCTCAAGGGGCTGAGGTGCAGTTTGCAAGCGAACTTTCGACCCCGTCCATGGTCATGCAGCAGCATCTTGATGAAGGCCAAATTCGAGCGGACATTTCCCTCGGCGGCCGATCGCCCGACCAATTCCCTCATATGTGGCTGCTTTCCCACGACAGCAAAGCCTTAGCCTTTACAAGGGCCTTGTTTGTGATGTCTCCGTGGTATGAAAGCAGGCCGCGGCAACTGGGCGGGGCAAGGGTTTTGGCCGTCATGGACCCACCCGCCGTGAGCCGCGCCTGGGCCATTCAGCTCATGTGCGACGCTCCCGACCGATCGCCGCCCCCGAAGCCAAATGCTCCCGGGTGGGTCAGAAAATCCTCGAAAACTCTGGCCCGATTCTGGGGCGATGGGCTCGACAAAGCGCCGCGATTGTCTGTAAATGACTCGATGTTTCAGTGGGCGAAGGATGACCCCGAAACCTTGAGAACTGCCGCCTCGGAATTGGTCGCCAAGGCGAAGGCCGGTCAAATGCCCACCCTGACGGATGAATCGCTCAGCCCGCCCGCCCGACGATTGCTTTCTGTGGTAAATCGTTATGACAAGCCCGAACAGGGCCGAAACTTCTTGCGGATACTCATGAAATCCCGCCCGGACGGTCTGACCGAGGCCGTTGAGATTTTAATCAGGCGTGGCTCGGTGGTGCGCGATGTCCTGCTCAGGAGCGGCTATACCGATCCTCTCTGGATTGGTGGATCATTGGATCAACACTAAGCCCTCGAAAATCTGGTTCCTTGGCCTGCTCCGGCCCGATCCGCACAGCTCTCATAGAATGGTCGTATTGAAATCCCGGCCGCTTTTGAGGTTGCATTTTATGGCCGAATTTTGGCCTTGACTGACAATATTTCCTGACATCGAAATATTCCTGCAACTGTCGCTGACTTCAATTGCGGCAATCATTTTGGAGTCGGGCCTGGTGGTCGAGATGACCGACCCGGAAATGGCCACGGCGGATGAATCCTCAAGCCATATCCCACGCACTTGCGGGTCGCGAATGACAACCTGACCAATCGCGGCATGATGACAGCCTTTTAGTGCAATCACTCCGCCTGATGATGCATTGCCACCGCCGGCGTTCTGAAAGATTTCGCCTGTAATGGTCACAGCCTGACAGTTTTCAAGGCTGTAATGATCTTGCCTTGGCCTCTCGGGCTGGTGGCCCCAGCCGTGAACATTGTTGGCGATCGCAATTCCGTCGCAGTTTCTGGCCAAGAGACCGATGGTATGACCGTCATAAATTGTGTTGCCCGTTATGGCTATTCGCTGGGCAGACTGTAAATGAAGACTTGTGCTCTGGGAACCAAGAATATTCCCGGTGATTGCAATCAGACGGGCCGAAGGAAAACCATCCGGGCCAGTGCGGCCGACCACTTTGAGGTTGGTTCCGTTGACGGAAGCCCGACCCTGAATCGTGTTGGAGGCGATCGTAATTTCGCTCGCAATTCCATTACGGGCGTCGATCAGGATATCTGCCGAATCAGGCCGCTTTAAATCTGCGGAATGGCTGTATTCAATATCATTCCCTGTGATCTGGATATTATGAAGATCTCCACCAACCATTGCAATCGCTGCGGCCTGATTGTAACTGATATGACAGCCGCAGATATTCATCTGATGAAGATTGACATGATCCAGAAAGATGCCGTAATCCGTGTTGTTGTAAATATGCGAATCCGCGATCAGTACATCTCGGTTTCGGTCTCGAAGATGCAATCCGACCCGGCATTCGCGAATCAGAATGTTTTGAATGGTTGGCTTGACTGTCATGACCAGCTCCAATCCGACAGCATCCTTGTGCTCGCCGCGTATCTCCAAGCCGCTGATGGTCGGAAATCGTTCTTTCAGGCGCGTCTGGTCGGTCCAGCTTTTGGGATCTGCCGTCCCCTTGTGCGAACCTGTCAAACGAATCGCTGGCCCCCCTCCGCGCATCACGAGTGTGGTCGTTCCGGCGGCCCCCCGAATCCCGATCGGGCTGTTGCTGTTGCGGGAAAGGTCGATTACGAGCGTTTTCCGGATGATAAACGTACCACTCGGAAATTCCAAAAGCCCATCACCCTTTTCTATTGCGTGCTCAATCGCAGCCGTGTCATCCGTCTTGCCATCACCTTTGGCACCAAATCCCGTTACGTTCGCCATGAGTCTTCAGGCCTTTCCAATCGCGGCCAGTATTCAGATGAAGTTTGATCACAATTTTCGTATCTTAATCGTGAAGCACATCCGATGCACGTATAAACCATTTTTGGATTGGCCTCAAGCCCTGGAAACGATCTTCAGCAATGGCGACAAATTCCATCTCCACAACTCTTGACACCAAGCGATGGCAAGCTGCCCTGCAATGGGTTCACCGAGCGGTCGAATCCGGCCAGTTCCCGGCCGTAAGTCTTTGTGCCGGCGTTGCAGACCGCATCGAACGGCGTCATGCCGAAGGCCGCTTTGACGCCATGAATCCGGCTGACCCCGCCACCGTTGCACCTGAAACTCCGTTTCTGGTGGCATCGCTCACCAAGCCGATCACCGTGATGGCCGTTTTGATGCTGGTCGAGCGTGGCCTCGTCCGGATCAACGACCGCATTGCCGACTTCGTTCCGGGCATGAATCGGCCTGACAAAAACTCGATTCGAATCCGTCATCTGATGAGCCATACTTCAGGCCTGCCAGACATGCTCCCGGAAAATGAACGACTCCGGGCCGATCATGCATCGCTCGCAAAATTCGTTGAGGAAATCTGTAAATGCGACCTCCTCTTTGAGCCCGGCACAGGCGTGAGCTACCAAAGCATGGGTACGGCACTACTGGCCGAACTGGTGCATCAGGTGAGCGGGCGGCAGATCGGCGATTTTCTTAAAACAGAGATTTTTGAACCGCTTGGGATGAACGCAACCGATCTGGGAGTCCAGGGCGAGGATGCCAGAAAGGTGGCCCGGATTCGAATTTCCAAGGAAAAGGCAGCCACCAATTGGCATTGGAACAGCCCTTACTGGCTTGGCCTGGGTGCCCCCTGGGGCGGGCTGACCAGCACGGCAAGCGATCTGGGCCGCCTGGCCCGGTTGTTTCTCGGCGGCGGCGTTCTGGGCAGGACACGACTCCTGAGCAACCAGAGCGTGGCCCTGATGACTTCCAGCCAAGTCCAGAGTTACACTCGTATTTCTGAAGAGGATCAGAAAATCAACTCCTGGGGCCTGGGCTGGCGCATCTTTGGGCTTGGGGTGGGTTCGAATCTGGGCGAACTCCTCCCGGCTGAAGCCTTTGGGCATCACGGCGCGACCGGCACCCTGATGTGGATGGACCCCTTGCGAGGCGCTTATGCCGTGATCCTGACAACTCAGCCCTATGATCTTTCAGGGCCTATGCTTATGAAACTTTCGAACGCCATTTCAGCGGCCTTCGTTGCAGAGTGATTCCAGAAAATCATCGAACCTTCACCAAATGCGTTGTATTTTGAACACGAGATTTTGCTATATTCCAATTTCTCGATAAAAGGTTGGGACCTATTGTGGACAAGGGCACTACTAAAATGCTTCGCACCATTCTCGGAATTTTGACTCTCGTTTCCATGATGCCGGCTATGGCACAGGAACCCGTTCCTGCAAAGGAACTTAAACCAATCTGGCCAGGTCTGAAACTTGACGGCCGCGTGCTGTTGCCGAATGGCTGGTCGCTGAAACCGGCGGGCCGCCAATTGAAACTTGGCGATTTGCCAGTCCAGATCACGCAGCATCCGACCGAAACGGTTTTGGCCATTCTTCATGCAGGTTATGGCGACCACGAGGTGGTGCTGGTCGACCAGAAGTCAGGGCAGATTCTGAGCCGGGTCAATGTGCCTTACAGCTTTTCAGGCCTGATTTTCTCTGAGGATGGCAATCAGTTGTATGTCGGTGGCGGGTTTGACGACCTGGTCCACATTTTTGATTACAGCAAAGGCTTTTTGAACAATCGCCGACAATTGCAATTTCCTGATCGCAAAGAGTTTCTCGCCGAAGCCGCGCCCGGGTTTGGCGAAGCGCGCAACAAGCTGCGTGCCGTGGGCGGGCTGGCCCTCTCGGCCGATGGAAAAACACTTTACACCAGCCATGTCTTCGGGCACAGCATCGGGCGCTTTGACCTTTCCACAGGTCAGTTCCTCGACGAACTCAAGCTGGAAGCTGGCTCTTACCCATATTCCCTGTTGCTCGATAAAATTTCAAATCGGCTCTATGTCTCGCTCTGGGGTGCTGCCAAGGTGGCTGTGATCAATGCGTCAACATTCCAGCCAATTGCAACCTATGAAACCCAGGAACACCCAAACGAATTATTGATCAATAAAAGCGGCAGCACGCTTTATGTCGCAAATGCCAATCGGAACACCGTCAGTGTTTTCGACACCGTCACTGGCAAGCCTCTGGCAACCATCGGCACTTCCATCGCGCCCAATGCCCCGGCCGGCTCCACTCCCAATTCGCTGGCACTCTCGCCTGACGAATCGCTCCTGTTCGTCACAAATGCAAATACAAATGATGTGGCCGTGGTCAATGTTACCAACCCAAGCCGAAGTCAGGCCCTTGGTTTCATTCCCGTTGGCTGGTATCCGACCAGTGTTCGCGTTTCCAAAGATGGCAAAACCCTCTACGTCGCCAATGGCAAGGGCAATACCAGCAGACCAAATCGGGAAGGCCCAAATCCGCTGGCCTCCAACGATTCCTACGAAGGTAAAACCCGCGATTATATCGGTCAGCTCTTTCAGGGCTCTTTGTCCACCATTCCCGTGCCGACTCCTGCTCAACTGGCCGTCATGACCCGCACCGTGCTGGCCAACAGCCCTTTGAACCCCAAAGAGCCCCTCTCTGTACGTGGCTCTGAAAAAGCCTCGGCTGAGAAAAACCCCATTCCAGCCAGACTCGGCGACTCCTCTCCGCTCACACATTGCATTTACATCATCAAAGAGAACAGAACTTACGACCAGGTTTATGGCGATGTGAAAAAAGGGAATGGAGATCCTGAGCTCTGCCTTTTCCCTGAAAGCGTCACACCCAATCAGCATGCCCTGGCGGAAGAATTTGTCCTGTTCGACAATTTTTATGTCGAAAGCGAAGTCTCCGCCGATGGCCACGAATGGACCATGGGCGCTTATGCCTCTGACTTTGTCGAGCGCTTGTGGCCCATCAGTTATCGTGGCGACCGACGTGTCCCGTATCCAGCCGAAGCCAAGTTCCCAATCGCCACTCCAGCCGGCGGGTATTTGTTCGACCGGGCCGCTGAAAAACATGTGACCTATCGCAGCTATGGTGAATTTGTCGACAACGGAGCCACTCCAGCCGACCCCGCCACCACCAAATATAAAGCCCTTGAAGGTCATTTTGATCCAAAATATCGCAGCTACGACCTCTCCTATCCCGACACAAAGCGTGCCTCCCGATTCCTTGAAGAACTCGCAGAATTCGAAACCAAAGGCGACATGCCCAGGCTGATCGTCCTAAGGCTCGGAAACGACCACACCTCCGGCACTCGCCCAGGGGCACTCACCCCAACGGCCATGGTCGCCGAAAACGATCTGGCTGTGGGCATGGTGGTGGAAGGATTGTCAAAGTCGAAATTCTGGCAGAAACTGGCTATTTTCGTCGTCGAAGACGATGCCCAGAATGGCTCTGACCATGTCGACGCCCACCGATCGACCGCCCTTGTCATCAGCCCCTACACAAAGCGTCGCAGCGTCGATTCCACCATGTACACAACCTCATCCATGCTAAGAACCATGGAACTGATCCTCGGACTGGAACCCATGAGCCAGTTCGACGCCGCCGCCAGACCCATGTTCAACAGCTTTACGGCCAATCCAGATTTCAAGACGTTTGTCAAAGTCGCACCCAAGGTAGACATCAAGGCTCGTAATCTTGCGACCGCCTGGGGTGCCGAAAAATCGTTGAAATTAAACCTCGATAAAGAAGATCAAGCCGATGATCTGGTCTTTAACGAAATCATCTGGAAGTCTGTCAAAGGGGCCGCCTCGCCAATGCCTGCACCCGTTCGGGCCGCTTTTGTCGTCCCAATCGATTCGGACGACGACCAGGAAGACAAGGACGAAGAAGCCAAGGAACGCGAAAAAGCCAAGGCCGCCACTTCCAAGTAATCTTCCAAGCCTGATTCGCAATTCCGCTTAACTTGAAACGGACCACCTCCTGCGTGGTCCGTTTTTTGATTCTTGAAGGCCACTCCAGAAGAAACCAAGGCGCATCCCCAACCAGATTTTCAAATCGACTGCATCAAAAATTGACAATATGTAAATTCACACAAGATTTCGGAACTGTAACAATTAATCCTGCTCGATCTGATGATCATCGCTCGTTTTTTTTGACCTCATGCGTTTTATGATGCATTCTTGGTAATGAGGTGTTATACCTTCCGGATGGTTGTGTCGGGTCATGGATGCCTTTGGATTTCCCTGGAAATCTGAACTCGAACCGGTCAAGGACTTTTATCGTGATGAAAAAGCCGTCTCGCTCAATTCCTGTTGCCTTGGGAATGGGCCTTGTTTTTAGCATGGCAGGCGCGGAATCACAGTCCGTGTTGGCCCAGACCCTTATACCAAGCTCACAGCCTTTGACATCAGGTGGAGCCAGTTTCGGCGGGACCGGAACCGGTAATGAAAGCAGCTTCGGCGTTGGTGGCACGGGTACGGGTGTGGAGTCGGGAGCAGGCCTGGGCACCACCGGCACGGGAATGGAGTCGAATTCGGCTGGTCTTTCCGAAGGAACACCGGCTTTTATGCGCCCTCTGCCGAATGAAGTCATTGGCCAGGGAATGCCTGAGGATATGCGCAGCGGCGATAATCCTGCCCTGATTCCCTACGACTTTATTGGCCCTCCGAAATTTATCGGCCCACCACGACCAGGCGACCGCGAAGGCCCTGAGCTGAATTCCGACCAAAAGAAACTGCTCTCCAAACAACTGTTCAATAATGCTGTCAGGCTCTCCAATCCAGAGGTGCGGGTGCGGGCCCTCGACCGGCTGGCCCGCTCTGAAATCTTCGGAAACAAGCTCGAAGATGCCATTGAAGCCCTGAATGCGGGCGCCATCAATGCCATCGCCCTGCCTGACAGCACAATAAGGAATGTCCGGCTCGTCTCGCTTGTGACAACATCCACAAACCTGACCGACGCCCTCATACGCGAAAGTGTTGAGCAAAACACACTTCCTGCCGACCGGACTCTATGGATTGATCGCTCTAAGGCCATCTGGCGGCAGGCGGCCGATTTATCCACCGCTTTGACGAACAATGACCTGAAATCTGAGATGATGTCGCGGGTCTCGTTTGACATCGCTGAAGATGCACAGACCATCGCCGCTAAAATCGAAGAATATGTCCAGACCAACGACTTGACCAATGCTCAGAAGGAGCGTTATGAAGACGCGCTGGATGAGCTTTATGATCTCGCCCTGGAAATCAATGAACGCGTTCCGATGAGTGTCTGGCGCAATGAAACCGCGCAGAAGATCGCCATCAAGGGAGCTTTGGCCATGCGATTTGACCGGGCTTTAATAGCTGCCCGATCGATTCGCCAGAATGCCCCTCGGGCCCTGACTCTCGCTCGCGTGGCTGAGGCTCTGGCTCGGTTCAACCAAAAGGACAAAGCCACCGAAATCTTCATCGAAACGGCTCAAGTGGCATCCGCTGTGCAGGAAGCGTCCGTTCGACAAGTGGTGGCTGGCGACCTCGTAGACCGCCTGATCGCTCTGGGCCGATTCCGCGATGCACGAATGGCCACCTATCTCTATGAAGATGACGACAATCGTATGAAAGCCCTCGGCGCCGTCGCCGAAAATCAGGCCCGCCGGGGCCTGTCGCACCAAGCTGTGAACTGGATCAATAAAGAAATTGCACCAGAGCAACAGTCCGTTTTGATCAAGCGGGTTCAGGACGGTGTATTGCAATCCATGCAAAGCAATGTCGCAAATTCTGGCGAAGCAATCATGTACGAACAGCCCTCACGCTGATCGACATGCCCCCTTCCGAAATTCATCGAAAAGGTCGGCTGCATCGCTTGCAGCCGACCTTTTTTTTGTATCTCGACCAACCAACCCTCTTATTTCGCAAATAGTTCCGAATATGTCGATTTAAGACCTTTAACACCACCGTTTATCGCACCAATGTCAGAACCCAGCACAAAGAGCTGGCAGCCCATGTCTCTCATTTTTGCAGCATGTGAAGAGCTTCGCGCCACAATGCCCCATGGCTTTTTGAGCTCTTTGCAATAGCGGGCCACAGCGCCGATGGTTTCAAGACACTTGGGATGCTCAAATTCACCGGTCACACCCAAAATCATACTCAAGTCGGCTGGCCCAATGAAAATGCAATCCACGTCATCCAGTGCTGCAATATCACGCACCTCGGCGAGTGCTTCAGGCGTTTCAATCTGCACTCCCACAAACGTCTCTTTATTCACCCGCTTGACATATTCCGCAAGCGGTTCCAGGCCGAAGCGGCCATCACGATTGCCGCCATTGAGACCGCGCTCGCCCCTGGGCGGAAATTTCGCCCACCGCACCGCTTGTTCCGCATCGCCCGCTCCGCGAACCATGCTGAACATGCAGCCATTCGCGCCGGCCTCAAGAACCCGCATGACCGAGGCATAATCTGTCGCTGGCAGCCGCACAAAATGATCAAGCCCGTGGGCATTCGCCGCCAAGGTACAAAGCTCCACATCACGCATGCTTAAACCGGCATGCTCCTGATCAATCCATAGGCCATCATAACCCCCATTATAGCCAATCATTTCGATCAGCTTGGGCGATGCAAGCTGGCCCACCCCAAAGAGGCGAACAATTTTTCCGGCAGCCAGTTTGTCCTTGATCGAAGGCATGATCTTGATTCTCTTTTTTCCATGACATGCGTGTTATTTCTGGCCTGATTGCATGCAATGCCAGAGAAACACTTGGCGAATGACGTTCAAGAGTTCAGAATAGAGCAATGACTCAGGCCCGTCCATCACCCACTCCCGGTTTTACCAACCTTGTTCCACTTAGGGTCCGTTTTGGGCCTCTGCTACGCTGGTTTTTCCTTGGCTTTTTTCTCTTCGCTGAAATTTATCTCGCCACCAGGCTTTGGAATGGATGGCAGATCCAAGCCATCGGACGACTTGTGGCAATCCAGATTTTCTTTGCCCCCAGGCTCCTGTTCGCAGGCCTTGCCTTCTCCACGCTCGCCACGGTTCTGGCAGAACGAATGGTCCGATGGATTGCCCGACCACTAAGCACCCGGTGGCTGAAGCCAACCACGGGCTTGCCGCCCGAATCCGAATTGCCACTCCACATTCGGATCGGAGAGCTCATGCAACTGGCCACTCCTGCACGTCGACAAATCGAACACGGTTGGGAACCGGGTTGGCTGATCATCACCAGCCAGCGCATGTTCTGGCTTAGTGGTGTCTGGCGCACCACGGCATGGGAGCTCGATCGATCCTCACTCCAAAACCCCAAAAAGAACCGCCTGAGCCTCGCGCCCGCACCCCGATGGCTGGGTGGATTTGTCGTCGGAATGCCACCAAGACTGATCGTCCATCTCAGCCCAACAGCTTACCCTGAGGACGAACATCAAGAAACCATCGCACTGACCGAACCTCTCACCATTCTTGAATACCTTGGCCCAGATTCAATTGATGACCCTGAGCAGGCGGATTTTGATTCTGAGCCCCTACTTCAAACACAACCCACCACCGAGCCATTACCCGTTGTAAAACCAATCCCCCGCTCCAATCGACCCAGCCCCCCGGAAGTGCGTGGCATTACACTGCCCCCACGTCGTCTGGCTTCGAAAAAACCTCAACCTAGCGCCGAAAAGCCCTCGATCAAGCCAATCGGACGTGTCGATCCGCTGGAAGTTCGTGGCGTGGTACTTCCACCGCGTCGCAAAAACTCTTAATATCGTTCTCTTGGGCTATATCTTGCGTCGTATCCCAAAATCCCTCCATTCCCATTCATGCAGTGAGACTCCCCACACATGCCTCCGCTGAGCTTTGGAACCAACACCGGTAAGAATGTCCTTGTGGCCGACTTTCTGGATCAAGTCGATGTCGAACTGCCGGTCCTGGGCGGTCATGCCCAACTCACTCTGGCGCAGGCCTGGAACGAGTCGGAACTGGCTCCTTTTCTTGCAGACACCGATGTCATGATCCTCTTCCACGACATCGCACGCATCAGCGATGCCACACTGGCCGCCGCCCCCCGGCTCAAAGCAATCGTGCGGGCCGGTGTGGGCTATAACAATGTCGATATTGAAGCCGCCGGCAAGCGTGGGATCGTCACCTGCAACGTTCCCGATTACGGCAGCGAAGAAGTGGCCGACCATTCCATCATGTTCCTTCTGGCCCTGGCCCGCCAGCTTGGTCCATGCGATCAGTCAATCCGCGATGGCAAATGGGATTACAAAGTGGCCGACACCGCACCACGCCTCCGCGGCAAAACCCTGGGCATTGTCGGCTGTGGCCGGATCGGTACCGCCACAGCCCTGAGAGCCAAAGCCTTTGGCCTTGATGTCGTCTTCTACGACCCCTATCTGCCCGATGGTGTCGATAAGGCCCTCGGCATCCGTCGCGCCATAACTCTGGACGAACTCCTGCCCCAATGCCAGTTTCTCTCCCTGCATTGCTATCTGGATGCAGACAGTCAGCACTTGATCAACTCCCAGACACTCGCCAAACTCCCCAAAGGCGCTTATCTCATCAACACCGCCCGCGGACCCGTGGTCAAGCAGGACGACCTGGTGGAAGCTCTGGCCTCGGGCCATATCGCCGGTGCCGGAATCGACGTGTTCGAACGCGAACCCATGGACGACGACCGACTCAGAACCAGGCCCAACGTGTTCCTCACTCCTCACTCCGCATTCTACAGCCGAGAAGGTTTTGTCGAACTCAGACGCAAAACCGCCGAGGAAGCCTGCCGCATCATCCTCGGCCAGCCACCTCGAAACCCTGTCAATCTTGGATATCTGGTCAATCCACGCACCCCAGTAACTCAGCCCCGGGCAAGGGTCTGATTTTGTCATTCCATTGATAACTAAGAACGGATTGTATTGCATTATTTTGAAATACAATCCGTTTTTGTTCCTGAGAAAACGCATTCATTTTCATCAACGTTTAATCATTGGTCCAGTAGACTATACTTGTCGCTGTCAAAAAAGAGACATCCCGTATCAGAATGATGCCGGAGGCATCAAAGCGAGTAGCCGGTGGTTGAGCGAAGCGACACCTTCCGGTCATGAGGTCTAAAAAAAGCTGCTGGCACCCCGGCAAGGGGCAAGACCTTATGTCGCGTCTTCGTCCGGTGGTGTCGTCGCTGACGCTCCTCAACCACCGGCTACTGGCTGCGATGACTCCGGCATCGTCGCGATCAAAAAGTGTCATTCATGACCGCGAAGAGTATAACTTGGCTTGTCCAGCCTTCGTTTAAAATGGTTGGTCGTCAGGCGCCAACAGTTCGCCTTTCTCAATACCTATTCGAAGCAGTCGAATGTCGTTTTCGTAACGTCTTCTTGCAGACAACCAGTCAGGGTAGATAAAGGCAGTCACTTCACGATCACTGCCACAATGGCAAAGTGTTTTTATGGCAACAACCATATCGCGGTGATGAACACAAACGACTGATGGAAGTCCTTTATCTCGGCAGCAATAGAATTGTCGGTCTCGCTGACGTTCAATAAACAAATATGACTCTCTTCCCTGAAGTGTCTGTACAGGATTCCTGGTCTCCCATCGGCGGATTTCTTCCTCAAAACGGTCGAAGTAAGGTCGATCGACAATCACAAGGTCCAAGTCAGAGTCAGCTGTCATCGCGGTCCAGACTTTGTCGGCTTTTGGGGCGATACTAAAGCCAATTTGACAGCTTCCTCGCAAGTAAAGGTTTCGCGGATGAACCCCGGTACGCTCTGAAATGGCATGAAGGAAATCGCAATACAACTTATATTCTGCAAATGCCTTGGGAGTGACACCGCCCATAAGATAGTCATTCACCAATCGCAATGGGTTAACTTTCACCATCCCGTACAGATCTTTCGGTGTCCAGAGAATATGACCCTGCTCATCGAACTTGAATTTCACAACTTTTTACTCCTGTATGACCACCACAAGAGGCTGATTATACATGCCATCTCCAAAAAACATTGGCTCATTGAAGCGAAGTCGAACCTGACTATGACACTGAGGACAGTGGAACAAGTTGCTGTCAATCCGTTGGTAATTCTGACGCGATACCTCTGTATGACAGACTGGACACGCAGAAATATCGCGAAAGCCACAGTTTGGACAAATCGTCGGGAGGGTCGGACCAACCACGTTCCCACAGTTCTGGCAACCCTGACCAACTGGCTCCCGCACTTCTTTCACTTCGACACAACTGGTGTATCCGTTATTGTTTAATACCTTGGCCACTTGATCGGAATTTTGGGTCTTGAACTCAAAATATGCTCGCGACTGCTCATCTCGGTGCACTCCGGGTAAGAAATTCTCTGGATCAATCTCCACAGATATAATTTTCTCCAATGTCTTACGAACTTTCGCCGCTAAACGAAGCCCTTCGACTCGGTCTGCGTTGTCTATTACCGTAATCCTTGTGCGCACGGCTTTCTCCTTTTTCCAATAATCTTCAATTATAATGTATGCTAAAGTCGGACTGATTTCAATTAAAATCTTTGAAACATTCGAAGATTTGTAATCATGACCAGAATTGACATCGAAATACTTCCGTTTTCGGCATTCATGGTTTCGCAGCTCGTTCTGGTATGGTTATACTGGAGAACAATCCGGACTCAAGCCGCATCCCGATCAACCTGAATGACAACTGGAATATGATCCTTTGAAGTCTCGCCAGAATCAGATCTTATGGCTTTGCGTCTGGGTCCTTTATGCCGTCATGGCGGGCGTGACATGCCGGGCGGCATGGGTGCAATATCAAAGCCTGGAAACAGGCTGGTCGTGGGATCTGGCATATTATAACCAGTGGTTTTGGGCCCTTTGCTTCGGCGATGAAACCATCAGCGTGCGGCCGATTGCAAGCTATGCCACCGAAGGGCCATCGGTCTGGAAAATGAATTATTTGAGCCCATTGCGATTCATGATTGTCCCGCTTTACAAGCTACGACCCGACCCGACCACCTTGTTGTATCTCGACATCATCGTCTTCTGGCTCCTGATCCCAGCCTCTGCAAAGCTTGTAAACGATGAATCAGGAAGTCTTTCCGCAACCGTTTCCGCCCTTCTGCTTGTGCCCCTGACACCCTTGTTGCGCCCCTTGGCCATCAATGATTTTCGGGAAATGCAAATGGCACTTCCATTTGCCATACTTGCTGTAAACGGTTGGCGCGAACGCCACAGGGGCTGGGCCATCACAGGCATCCTTGGCCTCCTCTGCTGTCGACAGGAATGGGCTTTTGTGGTTGCCACCCTCGCCATCATTCCTGCCAGAAAACCTGAATCAATTGATAAAACCCAAATCTGGCGATCTGCCGTCGTAATGACAGGTTTAATCTGGTTTTGCGGTGGATTTATGATCTACCTGCGACAAACCGCAGGCAAAATGGCGCCCCAGCATTTCATGGATCAGTTCGGTGGTGGACGACCAACACTTGTCGAAACCCTGAAAACCACCTGGGACTTTCTCTGGATCGGCCTCTCGGCATGGGCGGTTCTGGCACTCATGGCACCGCGAATCGCATTAACGGCTTTGCCATGGGTCTGGACCCTGGCCTCAGGCAAGTGGGCCATTCGCTTTGTGGGCACCGAACAGTGGCATCATGCGCGATATTGTGTCCCATTTGTGGCGCTCGGGCTCGCCGCCGGACTGGTCGGCTGGTCCAGGCTCTGGAACAAACTCGAAATTCGATTCGGCCATCGACTCCGAACCCTCTGCATGAGCCTGCTCTGGCTGGTCATGTTTATCTTTCTCGTGGCTGGCCAGTGGAATATGACCACTTTAATGAAGGGGATTCCGAGCCGGGTGCCCGATCAGGATGTCATTCCGCTCTGGGCCGAAATCGCGAAAGTCAAACCTGACGACGGAGTCATTGCCGCCTACGAGCTCACCGCACCGCTTTCAAGCCGTCGATTACTCTACAGTTATGTCATGGATGTCAATAAGCCCAAGGGCTGGCCGCACCAAATCCCTGAAACCATCCAGAACCTGTTTCTCAACAAGAATTTACAACCTTCTGAAGTCTGGACTGGGCAAGGCTTTGAACGAGTCTGGTCGGGCACCGGTTACGATGTCTGGCGGAGGGTAAGCAAGCCGCTCTGATTTTCGAAATCAGTCGCCTTTTTCAGCTGCCAGATAAATTCTCGCCTTGCGATTGATGCGCCGGTAGTCCCACCATGCCAAACTGATCATTGGTCCAAAGATCACAGTAACGGAGATCAGGCCGACATCAGGACGACCAAAAACCGTGAAGATCAGTAAAATGATCGAAGCCATCACACCCGGAACTATGGTGAGCATGATGGTGAGTTGGCGCAATCGCTCCAACTGCTCTTCGATTTCGATCGTATAAGGGCTTAGCCGAGCCAGCCTGATCCGCCATTTTGGCCATGCCTCCGCAGGCGGTCGGTCGGTCGCGGGGGTCGGTTGAACCTGATTGTCGTCGATTGTCATTCGGTCCGCCTGAAAGCTGGCCATTGTTCCATGGTTTTCGATATCCATCTTAATCATCTTATGCGAAAAACGCCTGACTTATCCGCCAGGTTCTAAATCAACCAAGCCCCATGCCCCAAGTGCGAAACCTTTGGGCAAACAAACCCAACCAATGATCTCTGTCTATCCTAAGATCATAACCAATAACAAGTTAAGCAACAAAAGCCTGTTCCCTTGAATCGAATCTGTCCGATACAGCCTCAGGGCGACTGTGCAGGAATATTGGTATTGCGTGGTTTCTCACTACTGGTCAGAACCAATCCTGCCAAAACCACGATCCAGCCCAGATATAAGGCAACAGCGGCATAAAGTATTTGCTTGCCTAAAGGTTTTGCGACGGGTGTGGCGACGGGTGTGGTGACGGGTGTGGACGGATTCATCTCAGGGGGCATCCGGTCTTTTTTTTGGAAAGGCGAAAGGGCAATGCGATACGTTCAATCTTCATCCAGAGTGATTCGAAATTCTTGCTCAAAAACCTGTTTGAAGTCAAAAACATCGTCGAAGTCTGCCCGATTATCTGCAGGCGATCGCTGCATGTGGTTCTCTTCGATCATGTTATAAACAAGATCCCCAATATCGCCTGTGGTACGAATACCCCAATGCGACAAAACACGATAGGCCAGATAGCCATATTCCTGTGTCGCAAATTCAGCCGCCGCATAGCTCAACTGCTGCCCAGAAACGTGGTCGGGCGTCTCAGGCAACTTGCCTGACCCACTCTTGGTCGACAATGCCCCATGATATTTGATGGTTGCCACCCGAAGGGCCTGCATGACAAACCGATATGCGTGTATCGAAAATCGGGGGTCTCGTGCCAGCAGTTTGGCTTGCTCTTCACGCACGGTTTTCAGCTCCGCTTCGGTTAGCGAGGGGCTCCAGATTGAATCCCTGGACATGGTTCGACCACCTTTCAACACATTTTTCCGGTTATCCGCCGCCACTCAATCTCTCTTGCCTCGCAATACGACCCCCTGAAAATATCATGCCAATCCGACACCTGGGGCAATTTATATAATCTCCGCCAACATCCTTTTCCACACTATAACCAGTTTACAACTTTTTCGCCCATCTGGCGACGCTGGGTTCACATTTTCATGAATCCCCTAAATCACAATCCAACCCTCAATTGCCCAGCAACCGACCACAAAACCATGGCCATCTCCCTCTCAAAAAAAACATTCCCTCATGCTTATTTCAGGCGATGGGGCATTGGCGTAGCTTTCGACTTTTTATTATGCTGGTCAAATGTAGAAAAAGCCCACTGGTTCCCCTTCCCTTTTGAGAGTGAGACCTTGAACCATGATGACCAAGGACGAACTGATTGGTTTACTGGTATGCCCCATGGGCAAAAAACCGCTTCAGCGCGATGGCGAAACCCTGAAATGCTCGCACTGCGGCACCCTCTTTGCCATTGAAAACGGCATCCCCAACATGCTGATCGAAGAAGCCAAACTCCCGGACGGCTGTTCCACCATCGCCGAGCTCAAATGCGTCGCCTCAGGCGATGTCAAATACGACGGCTAAAACATCGTATTTCACCTTGGCATCATAGTCGTCATGCGTAAAAAAACAAACGCCTTGGAATCTCCAAGGCGTTAGGTCCATTTTTTTTTATCATCGCCCCATCCAGGCGAATTACGGTGGTGCTGGCAAGTTGGATGGAATACTTGCACTACCTGAGGTGGACGCAGGTGCGATCGACGAGTCAAGAAACTTCATTCGGTCGATCGGGCTCGCTTTTGGCTTGTTGCTTGAGAGATAGTCTGGCTCCCCAGCAGGCAGGGCGGGTGGAATCGGAGTCGGGTTCCCAAGCGGGCCGACCGGGGCTGGGAACGGCGGCAGATCCCGCCTTGGATTGGCACCTGGAATCTTCACAGGCTCAACCGGATCAGGCATGGAATTGCCAGACGGTCGGCTTGGATTGGATGCCCCGGAGCCGCCCATCGGTATCCGGCCATGAGCATTCATCAGATCCCGAGCCTGCAAATAGGCCTTGGCTGGCTGAGGGCCTTCTTCGACCGCCACATTGTTGTAAGCCAGAAGGGTCCCCTTGGCTTCTTCCATGGCGGCAATCGATGTGTTGTAACTGGTCTTGTACTGAGCTTCCTGAGCCACAGCATTGGCCCATTCCGCCACAGCTTCAAGATAGCGGTCAATCGGCAGGCGGCCCACTTCCCATTCGGCACGCTGAGCCTCAAGTCGCTGGGTGGCAGCCATACGGTTGCGGCCCGCCGTCTTGAAGAGCTTGAAGTTGGCGTCCACTTCCAGGAAGAAGCGGGCCAGCGAGTGGGTCTGTTGGTGAACAATCTGCTGGAGATACGCTCGCTGACGTAGAAGTATGTACTGCGAAGCCTTGACGCTCGCCAATGGACCACGAAACCCGAGCGGTGCCGAGAATGTCAGACCCATCTGCCAGGTCTGGAAGTTTGAGTAATTGCCTGGCTGAACCTGCAAGCCCGCTTTTTGCTGAAAAGCGGCATTCAGCGGGTCGATGGCCCTCAGGGTGCTGCCAGTCATGATCGATTCCGCAGAGTCGATATTGTTGCCATAACCATTGAGCTGATAAAGGGCGTCAAAGTTCAAGGCGGGCAGCAGTTTGTTACGGGCCACCAGCAACTGGAGTTCTGAAAGCCGAACTTGAAGTTGCTGAGTCACGATATCAGGCTGAAACGCGATCATCTGTGCCAGGCTCAGATCCCAGTCAGGCTCCATGCGGGCTTCGGTCGGAGCGGTAACGGGAATGATCCGGCGATTATCCGTTGGCGGCAGACCAAGAATATTGCGAAGCTGACGCTCCGTAGTAATCACATCGGCGGTGGCCGAAATCAGTTGCAGACGGAATCCTTCCAGACGTTGCTCTGCTTCAGCAACATCTGATGGCTTCGCCCGACCGACTTCCAGCTCCGATTGCTCCTTGCGGACAATCTGCTCGCCCAGGCCGATGGCAGTTTCACGACTCCAAAGCTGCACCTGTTGCTGGGACAAGGCCCAGTACTGTTGCTCAATGGATCGCACCATCGCCATGATGTCGGCCTTGAATCGCCAGACTGCGGCATCGGAATTGACACGGGCAATCACGACCGGAGCCCGGTTGGCTTCCAGACCGCTTGGCCCATATTGCTCGCTGCCACCTAAAAGCGGCTGGCTGATCTTGAACTGCATGTTTGCGGTGTATGCAGATGGGTAGACGTTCTGAGGGCTATTGGAATAAGCCATGTTGATATTGTGGGCCACGTTCAGGGTCGCACCCGTGGCGGTCCGCTTCTGAAGACCGATCTGGAACTGATTGTTCTTCTGATTGAAAATAATCGGAGTTTTGTTGGCTCCCGAGAAGAAACCAGCCGAGATCGAGTTGTTGTAAGGCTGCACATTCTTGCCCCAGAACAACGACGTCGTAAAGGTCGTGTCAAAGGCAGATAAAGCCTGGGCAATCTGTGTTTCTTGAATGGCCGGGTCATACACTGTCGACAGGGCACCGGCTCCAAGCGAGCTGGCCGCACCACCACCAGCACCCGTATTGAGTGGGCTTGGTTCAAAACCACCAATCGGAATGCCTTGGGCACCGAGTGATATGACTCGAACAACTTCGCTATTCTCTAAACCAATTTGAATCGCCTGTTCCAAGGTCATTTCCCAGATCTCGTCAGCCTCAGGCTGATCGGTGGTCCTGGGCGGAGAAAGTTCAGGCAGAGGCGTTGGCAACGAGCTTGACGCATTGTCCAGAAACGCTGCTTGACGAACCTGTTGGTCTTCACTTGGAAGTACCCCCACGTTGTCCTGCGGAACTGTTCGAGATTGATCAATATAAGGGATCCGTTGACAACCCGTTGTTCCGATGAGACCCATCAAAACACAGGCAGTTGGAAACAGTCGCTTACGGTTATATATCCAAGGCATGGCCGAATCATCCTTGATTGGCTTGGCAGTCACGCCGTCGAGAGAATCGCCCGTTCCACCAATTGGAAACGCGGACAACCAACCCGGGGCGAGCTCCGTGTTCGTCAGGTCCTTCCGACAAACACCCTGACAATGGCTCGTCCGACAAAACGCAAGAGCCGTTGTCAGGATGCCGGACACTTTCCATTCCCACCAACCTTCGCCTGACTCAGGCAACCGGCCAGTTTGAACTTTTCTCTCGGGTACTATTCATACTCCGAAAAAGTGTCCAGCGACTCCATAGGCTTGGGCCGAATATTAGCAGAGACCGAAAACCTGCCAAGCCCAGTTTCTTATTTTTTTTCCGTTTTGTTTGGCTTTGTGAACTTTGACCACTGCTTTTTGATCCAGCGCATCTCGCCTGATTCCGTCCCGTCCACCCAATGCCCCGTAAATTGAAGCACATAACCACCCGTGAAGGCAATCAGGGCTACCAGAAAAACCGGTCGCGACATCAGCCCCAGATAAATCGGTATCAGCAAAACACCCACAATCGTGGGCGGAATTCCCACTATGTGCAGCGCAAAACTGATCTGATTCCGATGGCGATCCATCCAGTCGTCAACAAGCGGTGCACGCGGCAATGGTGGACAGATCATGATCAAACTGGCTCGCAGGCTTTGCCTGTCCCGTTTCAGGCCGCCTGCAACTGACGCAAGCGGAAATCCTGCCTGAAAACCAACCGGGAGAATAGAGCCAGTTATACCGATTTTGTGCAAAAAATATCAGAGTCCCGCCCTTGATTTGCTTGACGCCAAGCCCGTGTCATCTTAATCTCATTACTTCCGGCCCTGCACCTGGCAAGCCTGTTTTGTCAGGTGGTCGCAAAACAACCTGATCCGCTCGCCACACACGGAGCGATCGTCAGGATTCACACGAATCATTCCTAAACCGGGTTGATACAAGCCATATCGATCTTTTTCAGTCTGATTGGCCCAACCAGCCCCCCTTTTTGAGACAAGAGCCCCATGGCACATCAAGTCACACTGATCCCTGGCGATGGAGTTGGCCCTGAGTTGGCTGAAGCCAGCCGTATGTGCATCGACGCCACCGGCGTAAAAATCGACTGGGACGTCCAGGAAGCTGGCGTGGACGTCATGGCCCGCCTGGGCACACCTGTCCCGGACAGCGTGATCGAATCCATCAAGCGCACTGGCGTGGCTCTCAAAGCCCCGATCACCACTCCTGTCGGAACTGGCTTCCGCAGTGTCAATGTCTACCTGCGACAGGCGCTGGACCTCTACGCCTGTGTCCGCCCATGCAAGCAATATAAAGGTGTAAGAACCTATTTTGATCAGACCAAGATCGACCTGGTCATCGTCCGCGAAAATACCGAAGACCTCTACACCGGTATCGAATTCGAAAAAGGCATGCCAGAAACCGCCGAACTCATCGCCGACATCAAACGCCTCAATGGAAAAGCCATTCGGCCCGATTCCGGCATCTCCATCAAGCCAATCTCTGTCACTGGCAGCGAGCGGATTGTCAAATATGCCTTCGAATACGCCCGCAAACACGGCCGCAAAAAGGTCACCGCCGTTCACAAGGCCAACATCCTCAAATTCTCGGACGGACTCTTTCTCGATGTTGCCCGAAATGTCGCCAAAGATTACACCGACATCGAATTCGAAGACCGAATCGTCGACAACATGTGCATGCAACTCGTCCAAAAGCCCGAGCTTTACGACGTCATGGTCCTGCCAAACCTCTATGGCGATATCATCAGCGACCTCTGCGCTGGCCTGATCGGCGGACTGGGTGTTGCCCCTGGTGCCAATATCGGCGAAAAAGGTGCCGTTTTTGAGGCGACACACGGCTCTGCTCCAAAATATAAGGGGCAATGGAAGCTCAACCCAACCGCTCTGATCCTCTCCGGTGTACTCATGCTCGAATACCTCGGCGAAACCGAAGCCGCTCAACGGCTCAATAAAGCCGTCGCCGATGTCATCGAACAAGGCAAAGATGTCACCTACGACATGAAGCCTCACCGCGACGACCCAACCGCTGTCGGTACCCGCGAAATGGCTCAGGCCATCATCAAGGCCATGGGCTGATCTCAACCCGGCTCGTTTCGCTCTGCGTTCCCTTTCAAAAAAACTTCGGTCGGGCTCTCTCCACATTTGCTGGAAGAGCCCGGCCTGATTTTTGGCCACCTCTCCATGTCACCCGCTCAACTCAAAACCTATTTCCACCTCATTTCAGGCCGCTCGCGCGGTCCGTTTGCGTTTATGGCCAGATCCCTGCTCGCCATCGCCTCTGGTGGTTATGCAATCGCCACCTTTTTACGAAACAAATCCTATGACTGGAATTTTAATAAAACCGTAACTGTCAATGCCCCAATCATTTCCATCGGCAATGCCACCACCGGCGGAACCGGCAAAACGCCCATGGTCGAATATGTGGCCCGACATTTTCGCGATCAGGGCCGCATGGTCTCCATCCTCAGCCGTGGTTACGGCTCAAGCGAACATGGCGGAATGAACGACGAAGGCCTGCTGCTCTACCAAAATCTCCCCGATGTTCCGCACCTGCAAGGCCCCGACCGCGCGGCTCTTGCCCAGGTCGCCGTTGAGGAACTACTCTCCGAACTGCTCATCCTAGACGATGGCCTTCAACACCGACGACTTCGCCGCAGCCTCGATATCCTTTTGATCGACGCCACAAATCCGTTCGGTTTCGGATGGCTTCTACCCAGAGGCCTTCTGCGAGAACCCTTGAAGCAAGCCCTGCGCCGTGCCGATGTGATTCTACTCACTCGATCCGATCTCGTCACGGATCAGGCCAGAACCGCCATCCGTACCAAAGTCAACCGACTTTCAGGATCGCCCAAACTCTGGGTCGAATCCGCTCACAAACCTGTCGAACTGCTCATGGCCGATCGTTCCGAAATGGCCCTGAGCGATTTAAACAACAAGACGGTCGCCATCTTCTCGGGACTCGGCAATCCAGCCGCCTTCCGCCAAAGTGTCGAACAACTCGGCGCCAAAGTGATTGCTGAACAAAGCTTTCCCGACCATCACCCTTATTCTGAAGCCGATCTGGCCAGCCTCTCAAGATGGGTCGCCGCCAGTGGGGCAGACTTGGCCTTGACCAGTCAGAAAGATTTGGTCAAGTTACCTATCGAACAACTCGGCGGAAAACCGCTGGGCGCCATTCGCATCGGCCTCCATATCCTTCAGGGAAAAGCCGAACTTCTAAAGGCGCTGGATCAGGCCTTCGCTGCCAGCACAAGCTGAACTCCGTTCAAAAAAAAACACTTAGGAAAAGGACTTCCAGCCATGAATCATCAACACTTGCCCGACCTGGATTGGTCCGCCCTCAAATACGAATCGCTCGCCAGCCGGCCCAGCAAGGTCGACATGGCACAAATGGGCCAACTGGCCCGCCCAGGGGCAAGTTTCGCCGACTTTCTCGCCACTCTCCCCAACCAGCTTGGTGGGAAAAACTTGCGAGCCCTGATCACAACCCTCGCCAAAGCTCACAAAGAAGGCCACCGAATCCTTGCCGCTGCCGGTGGACACGTCATCAAGACCGGCTGTGGCCCCTACCTGGCCGACTGGATCCGCAAGGGCATCCTTCAGGGCCTGGCCCTTAATGGTGCCGCATCCATCCACGACCTGGAACTGGCCCTGGTCGGCCACACCAGCGAAGATGTCGGCCCCCGACTGCATAACGGCACGTTCGGCTTCGCTCACGAAACCTCCGAACTCTTTGCACAAGCCTGCTCTGAAGCCCGCTCCCGCAACCAAGGTCTGGGCCAATGCCTGGCCAGAATCGCTGCCGAAAATGCCGGATCCGCCGGCCGCAATGTCAGCGTTCTGGTGGCTGCCCACGAAACTGGCATGCCTCTGACGATTCATGTGGCTGTCGGAACCGACATCACTCACATGACCCCCAAGCTCGATGGCGCTGACCTCGGCGCCGCCACCCTCACCGACTTCCGCCGCCTCTGCCAATCCGTCGCAGGCCTTCAAAACGGAGTCTGGCTCAACCTCGGCAGCGCAGTGGTCATGCCAGAAGTCTTCCTGAAGGCCGTCGCAATCGCCCACAACCTTGGCTATGAACTCAATGGAATGACCACCGCCAATCTGGACTTCCAGCAGCAGTATCGTGGACTGGTCAACGTCCTCCAGCGACCCGGCAGCCAAGGCATTGGCCTCACAGGCCACCACGAAATCCTCATCCCACTGCTCCATCTGGCCGTCATCGAAGAAATTGCGAGAATCCCAGGCTGAAATCAAATCCTCCTTGATTCCGTCCCAATTTATGGCTCGGCTCAAATACGACAACTATCCATTTCTATCTGCTAAAAACACCGCATAATTGGCCATAATCCGAAGTTCCCAATCATCATCACCAACTGCCCATTTCCGCCTCTCGCATATCTGCCATAAATCCATTTTCATCCTTAGACTTGCATTACGAATCCCATCAGTTCGCAATTTATTTCGCGGTTTCCCACTTGATATTCGATATTAAAGCCGCATATCGCAAACTGTCCGCAAACTCAAGTGCGTTGGCGGGCCGATCCGATGGTGTTTTGTTTAGGGCCTTCAGGCAGACCCGCTCCAGCGGCAACGGAATAAGCGGGTCAATCGAAGTCGGTTTCGGCGCATTGGTTTCCAGAATTTCTGTCATTAATGCAGATGTTGATGGATTTGTGAATGGCATCCGCCCTGTCAGCATTTCAAATAAAATCACGCCCAAAGAATAAATGTCCGTCGCCGGTCCAATCGCGTCAGTCTGGCCCGAGGCTTGTTCAGGCGACATATAACTCGGCGTGCCAACTATCATTCCGTTTTCTCGATCAATTTCATCAAATGTGGCTGCAATCCCAAAATCGGTCACAACAACTCGCCCGCCTTTTTCAAGTAAGATATTGCCCGGCTTGATGTCCCGATGAATAAAGCCCGCCTGGTGCGCAATATCCAGAATCTCGGCCACCTCCATGCAAAGCCTGACCGCTTCCGCAAACGTCGGCTTGTGTGTCCGGAGCCGATGCGATAAATCCCCTCCATCAATCAATTCACACACAATAAAGGCCAACTGCTCATGAATCCCTACATCATAAATGGTCATGATTCCTGGCGTATTGAGCTTGGCCACCTTGCGGGCTTCTTCAATCAGACGATATTGCTCCACATATCGCAGATGCGCCGAAAGCCGCGCCATCCGTTCCGGACGCGTCATCTTTAATGCAACCCGACGCTGAAGTTCCGGATCAAACGCCTGCCAGACCTGACCATGGGCACCCTGGGCGATAAACGACTCCAAATAATATCGCCCCACGATCAATCGGGGACTTTCATCCGACCCGCCCTGCTTCGACTGCGGTATCAACCCCAAACCCTGCGCGGCCACCAAGTCCAGCTCGCTCAGCGACGGAATCATCGTCGACCGATCAACCCTTGAATTCTCTTCTAACGTGGACATCGTATCAGTCGCGCCCGTCATCCCCGTCATGATCCGGGTCATCGCATGAAGCGAATCAATCTGATCCCGAACCCGGTCGATAATATCCATGTCATGCAAGCAAAGCTCTTCTGCCGTTAAAAATATATCAAGATCCGCTTGCGCTTCCCAGTGATCCATAAGCTTTCGGACCCGGGCCGTCATCTCCAGTCTCGGCTCTACCGCCTTTTTCTGGTCGATGGATGGGTTTGAGGCCGATTCCGTCATCGCTTTCATCGCTCCATATTACGCTAAAATCTTCGAGAATTTCGTCCCAATCCAAAACGGCTTCCGACTCGCACCACCTACCATTCTCTGCCAGTTCATTATCCATTATCCTGAAAAAATCTCAATCACCCATTCCTCACCTTCCTTTCAAAAAAGTCCTCTGCCATAATACGAAATACCTTGCAGGCTTGCATTCGATTCACTATTTATTGCACACTCTTGAAGTCGCTCAACTCCAAACAGGCCTGGCTTTCACTCAACACTTCAAGCTTGACCAATCCGCAGAAAGCACCCAGCCCATGCCAACTCATCCAGCCGTTTTCATCACGGGTGGCTCGCGCGGACTAGGCTTCGAAACCGCTCGGGCCTGCTTGAATCAAGGCTTTTCGGTCGCACTCTATGCACGCGAACCCGGCCGCTTGGAACAAGCCAGATCAGAACTTCTGGAGGATCTCCCCCGGGCCGATATCAAGCTCTTCAAGGGCAATGTCGCTGATTACGAATCGCTAAAGACTGCCATTCATCAGTTTTCCGACACCCACGGCGGCCTCGATGCCGTCGTGCATGCCGCTGGCCAGATTCGCGCCATCGGACCCCTGGAACAAGTCGATATCCGCCAATGGCAAACCGATGTCGAAACCTCACTCATCGGCGCAGGCCACCTCATCCAGGCCGCTTTGCCCTGGCTTCAAAAACGCCCTGATGGCGCCTCGGTTGTGCTCTTCGTCGGGTCCGGACACCATCAGGGACTCGGCTTCGCAAGTGGCTACTGCGCCGCCCAGGCCGGGCTTGTCAGGCTGGTTGAAAATCTGGCCCTCGAACGCAATTGGCCTCGAGCCGCTGGCCAAAACCCCCACGGATTCGTCGGATATTACGCCCTTTTCTCCGCCGTCACTCCCACGGGCATCATGAACCATATTCTGGCCGATGCCGAGGGCCGGAAATGGCTCCCCAGATTCACCGAAATGTTTGGCGAGGGAAAAGAAGTCGAGCCACACCTCCCTGCAAAAATGGCCGCTTGGCTCTGCCAGCGCAAGCCTGTCGAACTCAGCGGGCGAGTCGTCTCGGGAATGCTCGACCCGGATTTGGTCGAAATGCGTCTGGAAATCCTCGGCCAGCCCGAAACGGGTCAACTGAGACTAAAATTCTAACACTCCGACCCTCCCCCAAAAAAACCTCTCGCAGGAATCATTCCCGATATTGCAATTCTTCCACTCTTTCAGAGATAGTCATTTGACACCGCTTTTTAACACGCAAGCCGAATTCAATCTTCACGACCACCGTTAAGGCTCAAAAATGATTCTCATCTACACCACCCTGATCATCCTATCAGTCGTCCTGATCATCGCAACAGCACTGGTCATGCGCCTCCAGAAGCTTCTCAAAGACTCCGTGCCCCAGCTTTCAGGCTGCTTGACTGTCCCCGGTTTAGCGGAAAATTCAACCGTAAGAATTGAAACAGATCCGCATGGTGTGCCAAGAATTATCGGCAATTCGCAACCGGATGTCCTATATGGACTCGGATACGCACACGCCCGCGACCGCTTCTTTCAAATGGATCTCGCACGGCGTTACGCCTCAGGAGAACTCTCTGAATTATTGGGCGGTGGAAAAAGCATTGTCGAGGCCGACCAAAATATCAGGCGACACAGGTTCCGAAACCTTTGCGAACGTGTCGTCCAAAACTTCAATGAGACGGATCGCGCCCTGCTCGATAAATACACCCAGGGCGTCAATCAAGGTCTGGCAGACCTCAAGTCAAAGCCTTGGGAATATTTCGTCCTAAAATGCAATCCAAGGCCCTGGAAACCCGAAGATTCCATGCTCGTCAGCCAATCCATAGCCTTGTTTCTCGAAGTCGGCGACCTGCCATGGCACCAGGCAAATGGCTTGATTCACGATATTTTGCCCGCACAACTCGCCGATTTCCTGACCCCACGGGGCAGCCGGTGGGATGCCCCCATCATCGGCCCTGCCTTTCCAGAACCGCCCATGCCTGGCCCGGATGTCATCAATTTGAGGTCAACCACCTCCTGGCAAGAGCTCGAAGCCCCGGAAACCTGGAACCGGCTTGAAACCAAAGTCCTCGGATCCAATGGCTGGCTCGTGGCCGGCAAGCGGGCCAAAGGCCAAAAAAATGGCCCGGCACTCGTCGCCAATGATATGCACCTTAGCCTTGGCCTGCCCACAAGCTGGTATAAGGTTTCGTTAATCACCATCGATCCCGCCACCGGCCAAAACCAGGAAGTGCATGGTGTCACCCTGCCAGGCGGGCCACCGGTTGTCGCGGGCTCCAATGGTCATATCGCGTGGGGCCTGACAAGCTCCCAAGGCGACTGGGGTGATCTTTTGACTCTCGAACTCGACCCAAAAAATCCACGCCGATACCGCACCCCAGAGGGATTCCTCGAAATTCAATCGCATCAAGAAATCTTCCATATCAATCGCAGCCCCGACATTTCCAAAACCATCGACTGGACCATCTGGGGCCCCATTATCGACCACGATCTGCAAGGCAGGCCAAGAGTCTGGCGATGGGTCGCGCAAGAACTCGAAGGTGTCAATCTGACCATCGCAAAAATTGCCGATTGCAACTGCGTCGAACAAGTCATGAATATCGCGCCTCTCTGCGGTGTTCCACATGTCAATATCCTGGTCGGCGATGCCGATGGAAATATCGGCTGGACTATCATGGGCCGATTCCCACGCCGAAACAGCCAAGGAACCATCGACGAACGCCGCCCTATGGCCGCCGCCGATTCCGCATCGGCCTGGGATGGATATCTCAGCCCGGGAGAGTGTCCCAGAATCATAAACCCCGACGAAGGCCTGATCTGGTCTGCAAATCACCGGATGGTCGATGGCGAAATGCTCCAGAAAATCGGTCAGGGCCGATTCGACCGCGGCGTGCGCGCCTCGCGAATTCGCGACCTCCTCCGATCCATCAAAACCGTCCCTGACGAAGCCGCCATGCTCGACATCCAAATGGACACCACAGCCCTTCTGCTGCAACAGTGGAGAGAGCTGATCCTTGGTGATCTGACCCAGGAGATTGCATTAAGGAACAGCGATCGCACAGCCTTCCGAAATCATCTATTGAAATGGGCCGGCCGGGCCGATGCCGACTCCATCGGCTACGCCCTCCTCACGGAATGCCGATTGCGAATCATCCGCGAAATCATGGTCCCGCTCACTGCTCAAATTCGCTCGACGGAACTCAAAATGGGCCGGGCTAAACCCCAGTTTGCACTTCGCCATATCGGCCTGGAAACACCCGCCTGGGCCATCCTCTCTGAGCGCCCATTGCACCTATTATCACCAAAATACAACTCCTGGCACGAACTTATCCTTCAAGCCATCGACCAAACCACCCAAAATGCAGCCCAAAATGGCTGGCCCACCTGGGGCCAGGTCAATTCTCTGCAACTGACGCACCCCTTTGCGGCCAAACTGAAAATGCTTAGGCCATGGCTTGCAGCCCCTGTGATCCATTCCTCAGGCTCGCTCACCGACATGCCCAAAATCCAATCACCAGCCTTCGGCGCCAGTCAGCGAATGGCCGTTTCCCCAGGTCTGGAGGCCCAGGCAATCATGCAATTGCCGGGCGGCCAGAGCGGCCATCCAATGTCGCCTTTTTACCTTGATCTACTCGACGACTGGGTTCACTCTGGCAAAACCCCTCTGATCGCTGGGAAAACCGAACATCTCCTGATTCTCAAAGGCAAGCCTGCTTGAGCTTCACAATCGTTCCAACTCACCCCCGAGCCCGACCAAGGCCAAACTGATCCCCATTGGCCACGGCTTTACCGCTCTCATCCACATGAATCTCCACCATCTTCTCGCTCATCAGCAGACCACCCTTCTCATCGGCCAACTGTGTCACCCGCTGCTTCGATTTCACATCAAACACATCACCAGTCGATGGATAGGCAAAATCGCCCTTGACTGTAAATGTCACCCAGCCCGGCTCATCGCGCACCGAGAGCGACTCCTTGTATTTCGGTACCTCCACCGTATTATCAAAAATATGCAACTTCTGGTTGAAGGCGTCTACCACCCAAACCTCGGTCTCATCCGGTGTCAGACCAATCCCATGACTCGGGCACCCGTGACGCTTCACTGCCCCCTGCTGAAAACCTGGCACTTCAATGCGATGCAATTTTTTACCCGTCTGAATATCACCAATTTCAAATCCTAAAAGGCCATTGATATTGACATAAACACGCGTCTGCCGCCCATTCACGGTAAACGGACGAATCGGCCCTGCAAATGGGCCCACCGTGGAAATGGGCCCGTGCCGCACTGCATCGCAGACCGTCAAATAAGGCGATTTCAACCCGGCCAGATAGGCCTTTTTCCCATCAAGCCCGACCACCGTATTATGGGCGCCTGATTTGGGGGTAATGATCGCCAAAACATCGCCCGTGATCGGCTCGATCACATGCCAGTGATCTTTTTCAAACGATGGGAGATAAATAAACCGGCCATTGGGGTCCATCGACATCCGGTCGCAACCTCCAGGATAAGCCCGCTCCCAGACAACTTTCTCTGTCGCCAGATCCAGCGATTGCAAGGTCTGGGTGGTGCTCACAAAAAGCCGGCCAATCTGGGCATTGGCACAAATGCCCTTGACATTATCAGGCTTGCCCTCAGGATTTAAACCCGCAAGCGGGATGCGTTTGACAAATCGATGCCCAGCATCAATATCCAAAACCACCAGCCCGTGACCACCATATTCGAGATAATTCCGGATTCCCGGGGTGGCGACATAAAGCAATCGCCTGACCGATTTTGACGCCTGGCCATTGGCCATCTGGCTGGCTGTGGCCACGCCGACAAGGCCCGCCAAAGCCGTTCTGCGCGTAATCTGATTCGAATTCAACGGGTTGCAACTCATCGGTTTGCACGCCTTTTTTTTTGTGGGTTCTTTGAGTCTTTGGGGGGTTGCTGGAAGTGGCTCTTTAGCAGAATAGCCCATCGGCGGGTTGATGAAAAGTGCGCACTGTTTGGTTATGATCTGGTAACGGCTCACCCGACGGATGGTCTCTGTGTCAAACCTTGTTCCCATTCCCTCGGAGATTCAGCCCATGTGACTGAATCCCCCCCCCATCTGCCTTCTGCAATCGGAGCATTTCTGAATCATGTTCATGCCACGGCTCATTCTCCGAATTCCGGCACTGGCGATCCTTGCTTTGAGCCTGCTCTGTCAGCAGTCGAATTCAAATGCCGTCGAAATCAAAATCGACAAACGCACCTTTACATTGCCCGACGGATTCACGATCGAAAAGGTCGCAAATTCGCCTTTGGTCGATCGACCCATCAACGGATCCTTCGACGAACAGGGCCGGCTCTATCTTTCTGACAGTTCCGGGTCCAATGACAAGGTCGAGATTCAAGTTGTTCAGAAACCGCACAGAATCGTCAGGCTGGAGGACACCAACGGTGACGGCATTTTTGACAAATCCGTCGTCTTCGCCGATAAAATGATGTTTCCGGAAGGCACCTTATGGCACCGAGGATCGCTTTATGTCTCTGCCCCCCCCTCCATCTGGAAACTAACCGACACCGACAACGACGGCGTCGCCGACCAGCGCGTCGAGTGGTTCCAGGGCAAAACTTTAACCGGCTGTGCCAATGACCTGCATGGCCCTTATCTGGGCCGCGATGGCCGCATCTATTGGGCCAAAGGCGCCTTCGCCGAGCAAAATCACATCATTCATGGCAAACCTTGGAAGACAAGTGCATCACACTTCTTCCGTTCCACAGAAGATGGTCGCGAGCTGGAACCCGTCATGACAGGCGGCATGGACAACCCCGTGGATATGGTCTTCACTCTCGGCGGCGAACGAATCTTTACCACCACCTTCCTCACACAACCCTCACTCGGTCAGCGCGATGGCTTGATTCATGCCGTTTATGGCGGAATTTATGGCAAAACCAATGGCAAAACCCAGGAGCCCCAGCATCTCTGGACCGGCCCCAACCTGATGCCAGTGCTCTCGCACCTCGGGCCGGCTGCTCCCAGTGGCCTGACCGACTACGAATCAGACGCCTTCGGGACCGATTTTCGCAACAATATCTTTAGCAGCAGCTTCAATCTACGCAAAATCAGCCGGCACCAACTGACCACCACCGGCTCTGCCCTTTCCAGCAAGGACACAGACTTCCTGGTCTGCGATGATACCGACTTTCACCCCACGGATATCTTTACGGACGCCGACGGAAGCCTGATCGTCATCGACACCGGTGGCTGGTACAGGCTCTGCTGCCCCTCATCCTATATTGCCAAGGCCGACGTGCTCGGTGTCGTCTATCGCATTCGCCAAACCCGGGCCAAGCCCGTGGCCGACCCGCGCGGCACCCGTCTGGCATGGGCGGATGCAAATCTCGAAACCCTGGTGGATCGGCTCGACGACCAGCGGTTTGCCGTGCGCGACCACTCCATGGATTCCCTCGCCGCCAAAGGCAATGCCGCTCTGCCAAGCCTCATGGCCGCCTACTCAAGCCCGAAGGCTTCGGCCAACCACCGGTTACAGATCCTCTGGACCGCATGCCGAATTGCTTCACCCGATGCGCTCGCCCTCATTCGTAAAGGCTTAAACGACAACGACACTAACGCCCTTCAGGCGGCCGTCCACTGCGCTGGCCTGAATCGGGACTCTGCGGCTTTAGACCGATTGATCGCAATTCTGCTCGACACCAAAGTCCAAACCTCCGTACACCGCGCCGTGGCCGAAGCCTTGGGCCGTCTCGGTAAACCCGAAGCCGTCGGGCCTATCCTGACGGCCGCATCCAAGCTCGGTGCCGACCGTGTCCTGCAACATTCCCTGACCTATGCACTCATCGAAATCAACTCCGTCGATGCGATTTTTGAGGCCCTCAAATCTGCCCAGAATCCGATCTCACAAATGGTCGGAATCATTGCTCTGGACCAATTGGGGGTCATGCTCCTGCCTGTTGCAGAACTCGTAACATACATGGATGCACCTGACGAAACCGTGCGATCCCTCGCCTCATGGGTCGTCTCCCGACACCCCGAATGGGCCAGGGAATTGGTCGCCGATTTTCAGACCAAACTCGCCACTCCGCCCACTGACCCTATGCGTTCGGCCGCCCTCATCGACAGGCTCGCCCGATTCAGCGCCAAAAGCCCAGATGTCCAAACCCTGATGACCAACACACTGGAACATGGCTCCAAAACCGCCCGGCAGGTCGTCATCAAGGCCATGGCCTCATCAGGCCTGAAACCGTGCCCAGCCGCATGGGAATCGGCTCTTCTCAAAGTCTTCAGGGCCGACGGCAACACCGACCTCTTCCAGCCCCTGCTTGACACCTTCAAGGCCTTGACCCCTCCCGGCACCGACTCCTCAAGCCTACGCCTGGAAGCCTTGCTGGCCAAGGCCAAAGATGCGTCCTTCAAGCCTGAATCCCAATGGGCCGCCCTGACCACCATTCCCGCCGGTGTCGGCCCCGTTTCGACAGAGCTATTCGACCGGATCAGCCAACAAATCAACCCCTCCAGCCCAAGCATGACACGGCTCGCCGCTGTGGACATCCTTCTGCGAATCAAGCTGACTCAAGATCAAAAGCGAAACGTCGCGAAATTGGTCGGCTCCGCTGGCCCAATGGAAACCCAGAAACTCCTCGCAATGTTCGAGTCCGTCACCGATCCGGCCGTGGCCGATACCCTGATGACTGGCCTTGAAAAATCCATGTCCCTTTCAGCACTTCGTGAAGATGCCTTAAAAAATGTGGTCGCAAAGCTTTCAAACGAATCCAAAGCTCGCATGGAAAAAATCCTGGCCAAACGCAATCAGGATTTGGTCGAACAGCGCAAGCAAGTAGACTCACTGCTTGCCGCCTTCCCCAAAGGCGACATGCGACGTGGTCTCGCCATCTTCAACGGCGCAAAAGCCGCCTGCCGGACCTGCCATTCCATCGGCTATGTGGGCGGCAAGGTCGGCCCCGACCTCACAAAAATTGGCCAGATTCGCAACGAGAAAGACCTGCTGGAATCCATAGTCTATCCAAGCTCAACCTTTGTCAGAAGTTATGAGCCGGTCACCATCGCCCTGAGCGATGGGCGGGTCCTGGCAGGAATTGTACAGGGCGAGAACACGGAAACCATGAATCTCGTCCTCAACGCCACCCAAACCGTACAAATCCCCAAGGCAGAGATCGACGACGTCTCCCCAGGCACCGTTTCAATCATGCCAGCAGGCCTGGACAAGCAACTGACCACCCAGGAACTCGCCGACCTGATCACCTATCTGCGATCCAGCCGATAAGCCAAACCAAAGGAGCCCACCATGATTTGCGTTGCAGTGACCTACTTGATGAAACAAGGAACCGAAAACGAAGCCATCGAGCTTTTCACAAAATTGGCGCCCGAAACCCGTCGCGAGCCTGGTTGCCGAATGTATGAAGTGCATCGGTCCACGACAAATCCAAGACAGTTTTTCCTCTACGAGCAATACCAGGACCAAGCCGCCCTCGACGCCCATCGGGCAGCCCCTCACTTTGAAAAATACGCCAAGAATGGCTTGTTTGAGCTCATTGAAACCCGAACACCAGAAATCTACGAACTCCTCGTGCTTTGAACCAGGCAGACTCCGGAAAATCTGTTTTTCCCGAGATTTTCCCTGAACCACCAACCGCCATGCGCTCGTAGTATGTCTATCAATCGGGCTCAAATTCAAAAATCCGGAAAAGGATCGCTTCTCTCTAATTTCCATCGGCGGTATGATGGTAAATGGAAGCGATTCTTCATCTTCCTGAACCCGTTTTAGGATTCCCCAAGGCCATGAAATGCGGGCGTGACCTGAATTCGACAAGCCTGAAAGTCGCTATCTTAGCGATCTGGCTGTTGTTTCACGCCTTTGGCTCGGGTGGCCTGCACGCCGTTCTGGAGTGTGGCCACGATGAAGCCGCCGAAACCTTCGCCCACCAGGAAACCGATTCCGCGCACTGGGCTGGCCTGAAGTCTGCCCCTACGCTGGGTTCTGAATGTGATGCCTGTACGATTGCCAGTCAGGGGCAGTACGGCCTTTAGAGGTTGTTTCTGTTCTGGCTGGCTCAAATAGTGAGTTTATTGCAGACGAATTATTGTTGGTCCAATCCGAGACAGGCTGGTCATCAGCCCGCCCTCGTGCCCCGCCTTTATCCTGATCTTTTAAAAATAATCTTGTCAAAGCCCGTGCTTAGCAGCGATCTGCCAATGGCATTTGCTGTGAACCACCATTCTCATTTGTTCCCAATTCGGGAATAAACCCGGCTGACATTCATCATTTTCTGATCAGGAATCATTCATATCATGAATCGCACACACTCGCACACAACTGAACTGAACTCTCGTATACGCAATGGCTTCACTCTCATTGAGCTGCTCGTCGTCATTGCCATCATCGCCGTTTTAATCAGCCTGCTATTGCCGGCTGTACAGTCCGCCCGTGAGGCTGCCCGCCGGGCCCAGTGCCTCAACAATTTCAAACAGATCGGCCTGGCCCTGCACACTTACCATGAAATTCACGGGGTTTTCCCACCAGGTTATGTGAGCAATTATCGTCGCGATGCAGGCGACGAAGGAACCGCTGAAGATGACATCGGACCAGGCTGGGGCTGGGCCAGTCAGATTTTGCCACAGTTGGAGCAGTCGCCCATTCATAATGCCATCAATTTCAATCTGACGATGACTTATGCTGCTAATGAAACCGCACAGCTCACGCGAATTACGTCTTACCTCTGCCCTTCGGACTTCACGCCCAGCAAGGTTCCCGTTCGGGATGAGTCAAACACGCAAACGATCTACACCGTTGGCACCAGCAATTATGTGGGTGTTTACGGAGTGGGTGAGATTGGCGAAGCGCCTGGTCGTGGCAATGGTGTATTCTTCAGGAATAGCCGTGTTGGTGTGAGTCAGATGATGGACGGATCGTCCAATACATTCATGGTGGGTGAGCGAAGCCATAACCTGAGCTATGCGACATGGACAGGCCGATCCGTGGGCGGCTGGCTCTTCACAACGGCCTCATTTGAAGGCGGAACCAATAAATTCAGCCCATCGGCTGAAGAGTCGTTCTGCATGATTTTGGGTCCGATTGAATTTGAAGATGCGGATGGCTTGCCACGCACCCCGAATTATCCGGCGGCACACGTGGAAGATTACTGGAGCCGGCACCCGGGCGGGGTGAACTTTCTGTTCGGCGATGGCTCGGTGCGTTTCATTAAGAACTCGATCAGCAAGCAGGTTTACGGCTCTTTGGCGACACGCAATGGTGGAGAAGTGATCAGTTCCGATTCTTATTGATCCATCAATTGGAAATCATCATCGAAATAGGGCTGGCCTTGAAGGTCGGCCCTTTTTTTATTTAGCGATTTTTCATTCGTCATGCGTTATACTCAAGCGAATCGGATCCATGGGGCCAATTTTTCAGATGCTTTGAGAACCAGACAATGAAAATGCCACTTCCCCCACAACTGGCGCGAGACGCCGGGCGATTTCGCGATGTGGTCGGCATTTTGGTCAAGTATGGCCTTGCAGACTGGCTCCACCACTTTGATATGGGCGTGCCCGAACGCATCTCGTTTCTGTTTCAGGGCCCTGATGGGACCAGACTTTATGAACTCTCACAGGCGGAACGGATCCGGCTTGCAATCACCGACCTGGGTACTACGGCCATAAAAATCGGCCAGATTTTATCGACCAGGGCCGATCTGGTTGGCCCCGACATTGCTGACGAACTCAAAAAGCTCCAGGCCGATGTCCCTGCCGACCCTCCTGAAACCGTTCGTCACGCCATACTTGAGCAGTTCGGCAAACATGCCGACGATCTTTTCGCCGAATTCAATGACGTGGCCCTGGCCTCGGCATCCATCGGCCAGGTTCACAGAGCCCGACTCTTCGATGGTCGGGATGTTGTCGTCAAAATTCAGCACCCAAACATTTCCCAAAAAATCGAGACCGATTTCCGTATCCTGATCCAGCTCGCCGAATGGGCTGAAGCTTACGACAGCACATTGAAACTTGTAAAGCCCAAAGCTCTGGTCACTGAAATGCGCCGCGTTCTGCGCAAGGAATTGAACTTTTTAAGAGAAGCCTTGAATCTGGAACGTTTTATAAATCATTTTAAAGACGATCAAAACATCCGGTTTCCGCAACCGGTCACAGAATTCTGTACGGATCGCGTTTTAACCATGGAATATATTGAAGGAATACCGGTCCGCGAAATTGAACAAATTCATGCCATGGGAATTTCCGACAAAGAGCTGGCAGAACAAGGCGCGAATGTCTTTTTGAAAATGATATTCCAGGACGGATTCTATCATGCTGACCCACACCCAGGCAACATTCTCGTCAATGCCCAGGGCCAAATCATTTTGCTCGATGCCGGCATGGTCGGTGTCATGGACGAAACCACTCGATCCAATGTGGAAACCATGCTCGAATCCGTTGTTGAACAGGATATCAGGCTTCTCGAAGATGTCATCCGGCGCATTGGCTCGACCCCCGAAGACCTTGACCGACTGGCTCTCAGGCAGGATCTGGCAGAATTTATCAGCGATTATGTCGATGTCCCGCTCAGGCTTTTAAATATCTCGGATGTTTTAATCACCGTCACAACCATCGTCAGAAAACACCATATCGTACTCTCACCTCCTTATGCCATGATGATCAAGGTGCTTGTCATGCTCGAAGGTACAAGCCGCCTTTTGAATCCCCGATTTAATCTCGCAGAATTATTATTGCCCTATTATCAAAACTCCCAGCTGCGGCGATTGAATTACAAAGGCCAGATCATGTATGCCAGGCGCCTGATGGTGAATTTCTCACAAATGGTGCGCGACATGCCAAATAATGTCAGCACTCTGCTGGATCAGCTTGAGTCAGGACGATTTTCCATCCGCCTGGAACACCGGCGAATCGAATCGGCTGTCAACCGACTCGTCGAGGGCCTCCTCTGCACCGCACTCTTCACAGGCTCAAGCATGCTCTGGAGCAGTAATACCGCTCCCACCATTTATGGAACATCCGTTCCTGGATTCATCGGCTGCCTGTTTGCTATTTTAATGGGTATCCGCTTACTCAGGGCCATTCAGCATACGGGTGGTGTGGAGCAAAAGTCATAAATAATGCAACATCGTTTAAGACTTACGATGATTCATGAGTCATTCCGTTTGTTTCAATCCAAACCGTCTCAGTTTCTTACCCGCAGACGATCGGCACCAACTCTGGTCGGGTTGCCAGTCAATTCACTGGATCCAACCCTATGCCTGATCATTTCCACGAATCCGTCCATCATTTAACTTGTCTTGCACAGTGGTCTGGTTTAGGATGCTTGAAATCCAATTCTTCAACTTTTGAGGAGCCTCACATCCATGATCCGTCGAACCACGGTTTTATCTCTCGCTTTGATAAGCCTTTTAGGGCTCAATGCAAGCGCCCAGCAGACCACCAAAACCAAGCCTGTTCTCGTCCTGATTGGCGACTCCATCCGCATGGGCTATGCTCCGGCGGTGACCAAGTATTTCAAAAATCAAGTCGATATCCGTAGTGCCGAGGCCAACGGTGGCGACTCTGCCAATCTCCTTGAACATCTTGACGAGTGGGTCATCAAGCTTCAGCCGACTGTGGTTCATCTCAACGCCGGCCTCCATGACTTGAAACTGGACCGCAAAACGGGCAAGCATCAGGTGGAACTGGCCGACTATAAGGCCAATCTGAAGAAGATCCTCGAGCGGATCACCAAAGAAACCAAGGCCAAGGTGATTTTTTGCCTGACCACGCCAGTGCTCGACGAACGACACAATGCCAATAAGCCGTTTGATCGCAAGCAAAGCGATGTCCAGGCTTACAACAGTGCCGCAATCGAGGTCGTGAGAGGCTTCCCAACTGTTGGCCTGAACAATTTGCATGCCTTTGCAAAAAATCTCGGACTGGAAAAGGCGCTGGTCAAGGACGGCGTCAACTTCACCCCTGAGGCATATAATACGCTCGGCCGACGAGTGGCTGAATATGCGGAATTGACCGCCCTTGCCCCGCCCGTGTTTGTCGCAAAGCGGATGGCAAAACCCCCGCTCCTGGACGGCAAGGCCAACGAGCCAGAATGGGCCAATGCCCAGCCAATCAAAAGCTTTCAGGCGTTTTGGTCAGGCCAGAAGCCGAAACTCCCGCACGAAGCCAAAATCATGTGGGACGACGAAGCGCTTTACTATTATGCAGACCTCTCGGATCATTATCTGAAGGCCTATGGCAAAAAACGTAACGACACCCTCTGGAATGGCGATGTTTTTGAGCTCTTTTTCAAGCCATCAAAAACCGAGCCTGCCTATTACGAGCTTCAGGCCAACCCTCTGGGCCTCATCCTGGAACTGCCATTCCCAAGCAAGGGCTATTCGTTTGAAAAGCTGGCCGCCTTGCCTCACCAGGGCATGACTGTGGCTGTCGATATTCAAGGCTCGCTGGCTACTCCCGGCAAGAACGACAAAAAGTGGACAGTCGAAGGCCGCATTCCCTGGACTCTCTTCGCAATGACCGGCGGCAAACCCAAGCCCGGCGACCTATGGCAGTTCCAACTCAGCTATTACGATTACGGCCCCGACGGAACCGAGCCTGAACTGGGCTCGTGCGCCCCTTTGACTGTGCCAAATTATCATCGCTATGAAGATTATGCTGGCCTGCGATTTGAAGGCGGAAAGTAAGCCGATAGAGCTATCGAGAAATCTTCATCAGAAATCAGAACTTGGGAAAGGGACGCATGTCCGAACAGTCTGGCTACGAATTTATCCGGCGCGATAGGTGCCCAGCTTGCAGGAGTCAAGAGCATCAGATTTTCTGGGGTCGGCGCGCCAGTCAGCGCGGGGGTTTGTTCCCCTGGCGTCAGGCCAGCATGGATCTGCCCGTTTTTCGATGCGGAAAATGTGCGCTGACCTATTCCAACCCTCTGCCAATTCCACTTTCCATGTCCCAGCACTATGGCATGGATCCGGAAAACTATTGGCCTGAGCAATATTTTCAGCTCGACCCCAATTTTTCGCCTTTTTCTGCTGTGGATTTCCAAAAGATTGAACGCTTGATTCCCGGCATCCAAAAACCCGTGTATTTGGATGTCGGATCAGGCATCGGCAAATCCATGCGTGCCTTGGCCGCCAAGGGCTGGGATGTCTGGGGAATTGAGCCTGGCGAACAATTTCATAAGGCCGCCATCACCAAAGGGCAAATCCCAAGCGAAAGGCTCCGGAATTGCTCCATTGAAAATGCCGAATTCCCGGAAAACTTCTTCGATATGATCTCGTTCGGTGCTGTGGTCGAGCACCTGGCCGACCCTTTCGCATGCCTGAATCGATCGCTGGACTGGCTCAAACCCGGTGGCATCATCCATATCGAGGTCCCGTCATCAAACTGGTTGATCGGCAAAGCCTACAGACTGGTCCAAAAATGCATGGGGAGCCAGTATGTGACAAACCTCTCACCTATGCATGTGCCCTACCACCTGCATGAATTTACCCATAAAAGCTTTGAGCTCGTGCCATTCGCCAATCGCTTTTCAATCGCAGATTATCAATATTGGCCTTGTCTCACCTATTTACCAAGAGGCTTAAGCTGGCTCGCCACAAAATATATGAAATATACCGACACCGGCATGCAACTGGTGATCTATCTCAGGAAAACTTGACTGGTCGCCACCCGCTCCCAGCTCTTTTGGAGTGCAAGTTGACTCATCAAATACAGGCAATCCTCTAAAAAGCCGACGCATCTTCACACAAGACTCTGTAAGCTATCCTTTTGTGAGAAGATGCCAGCCTCTTTCCAGCCGACATGAAACAAACACAAAACACGCGGATCCAGATATCCCAATCCGTGGAAGCAACCATGAGCCATATAAAACTGATCCTTACAAACATGGCTTTCCTGATTTTGATCGCCTGCGGCTTGCCATGCGCTGGTTCGGGCGAAATCGCGACTCAGCCCGACACTTCGACGATCCCGTTTGGCCGGCCCGGCCATGGCCTGAATCGCACGGTGATCGACACCAATCTGCCCGGCGCTTATCAAGTCGAAATCGCCGATGTCAATGGCGACAACAAGCTCGACATCATAGCCCTGGGTGGCGGCACCGTGGCCTGGTATGAAAACCCGAAGTGGACAAAACGGATTGTCAGCGACAAGAAAACTTCGCCCGGCGTGATCAGCACCGCCACCAGGGACATCGACGGCGATGGAAAGGCCGAAATCGCTATCGCTTATGAGTTTGAGATGAACAACCCAAAGCTGGGCAAGCTGCTGATGGCCCGGCAGAAGGGCGAAGGCTGGGTTTATGAATCACTCGGTGACTTCCCCAGCATTCACCGGCTGCGATGGGGCGATTTCGACGGCGATGGCAAGCCAGATCTGGCCATCGCACCGATCTTTGGCAAAAGTGCTACAGGTCCAGATTTTCAGCAGGAAGGCGCAAGGCTGGAGGTCCTTTTTGGAGGTTCCCTGGCTGGACGCTCGGAAGTGGACCATAAGCTCGTCACCCATGCCATCGGAGTCATCCCCGGCCCGGCCCAAAATCGCACCACCAACTTCCTGAGCGCCAGCAATGAAGGCATCTGGCAGCATGGCTTTGCCAATCAGAAATGGGAAAACAGACAAATTCTGGTGGGTGCCGGTGGCGAAAGGCCCAAGACGGGTTGCAGTGAAATCCATCTCGGAAAATTCGCGGATGGCCGCCATTTCTACGCCACAATCGAACCCTGGCACGGCTCGGATGTGGTGATCCAGCCGGAACGTACCAAGGGCTCCCCGCAACTGGGCCCTCGTTTTGTCATCGACACCACTCTCAAGGAAGCACACGCCCTGTGCGTGGCTGACATCGATGGCGATGGCACGGACGAAGTCTTTGCCGGTTATCGCGGCCCCGGCTTCGGCCTAAACGCATACCGATTAGAGGCAGGTACCTGGAAACGACTCGTGATTGATTCCAAAATTGCCTCGCAGGACCTCCGAACCGCAGACATCAATGGTGATGGACTCATGGACGTGGTCAGTGTGGGCGGCTCCACCAAAAACGTGGTCCTCTATCAAGCCACCAAAAAGTAAGACCCTACCAATTGCGAAAACTTTCATGCCGCCTCATCGGTTGATCTGATTTGGGACTTTAAAGAATTTTTGGATTTTTTCAAAGAAAGCTGGACTTTTTGTCGTACTTTCCGAACAGTTGGAACGTACTGGAAGAGTGCATTGAAGCAGATGTGAACGCGAAGGATCGCGGGATTTACGCAAGCAACTACATGCAAGCCTTGGTAAAGCCAGTTCGTTAGACGCACACCTTGAATGGACAGCCGGGCGGGCCCTGAAGGCAATGGAGGTCAGAAGGCCATGTCTGATTGGAATCCCGAATCGAAAACGCGGTTGGAACAGCTCTTCTCCAAGAATCTTTTCGAGAACTTGGGCCGCGGGGTGGAAGAGTTCAATTGGCGTGATATATATAATGACAATAGTGGTGCACGTGTTGCGGAGCCAGCGGAATGGCAACCGCACCCGGAACCGGATTCAATTCCAGGTTCTGCTGGTCGCGGTGTTGAGCGATTGCTTGGGAAGGCGAACTTTGGGGACGATTCCCCGGAAGTGCTTGACGCGATGGCCGAGGCCTCATTGACTTCATTCCTGTCGAATTCGAAGTGTCGCGGAGGGAGGGGATCCTTTCCCATGAGCTTTATTCAGCGATTCCTGGAGCGGGTCTTGCGCAACAGTCCACGGCGCATGCCCAGAACGAGCTTTGAAGAACTCAGCCAGGATGAGCTGGACGCCCATTTACAGGTCGGCCAGTATGGCGACTTCGTGCTGACGGATGCGATCCGGCCTTCATTCAGGCTCGATATCGTCCCACGCGAAGGCTATCGCCGTGATGTCTATCGCGATCCTGAAACTGGCAACACCATGCCCGTTTTGGCGGCTTCCGTTTCTGCTGAGCGGCTGTTTGACATCTTTACCGATTTGCTCGCACCACTTGGCGACCAAATCGATGTCGTGATGGAATCCAGCCACGAGAGCGAACCCGGAAGCCATGCTGACTTGTATCGAGAGCATATGGACAGTGTCATTTTCAAAAGCACGCTCTACGACTACGAAGAGCTACTCCTGAACGACGGCTGCACCGGCTTGGCGGCCCTGAATCCGAACGGGCCAATGGAAGTCCAGTTTGACGAACACAAGTTGCTATTCGTGTATGCCCACGATCTCGACCCTTTTGAAGAGATCCTACAGGCAGCGGGATTGATCCGTGACGATTCCTTGCGGTTCATCTCCGAAGCAGAACACCTGCATTCGACCGACGATGTTTATCGCGAGCAATTCGACGAATTGAAATTCCGGCTGGGCATAGATCACGACTAATCGACTGTTGCCTTGAAAAAAAATCCGGGCGGATGCGATGTGAATCGCATCCGCCTTTTTGTTTTGATCAGCATCTCCTTGTTCGCTGATCTCACTGCTCACCCCCCCCCAACAACAACATCCCCAGTACACGATGATCGTGCCGCTTTGGTTCCAAGAAATGGCTTTAAGTCGCTTTACAGAAAAATAAGCCAAGCCGGGTCAGGGCACCTCGTTGTATATCACAGATTTCTATACGAGGTTTTGGAGTTCGAGTCTAACAACTTGAAAACAATCGATTTAAGCACCAAAGGTGCGGCCTGGGAAAGCCCTGGGCAACGCCCAGGGTCTGTGAGCCGTCGAGATGCGACCCTACCTGATTCCCTCCTTGCCTTGGTCGCGGGCCCAAGGCCCGCGACCAAGGCAAGGAGGGATGGTAAGAGTTTATATATTATAGGCTTACGCCGACCCAGGGCTTTGCCCTGGGCTATCTTGGGCCAGGCCTTTGGCCTTTAAATCAAAATCCGCTCAAATATCGAAGATTTCTGGTTTTACAAGATGTGCGTAACAACGAGGTCAGGGCACCTCGGCTTACATAAAATCCGGTTTTCTAAGTGAATGCCGTTTCGGCCTATTTTTCGTTCAGATCGTAGCCAGCAGCGACCTGGCGGACCGAATGGTCCTGTTGAACATGCTTTTTATCGGCTGCATGCTGGTAATCTCGCATGAACCGCCTTATGAGCGAAAAAGAACTATCGTCTGACCACCACAGCTTTGAACCCGAAACAACGCTTGGAACAAAAGCCTGGCCAACAAAAAAAACAGAATGACTTGGGATGGTACCAAGGCTCAAACCACCGGAAAAGACCGACAAAAGTCGATTGACCTTCTTCTCCATGGTCGCGATTCTTATCCCCTGTCAGTCAGTTTTCCAGTCACGTACTTGTGCAAAACACTTGCAATGAGTGTTTGGTAAGGGATGCCTTGTTCGAGTGCTTTGACTTGGATATCGCTGAGGTCGCATGAGGATAGGCGAATGTTCACCCGACGATCTTTCCGGGCTGTCGCTCGGGCCGCTGCCTTGAACTTGGCGAATTCGCTTTTTGTTGCAACTGACTTAAGTTTACCGTTTTCAAAGGCTTGGAGAATTTCGAGTTCCATATCGTCAATCGTCGGCATTATCGTCGCCTTTGTTCAAATAGTCGCGAGTGGCCTTGCGGCTTGGAATGATGGTCTTGAGAAAATAGTATTCATCCTCTTCAACAAATGGCACCAGGTATGCGTAATTGCCAAAGACCACGACCAGCACTTGTTGCCTTGGGTACTTCTCGGAGTTGGGGTGTGACAGAATGTCCAGTAAGCCGCCAGAATCGATAGCAACGATGACACTTTCGAAAGCCAATCCACGCTCAGCTTTGAGCAAACTGTTCTTCTCTGGACTCCATCGGTAAGACTTCATTTCGTTATACTAAGCAAATGTGTGCCTTTTGTCATTACAAAAGTTGCCAGATAATGAACAAGCCAAATTAGAATATCCAAAGAGTCAATTGTGTAAGTCTTGATATAATAGTGGTTTAAGAATTATCCCGCCAATAGCCGAAACTCAGAAGACACAACTTAGTCTAGCCCGCTCTCAACTTCCCTGCAAGGGTCGTTTTTTCCTCTTTGGGCCCCAAATACGCCTTCAGCATCCAGAGCTCTTTTTAGCCCATCACCGCTTTGAAAATTCTTTGATCATGATACTTTCGCCGACCACCGAGCCAGCTTCTCACCGCTCACGCTTGTTCGATCCATTGAGGAAAAGGTCGTGCCGCGGAATGCGAATTGTCAATAATATTCGTCGTGCCAGGAAAACTGCACGAAAAACCATCACAAGCAACCTGAACCGGCGCTTACGGACCAATCATGCCCGCTGGCGTGGTTGGGGATCCGCTGCGAGGCGGACCCCTACCCCCTTACCCGATTATGGAGATCTTGTCACTGCCAACAATCATTCGCCCGGCTGCTCTATTGGGCGAAGCGAGCCCTTGACCACTTCCTCAGCCGGTGAAACCATGGTGTGTTCGTGGCGCACAATCAGTGAGCCAGCACTTTGCACTCCCTTGGCAAGGGGCGCTGGCAGGGCCAATCCAAAAATGATCGAAACCATCACCAAAAACGACGATGGGATCCAGAACCAGGGCGAGTCGTAGGGCTTCGTTGAATCGAGGTCGATCTCCGAAGCAAGCGTCATATCCAGATTCCCAATCGCTTTACGTGTGGCTTCTGTCTCGAAAACCATGGCCAGAACTGTCCTGGCCATGCCTACAAAAATCCATGCCAGGGTCAGCAGGACAAGCAGGACCTGCCAGGTGAATCCATTATTCAGGCCGCCGAACAGGATCATCAGTTTCGAGTGGAAAATCCCGAATGGGGGAAGACCCGAAATCGCCAGAAAACCGATCAGCCAGAGCCATGCCGACTTGGGAACCAGCTTGCGGGCATTAAAGATCTGGGCCACCGTATGGGTCCCATATCGCTGCACAAACGACCCGGCCGTGATGAAAAGCATCGCCTTGACCACCGAGTGATTCACCATCTGAAGCATCGCGCCCGTGGCCGCCATGCCGCCAAAGCCCACCCCAAGGGCCAGCAGACCCATGTTCTCTACACTCGAATACGCCAGCATCCGCTTGAAATCACGCTGGCCATGTAAAAAGATTGCCGAAGTGCCGACCGAAATCATACCCAAAACAATCAAAGCATTCTGGGCAAATTGAATGTCGTTGGCAGCGTCGCAGATTTGGAAGGCTCGCAGGATGCCAAGAAAGGCCGTATTGCAGAGCAGGCTGCTGGCGGCGGCTGTGGGCGAAGGGGCTTCGCAATAGGCGTCGGGCATCCAGGAATGCATCGGTGCCAGGCCCATTTTCGTTCCATAGCCCACCAGGATCAGCACAAAGGCGGATCGGAGCCATAAATGATCGACTGTACCCGACTTGGCCGCCTCGATCATGTCGGGCAGGGAAAGCACATCCCAAGGCGAGTTGTATGTTCCGCCTGAAAGGGCGATCGCCAGAAAGAATGTTCCTAACAGTGCCAGGGCAATACCTACGGAACAAAGCACCAGATACTTCCAAGTGGCTTCCAGACTGTCCCGCGACCGGTGATTGTAAATCAGAGGCGCCGTGGCCAGAGTCGTCGCCTCGACTGCCACCCAGAATACGCCCAGGTGAAGTGTACAAAGCGCAAGTGTCATCGCTCCCAGAAATGCAAGATTGCAAGGGATATACGTCTCGCTCTTGGCGCGCCGGCCTGATCGTATGTAGTCCACACCCGCAATCGCGCAGGGCAGATTCACCAGGCTTATCACACCCAGCAAAAAACGCCCAAGCTCATCGATGCCCAGGACTTCGCCATATCGATCGCCCGATGTGATCACCACTGTGCTCAAAAGCAGGTGCAATAGCCCTACGCCAATAAATATCTGCGACTTGGCTTTCAGGCCCTGCACAAGATACGCGATAAAAGCGCCTACAAACGGCAAAATGACAAGTAGTTCCAGAAGGATCATGGCCGATTCTCTCACTCCTTGGTGGATTGCTTGTCAAAGGAATTGCCCGGATTCGAATTGAGACTCGGATCGTGAACTTTCGGCCATTGGGCTTTCGGAAGCCGGTCAAGAAGCCTCAAAATGGCGTCCAAAACCGTCAACGGGTGCGGCGGGCAGCCGGGTATGTACATGTCGACTGGAAGAATCGATTCCACACCATTGTGGCAATAAGGGCTGTCTACAAAGGGGCCCCCGCTGATGGCACACGCCCCAATGGCAATCACAATTCGTGGTTCGGGAAGGGCCAGATATGCCTTCTCCAACGCAACACGCATGTTTTCTGGTATCGGTCCCGATACCAGAAGGGCATCGGCATGGCGGGGCGATGCCACCACGTTCATGCCAAACCGCGAAAGGTCGAAGACTATGTTCGACAATGCATTGAGCTCATCCTTGCAGCCGCCGCAATCGCCCGCCGAAACGTGCCGAAATCGCATCGATCGGCCAAATATCTCAAGCATGCGGTCGTTGAGCTTATGAATCATCGGTGCTTCGTCATTGCGGATCACCAGCGACTCCCGTGTGCTGCCACCCATCCGAAAGTCGCTGCTCAGCTTGACGATCTCATTCGGGCATGCCTTCACACACTCCGCACAAAATACGCATCGCCCCAGATCCAGCGAAACCCCAGAATCGGTCCGAATCGCAAATGTAGGACACGAATCCACACATTCCGTACAGCCTTCCGGACAATTCCCTGCGTGTATCATCGGCCGACCATAAAATGTCCCAGGCATCTCCTGGGGCTGATCCGGATAGCCCAATGTTCTATAGCCTTGGGCCGCTCTTGTTTTAATCCAGGTGAGCATTGTCTCGATAACCTCTTCTCAATGGTCTGTCGCTTTGGGTCGCGTTAAGTTTCCGCTCGTATGAAGACCCGTCGGGGTTAGAGGTCATGGCCGTTATAAGCCAGATTACACGACTTGTTACACACGGGAAAATCGCTGATCGCATTGCCCCGATTGGCCAACTGCATCGCATTCCAGTTCTGGAACGACGGGTCCTGACTCTTGTAATGCACAAGCTGGCCTGCTTCGTCCAGAACAAGCGTCTGAACCACCTGCCCACGCCAGCCTTCCACCATGCTCACACAAAAATCTCCACTCTTGCGACTCAGCCGGCAATTGCGAAGCGTGTCTGTCGAGTCAGGCAGGTTGCCAAGCATTTGAACAATCAAATCAAGCGACCGTTCAATCTCCAGCTTCCGAATCATTGCCCGATCCAGTACCGAACCATTTTTTCCAACCGCCACTTCGATCCGCTGGGTGCGCCAAAAGCCGGTCGGGTGATTGTTCCGAACATCGATCTCCACCCCACACGACCTCGCCACAGGTCCCACAAAACCAAACCCAACGGCATCTGCCCGCGATATGCATGCACTCTGGTCAAACCGCCCCACCACTGAAAGATTCGAAAACATCTGGTCCAGACATTGAAGTATCTCCGTCCGGGCCTGCTGCATTCTCGCCTTCAGCCGGTCGCGAACCGCGGCCGGCAAGTCCCGATTCACTCCACCAGGCCTCACAAAATAACGCCCCTGCCGATTCCCGCTCAAATCCATGGCCGTGTTCAGAAATTCGCCCCGCAACCGACCAAAATAGGCCGTCGTCGGCCAATAGGCGACATCTCCCGCCAATGCCCCAAGATCGCCCACATGATACGCCAGTCGCTCATTCTCCAGTGCCAGCGCCCGAAGCATCTCTGCCCGTGGGCTAACTGTCTCACCTGCCAGCGATTCCACAGCTTGGCAATACGCTGTCGAATACCCGATCACCGTGTCGCCCGCAATCGATTCCACCAAAATCGGTACCCTCGCAGGCTTCGACTTCAGAATCAACTCCTCTGCACCACGATGCTCATAGCCAAGCATGATCTCCAGGTGCTCTATCCGCTCACCTACGCACGAAAACCGAAAATAACCAGGCCCAATGATCCCCGCATGGATCGGACCAACACCCACTTCATGAACCGCATCGCCCGATAGCTTCCAAAACGGATAATCGCGACCAATATTATTCTCCGGAACCGTTCCCAATCGCCTTCCAGGCTCCAGCTTTGCCGCCGGAACCGGATGCCGCACCGGCTTCAGCCATGGGTGACCCTCAGGCTTGATCCCGCACTGCTCAAATAGCTCACGCTCCGCTCGGTCCGCCTGCGGCAGTGTCGCCGTGATCGACGAATACGACGAACCGGCGGAAACCTCGGCTGCCATCACACCAAGCCGACGGCCCAAATCATCGGCCATCACGCCGTAAATCCGAACCTTGTCAACTTCGGGAAGCTTTTGCCCAAACCATTGAACCAGTCGCCCACCATACTTGGCAGACGTCAGTATATGGCAAACCAGCGTTTCCACTGGCACAACGGGAATATCCCTCTGCCAGATTGGCTCAGCGTTTTGGAAGATCAGGAATTGTCGAAGCATTGCTGGAATCGGCTCCCCAGTGTCGGGTCTATTCTGTTCAGGCCGGTACGCATCGAACTGGCCAGTGCGGTCAAATTCGCCAACCGCCTTAATCGCGCAACTGACTAAGCTCTGTCGTGTCCAAATGCTCAAAGGCCTGGCTGATGTGGAACAGCACAATCCCCATCACAAAAACGCCCACGAAGACATCGAGCAAAATCCCCAACTCTACAACCACTGGCGTCTCTCGGACCAACGCCAGGCCAAACAGATATATCCCATTCTCAATCGTCAGATAGCCAATCACCTGCATCAAAGCCTGCGTCCTGATTATCAGCATGAACAGGCCAAGCATCACTGTCGCCATGCCGGTGGGCACAAGCAAATCGGAAAAATGCGGTATCGATTTCGGAAGCGGCAAATTGATGCCAATCGCAAACGAAAGCCCAATCAATAAAGCCGCGATCGCCATCGTTGCTCCTGGATCCAGAATCGACTTCGATGCCAGCGACGCTGGCGATGCTCGAACCGACCATAAAAGCACTTGTGGAATCACAATCCCACGAACCACGAATATCGCCAGGCTCATGCTCAAGATATGGAACTCAAATTCCCCACCCGAAAGCAACAGCGGCATCAATCCCAGCAACGCCGCCTGCGCCGCATTGAGCCAAACCGCTGACTTCAGCTTCGTGGTCGACACCTGGAGCAAGTCCAGTATCAAGGCCGCCACAAGCAGTATGTCGATCATTTCGTGCCAAAGCACCTGATTCAAGTTGTTCATGTTGGCAACCCTCTAAATTCGCCAAGTTCCACAAGCATCACAACGACGCTCAGAGCCGCCAAAATCAAGGCACCCAGCAACACACTCTGGATCTGCTTCATCCGCAACCGGGCCATGAAGACCTCAACCATCACAATCATCACGCTCAGGGCACTGACCTTGATAAAGAAAACCAGTACGTCTGCCAATACATTGTCAAAATGGTGCGGAAAAATGATCCGGCCCAGAAGACAGTTCAATATCATCAGCTTCAACGCCGCACCATATTCCATCAGGGCCAAATCCGGACCACTATGATCCAAAATCATCACCTCATGAATCATGGTCAATTCCAGGTGCGTCGTCGGATCATCAAACGGTACCCGGGATGTCTCCAATAGCAACAACACAAACAACGCAAACGATAAAGGCAACAACGCTGGTCCATAATGAACCCAGGTGATCATCTCCATCTGCGCCAAGGTCCCTGTCAACGACCATTCCACTCCAAAATTGTGCGGGTCCGCATGACCAAGCAAACCTATGCTGATCAAAATCAAAAAGAATGTCGGCTCGGCTGTGGCCGCAAAGCTCACCTCCCGACTCGCCCCCATTCCTTCAAACGAACTGCCTGTATCCAGCGCTGCCAGCACAATCGCAAGCCGACCCAACACCAAAACATAAGCGAAGACAATCAAGTCGCCGGAAAAGTGCAGCACCGCTGGCATCCCCGCTATCGGCAACATCATGCCGGCCAGCATCGCTGAGGCAACCACAAAAATCGGGCCCAGACGAAACACCGGACCTGTCGTCTGGCTATAAACTGTGCCCTTGCGGCACAACCTTGCCAAGTCGTAATACGACTGAAGGATCGGCGGACCCTGACGCCCCGCTGCGACCGCCTTCAGCTTCACTATCAATCCCACAAAGAATGGCGGCACAAGCGCCAGAATCGAGATCTGTATGCCCGAATGCAGCAACCATTCCAGGAAGTCGCGAGATTCCATCGTATTCCTCTCAGATAACCATCAGCCAGATGAGCATGGCGACAAGTGTCAGGGCCAACATCGCCAGATAAAGTTGAATGGAACCCGCCTGAATCCAGCGCAATCGGGACATCTGCTGACCAACCTTGCGATAAATCGGTTCATAGATCCGCACCTGGATCCCGTCTGTCGATTCCACTTGTACTCGTGTCTGGGCTGGAAACGGCTCTGTCAAGCCCGGATGGTGAATCTCAAACTTCGTCAGCTTCGATACCAGCGGCAACATCAGCTCAAAATACGATATGACACTGTACTGACCCTTCGGAAATGCATCCACATAGCCATATCCACAGTCCCAGGTAAGCTGCCTGTCTACAATCGACTGCTTCTGGCGACCGTCCCGCCAACGCACCAGCAAAACCGCCAGCACCGCCAGCACCACACTCACAAGCGACATGTACAACATCAACTCATCCGCCATTTTGAAAGCCTTTATGCTCTCATCCTGCGGACAACCAAGCTTGTTCAGCAAATCATTGACTGGCCACCATACTAGCCATAATCCCACCGTCGGAATCAATCCGAACAGGCAAATCAGACCAGAAAGAAGATTCAGAGCCCATCGCGACCCAGTCGGTAATCTCGTCTCATTCGCTTCCGCAGCGGCTTCTGATCGCGCATTCCCCAAAAACCCAAGCCCCCACAGACCCGTAAAGCATACCGCTGAGAGTCCACCAATCATCCCCATCACCGTTACCGCCAGAATGGAAAGGTCGCGGCCAATCGCGCCCAGGGTCATTACCCCCAGAAACAACCCATTGTAAATCAACAACTCACTGCTGAAAGCATTCAGCGGAATCATCGCGGAAAGCGACATCGCACCCAGACCAAACGCCCTGCCAACAACCGGCATACGCTTCAGAAGACCACCCAGCTTCGCCAGATCGTCCGTCCCAACCTCGTTCGTCACCGCCGATGTCGCAAGAAATAGGACCGTCTTCGAAAGCATGTGATTGATCATATGAAACCACGCCCCACTGAAACCATAGATCGCCACCGGCCAAGCCTCGCGCGCCACTCCCCACAAACCCAACCCAAATCCAAGCATGATGATGCCGATATTCTCTACACTCGAATATCCAAGCACCACTTTGATCCGCGCATTGCTCAAGGCTCCAGCCAGCCCGATCAATCCGGATATCAATCCCAAAACGATCAATACCGCACCCACCCACATCATCCGGTCCGCTCCAAACAACGGCAAAAGCTGAATCATCGTTCGGAACAACAGAAACAGACTGACCTTCGCCATCAAACCCGACGAGGCCACGCAAAACCAACCCGGTGCATTGCGATAAACCGTGCGGATCCACGAATGAAACGGCGCCAAGCCTGCCTTCGTTCCAAAACCAATCACGATCAGCACAAAATAAGCCCACACCCAGCGCGACGCCATCGGCTTGCTGGCCACTGTGTCCCAAAGAATCGGCTGGCCCCAGGCAATCGCCTGACCTTCCGACATCGCCAGCATCGGCAATAATATCATCAGGCATACCGTGGCCAAATGAGCGGATATCAAATACGCCCACATACCCTGACCTTCATAGTGATCGTCCGATACACCCCGACCACGCTGCCAGACCACGCCCGTCAAGGCCATGATCTCCCAAGCCATCAAAAACAACACCACATCGCGGGCCGCCAGACAAATCCCAAGCGCCGGAAGCAAAATCAGAAATGCGGCGGTATCCCATGCCTGATCGCCCCACGGCTTGGCCAGCAAAACCATGCCGCCCACAAGCTGCACCATGAAGATCATGAGTGCCTCGGATGCATTCACCCGCAACACCATACCACCCAAGGGCAAACCCCAGGCCGCATTCACAACCCAAGGGCCTTGAATCATCAACCCCATGGCCGAACCGGCCGTGAGCAGACCACCTGCCATGCCCACCCACCAGCCAGCCCTGTGCAGGCCAGTCGATTTTCGGGAGGTCAAGCCAGAGGCGATCGCCAGGAACGCCCCACCGAACATCAGTAGCCAACCCATCCACAAACCGGTTCCCATCTCACTCACCCCGTTTTCTCTGAATCATATTGGGTAAGTTCATGATCTGATATCTCCAATCGGAATGGAAGCCAGCCATGTCAACCTTCTCCAAATCATACGATGCATCATTGGCCAACCACCATCTTGGCAATTTCGAGATAGAGCGGTATCCCGATAGTTACGCTGTATGTAAACGTCAGTCCCAGTGAAGATGCCAATGGAAGTGTCGGGCTTGCTTCCGGAATCGCCATGCGCTGCACGGCAGGAACGGCAATCAGACTCGATGAACCACATAGAACCATGAACAGAACATAGGTTCCAAGCTCAAGTGGATATCCCAATGCCATTGAGAATCCATAAGCCATCAAAAGCCCAATGACAGCGAACAGGTTCGGAGCCAAAAGCCCAAATGCAATAAAGCCCCAGCCAGCGGTTTTGAGGTCTTTGATCCTGCGGCATGCCGTAATGCCCATTTCCATGATGAACAGGCACAACATGCCCTGAAATTCGAAATCAAACAGGTGACCGACTTCTTCGGTGGCTTTTTTACCCTTCAAACCGACAAGCAAGCCGATCACGACACCTGTAAAGAGCAGGTAAATACCCGGATTTAAAAGCACTTCGTGTAACATGTGGCCGTCGATCAGCTTTTTCTTGCGGCGGTTTGCCATGTTGTGGTCGTCAGGAATCAGGGTCGTATCCATGGCAGGGATATCCAAACTCAATGCTTCAGCCACTGGCCTGATGTAATTTGTTTCATCCGGCATGTTACCCTGAGAATCCATCCCCTGGGCTCGCAATCGGGCTACAATGATCAACGCCACCAAACAGCCCGGCACTTCCATAATCGCCACCATCACCGGCATGAAAGGGGCATAGGAAAGATTCAAGGTTGTCAGAAAGCCAAGCGCAATCGCAAATGTACCAGCCGAATCTGATCCGTAATACCCAGCCGTGGTGGCGGCATCAATTTTGCGAACCGGAGTGAACGTTTTGAGCATCCAATACGCCAATAACCCAATCAGTGTATTGGCGACAAAACCGAGGACCATGAATCCGAAGACGTAGAACAACTCACTATCGGCATTCAGTTCGGCAAGTTTTTCGCCACCATGCCAGCCAATACTCAGTAGCAACACTATCGTCAGGGCCTGATAGAGAGCCTTCGGAAATTCAAATTCCACACGCAGCAGCGGGATCAGAAATCCAGCCATGAAAAACAACAGCATCGGACTGAGAAAATTCTGAGCCACGTCACCAACAATCGATGCAACCATCATGATACACCTTTGGATTTCTCAAACATGGGATCACATTCAGATGTAATTTACCATGTTGTCATAAATTCTTGTTAGGTTTGAAACCAGGCCATGGATTGTTTGGATGTGATTCAACTCGCAAGTTCAGCAACTGCTTGATCAGTGGCCCAAACTTTTTTCGGGTAAGCCATTCATGGCCCCACCCAGAAATTGCAACTGCAAATCCAATTCCAATCAGACCTGTACGATTTTTATTTTTGGGGCTTGGGTCCCAACTCACCACGATTTCAGCGCATCAGTTTTCCAAGGGCCTGAAATTGCAAGATCACCTTGAAATGACACGGAGATGAAATTTAAGAACGAATCAACAGCGTAAAACAAATGGTGGTGAGAGCATGATGCTTGCCCATATTTGATCATACAGGCAAATTTGTGTGCTGATAATTGCTGAGTAAAGATGATTATGCAGATCTTCACATAATGCATACTCGAAGTCAGACTTGTGGTCGTTTTCGGCTTCTGACTCACTTTTTAAACCCTCGCTGTCAGCCTCGTAAATCACCAGAAACTCCTCGGAGCTTACTGGCAGGCTATGCGAGAATGTCACACCATTTCCGAATCGCTCAATCGACGTATTATCGGATTCGCCAAAGGCGGATGACAGACCAGATGTCTCGGAAAATATGCCTGAAAACAACATCTGACTGCCCGGCCAAGGCAGGAAATGAAGTATCAGAAGTAATGTCAGCCAAAATCGTCTGGACATGTGACCGCCTGTCAGCCAAAGTGAACTTAGCGATTTGCTGCTCAAACCTGACTGTTAATAATGATAGCCCTATCACTTAGAGACATCAACACGAAATTTGGCTAAAAGTTTCTTTAGGAATCACCAACTCAAACAATCATTTCGATCCCGGTTAAAACCACACTTGGAATGTTCCGGCAAAACTCGCCTTCCACAAAATAGACACCTTACTTTATCCGCCCAGACCCGTTACAATACTTCTGTTTTACATGGCCGGTTCACCGCCGGAATCGATACCTGCAACGGCCACCAACGTCCTGATCCCATCCCCTGCCCCCTCCCACGAAAGGATGCATCGTGCCCCGATTCTCCACACCATACACATTCCTCAAAGCCGCTTGTGTCGCTTTGACTTTCGCCGCCTCTGCCAACGCTCAAACCCCAAAAGAAAAATCCCAGGCCAAACCTGCCGCCACTCCAACGGGTCCTGAATTGAAAAACAAAGCCAGCTACGCCGCAGGTCTCAACATCGGACAAAACCTCAAGGCTCAGGGTGTTGATATCGACCCCGAAGAAATGGCCAAGGGAATCCGTGATGGCCTCTCAGGCGCCAAACCAAAAATGACCCCTGAAGAAATGCAGCAAGTCCTTGCCGCGTTCCAAAAAGAACTCGCCGCAAAACGTATGGAAACCGTCAAATCCGAATCCGTCAAAAATCTTAAGGACGGACAAGCCTTCCTCGCCGCAAATGCCACCAAAACCGGCGTCAAAACCCTCCCAAGCGGCCTCCAGTATATCGTAATCAAGCAAGGCACAGGCCCAAAGCCTACAAAAGCCAGCACCGTCAAAACCCACTACCGTGGTACCCTCATCGACGGTCAAGAATTCGACAGCTCCTACAAACGTGGCGAACCTGCCGAATTCCCAGTCGGTGGCGTCATCGCAGGCTGGACCGAAGCTCTCCAGCTCATGCCCGTAGGTTCCAAATACCAACTCTTCATCCCCGCCGCTCTAGCCTATGGTGAAAATGCCCCACAAGGCAGCATCATTCCCGCCAATGGCACGCTCGTCTTCGAGGTCGAACTCCTCGAAATCCTTAAGTGATCCACACTTAAACAGTTTACAAGGCCCATCTCAACCGTCCTGGATGCGGGCAACCAATTCCAGGACAACTTTCTTTTTACCACTTCCTTTTTTACATTTCCTTTTTTACATCCCCCCAACCACCTCCTCAACCGTCCTCAGACGCCTCTCCGGAAGTATCTCCCGAAGCTTCTCCGTGCTCAACGAAACATCCCTCGGCCGCGGCTCTGGCAGACTCTGGGACGACGCAAGCCCACCCCTCACCAAACCTCTCTCCAGGCCCAATCCCTGCGCCGATCGTAACAACAACTCATATCTCGACATCCGCTCCATTCCACCAACATGGATCACTCCCACGCATTTTTGCCTGTCCATCGCCAAATCACACAAAACCTCCGCCGCTGTCTGATAATCCAATGGCGTCCTCCACTCATCCGTAAACAACACCTGCGGCTCGCCTCCCCTCAACCCTTCCAGCACGTTTGTGAAAAAACTCGGCCGGCCCGTCAATGTCGGACCATAAAGAAGGCTGATCCGTGCCACCAGCCCACAACCGACTCTTCTCACATATCGCTCGCCCTCCGCCTTCGTTCGACCATACTCCAAAAGCGGGCCAGGCTCATCCGTCTCTGACCACATCGACTTCGTTCCATCAAAAACCAAGTCCGTCGATGTATAAACCAGACGCGCCCCATGCTCGTTCGACCATTCCGCTATCGTCCTCGTTCCATTTATGTTCACCTCTGCTCCCGCAACCGGGTCCCTACGCACATCCTCCGCACCACTCATCGCTCCCGCATGAATGATCACCGTCGGCTGAATCTCGCTCAGACGACTCCGCACCAACCCCTCGTCCTCAAGCCCAACAGCCTCCAATTCAAGGCCCTTTATCCGCCCCTTCTGCTTACCTGACCATATCTTCGGCTCCATTCCCCGACCCACCAATTCACCCACAAGATACACTCCAAGCTGACCACTGGCTCCCGTCACCAAAATCCGGTCCTGCGACCTCATTGTACTAGACATAATCACCGTTTTTTAGAGAGAATAATCGGGTTGAAAGGCCTCAGGGATGATTTCCAGACCATTGAAATTCAACCCGCAATAGACTTTAGGCCGATGACAATGGATAGAAGACCAACCCGTCAGACACGAATATCATGTCAGGAAGGATCACATCGATGGAGAGCCGCGACGTATTTTTGGACGAAGTCGTCATCGACGAACGGCTCAACCTCAGAGACCACCTCGACCAGGAAGCCATCGAACGTTACGAAGAAGTCCTCAAACGACTCCCCCCACTGACCCTCTATAATATCGACGATCAGCTCACCCTTGTCGATGGCTTTCACCGCTTCACCGCCGCCACCAACAAAGGCCTCGACAAACTCCCCGCCGAAATTCATCAGGGCAGCTACATGGATGCCCTCGACTTCGCCGCCGGTGCCAATCTCTGGCACGGTGTACCGCCCACTCGCGCCGAACGACGTCGAATGGTCGAAATCAAACTCAAAATGCACCACGATATGTCCGACCGTGCCCTCAGCGAACAACTCAGCGTCTCTCGCGAACTCATCGCCAAAGTCCGCAAAATCCTCATCGATGCCCAGGAAATCCCCTCCGCTACCACCCGAATGGGTTCCGATGGCAAACTCTATCCCACCGGACTCGCCAAAGACGAACGAAACGAACGAAAACCCGGCATCAACGACAACGCCGGCGAAGACGTCGCCAGCATCGACGAAACCGGTTCCACCAAAGGCGCTCGAAAAGTCACTCCATGGGACGACGCCAATGACCCCATGCCTACCGCTCCAACAAACATCGGCGATTTCGCAACCGCCAGCGATGCCGCCCTCGGCGCCTCCGCCAGAACCCCAGAATTTCTCCGCGAATTGCCAACCGGATCCAACTCCGGCCGAAATCCCGCCGAAGAAACTCTCGACGCCATCACACGTACCGTCGAAGACCTCATGAGCTGGCTCACCGCCGAAGATTTCTCCGATAATTACAAAACCGCATCCCGAACCGCTCGCGACCGCTTCCAGCAAGCCGTCCTTCTACTCTCCAAAACCGCCGAACGACTCCACACCCGAACTTGAAACCCAATACCCACCAAACCATTGTCAGCCCGATGCCCTCATCGGGCGCGCACAACAAATATAAAACCGCCAGAACATTGTCGGCCCGATGCCCTCATCGGGCGCGTAAAACAAATAAACCCAGCCAATAGAATTTAATAAAATTGTCGGCCCGATGACCTCATCGGGCGCGCACAACAAATAAAACCGGCCATTAGAATTTAATAAAAATCTCGGCCCGATGCCCTCATCGGGCGCGCTCGAACAATAAACCACGCTAATTCGAATAAAATAAAAAAATAGCCACCTGATCGCGCGGGCCACGTCAGGGGACATGGCCTACATTGGCCCATTTCGATCGTCAATATCACATTCGCATATTCCGCACATCTTAATAACATTCGCCAGAACAATCAAAACCATCCCACCCCATCAACTTTTCCAATATTAT
>CAMBEP010000012.1 GCA_945865635.1 Candidatus Kuenenia stuttgartensis
CGGCCTGGGCGACCCGAAATTGACGACCGACGCCCGGCTTGCCCTGCGATATCAAATCACTACCGAAAATCGCGCCGATAAGCTCGTGCGCCGGCTGGACGGCCTCAAGCGCCACCGGGCCCTGATCGAACATCGCCAGGCCGCCGCCGCCGAGCGCGAGGCGCGCAGGCAAGCCAAGCTTGAGCAATCGATGGTCGCGATGCCAACCGAGCAACAGATTGAAGCCGACTTCGAAGGCACCTTAAACGAGCTCAATGCGCTGCTGGAATCGGCCCGAAACATCGCCGCCAATGCGGCCAAACCGGTCGAATCTGAAAACGCACAAACTCAGAACCCACAAGAGGATGCAGCGCAGGTGCGAAACAACAAGTCAAACGCTTCCGAAGAATCCCAAGCGCAATTCAGCGACAAATTCCAAAGGCAGCTGGAACGCTTTCTGAAAGGCAAAACCAAGGCCCAACGGGCCCGGATTATGAAGCAGGCACGGGAGAAGCAGGCAGAGATGAGGCTGGCGCGGGCGGTTTGACGGGGCTTTTTGATTGGACATAGGACATGAAAATCGGAAGAACTCCCCGGGAAGCAAGGCTTGCCTTGGTGGTTGGGGGGGGCGATTGGGCAAAGTTTAAGAGGGTTGAAGCAAATGGGTTTAAGTGTAATATATTGTGTGAAATGGCTTTATGGATACAACGTGGCATGAGCTGGAGTATGTTGGCAATCGCATTTCTTTCTTTTCAGAATCTATAGAGGAAAATCGATCCAAGGCTGTCTCAGAAGGCCTGTGATGAGGGTGTCGTCGTCGATTTGGGTTCGCTTGATGTGGGAAAGCCGTGTCACCATTTCCATGGGAAGGGTTTGCCGCCCCTGGATTGGTGGGAAGCTTGCGGGCCCTCCAAAAAGCACGGGGGCGATAAAGACCTGGACTTCGTCGATGGCCTGATCATCGAAAAACCGGCCTAACAAGCGGGAACCGCCTTCGAGCAGGACATTGGTCATTCCGGCAGAGCCAAGTTGATCGAGGACCTTGTTTGGGCTGATGGTTCCGGACGGGTCAGGCTCGATTTCAAAGAGTTGGCAGCCATGATCTCTGAGGTTCTGGAACCGGGTCCGGCTGGCAGAGTGGGAGCAGAAGAGCCATGTTGGGTAAAGGTTTGAGGATTGAACCAGATGATGATCGAGTGGCAATTCGGCGTTAGGATCGATAACAACGCGCACAGGGGTACGTGGGCCGGGCGGGCGGGCGGTGAGCGAGGGGTTATCGGCGAGTGCGGTTCCGATTCCGACGATGATGGCATCGACCCGGCCTCGGATTTGATGAACGATGGAGCGAGATTTCGGGTTGCTGATCCATCGGCTGTCGCCGGAGGGGAGAGCGATCCGGCCATCGAGCGACATGGCCCATTTGGCGATGACGAAGGGGCGGCCGGTTTTGACTTTTTTGAAAAATGGCAGGTTGAGTCGGACAGAGTCGAGGGCAATGTCGGAGGTTTCTGGCCAGGTCTCAACAACGATTCCAGCCTCTTGGAGTCGTCGGATACCGTTGCCATTGACGTCTGGGAATGGGTCATGGGTGGCGACCACAACGCGTCTGAGCCCGGCTTTGAGAATGGCATCGACACAGGGCGGGGTTTTGCCGAAATGGCTGCATGGTTCGAGTGTGACGTGAATTGTGGCGCCTGAGGGGGTTTCGGAGCAGTGTTTCAGGGCGGCCACTTCGGCATGATCGCCCCCATAGGCGGAGTGGTGGCCGATGCCGATGACTTGATTGTGGCGTATGATGACGGCGCCGACCATGGGGTTGGGTTCGACCAGGCCCTGACCGCGAGCGGCTTCGGCGAGTGCCAGGCGCATCCATCGAGAATCCTGAGAGTTGGCCACTTCGATCCTTTGAGGTGATAGGATTTAGGCTTTAGCCAGTTTTTTTGGGTCGGTCGATTGTGGTGGAGCTTTGTTCGACGAGGATTTTGAGGATACTGAGAAGTCGTCTGGCTTCGTCGGGAGGGAGCGGGTCGATGACATCAACGAGCCAGGGCGGGAGTTGTGCGAGAAAGGTTTCAAGCTGGGCGGGATCGCTGATGAGGGGGCCGGCTTTACGGACGACTTCAAGGTATTCAAGCCGCTTGCGTTCGCGTTTCTGTTTGAGGAGCTCGGATTTGGCGGGTAGTTTTTGGCCTGGGTTATGCTTTAGAAAGTCGATGGCTGGGAAGGTTCCGGCGGGTGCGTTTTCGAGGGCTTGGGCGATTTGGTTGACTTTGTCCGATTTGCGGGGCGGGTCTGTTTTCTGGTTGCGCGACTTGCGCTCGATTGCGGCCTTTTCCTGAGGCGAAAGTTTCATCCACGAGGCGGTCACGGTGGCCAGATCCATGATATATTCAGGGCGGTTGAAATTGGTCACGGTAAAGCTTTGCTTACGGATTGCGTCTTTTTGGCGGGTCCAGGTTTCGGCACTATTGAGGGCTTTGTTCCATCGTTGCCTGCCGGTCAGTCGGTCAAAATTTTGTCGTTCCTTGTCGGAGAGATTATCGTACCAGCATGCGAGCCCGAAGAGTCGGGCGTGGGCGGTGATTCTTTCCTGGTCAGGCAGATCCTGGATTTTGGTCGCCATTTTGGTGATATTTTCACGCAAGTCGTCCGGCAGGCGTAGGAATTGCTGATGACCCGTTTCGAGGAGAGCCCAAGCGGTGGGATCTGAAGGTTGGCCAAGTTTTTCGGAGATCGACTTTTCGAGGTCGGCGGAGTTGAGGCGTCGGACATGCTCAAAAACCGAGGCACGTGGGTCATGTAATAAATTGTCCAGAAACTGGGGTTCAGAAACAACTTTCAGGATATCGGAAAAGACGAGTGGCTGGATGGCCTGGATCAGGGCCAGGCGGCTTGGTCTGGGAGTGTTGCGGCCGAGGAACCAACCGGAAAAGACGAGGCTGAGGCTGAATAAAAAAGCCAGGGTGCGGGTCAGGATGGAGTATCGCCATTGTCGGGCAGCATCGGTTTTTAGGACGATTTGGGCTTGTTCGGCGGCCCCGATGGTGGGCGACTCTTTTGGGAGGAGGTCGAGCATGTCCCAGCTGGACTGAAGCGCGATGGCTTGGGTTCGCAGAGCGGGATCGGTGCGAATCTGGTGCATGACCCGTTGAGTAAGGGCTGGGTCGAGATCTTGGTCGAGAAAGGCGATGAGATCTTCGGTCAAGAGTTGTGTGGAGACCGGGGGCGGTGTCGTATCGGGTGAGGGTGGAGCAGAGCGAAGAGATTCGGTGGTCGAGCGATCAGCCGAATCTTCGCGGTTCATGGTAAGGGCCAGAGATTTTTCAAGGGTTTGCAGGTTCAGGAGTTGAAAAGATCTGTAAGGGCGAAGGGCATTGTTGGATCAACGGCCTCCGCGGCGGCTTGGTGGGAGGCCGGGGTTTGCAAATGTGCCTTTTCGCGCGGTCGGAAAGTAGCTGGAGGTTCGTCCGTGGTATCGGTTCAGGCCTTTGCCCTGGCTATTTTCAACAATGGGGCCAGTGGATGAGAGCCGAGGGCGCGGATTGCGAGGTGAGTCGGAATCGAGGCTTGGCATGCCTGCCCCGCCGAGGCCGAGGCCGGCCAGGTCGAGGTTGCTCATGTTGCTTTGGGGCATGTTCTGGCTGGCGACACGGTCGGAGGTGTAGGCATTCAACTGGCTACCCACGCTGGACTGTGCGGCCATGGCGGCTTGGCGTGGCAGGAACCAACTGTAATAGCCGGTGAACGGGTCGGCGGCGATATTGCCCATCGATGGGCCACCCATGCCACCACCCGTGTTTTGAGCGACGGCATTGGAAATGGGAGTGGAGATACCTGCAATGAGCAAGAGTCCTGTCAAAACGGTTCGACTCATGACTTCCGACCTCCTGAAAGAATTCTTTTTACTACGTGATGATCATGATCCTAGAGCTTCTGATCGGTTGACCGACCCCCATAATCAAAATTCACCTTCACATAATATGATAGGCAAATTCTTATGAGAGAACAATCGTTCTGCAAGGTTTTTCATTCCTCTGGTCAGCTCAAATTTTGGAAGAGCATTTTTCGGAACTTTGACCTTGATTCGGTGCACAATCGGCTTTATCTATTTCTTCTATTCGACCAATACCTTGGGAAGGTTTGGTCATTAACAAAGTTTTTTTGTTATATTAACAAGTCAACTGTTGGACATGATCGCGTAGAATTCCGTTTGTGAGATGTGTGAGTGTCTGACCAAACACCCGACTTTGAAATGCTCATTGGGAGAGTAGCGACCCATCATGGCGATCTCTAAAGGCAGCGGTATCCTTCAGGCCACTCAGAATCTTGGCCAGAGTCTTTGGCTGGACAACATCAGCCGATCACTGATCACGAGTGGCAACTTGGCCAGACTCATCACCGACGATGGTCTGCAAGGCATGACTTCCAACCCGTCCATTTTCGACAAAGCCTTTAGCGAAGGCACCGATTACGATTCAGACATTCGCCAGCAGGCTCGCGCAGGTGCTGGAACACAAGAGATTTACGACGCCCTGACCATTGCCGATATTCAGGCGGCCCTGGACCTGTTTCGGCCCGTCTATGAAGCCAGTCGGGCTTTGGATGGATATGTCAGCCTGGAAGTTTCGCCGCTTCTGGCCCGCGACAGCCAACAGACACTGAGCGAAGCCCGACGGCTTTGGAATGCCTTGAACCGCCCCAATACGATGATCAAAATTCCGGGCACCGCCGAGGGGCTTCCAGCCATTGAGGAAGCACTCTACGAAGGCATTAACATCAATGTCACACTGCTTTTCAGTGTGGTCGCCTATGAGAAGGTCGCCCAGGCACACATCCGGGCGCTCAAGCGTCGCCATGCGGAAGGCAAGTCGCTGAGTCATGTGGCCAGCGTGGCGAGCTTCTTTGTCTCAAGAATCGACAATACGGTCGACTCCTGGCTCGAGAAGAACGCACCCGGGCGGAAAGAGCTCCAGGGCAAGGTGGCCATCGCCAATGCCAAAGATGCTTATCGTGTCTATGAAAGACTTTACAAGTCCAATGAGTTCGCCGTGCTGGCCGCCGCTGGTGCACAGGTTCAGCGGTTGCTTTGGGCCTCGACCGGAACCAAAAATCCTGCATACCCTGACACGCTTTATGTCGATCAACTGATCGGTCCTGATACGGTAAACACCGTTCCTCCGGCAACTTACGAATCCTTTCGTGATCATGGAACAGCCGAGCCCAAGTTATTGGACGGCCTGGACCAAGCCCTTTCGAGCCTGAAAGCCGTAGCCGATGCCGGCCTGAAGCTTTCCGATGTGACCGATGCCTTGCTGGATGACGGCATCAAGCAGTTTGTCAAAGCTTTTGAGAAGCTGATGGCGGGTTTGGATCACAAACGGGCGGCATTTGCTGCCGGTGAGTGAATTAAGATAAGCTCAGGTAGCAGGTTATGATCATTAGGACAGGGCGTGGCATGGAATCATGGTTCGCCCTGTCTGTTATTGGCTGGAGGAGTGAGAAGGGCATTGCGTATGTTCTTCACATCCCAGAAAGTAGTTGGCGATGAGGTGGGCGAGGGCTTCCGGGTGGGTGTAGTGGGGCTGATGTCCAACCAGTGGCAAGACAATGCCTTGGGAGTTTTTCAGTCCAGTTTGGAGTTCGTCGTAGTTGGAGCGTCGGACGATTCGGTCTTCGTTGCCCTGGATCAGCAGGACCGGGGTTTCGATGGTTGGGAGGATGGGGCGCAAGTCCAGTTTGGACATAATATTTAGACGATGGGCCATGGAATTTATGGGTGTTCGGGCATTTTGCTCGACATAGTGTTGCCAGCGGTCGTCGATTTCCGATGGAAAATGAATGCGATTGTTGTAAGTCAAAATCGGCCGGTGCAGTGGCAGGTTTCCGACAGAGCCTGGGAAGAATCGGCCAAGATTTAGCCCTATCCTTTCGGCTGGTGAGAATTTGCGTCGAGCGAACCCGCCTTGGACAGCGGCTTTTGGGAATCGTCGAGGGTCGTTGGCCAAGGCCTTGAGTGTGATGGTGGAACCAAACGAGGTGCCGACGAGAAAGGCGCGTCCGATGCTGAGGCTGTCCATCACTTCGAAGAGGTTTTGGACAAGGTGGTTGTGGTGAATTTTTGAGAGTCGGGATTGGTCGTTGGGCTGCTCGCCGGGATAGTCGTAAATGATGGTTCGGAACTGTTGGGCGAGCGTATTCAGGAAGAGAGTGAAGCCTTCGTAAGTTGAAGCCACGCCGGGGCTGACGATGAGAGTGGGGCCGTCGCCAAGGATTCGGCAGGTGGTGTTGTAATAGGGGGTTTTGACGATTTTGACATCGGCCTTGGCGTTAAAGTCTGCCAAGGCGTTGAGTAGACTGGCGGGAGTGGGGCAGGGCGGGCGTTGGGGAGGGGCTTGTGGTGTTTCAGATTCGTGATGGATCAGGTCGCTCATTCTGGAGGCTCCACAAATGGAAAAGTGACCATTCGCCCAGAGGCGAACAGTCACTTTCAGTTTACAGGCAAGTTGAGCTTTAGGAAACGGTCAACCCGCTTTTGTACAGGATTCGCCTTCCAGCGCATCCTTCTTTTCGTTCAGGGTGGTCAGAACTCCGGGTTGCCCGACAGTCATTTCACTGTTGAGATCCGTGAAATCTTTCCATTCGTCAGGCAGATTGTCAGTATGGAAGATGGCAGCGACCGGGCATTCCGGGACGCATGCTTCGCAGTCAATGCACTCATCAGGATTGATGAAGAGCATCTGCGGACCTTCATAGAAACAGTCAACAGGACAAACCACTACGCAATCCGTATACTTGCAATCAAAGCAAGGCTCGGCGACGACGTGAGCCATTCACCATGCTCCTTACGATGCTTAAATGATGAGAGATGACCATATCGTTATTGGTCTTCGACCAAGAATACAGTCTACCTTGAGAATATGCAACACGCTGTTTTGATCAAGCAGGCAAATATGGCAATTTACGGCATGAACTACCAGGAATTGCCAAATAGGCCTGTGATGACTGATGTTTTCGAATCACTTCCGCTTGACGGAAACGATATTGACGCTTTCGACCGGGACGTCGCCATGCATGCCGCGCGTGGCGGTCTTGACCTTGGCGATGGAGTCTACAACATCCATACCTGCAACGACTTTTCCAAACGCAGCATAGCCTGCATTGCCGGCTGAGGGGTTCAGGAAGTCGTTGTCTTTGAGGTTGATGAAGAATTGGGACGTGGCCGAGTCAGGAACATTGGTTCGAGCCATGGCCAGAGTGCCGCGGGCATTCTTCACTCCGCTTGATGCGGCCTCGTTTTTGATCGGTGCATTGTTTTTTTTCTCTTTCATGGCAGCGTCCATTCCGCCACCCTGAACCATGAACCCATCAATCACGCGGTGAAAGATTAGTCCATCATAGAATTTGGAATCGACATATTTGAGGAAGTTCGCTGCGCTGATAGGAGTTTTGTCCTGAAACAGCTCGACTTCAATGTTGCCTTTGTTGGTCTCAATAACCACGACTGGATTAGCGGCGTCTGCGGAACTCATGGCGGTAAATACCCCTCCAAGAACCAGGAACGTCCACCAAAACTTCAGGGCCGTGCGGCGTCGAAACATCCCGATCACTCCTCGCGTGAGCCTCAATGAGAACACAGGTGGAAAACGAACAGCCTAAATCCCAATTGAGATTAGGCCGTGCACATATCGGTATCCTACTATCGATCTGTTGGAATTGTCCAGCCGAATTGGGCCTGACCATCGTGCTTTTATGGCCAAAAAGTTACACTTTTGCCAATCGCCCGACGGGTCAGCCACATGGTGCGGTGTGTGGGTTGTAACGTGTTTGTCTATATTGAGATGACGAATTCTTATGTGGTCTTTTTCTTTGCTTTTTCAGAGGCTTTTTTCAAGGCGCTGGCGGCGGCCTTCTGCTCATCGGCAGAGAGCATTCCATCTGCATCGCGGTCCAGTCGGGTGAACATGGCCGCTGCTCCAAGCCATTCCTCGCGGCTGATTTTGCCGTCAGAATCTTTGTCCATGAGCATGAGCCGTGCTTCTGGATCATTGGCAGATTCGGCCTTTGGATTGGGGCCTGGCGTGGCCTTGGCGGTTGCCCCGCTGATGGCTTGAAGTTCGAAGGGGCCAATCTTACCATCGCCATTGAGATCCAGACGATCAAAATATGGCGGAACCCCATTTGGGAACTCATCTTTGGTAATAAACCCATCGCCGTTCTTATCAAGCTGTTTCAGGCGTTCTGCATTCATTTGACCGTTGGCTTGACCAGGTGCTGGACCAGTTGCCAAGACTCTCTGAAGCTTTACGCCGGATGCCTGTAACTCTCCTCGACTGAGGGCTTTGTCGCCGTTTTCATCCATGATTTTCAAGAGAGCGTCAAATTCCTTCAGAGCCCCTTCCGGAACTTCCGACCGTTGAAGGGATTCATCCTGATTGGTGTCCAAATCAATTATGATCCTCTGAAACGCTTTAGCATTCGGGCCATTGGCTTTTCCTTTGGCCTTGGCCTTGGTCTTGGCTTCGGCTTTAGTCTGAGCCGTTTCGCCGGCAGGTTCCTGCTGCGCGAGCACGGGAATAAATGCCATCGTTAAAAATGCAAAAACTCTTGTAATCCAATGTCTTATAAGCATTTTCATGTCTCGGTCCAGGTTTGGGACTGGTGTCTGGTTGGCGGTGTTTTTTTGGGTCTTCTAATAGTCATTGAACACCAGATGCAGGATAAAGTTTCTTGTCTTGATTTTTCCAAAAAACTTCATCAAACAGAGGCTAAATTTTGCCGGACTGGTTGTAAGCCGTTTGAGTCATGCCTAAGATATCGAAAACAACTCGTGTCAAGGAACTCTCGAAGTCGATTCCGACTCGGGCTTCTATGGCAGGCATGTGTAAACAACGCTTTAGGTTTCCATAAGTCCACAATGAAGGTGATTCAAAAATGACTCCGCTGACAACACTTGATGCTGTTTCGATTCTGGCTCAGGCACCTGCCAATGATAGTTCCACGTGGGCTGTGGTTGTGATATTTCTGCTTGTCGGGATCGGCTTGATCGCTCTGTTTCTGTTTGTTTTTATGATCAAATATTTCAATCTTTACGTGCAATCGGTGATGACAGGGGCCAATGTTCGTTTGTCAGACTTGATTGGGATGACATTTCGGAGGGTGAATCCGAATATCATTGTCCGATCCAAAATCATGGCCGTTCAGGCAGGCCTTACGGATAAAGAGGGGATCACGACACGTGCCCTTGAGGCTCATTACCTGGCGGGTGGGAATGTGCCGAATGTGGTTAGGGCATTGATTGCTGCAAATCGTGCGGATATTCCACTTTCCTACAAGCGTGCCGCTGCGATAGACCTGGCGGGGCGAAATGTGCTGGAAGCGATCCAGACGAGTGTAAATCCGAAGGTGATCGATTGCCCGGACCCGGCCAAGGGGCGTCAGACGGTCGATGCGGTGGCCAAGGATGGGATTCAGCTCAAGGCCAAAGCAAGAGTTACAGTGCGTACCAATATTGATCGGCTTGTGGGTGGTGCGACCGAAGAGACCATTATCGCCCGGGTAGGTGAGGGGATTGTGACGACGATTGGTTCGGCCGATTCGCACAAGAATGTTCTTGAGAACCCTGACCTGATCTCCAAGCGAGTTCTTGAGAAGGGTTTGGATGCAGGTACAGCGTTTGAGATCCTGTCGATTGATATTGCGGATATTGATGTCGGGGACAACATTGGTGCCAATCTTCAGGCCAGTCAGGCTGAGGCCGACATGCGGGTGGCACGTGCCAAGGCAGAAGAGCGTCGTGCTTTTGCAGTAGCCCAGGAGCAGGAGATGGTGGCACTGGTTCAGCAGAACCGAGCGAAACTGGTGGAGGCAGAGAGCCAGATTCCGATGGCGATTGCCGATGCCCTGCGGGGCGGCAAGATTGGGATCATGGACTTCTATAATCTGCGCAACCTTCAGGCTGATACAGAGATGCGAGCCGCAATCGCAGGCGGCGGCGGCCCCAGCCAGGCACGGACACCCGCCAGTGGTCAGCCCTGAGTTCCAAGGAATTTCGAGGGCATGATTGGTTGAGTAAGAGGGCGGAAGAAAAAAGATTGGAGATGGACGATGGATTTGGAACAAATTGTCAAACTGATTTCGCCAGTCGTCTTTGTGCTGATCTGGCTGTATTCGGTCGTGTATGGTGATGGCCAGAAGGCAACCAAGACTTCGTCGCCAGTTTTCACTCCGCCCCGGCGTCCCCAGCCGGAACGCACCGCCGCTTCTGGCACAGCGAAAGCGGCTGAGTCTGCGAGTGAATCGCGATTTGACTGGGGGAATGTTATTCAGGATCAGCCGAAGCAGCCGTTTGGGGCCGCAGAGCCTTCGATGAGTCAGGCTCTGGCCGCGATGAAAGCGACCACCGAGGCTCGGGCCAAAGCCAAGAAGCGTGCCGAGTCCCGGGCCCAAGCCCAAGCCCAGGCTACCGAGAAAGCCCAGGCCGTGGCAAAGGCCGCAGCGGCCAAGGCGGAATCCAAGGCTCAGCAAGTCTTTAAGGACTTTACTCCTGCGGATAACATGGCCCCGCCACCCCAGGCCAATTTGGCCCACCTTGTTCCCGAACACTTTTCCGAAATGCATCTTGACCAAGCCATTCAGATGCCCAAATATGGAGCCCCACTTCAACCGATCGCCAGGCCAACCCATATGAACGACCTGGTCAGCCGGCTCAGACAGCCTCAGGCCGGCCGGGATGCCATGATCTACTCGATTGTTCTGGGGGAGCCAAAATCCAAATCTAACCGAAGTACGGGATGATTAAATTCTCTTGCGGGATGTAAAATCCCGTAAAAATAGGTAATCTGGTTGTTTCGTGTGGATTAAGGCGAGAGTGGTTGATTGGTTTGTGGATAATTTGGGGTTGGGGTGGTCGGAGTTGTCCGATAATCAAGAAAAGCATCTCAGGATGGCGCTCTCGGTCCTAACGCGTTAAGGCTAGCGTGGCTTTTTTCTCTGAAAGGAGAAAAACGGTCGGACTCTATGGACGGTCAGACGTGAGCGATGACGGCCACATGGACGTATTCGTGACCCTTGACAGTTTTGGAGTTGCCCGCATATGCCTTCTAGCGCCAAACACCCCAGTTTTGTGTACACACCACGCATTCCTCTAATTATAATAGGGTTACTTTGTGTTTCGCCTGTAGTGGATGCGATGGATGACACGATAAAACCGGTGGAGCGCACGTTGAGCTGGCTTCAGGATTATAGTGAGGCGCTCAAGACGGCAGTGACCAGCAAGCGTCCGGTGTGGATACAATTCACGGGGCCTTGGTGTCCGAATTGCCATAAGATGGACCGGGAGACGTTTAAGCATCCGAAGGTGATTGATGCAATCACGAAGTATTTTGTGGCGGCAAAGATCTCGTGCGAGAACAATGTGGATTTGGCGTTGAGCTTTGGTTTTACGCAACTTCCGGCCACGGTCCTGATTGGTACGGACGGGAAGATATTGGCACGACACGAGGGTTTTGCGGATGTTGAGGCCTTGGGTAAATTGACGACATTGGCGGGAATCACCGTGGATGCAGACCTGGCCAAGCCTGTGTCTGAGCCGCTTCTGGCCGAGGGTTCGAAATCTGCCCAAGGGGGAGCGGATTTGGTGGATCGGCCCCGCACGGAGAAGGATGAGCCGATCCAGATCGCCCAGAGGCAGCCGGAATCGGAGACACTTAGAGAGAAGGCGCTGAAGTCCAATGGAGACACTCCGCCGGTGATGGATGCCGGGGAATTGAATGTTGCATTAAAGCCGGCAACCGGTGGCGTAAGTGCGAGTGGCAAGCCAATGGAGCCATTGGGGATATACTGTCCTGTGACTTTGCTGGAGCGAGCCTTGTTGATGGAGACGGACAGCCAGCACACGGCGGTTTATGCAGGCAGGCGATATTATTTTGCGGATGCCGGGGCGCGTCAGAGATTTGCGAAGTCGCCTGAGCGGTTTGTGCCTGTGAGGGGCGGCGAGTGCTTGGTCTCGCTGGTTGAAAACAAGCGGGAAGTGCAAGGTTTGAAAGACTTTCCGCTGGTTTATGACAGCAAGATATTTCTGTGTGCTTCGCAGGAGCAGCGCGAACGATTTTTGAATGCCCCAGCGAGATATGCACTTAAGGATATCCGCCAGCCGGGGGTTTGCCCGCATTGCAAGGCGCCGATGGGCGAGAAGGGCCCTGAGAAGAGCTGGTTTCAGCTTCGGTTTGGTGGGAGTCGCTACCAGTTTCCGGATCGGGCTCATATGGAGGCGTTTTTATTGTCTCCGCTGAAATATTTGCGATGATGCGGGGAATTTTTGGAGATCAACGACAGGCTGAACGATTCCGCTTGCCCCCCCCTCGCGATCCTAGAACCGGGTTGCGAGGTTTTTCTTTTTTTAAAATTGTGAGGAAAAAGGGGGAGGATTTGGCTGGTACAGGTTGACTCCATAGGAGCGGGGCACCTACTATTGAAACAGCCCCAGGCTTTGGCGGCTCGAATCAGGCCCGCCCAATTTCATAAAAACCGCTAAACCGCGAAGGTCGACACACATTTGAGTAGTGATCAAAGTCAGAAACGTCGTGAAAGGTGCATTCTTGCGGGTGCGTTGTTGCCTAACGGAGTTTTTAATCCGGAGGATCCGCTGGATGAGATTCGCGGCCTTGCGGAGACGGCAGGGCTGAAGGTTTTGGGAGAGATGATTCAGAAGCGGCTTTATATTGATGTGACGACGTATCTTGGCAAGGGCAAGGTGGAAGAGCTGAAGAATTTGGTAGAAGCGCATGAGGCGGATTTGGTTGTTTTTGACAATGACTTGGCGCCGAGCCAGACGCGGAATCTTGAGCGGGCACTGACAGTGAAGGTGATTGACCGGACGGAAGTGATTCTGGACATTTTTGCATCTCGGGCGCGGACTCATGAGTCGCACCTTCAGGTGGAGCTGGCCCAGCTTGAATATGCTCTGCCCCGTTTGAAGCGGATGTGGACGCACCTTTCGCGTTACAAAGGCGGGATTGGGGTTCGGGGGCCTGGAGAGAAGCAGCTTGAGGAGGATCGTCGTCTGGTGGTGCACCGGATTCAGGATTTGAAGTCGAAGCTGTCGAAGGTGCTTTCGCGTAAGGAGCGTCAGGTTGCGAGCCGTGGCGAGATTCCGACGATTGGCATTGTGGGTTATACGAATGCCGGCAAGTCGACCTTGATGAACGCCTTGACGGATGCGGGAGTGCTGGCAGAGGACAAGCTTTTTGCGACCCTTGACACACGCACGCGGCGCTGGAACTTTAAGGGTGGTGGATACACATTGATCACGGATACGGTTGGTTTTATACGGAATTTGCCGCACACTCTGGTGGCATCGTTCAAGGCGACGCTTGAGGAGGCCCGTCAGGCGGATTTGCTTTTGCATGTGGTGGACGCATCCAGCACAGAGGCGGAGAAGCAGATTCGGTCGGTGAAAGAGGTATTGCGGGATTTAGGTCTTGAGTCACAGCCGACGATCATGGTACTGAACAAGGCGGACCAGGTGCCGGACCGATCTTTTATAGATGTTTTGAGGGCGAATCATGAGGAGTCGATTGTGGTATCGGCTTTCAAGAAGGAAGGTCTGGACCGGCTGGAGCAAGCGGTTCGGGAGAAGCTGCATGAGTTGGCGGTCGAGACGGAAGTGGTTTTTGAGCCGGCACTTGGGAAGCTGGTGCATTATCTGAGCCAGAATGCGACGGTGATTGATCAGCGATTTGAGGATGAGATTGTGCGGATTCGATGCCTGCTGCCGCGGCGGTGCTTTGCCTACATGCTTGAGAATGGAGCAAAGCTTTATCCAGTAGACAAATATGAGTTGACAGCCGAGCGTGGGTAAGCGAACAGGGGATGGTTTGGGTAGGGAGTAGGCGGTGTCAGGGGGCGGAATTTTGATGTTGAGTCAAGTCATCGGCCAATCGTTCAAAAACTGACGAAGGACTCCCCAAATCGGTTTGGAAAAGATATAATTCCTTGGAAACAAGGATCACGAACGGCCATTGGCCTTGTTCGTCTTGACCGTTGAGCCAGCACCTGGTTTTGAAATTGGCAGCCTGATTCGGGCTGCTGATTGGGTATGTGATCCTCTCAAAGGAAGCTTTTTCGATGCAGAAGCCACGATTGATGACCCCCGGCCCGGCCCCAGTTCCTGAGGATGTACTTCTGGCGATGGCCCAGCCGGTGATTCACCACCGATCTGCGGAAGCGAAGCAGAATATTGTGGAAGCGGTGGATGGTCTGAAGCAGGTGTTCAAGACGGCCAATGAAGTGTTTATCCTGACGGCTTCGGGCACAGGTGCGATGGAGGCAGCGGCGGTAAACACAGTTCCCTGTGGCGGCAAGGCGCTGGTTTTGAATGCTGGCTGGTTTGCTCAGCGGTGGGGCAAGATATGCAAGGCTTACGGCATAAACGCGATAATGCTTGAAACGGAATGGGGCCAACCGGTTGACCCTGTCAGGGTGGCGAATGCTTTGGCAGAGCATCCTGATACGGCCTGTGTGATGGGGACCCTGTCAGAGACATCGACCGGGACAGGCCACCCGGTGGAAGCGATTGGCAAGATTGTGGCTGGAACAGAGGCTGTATTTGCAGTGGACGGGATTTCGGGCGTGGGTGCGATGGAATGCCATGCGGACGCCTGGGGGATTGACCTTTTGTGTGTTGGTTCGCAAAAGGCTTTGATGCTGCCACCGGGCTTGGCATTTGTGACGGTGAGCCCGAAGGCCTGGAAGAAGATTGATGCGTTTGATTCGCCAAGCTTTTATTTCAATTTGAAAACAGCCCGCAAGAAGATGGAGGATTTTGACACGCCTTACACGCCAGCACACACCTTGATTATTGGATTGCGTGTTGCCTTGAGGCGAATATTGGCCGAAGGAGTGGATCAGGTCTGGGCCCGCCACAAGCGGATGAGCGATGCGTGTCAGGCGGGAGTTCAGGCGTTAGGTCTGAGCCTTTTCTCTGCACGGCCGGCCGAAGGCTTGACGGCATTTGTGGTGCCTGAGGGGGTGAAGGATTCTGCGATCCGGAACAAGCTGCAAGAGAAATTTGGCATCTACACGGTGGGTGGCCAGGAAAAGCTCAAGGGCAAGATTGTTCGGATCGGCCACATGGGTTATACGGACGAGCTTGACGTGGTTGCAGGGCTGGCGGCACTTGAGATGGTCATGGCTGAGATTGGCTATCCCGTCGAGCCGGGTGCGGCTGTGACAGCCGCCCAGCGGGTTTTGCTCAGCCCTTATAAAAAACCATTTGACCCATCGACCTGAGAATGGTTGGGCGATGTCAAGGGTTTGTGAGATGCTCAGGGAAGCTCGCCACCGGCATGGTTTTTGTTGGGGGCGAGCGGTTCTCGTATGGCCATTGAAAAGATGGTAGACTATCACGATAAATGATCAGGCTGGTTTTTGGGACCAGTTTCTGTACGATTTTTGGAATGAATTGATCAAGGAGATTTTGTGCCGTGGCCTATCGCATTCTGGTGACTGACAAGCTGGCGGAAGAAGGCTTGGAGATTCTGCGTTCGAACCCTGACTTTGAAGTTGTGGTGAACACTAAGTTAGACAATGCGGGTTTGATTGCCGCCTTGAAAGAGGCCGACGGGATTGTGATTCGATCAGGCACGCAGTTGACAGCCGAGGTGTTGGAAGGTCAGTCACGCTTGAAGGCGATTGTCAGGGCGGGAGTGGGGGTTGACAATATTGATGTGCCTGCGGCCTCCAAGGCAGGTGTGGTGGTGATGAATACCCCTGGCGGGAATACGATCAGCACTGCGGAACACACGATGGCTTTGATGTTGTCGTTATCCCGCAACATTGCACCGGCCTGTGCGACGATGAAAAATGGCGGCTGGGATCGGAACAAGTTTACGGGCACGGAACTTTCCGGCAAGACTCTGGGGATTATTGGCTTGGGTCGGGTGGGATTGGCCGTGGCACAGCGAGCTCGGGCCTTTGAGATGAAAATTGTGGGGTTTGACCCATTTCTGACGGTTGAAAAGGCTGCCGAGCTGGGCATTGAATCGATTCCACGACTGAGTGATCTTTGGCATCGGTGCGATTACATCACTCTGCATACACCGCTTTCTGCGGAGACCCGCAATATCGTGGGCACGGAAACCATTGCCAAGATGAAGAAGGGCGTGCGCATCATTAACTGCGCGCGTGGTGGGCTTGTGGACGAGCAGGCTCTGCGCGAGGCGCTGGATGCCGGCCAGGTGGGCGGTGCGGCGTTCGACGTTTTCGAGCCTGAGCCACCATCGGCTGACAATCCGATTGTGATGCACCCGAAGGTCTTGGTTACGCCACACTTGGGGGCATCGACGGAAGAGGCCCAAATCAATGTGGCGATTGAAGCCGCCCAATTGCTGACAGATTATTTCCAGAAGGGGCAGGTGCGGTTTTCCGTCAATCTGCCGAGCATGGACAAAGCCGAGTTGGCCGACCTGAGACCTTATCTTGATCTTGGCCGGCGGCTGGGCATGCTGCACTCGCAAATGGATCGCGGCACGATTCAGGGCGTGAAGCTGAGCTTCCGGGGCGAAGTGGCATCCAAAAACACGCGGCTGATCAAGCTGGCATTTGCAGCCGGCTGGATGGAAACGGCCATGAGCGATCCGGTGAATCTGGTTTCAGCCGAAAGCCTTCTGAAGAATCGTGGAATCACGATCATCGAAGAGAAATCGCCGGAAACGACCGATTTTGGCACGGTGATCCAAGCCGAAGTGACCAGCGACCGGAAGACTTACATTGCTGCGGGCACTTTGTTTGGGAAGACCCAGCTCAGGCTTGTCAAGCTTGGGCAATATCGTCTGGATGCTTCCCTGGACGGGACCCTGTTCATCTTCAGCCATATGGATGTGCCAGGCCTGATTGGCTTTATGGGCACTACCATGGGCCGGTCTGGTGTGAACATTGCCGGCATGTCGGTCGGCCGCGAAGCCCACAAGCCCGGCGGCGAAGCCATCGGAGTGGTCAATCTGGACAGTACTCCGCCTGCCGAGGCCATGGAAGAGCTGAAGTCGAATCCCAACATTCTTTCGGTCAGTCTGGTGAAATTGCCTGAAGCCGGGCAATTGCCCCCCTGGCTCGGCGGCTCTTGAAGCGGCTTGGCTGGTTGGCATAAGAATCTGATCAGGAAACGGCCGCTTCAGGAGCGGCCGTTTTTTTTTGATGGCCAGGGATGCTGATCAAGCCGCTGCCCAGGGACAGCCTTGTTGTGGATTGCGGTGTCAGGCTTGGTCAAGGATGAGCGAGCAGGTATTGGTGTGCGTGTCAGAGATTTTTCTTGCGGATGAACTTCGGCCAGTCGACCGTTTCAGGTCCAGTACGGGCCAGTACCTTTGAGACCTTGCGGCCGGATTGGTCATGAAATTCGAAGACTTTGACGATGGGTGGTGCGGATTTAGGCCAGTGCTCGAAATCTGCCGGGTGGAGCAGGATGAATGTGGGGCGGCCGTTTTCGGTTTTGGCGGGATCAGGCAGGAACCTTGGATGTGTAAGCTGACGGAAGTTATGGCCTGTGGCGAAGGCGAGATCCGTAGACCACCCATGAAGGGTATAGATGGGCCATTTCTCAGGCACCCACTGGCCAATGGCGCGGCCCCATGGGCCCTGGCCGCGTCGGTAATTCCATTCAGGTACATAAATCGAAGCATGAGCAAGCTTTAAGCCGAAGCACATCAGAAAAAGTGCCAGGCCGAGGGTGCGGGCATTGTTGCGTAAGAGGCCGCGCGCACAGAGCAAGGCTGTGATGGCGAGAATGGAGGCCCAGATCAGGCAGACGCCGCGATAATACGGGATGCTCATGCTGAGATAAATGGCCATTGGGATGCACAGGCAGGACATGGCACCGATAAGTATTGCGCTGCTGGTTTTAAGCCACAGGCCTGCGTGGCCCAGGGCCTTGAAATTGCGGCTTTGAAAGGCTGTGGCCCAGACATGCCCTGAAACAACGGCACAGCCAGCCACAATGGGAAGGAGGGCCGCTTTGGCGAATTGAGGCAAGACCGACCCGACGAAAAGGCACATGGCGGAGATTGTCCACCAGCCAGTGACATAATTTCGGCGGGTTTCAGACCAGTTTTCCTGCACCTTTCGGCTCAATACAGCCGGTGCGGCAAAGGCCATGGGCAGGCACAGCGCAAGGGCAATCGTCGCGAAGCTGCTGTCGGACCGGAAGGTCACAGGCAGTGCGATGGCTGCGGCCCATGCCTCGGCGGAAATTTCGCTGAGGGCCCAAGCCGACCATCCGCCGACGGTGGCCAGGATCATGGCCAGGAAGGGGAGGGTGAGTCCGGCCGATGTTCGGCAGAGGATGATCGACGAAGCGACCACCAGAATGACCGGCTGAAGGCCGCCGCAGAGGAACGACAGGGATGTGAGCAGGCCGGCGATGGTGTCGAGTCGGCCTTGATTGGCGATGGATCGGTTGATCACGAAGATGAGGCCCAGGCCAGTGAAGAAATCGAGCCCGAATTCGCCTGACCGGTTCATGGCTGCAAAGCTTGTCAGCCAGCAGAAGCCGACGGATAAAGCCGCCACTTTGCCACAGATCCACTCGGAGCGAAGTGTCAGGATGGCTCCGATGATTGCGGCGAAGATGGCTACAGGCCAGCGGAGAGATTGCTGTCCCGGGCCGTGTTCTTCGAGAATGCTCCAGGCTTTGATTGCCAGCAATGGGCCTGGATAGATGGCTGGATCAAGGCCTCCGAAGCTTTGCCCGACGGGGCCCAGTGGTTCGCGGGCGGCCATGGCCAGTCGGGCTTCCTGCTGGCCGACTTCCAGGCGGGTAGCTCCCCAGAGGATGAAGACCGAAACCATGGCCATGAAAATCGCGAGCCCGATGGCATGTGAGGCCCAGGCGGAAGCCCTGAGGGTCGCTTCGATCGGAGCAAGTATGAGCGAGAGTCGGGGCGTGTGTCGGTCCGAGAATGGGCTGGCGAAAGGTTTGGCGGCCAGGCTCAACTCTGGAAGATGGGTTTGATCGGCGTTAGGATTCATGGTCTTCATCGGCGCATCTCCTTGTCCAGAGATTTGTTCTGGCTAATCACACTTTTGGCGGGAGATGGATTGGGTGTGATGGCGGGCGGTTTGTCGGCGGGATCTCGAAATTCCAGGTTCGGAGTGCGTTCGAGCATTCCATAGACATATCCAGGGAGCCATCCGGGCTTATAGGACTGCCTGATCATTTCCTCAGAGACATCGTCGATGGACCATCCATCGCGTTCAAACCTGTAAAGGGCCACCGCGGCACCCGTGCGGCAGGTGCCGCGGGCGCAGTGGATGAGCAGTGGGCGTTTTTCGGGGTCGTCGACAGTTTTCAAGACTTCGCGGAATTGTTCTTCCTGGCCGAATCCGTCGCCGGGCATGGGCAGGTTCAGGAACGAGACGCCCAACTCCTGAGCAAGAGCCGACTCTTGTTCGACCGTCTTATCCTTGACCTGGAAATTCACTACCGTGCGAATGCCATATCGCTTGACCGCCTGGCGGAGCTGATCGGTAGTGAGCTGGCCGCTGCGATAGAGCACGCCTGGTTTAACGGTATCGAATCGATCCCAGATCATGGTATTGGAGACATGATGAAGGCCCAGGCCGACCCCCACCCCGGCAAGGCCCAGCAGGCCGAGTGCTGTGAGGGTCATGGCGAATCGTCGGAGTGGCGGTTTGGGTGGTTCAACATGGGCGGAATCGAGCCGCATTTGATTGGATCCGTGGGAATGGGTCATGGATCACTTCCCCGGTGGTTTGTTGGCTTTGGAGCTGATTTGTGTGCCGTCGGTCACGCGTGGTGTGGCGACCTTCTTTTCGAGCCGTTCGCTCCCGAGGTCTTCGTGGTGAAGGAAGACGCTGCATGAGGAGATGCCGGCCTTGATCGCCTTGACGCGAATCACAAGGGTCAGTTCCTGGCCGGCGGGAAGGTGATCGATTTTCGGGAAGACCGTCTGTTTGGCGTCCTGCGGATTTTTGGCGGCTTCGCCATCGTGGCCATCGGTTTCGATGACCTGAAGATTTTCCGAGAGGATCGCCGAGATCAAAAGATTGACGGCATCTTTGGTGCCTTGGTTGCGCACGGTGATGACATATTCAGTGGTGTCGCCCACATCAATGATTCGCGACTTTTCCGCCACTTGGAATTCGACATCGGCCACACCGGTCACAGTGGTAGTGACAGACTGTTTTTCGACCAGTCCGCTATCGGCCCTGACCTCGCCGGCGAAGGGATAGGTGCCCATGGCCTCGACCCGGTACTCAAATTTGAGCACCTTGTTTTCGCCGGGTTCGACTCGATCGATTGTCCATTCCAGCTTGCGGCTTTCTTTGTTCAGAAGGCCCCCCCGGCTTGCGCGGCGGACACCCTTGGAGTCGGGCACCGAGACGGCTATCCGAAGGTTGCGGGCTGCGGCTGTGCCTGGGTTCTGGACATTCAGCTCATAGATGTCTTCCGTATTGGTATACTTCTGCGAAGGGCCCGACATGGTCAGTTTGATTTTTGGCTCGAGGATTTCAATGGACTGGCTCGACTTGGCCGCTGGCTGCTCTGTGGCTACATCCGGGCTGGTGGTTGAGATCTCGCATGTCTGGGCCCCGCCGCCGACCGTCGTGAGAGTCAGGGGCTGAAGTTCCATGCGTTCGCCTGGTCCAAGGCGGCGGATCTCCTGATCAAAGACCCTTGATCCTTGCACATCCTGAAGCCCCTGCGAGACTTTCACCACGACTGCCACATTGCGTGCCGCCCCGGTTCCTGGGTTGGAGACCGAAATCCGGAGCTGGACCGGCTGCCCTTTCAAGGGCTTGATGGGCGTGATGCTCTGTTCAACCTTGAGCTTTGGCTCCTGCACGATCAGCCGCGACCTGGTGCCGGTCTGGCAGGTTACGGTGGCGACATGCTCAACCGGCCCGACTTTCACCGGTTTAGCAACAATGGTCAGGGTCTTTTCCGCCCCGATGGGCATTTCGCCGAGTTCCCAAGTCAGTGCGGAACCCTCTTTTTTGGCTTCCGGCTGACTTTTTACAAATTCCAGAGTGTCGGGCAGGATATCTTTAACCACAACACCAAATGCCTGTGTGCGCATGGCATTGCGTATAATAATCCGGTAAGTGGTTTCCTGCTGCAAATTGGCCGACGGCGGAGCGGCCACCTCGACATAAATCCCGACGCCCTGTGCACCTGGCCGATATTGCACTGTCGGGTCGTTGCCGGAGTTGGCCGAACCGGTGGGTGGAGGGCTTGAAACGCTTGGGCTCAGGCTCGGCGATGACCCACTGGAGGAGGGGGGTGCACCCACGGGCGGAGCCTCGTTCTGGGTTCGCATCAGGGCGTCATCAAGCGGGGCATCGTCGCCCTTGGTGGAGGAACGAATCTTGCCGGCTTTGCCCGGGGTCGGCTCATCGAGTGATTCGATGGCTTGCAGGCCAGAGCTTTTGGTCGTGGGGTCTGCGGCTTTGGGGACTTTTTCCGAAGCGGCCGGCAAATCCTCAGGCTTTAACGCCGGTTCGGGATTTTTGGCGATTGGCTCCGTATTGGAGACGGGCTCGGCAGCAGTTTTTTTGGCGTCAGGTTCGATGGCGGCCGGGAGGTCGGGTGGTGGCAGTTCCGGCTCTTCAACGGGATCCGCCTGCTGAGCTTGAATCTCGGCCTTGAGCCCACCGATTGGGACGAGACAGAATAACGACAATATCACAATGCACAGGATCGAGCCCCATGTGGCATGGGTGGATCGAGAGACTTGTAATGGATTTTGGCCGCATCGCATGGGCTGTTCCCCTCCGTGGGAGCAGGCACATCAACCACTGATTTGAGTTCGTGGGTGGTTCCTGTATTTGCTCGACTTCGGCCAGGAGATTCCCTGACGAATCCAAATCTCTATCACAATCCGCCAAAAGCGCAAAGGCCAAATCGCCCAATTGCAATTTGGGCCTGAAAAAAGCAGTGATCCGCAGGTCTGCCCGGTCATCGGGCCAGGCATTTAGAAACAGTCCGCAGCGTAAGCGATAGTCTTCTTTTTACCGACAACGAACCGATTGCCGTCTGAATTTTTTTGGGGGGCGCCCCAGGCAGACTCCGAACGGAGTGCTTTGGTTGGTAGTTCCATTTCTCTTCCTTAAGCGAGCTCATTTTTTGACTTGGGGCATGCATGAAACTCTCAGGCTTGTTTAGACCCGATTTTTGGGGATTCGTCCTTCTGGGCTTCGAAAACCTATTTTGTTTTTATATTGGACCCGATAAGATAAGCTGGGCTTTGTTCAAATTGAATAGAGCCGATGGTATCTCTGAAAAACAGGAGTTCAAGGATATGCACAAGTTTGCTCTCAGGCTCGTGGTTTGCACCACTCTGATGCTACTGACGTTTGCAGGCTCCAGCGTCAAAGCGACTGATCTCTACAACACCATGGGGCAGTCTGTCAGCTCAACCCAGTTGTTAAAGGATTCAACATGGACTGCCCTTTCGTTCATGACCTCAGCGACTGATTTCACAATTACGGGTGTCACGATTCCCGTGAAGAACGTCATTGGTCTAAGCGTTGGAAACGTCCAAGTTTCGCTTTATACTGGCGATGGCACAGGCTCGAGACCCAATGCCAAAATTGGTTCGGACCTTGGAACCACACCCGTCTCTGGTTTTAATAACAGTGCTGTCTATCAGGATTATGCGATTACGGGGCTGAATGTTACGCTTTCGCCTTCGACAAAGTACTATGTCGTGATTAGTGCATCCGGGATAGGTTCGGGATCCCAAGATTTTCTTTATCTTGGTTTACATTCGGGAGCAGGTGGGGTGACCACAGGTTCTTTGGGATATTCCGAATCGACAAACTCTGGATCAAGTTGGACCGCTCCAACCGACAGTTCGTATGTTGTTGGTTTGGTCACTGCCGTTCCTGAGCCATCCACCTATGCCCTTGCCGCCATCGCTACGGGGCTGATCACGGCTCTGGCCCGCCGCCGTAAATTGGCATAAAGTCAACCCGTCCAGGCTCGCCCCGAGTGGGCGTTAGCTGACATGCCTCTCTCGACTTGGAGTTAGTGCACTGATGAGCTTGGTTAATACCAATTCATAGGTGAAAATGATCGGGTACGGCAGCCGATTGCTCTAGGTCTTGAGAGGGGTGGCTGGTCTCCTAAAAATCGCCATGATTGTTTAGGATTGATACCGGTAGCAGTATCGGTGGAGGACAGAGGTTAGGCATAAAAAGGTCAGAGCGGAGTTGTTATGGGTTAATTGGTTGATTCCTATTGCGGATTATCGGTGAAGTCGTTACTCTCTTCACCATATTGCAGGATGCTTCTTCGGAGTAGTCGCTCTTGCGATCATCGCACCAAATGGACGGAATCACCTAGAGGATGGATCCTATGATTATGTTTCATGGACGGCATTTACGATTGCCACTGTTGGCTACAAGACCGGTATCAAACAGGGGTTCTGTTTGAGGGCGTTGGTCAGTGGATCAGTTGACAGGCACGTCTCGCGTTTGATGGATGAAAGTATGCATCCAGGCGCATCAGGGAAGAATATCCAAAAATAAGAGTGGCAGGTTGATCTGAGCAATTGGTTTCTCTGATTCTTGGGGAATATTCCCAGATTTGCAGAGGCAACCGATCAGGTTAAATTCAGATCACATGCCGCTCGCACCAGCACACAACTAAGGAGAGACACCCGTGAACGTACGATGGAAACCACTTTTGATTTTGAGCGGTTTGTTTGCCATGACAGCCATTGCAGGCGTGTCGGTCTGGATCTTCGGATTCGGACCTGGCTCGGGCGATAAGCCGGATGCGATTTTGGCACAGGCCAGAATTGAGCGGGAATCCGGTCAGATGGACCGGGCCCTGATCCAGTATAGGCGGGCCTTGCAGGCCTCGGGTGGTACGGATCCTGCGATTCATGAAGAAATTGCGGCGATGCATGCAGAGAGCTTGAAAAAGGCTCCGGCAGAACAGAAAAACGAGCTTCAGGCGAACCGTTTCAGGGCACTTGCCGAGGCGGCGCGTCTGGATCGGCGTCGAGTGGAGCCGCGCCGAATGCTGATGCGAGAGGCATTGGCAGAAGGGGAAGAGGGGGATGCATTGCGCTGGGCAGAGGAATTGATCACGCTTGATTCGAAGGATTCGGACGCGATCTATCTGCTGGCCGAAAAATATCTTGATCGCAGTGCACAGGACCTGAACAAGGCACGGCGCTATGTGGATCAGCTTTCTACGGCACAGCCGGATTCATGGCGGGTGGCCTTGTTGAAGGCGGAGCTGAATCGGGAATCGAATCAGGGGGATGCCAATGCGGCGATATTTGCCAGAGCGTTGAAAACCCAGATCGAGCCGACGGCACCGGCCTCGGAGCAGGTGGCCTGGACACGGCTGAGGTTGTTGGTGGTAGAGACGATGCCTGTCAAGGCGGTGCAGGTGTCGGATGTGGTGGCCCTGAAGGCAGCCCTTGAGCCGATTCTATTGAGGCCGGAAACGGCGGTGAATTATCGGGTGGAATGGACACGGGCACTTCAGAAGTCGGGCCAGACGATCAGTGGCAAGGCCGATTCGAAGGCTGTGGTGCAGCAGGTCAATGAGCTTGTGGAAAGTGCACTGAAGCAGGCCCTGGATACGAACAGGACGGACCTTCGGCTGAAGCTGGCCCTGGCGCAGCACCTGATGGCGAGCAGTCGTTATGAGGCGTGTATTGCGACGGTCGACGAGGCATTGAAGTTGCCTGAGGCGAAGCAGCCGGCCGCGCAGCGTCTGGTATTTGGGTTACGGGATCTGGCGGTAAAATCGCTGTTGGCCGACACGGAAAATAAAGATCGGTTTGTGCAGTCAGAGCCTCACATTCAAGCCATGCTGGCAGCAAAGCCGGCGGACATTCAGGGCTTGGGGCACCTGTTCCAGGGCTCGATTGATTTGGAGAGGTCGGGGATAGGTGCCGAATCGGCGATTGCCGTCGAGCCGAAGGCGGCGACGGATGTGGCGGTCAAATCCGGAGCGGAGGCTCCGAAGACGTCAGACGATTATCGTCGAGCGGCTGTGGTGCATCTCAAGGCGGCATCGGCGGCCTTGCCTGAGGTTTCGACCGCCCATGCGCTTTATGGGGTGGCCTTGATCTTGAACCGGGAGCCGGAACTTGGGCGGCAGTCGCTCCAGAGGGCATTGAAGATTGGGATTCCGGAGGTGCGTTATCAGGTCTGGACGGCTTGGTCGCAGGTCATGGCCGGCTATCCGGAGGATGCGATCCCACTGGTATCGGCATTGCTCAACCAGGCGGAGACGGACCCGAATGCCAAGCTTTTCGAGCCGACTCTGTATTTGTTGATGGGCGAGATCTATCAGGCACGCAATACGCCGGAATCGCTTCAGATGGCTTATCAGCAATATGCCAAGGCGCTCAGTGGCGGCGGTAAGGATGCATCAAGTGCGGTGCACTTGCGGGTGGCCCAACTTGAGATGCTGCTTCGGCAGAGCGATCGGGCCAATGCACGGCTTGAGGCATTGGTGAAGAACAAAGAGACGGCGGCGGCGGCCGAACAATTGAGGGTGCTGAGCCTTGTGGATAAAGGCGATTTGGCAGGGGCCCGGAAATTGCTGGCCGAGGCCCGTCTGAAGCATCCCGCAAGTGTAGAGCTTGTGATGAGTGAGTCGACATTGCTGATTCGGGAGAACAAGGCAAACGAAGCCTTGAAGGTTTTGGCCGATTTCAGTGCGAGTCGTCCGGAAGTGATTGAGGTGATTCAGATGAGCGCCCAGATCATGGCCGAGCGGCTCAATCAGGTGGATCAGGCTCGGAAGCTGCTGAGCGAGCACTTGTCGAAGCGGCCGAATTCATCGTTGCAGGCCCAGTTGGCCCAACTGGCGATCACGGCGCGAGATTTTACGGCGGCCCAGCAGGGCATTGCCAAGCTCAGGGCTCAGTGGCCTGATGCGGCATCGGCCGACATGCTCAGCGCTCAGCTTGCGTTGGCCCAGAACAACATGCCGGGTGCCCTTGCGGGCTTTCAGGCGGCTGTGAAGAAGGATCCGAACAACAAAGTGGCGCAGTTTTGGCTGGCTCAGATTCAGGCCCGGATGGGGGCGACAGCATCTGCGAGCCAGACGCTTCAGAAGCTGGTGAACGAAGCCCCAATGAAGCAGATTGATGCCGGGCTTTCGCTGATGTCGGCTTCGCAATCGGCCCTGGCGACCATTGAAATTGATGCCGGGCAGGCCGATGCAGCGATTGCTCGTCTGGAAACGGTGATCCGGACGGCACAGACTCCGGAATACCGGCGCGAGGCCCAATGGCAGATCGTTTCGGCCTATGCCTCAAAGCGTGACTGGGCCCGGATGGATCTGGTTCTTACTGAGCTGGTAGCATTCAAAGGTGTGACGCCCGATGAGATTGTCCGGGCCGCCAATTACCGGCGAGCGGCAGGGAAGTCGGACCAGGCGCTGGCCATGGTGGATTCGATTTTGAAGACAAGCCCGACCCATGCCGGTTCAGCCGCCCTGAAAGGCTTTATTCTGGCAGACCGGAAGCAGTATGAGGACGCCGCGGTGGTGGTATCGGCCGCGATGAAGGTCGACAAGCCACCGATTTCGCTGGCATTGCTGCTGGCGGCCCTTGAGAATGGCCGCGACCCTCAAGCGACTCGTCTGAAGCGTGCGGAAGTGGTTTTGAACGATGCTCTGGCGAAGAATCCCGACTCTGTAGAGCTCCTGAGGGCGATTTTCAGCCTTCGACGAGGATCGGAGTCGAAGGAGTCGATGGTTGCCTGGGTGCAAGCCACGGTCACAGAAAAATCGAACGATGCCGCCAAGCGTCTGAAGGCACAGATTCTGGCTTCGGAAGGTGAATTTGCATTGGCCGACGCGATCTATTCCGACCTGATCATTCAGAATGGCCAGGAGCTGACACTGGTCATGGAGCGTCTTCAGGCGATGCGCAATCATATAGGACGCCTGGACGAGGTTAAGGATAAAGAGACGATTCGCACGCTCAATAGCCAGCTCGACGCTCTTGTGGCGACCTATCGCGGGAAGTTTTCCAGTAATCCCGAGATCTTGGCGTTTGAAGCGGAGTTGGCCGCAGAGCGTGGCCAGACGGACCGTGCGATTGAAATCTCTCGCAAGATTGACTTGATGAATCCGACCAGCCCGCTGGGCCCGTTGGTGAGGATCCGCGTACTGATGCCGCGTCGCCAATGGCCAGAGATCATCAAAAACATGGAAGATGCCATTGCCCGCGACCCGCGGCGGCGAGATTTGCGTCTTCAGTTGGCAGGGATTTATGCAGAGCAGGGCAGAGTCAAGGACGCCATGGCACAGGCCGACCAACTTCTGGCCATAGACCCTGATCAAGTGGATACGGTGCTGCTCAAGGCTCGCCTGATGGTGCAGTCGGCCGACGAGAAGTCGCGTCCGGCACAGGCTTTGGCGGCTCTTAAACTGATGGATCCGATTGCGATCCTGAACCCGGATTCCGATAAGATCTATGAAGAAGCGGCTTCCCTTGCACGAATTGGTGGACGGCCTGATCTGGCGGCCCAATGGCTTAGTCGCGGTATGGCCCAAAAGCCTGATGATCCAGCCTTGGCCTCGCTCATGATTGAAAATGCGGCCGATCAGCCTGACTTCAAAGACGTGGTCGCCATTTGGTCCAAGAAGGCTGACGCGGATAAAACTGGAAGGCTGGCACTTGCCATTTCGGTTGCCCTGCAACGGTCCGGCAAGCTGCCTGAAGCGGTCGCGATGGCGCGTCAGGCTGTGATCAAGTCCGACACTCCAGGCGCCTGGCTCAACCAAGGCGGAACCCTGCTGGCATTGGCAGACGAGACGCCCGAAACTGCGAGCAAGCCGCTTTATGAAGAGGCCATACTGGCCTATGACAAGGTGATCGCCAAGGCCCCCGACGCTATTGAGGCTGTGAACAACAAGGCTTGGATCCTGCACCATCATCTGGGACGTCACCAGTCGGCGGCCGAATTGGTCGACGCCTACATCAAACGAGTCGACCCAGCACGAGTGCCCGCCGACTTTGACGACACCGTAGGAGCCATTCGCGAGTCCGTGGCACAGTCGCGTGAGGCGGAAAAGGCTTATGCCAGTGGGCTGGCGAAATCGCCTGGCCACCCGATGCTGAACTTCCACATGGGCCGACTGCTTTCACGCGATCCAGGCCGAAGGTCGAATGCCTCAACCTATCTCCAGAAGGCGCTGGCCAATCCAGGCACTCTTGAGCCAGGCGACCTGACGGAAGCCCGCCGGATTCTGGCCGAATTGCAATCCAAATCGGCTGCCCCATTGCGAGCAAACTGAGAGACCAGCGGGTTCTTAGAGTACGCAAGTGATTTAAAAAGTGCGCCGGCCTTACATTCATGATGTGGGGCCGGAGTTTTCAGTGATACGTTACGCGATGTCAATAAGCAGATTGCCACGGGTGGCACCGTTTTTTCAGAATGCGTTGAAATCATCGGGGAATGGCTGTATGTGGCTCGCTCTCTGGTGGTGTCGCTTCGGTTGACCATTGGCTACAGGCTGTCATGGCTAGGGCATGAGCGTAAAATGTTCGTTCATGGCCAACTCAAATTATCATGGCTCATACCGGATTTCGGGGTGGTCCTTGAAATGCTTTTTTATTGGCTTTAAGCACCAACGGTGCGGCCCATACCAGCCAAGGCCAGCGGCCTTGGTCTTGAGGACGAAAAAGTAGAAGCCCTACCTGATTCCTCCCACCGCTCGGCCCCAGGACCAAAAGGTCCTGGGGCCGAGCGGTGGGAGGATGGTAATTGTTTACTTCTTATTGGCTTACGAGTACCTTGGGCGTTGCCCAAGGCTGATATGGGTCGGGCCTTTGGCCCTAAAACCAGATCACATTCAATACCATCACCCCGGAATCCGGCATGCGCCATTATCATTTGGTCGAATTGCCAGACGACTGAGGCAGGGCTTTGGATCTTTTTTCAAGCTGTCAGGCGAGATGATCTAAAAGGGCAGCCAGAATGGGCATGACCTGTCATTTGACAGGATAAACCGAGTCGGGCTCAAAGACAGGTTGAGCGATATCTTGCCATTGCTGCGGATTGGTCTCGAGCTGGCGATAAAAGCATGAGAAAAAGCCGTTGTGGCAAGCTCCGCCCAATTGGCGGACAAGGATCAGAAGGGTGTCGCCGTCGCAATCGAGTCGAATGGAGTCGACCTTTTGGATATGGCCAGAGGTTCCGCCCTTGTGCCATGACGACTTTCGGCTTCGCGAATAAAACCAGGTTTCGCCGGTCCGAAGGGTGTTTTCAATGGCGGGTCGGTCCATCCATGCCATCATCAAGACCTGGCCTGTGGCGGAATCCTGAACAATTGCAGGAACGAGTCCGGCGTCGTCAAATTTGATCAGGTCAAGAATCGAATCTGGTGGAGTCATGGTTCACTTCGAAAAAAGGGTCGCGAAGCTTGTTTTTCAGTTGCCCCTGGCGTGGGAAAATGGTACTAGGCCGCAAATTCTTCGAGGGTTTGTTCGATCAGGTCGGCCAGGAATTCAGTTGGTGAATCGTCAAGCCATCGATGGCAGAGGCTTTGCATTGCGGCTCTGGCTTCATCGATTTCGATCAGATCGGTGACGGAATCAAACCGCCTGATGGGTGGTGCATCCGGGTGTTCGCATGCCAGGATCCATGCCGATTGTGCATCGGCGGGTTTTCCGAGTCTTGAAATGGCTTGAGCACGCCACATCAAGAGCTTGGCTTCGTCCCAGCCTGAGCGATACTTTTTGTCGATCAGCAGGGCATGGTCCAGCAATTCAAGTGCGGCTTGAAGGTTGCCATCCCTGAGAAACGAGCGCAGATAAGGGGCGGCCCACCGGCCAGAGGGAACGTCAGCAAAAATCAGAGGATTCCGGCTGCGGATTTCATCGCCCAGGCGGATGGCCAGTGGGTCGTCGGAACAGGCTGTTGCGGTTTCCCAGGCTGTGATAAGGTGAGGTTCGGACATTTTGGCCGACTGGGCGGTTTTTACGTAATCCAGGTGATACCAGAGCAGGGAATGGTGCCGGGCCTCGCCTTTGGTATCGTCCTTGCCGGGTTTTTGGATCATTCCGAGTCTGTATCGAAGGCAGTCGAAGTCATAGTCTTGATAGATCGGTCGGCTGGCGGGCCGCCTGGCCATCTGTTCGAGAAACTGGATCAGGCCATCAAGCTTCGCACGTGAGCTGGGCTTGAGATCGCTTGCCGCAGCGAGAGGGGTCCTTTCACCGAGGCCATGTCGAGGCTGGTGGATCCACTGGCTTTCGAAATAATCGGCCACAGCCTGCTTGCTGAGTTGGTCGCGCTGGAGTGGCGACAAATCGGCAGGTAGCTTGAATCGAGCCACAGAGGCATCGAGCATGGGGAGGCTGAGGATGCCATGATCGACCCGAATTTTGTCGCCGGTGAGCCATTCGAGGATCTGTGTGAGGTCCCGAAAAAAGAGGCCTGATTCAGCGGCGGCAGGTGCGGAGATTTTGAGGGTGTTGCCCAAGGCGATCACAGAAGCGGTGATTGGCACGCCAGCAGGGCCTTCGTGCAGAGGCTTTTCAAGCAGATCGCCCGCAAATGGCATTTTGACGCCTGCGGGAGAGCCTGGCAGGTTCAGATATTGTTGGATGGGGCCGAGGGTTTTGAGGAAGTCGTGGATATCGGATCCAAACTGATCTTTTTCGAGAGTGATCGAAAGGCTGACACAATCGGCAAGCTCTTCAGCACCTGCGCCATGGCGGAGCAGTTCGGCAAGAGTCCAAGCATCTGCGGCCTGATCCGGGCGGGATTCGCTGGCCAGATGTGTGAAGGTGTCAAGGGCATCAATCGCGGCCCTGTTCGATCCGGCCCAGGCCAGACTGACGGCCAGGTTCCAGGCGGCTGCGGAGTCCGTTTTGTCGTCGTCGAGTAGGGATCGGAACAGGAGTGCGGCCGCAGCGGGATCCGCCTGAAATTCTGAGCCGAAGGCCGTGGCCGATTGATGGAAGACGGTGTTCCAGCGATCTCGCCTGAAGTCGCCTTCTGGCGGTAGGAAGCGTAAGGGTTTTCGGGCCAGATCTGGCAGGTCAAGAGCACTTGCCAGATGCTCAAGGGCCTCGGCTGCGGGTTTATTTTCAGGCGACTGCCGGGCGACGGACTGCCAGCAGGCCCAGGCTGCGATGGGGCGCTGGGACTGGAAGAAGGCCCAGCCCTGGCGAATTTTTTCACCCCAGGCGATGGCGGAATCTGTTGGGCTTTCAGGCATTATCGCCCCGGCACGAAGAGCTTGGGAGCGGATTCAGGGCCAGCGGCTGAAGGTGGCGGGTTGGACCCGCCGGCTTGGCTTGGGGTCCAGATTTTGCTCCCGCCGCTTGCAGCGGGGGTTGGGTTGGATTGTCCTGGTGTCCAGATGCCGCCTTTGGATGCCGATATGCCAAGTTCACCCGATGGGGTTTTGATTTTGGGTCCATATTGCTGAAGCAGCATTTCGAGGACTCTGGTATCGAGCTGGGCCTGCTCAGGCTGTTGCGGATTTCGAGCCACGCGGATCAAGCCAAGGTCGATGAGACCCATGATCATGGTCTGAGTGACCTGTTCAGCGTTCTGGGACGGGCGTTTGCGGTCCATCATCACAGCGAGCATTGGCACCCAGGCGGCGGGCTCGGTCAGCATGGCTCGGGCGCGGAGTTCGGCGAGGCTCCAGACGATGTCCTTGAGGTCCAGGTTCGGCTCAGAGTCATGACTGCGTCCTTGTGCAATCAGGTTGAGGGCCTTGGGCAAGTCCTTTTCCGAGGTTGCCACCGAGGCCAGCTCCCGATAGACACGAATCCGGCTCTTGGCGTCCTTTTCGTCGGCCACCGGTCTTGAGAGCCACTGCTTGCCCGACTTCTCGACCATGCTCAGGAGGAAGAAGTTCAGGCTTTTCTCAAAAACCATCGTAAGTTGTTCTAGAGAAAGCGTATCAATATCCAGCATCCCAATGCGTGAGACGTGCAGCTTGGAGATGGATTCTGGATCAGGCGTTGGTTCGTCCGCCAGATTCAGCTTATGGCGGGCCGCCTGAATGACTTCCAGGTCGAGATCGCTGGTGTGCTCAGCGCGGAATCGCATCAGGGCCGCACGCAGAGGCACAGAGTATTTGCCTGTCGCGGCCGCCTGTCGCGGTGTTTTTCGGTCCAGAAATGACTGCGGCAAGTCGAGCCACAGAGTCTCCATATCCATACGGAAGCGTTTATGGAAGAAGTTGTCGGATTGCTCCTTGGTGATTCCCTGAGGCAGCACCCAACGTGTCTGGCGGACTGGATCGGGCTTGGGCTCCTTGCCGAGGTGTTTCGTTCTTGGGTGGGCCGGTACAATGGCGGCTCCGGCCGCGTCCCGAAACAGTTCGGTGGTTTTGTCCAGGTCGCCATCATCCAAGGCATTCAGCGAGACATTCTTCTCATCCACAACCACATTGGCGATGAGGCGTGGAACATTGTCAAACCGCATCGCTTCCGGGTTGTCGATCCTCGGGCGATCCACAACAACAAAGTGATCGCCAGCCAGTTCGACGGGTTTGCCCTGCTCGTCTGTGGGCTGGTAAACTAGAAAAAGACTGGATTTTTTGAGATTTTCAAGCAGGAGATCGTGGGACCGGATCGGCCAGGTCAACTGAATCCGGTCAACAAGCTCGTCGTCGTTCGGTTCCTGGAATGCCAGGTCCTGACAAAGTGCTTCGAGGTCTACCGATTCGGTGGTCTCTCCAGCAATCCGGATGTAGTTGCGCAGGAAATACGCTGCAGAGGTATTTTCACCGATCCATGCCAGCAGCAAGCCTTGATTGTAATAAGCCTTGCCCAGAGGCTCTCTCTCGGCAATATCGGCAAACGCCTCAGCGGAATCAAGCCAGCAGCCCGCCATGGCCAATTCATAGGCTTCGTCAAACTGGTCGCGAATCTCGGCGTCGATCTCATCGCTGGCCACGACGAGCGGATATGGATTGCGTAACCATGGAGAAGTATTGGGGTTCTGCTGAATGGCAACCAGCCGCTGAATGCTATTGGACTGGCCCTGGGCCCAGACCACACCCAGGATCGCATGGGCCTGGGCGGCCATGGTCTTGCCCTGCTGCTCGAAAACCGAGGCAATTTCGGATGGCAAGTTCGACATGAACGACTTCTGTTCGTCGGTGAGCAGGGTCATGAATCGCTGAAGTTCCAGCGAGGCAGCCTCCGGCCCTTCCGTCTCAAGTGCATTGAGCAACAAGAAATGGCGCATTCCCGAATGCATCGGGTTCCTGGCCAGATAGGCTTCAAGAATCTGTGCTGCCTGCGAACCGTTGCCCGTAAGTGTGCTGATCATCGCCTTGCGAAGGATCAGAACGGGGGTGTCCGGATACTTCCTCAGCCCCTCTTCAATCGTAGCCAAAGCCGCCTTGAGCTGCTTGGACTCAATCTGACGGTCTATCCTCTGTGTATAGATTTCTGCCTTCTGGCAACAGAACTTGTACTTTTCGCCGCTGCCGCAATCACACTTGGTGTAGGATTCCATAACGATTGGCTCTCTAGATCCTTCGATTCCCAGGCTATTTGCAATGGATTGTCGTCAACCGGCGACAACAGGGAAACCCGGAAATCGCCTATTGCTGATTCTTATGTTCTCAATATTATGCGCGACAGAACCCTCTAGTGTCATCGTTCTCCCACGGTTAATCTCTAAAAAAATGGCACTTTCTTTCTGGCAGCACTGGAACCGATGCGTTTTGCCCACCCGTTTCAACCTGTCAAGATAACAATTCGAGCCTGGTAACCCATCTTTGCGGACCCAACAGTCGTCAACCCATTAAGGCAAGCTGTTCAGTCAAATCCGCCGGATTTACGAGCCTTCGCCATTTTCTTGACCAATCTCAGGGCGATCTTCCTGAAGCATCTTGACCATGCTGATTCTGGGCTGAATCCTATAGCCCATAGAGTGATAGAAATTCACAATCTGATCCCGGCCGTTTTCCACCTGCAAGCAGACAAAGGCCGCCCCGACCTCGTGTAATCGCTGTTCCATGGCCCGCACCAGCCTGGTCCCAAGCCCGGCCCGGCGAAACGCTTGATTCACACCGACAAGATAGATCCAGCCATTCAGGCCGTCCATCCCGCCTACCACCGTGCCCACCACCGAACCCTCGGCTGAGATGGCGACCAGAAACGGACCCGGCTGGGTGGCCAGCTTGCGATCGATCATCTCGCGAAAGACAATCAGGCTGCGCACTTCCGGAAAGCATTCCAGCCAAAGCCGCAGGACTCCGCTCAGGTCGGCGTCCGAATAATCCCGAATCTCAGGTTCCAAAATGGCTTAGCCCTCCACCGGTTATCCAGGGCTCAGGCACTCATGCCTCGCCCCTTTTGCTTATCGGCTCTGCCCGAGTCTCTTCTCAATAAAACGGATCAGCAACGGATGCGCTGGCTCCGACATCTGGCCATGATTATACCCGTCAAGCTCCATCAATTGGGTCTCCTTATGGCCCGCCACTTTCATCATCCGCCACATGTAGGCATTCTCTTCATGCCGACCAAGCATCTCAAGCTCGCGGTCGCCTGTGATCAAAAGCATTGGCGGTGCATCCTTACGCACATGAAACAGAGGCGCCAGTTTGTCCACAATCGCCCGCGTATCCGGAATGCCTCGCTCCGCACGAACCGTATGGTGTGTGATCATATGGCCGCTGTAAGGGATCAGGCCAGCAATCTGGTTGGCGTCAATTTCATACGTCTTCAGCCAGCTTTTATCAAGACCGACCATGGCGGCAAGATATCCACCCGCAGAGGCGCCGCTCAGGAAGATCCGATCCCTGGATCCGCCCAGAACCTCAATATTCTGAAATGTCCAGGCCACAGCCGCAGCCGCATCTTCAATATAAGCAGGTGCCTTCACCCTGGGGCTGAACCGATAATTCACGGCCACCACCGCGATACCCTTTTTCTTGAGCCCGGCTGGAACCGATTTCTCGCCATTGGTCAGCCCACCTCCATGAAACCAGACCACCGTGGGGAAATTCTTCACGCCTGTCGGATAATAAACGTCCAGCCGGCAACGCTCATTGAGGTAAGCGTCTGGCTTGGAATTGCCATAATAGGCAATGTTTGACTTCAGCTCATAAGCCTCCACCGGCTTGGCCGCTTCCTGTGCCATCGCTGACCCCGGTTGCAGGCCAAACCCAACCACTGCCATTAGTACGAATATGCGGATGTTCATCTGATTTAGGTTCCTTTTGACTTTGTGTGTGACGTGAGTGTACGAGGTTTAATATCCCAGATTCGAACCTGCTTGGGAATGGTCTTGTCAGGGGTTGGGTTTTAACGACGGCTTGCCTTGGAGATAGTCCAAGGATTCCAGAAATAGGTCGGTCTCGATCAAGGTTTCATGAAATTTTGCCTGATTAAAAAAGCCGTGCCCTTGATCCTTGTATAAATGCAGATCACAACGCCTGCTGGCTTGATCCATAAGCGACTTGTATTTAAGAGCCCCTGCGACGGGGATCAATTTGTCGTTTGTCCCGAGAAAACCCGTTGTCGGAGCTGGCCAGAGTCTCGCCGGGCCTCATAAAATCAGGCACCTGATAGACATGGTCGATATTGATGGAGCCGATATTGATAATCTGCATGAGGATTGATCAGGAATTGATTGAGTTTAATGGAATCAGGGATTTTTGATCTCTTTCGCCGTCGAAATATTTCGAGAGAATGGCCGAGAAAATAGAATCGGGGCCATCGGCGCGTTCAAACAGGGTCATGCTTGACTTTAGTTTCAAGTCGTCCGGCGAACCGAGGATTTCATGGGCCGATCGCCCGTTGACAGAGCCAATCGCCTGCGTGCATTCCCTGAGCCGGGCGCCGAGCAATTCATGAGCGAGATATTCGTTGGCCGCTGCCAAATCCGGGATCGCATATTTTTGAGCCATGTCACTGCTTCCAAGGCCTGCAATCTGTGGGAAAACGAACCACATCCAGTGCGACTCTTTCCTACCCTTAATTAATTCGGCAAGAGCCTGGCTGTAGATTGCTTTCTGGGCATGAATAAAAATCTGGAGGTCGAACATCTCATTTTTCCGATCTGTGAGGATTTCATTGAATCGCAGGTGTTTGACGAACTTTCCTTAATAGGATAACCGGATTCTAGAAGAGAATCAAAAAATATCCAAGTCAGGCTTAGTGATTTTTAGTATGATCTGATCTAGGGCTGTGATTTTGACAACAATCGAATTCCTGGAGAGTTGTATCGTGCGTATATTTAATCCAACGGTGGCTCTTGCGCTTGTTTTGGCCTGCTGGCCTGTAGGAGCCATGGCTCAGAATGCAGAGGCGGACGCCAAATTGCTGGCGAGCCTTGAGAAGTTTGAGCGAGCGAGCTGGGAGGCCGCCATGAAAGACGACAAGGAATATTTCCGGACCTTTATGGCACCTGAGTACAAGGGTTTTTTGGCAGACGGGTCGATGGTCACCAGAGCCGACTTCATCCGGAATCTCGACGATTTTCATCTGACCAGCTTTACAATGGGCAAGGTTTCCATGCTGAAGGTCAACGAAGATGCCGTCATGTTAACATATACATCGGCTTATGAAGGAGTTCATAAAATGATGAAAGAGAACATGAAGGGCATTGAAACATCGTCGCTTTGGGTGCGCCGGGGCGAAAAATGGCTGAATATCTTTTATCAGGAAACCATCGGAGCACCCAAGCGGAAGTGATCTTTATTTCAGGACTGATGTTCGCCAGTTGAAAAGAGGTTTCGGGAACTGTTCATGCCGAATTTCATTGGATTTATGGCTTTTAAGCCTCATTTGATTCGCAGAAACGTCCTGTTCGAATCAATTGCAATTCAACAGGCGTTTCTCGAATTATACTCTTCGCAGTCATGAATGGCATTTTTTGATCAAAACAATGCCGGAGGCATCTGGAGCCAGTAGCCGGTGGTTGAGGAGCGGCAGCGACGACACCACCGGACGACGACGCGACATAAGGTCTTGCGCCCCTGCCGGGGTGCCAGCAGCTTTTTTTTAGACCTCATGACCGGGGGAATTCGAGTTCAACAATTGATTCGCTCCTTTTCAATCACATGCGGGCGGTTTTGGACCTGGGTCAGAATCGCGCCAATATACTCACCGAGAATGCCGATAAAGAAGAGCTGAACCGCTCCGATAAAGAATATGGAGATCAAGATGGGGGCGATACCAATCGAGAATTGATTCCAGAAAATCATTTTGGCGACCAGATATAAAACCGCAATCAGAATACTCATCAAAGCCAGTATAAACCCAGAGATTGTGGCCACCCTTGATGGAATTCGGGAATGATTTGTAATGCCAAGCATGGCCATGTCAAAAAGCGTGTAGAAATTATTCTTTGAAAGGCCCCGTTTGCGAACCGGCTGGCGGAATGGGATCTTGGCGATATCCAGGCCGATCTCGGATAAAAGGCCGCGGAAATATGGATAAGGGTCGTTGATTTTCTTGAGAATTTCAATTACCCTGCGGTCATAAAGCCCAAATCCGGTCACATGCTGCATCAATTCTACATTGGAAATACTGCGGACCAGCCTGTAATAAATCGTGCGCAGCATGTAAAGCAGTTTTGATTCCTCCGACGACTCTTTGACACCAACAACAATTTGATAGCCCTCTTCCCATTTTTTCAGGAAGTCTAAAATCATCGCGGGCGGATCCTGAAGATCAGAAGCCATTAGAATATTGGCATCGCCACTGCCCTGAAGCAGGCCATAATAAGGTGATCGGATATGACCAAAATTTCTGGCATTTAGAATGACCTGCACATGCGAGTCCTCAGCGGCCAGATCACGCAAGACCTTTTGCGTGCCATCGTTTGAGGCATTATCAATAAACAGGTGCTTATAATCATATTGCGGCTGAGACTGAAAAACGTCTACGACGGCATTTCTCATTTCACGCACATTATCCACCTCATTATAACACGGTGTAATAATGCAAATTGTTTTGCGATTATATGTCGATTTGTCCGCCTGATTCATTGTGGGTTCTCCTATCTCATTTTCGTACATGGGCTTCTGAAATCTCTAGATGGAAATAGGCTGCCCGCGATTAAAGATATTTCATCACCTTGCGGCGAGTCTCGTCATCAATTGCGGGCGACATTTCATGAAGCGGGTTTGAGACCATTGTACCTTCCGGTGTGATCCTGCTGTTGATTTTGGGAAAATAGGTCTGCGTGGGGTCGATCGGCACGATAAAAGCGTGCGGGCCAGTGGACTGAAACCTTGATTGAAATTCCGGATCTTCCGTAAATCCAGGTTTCAATCTTAGGCAGGGAATGCCCCAGACGTCAAAAAGTTTGTCGAGATTGGGCAAGCCAAGCCCCGTTTTTGTGTCGCAACCGACATAACGGCCGCCGAAATAATTGCTTTGCGTCATGCGGATGGAGGCATAGCCCTGATCATCAAAGACAAAGATTTTCAGGTTCAGGTCATTCACCGCCACTGTGCCCAATTCCTGCAAATTCCGGGCAAAACCGCCATCGCCTTCCACCAGCACGGTGCGTTTGCCACGGCCTGCCAAGGCTGCACCAATCGTCCCACTCAGGCCATAACCCATGGATGCCAGACCTTTATTGCTGACCATGAACTGGCCTTTCTTTTGTTGAAAGGTCTGATAGCTGACCGTAAAAGCCCCGCCGCTGCTGCATGGAATGAAAATGTCATCTTCCTGGCAGACTTCAGAAAGCTGTAAAAAGAAATCATACGGCGAGATATAACCAGGATCGGTCTTGTTACATTTTTCTGAGAGAGGCAGGGCCGCTTTCACTTCGTTGCAATAAGCCAGCCAATTGCTGTAATCACCATGATCGCTCTCAAGCATATGGCGCAGTGCCTTGTTGGCGTCTATATTCAGAGCCATTGCAATCATTGGGTATTCCTTGGCGGTTTCGGACGGATCAAAATTAATATGAATCACTTTTCCATGTGGCACGAACTCTGGCCAATTGAAGCCGGTCTGTTGCAATCCCAGGCTCGCGCCGAAAGCGATGACCAAATCAGCCTGTTGCAATAGCAAGTTGCTGTATCGCATGCCCCAGGTATTTGGGCGGCCAAAATAAGTGGGCAATCGGCTGTCAACACGATCGGCACCGTTGTAAGTTGTCATCACCGGAATATTTTGGAACCGGCCTTGCTCTGCCAGTTCATATGCCACGTTTCTTTCAACACCGCCGCCAATCAATAAAACGGGTCTGGATGATTTCTTGAGCTCATCCATGATTTGATCCAGATGCAAACTCTCTTCAATTGTTAAATTTCGCGATTGATGATCAGCTATTATTTCAGATTCCTTGCTTTCAAACGGGCAGCCCTGAATATCCAGCGGAATTTCAAGAAAGACAGGGCCTTTTCTCTTCATCGGCTCAGTTTGTGTGAGTCGGACGAATTCAGATTTATCAACTGGGTTTCTTAATGATGTTGACCTGACGGTGATGGGGGCGACGATTTCAGAGCCGCACAGCTCTTGCAGGCCTCTCTGCCGGATCTGGCCGTGGCTTAAATCTGCTGTTTTCACCTGGCCGCCGAGCACCAGCAGTTCCCGGCCTTCAAGCCAGGCTCCAGCGATGGCTGTAACGGCGTTTGTCAGACCTGGGCCAGATGTGACCAGCGCCAAGGCACGTTGTTTGCCATCGGCAATGACATTAAAATATTCTGCTGCAATTCCCGCAGCCACTTCATGCACCACGGGAATGCCCCTGAGCTTACGCGACAGGCTCTCCACCAGGTGCATGCAGTGCCCGCCACCGACGAAAAAGCATGTGCTATAGCCCATCTCAACCAGCCACTGGCCAATCTGATCCGAATATTTCATAGGGTACCTAAAATGGTTGGAACCTGCTTATCGTGTATTGAACTCAATGGTTCTGGAAATCGCCTGATCCAGTGGCACATTCACCTTGCAGCCAAGTTCTTCGACAGCCCGTTGAACACTTGGCACATATTGATTTCCTGGTCTTGATGGGTAGGTTGGCGAACCAATCTTGACTTCAAGCCCCGCGGGAATTGCAATTTTCATGGCCAGGTCGCGAATGGAAATGGCATCGGATGAACCGACATTATAGGCTTGCCCGGACTCGCCCTGCAACAAGATTTTCCAGAGCCATGTGGCCATGTCCGACGCATAGAGATAGGATCTCAAAGCGGTGCCATCGCCTGCCACGCGAATGGCCCTGGCATGAATCCGGTCGTTGATAAAATTGCCGATGGCAAAATGTGCGTCAAGCGGCAAGTGCGGCCCGACAAATGCAAAACAGCGTGCAATTGGAATCGCGATATTAAAATTTCGGGCATAAACCGAACAGAGAAATTCGGCCGCCCGTTTTCCTTCCGCATATGCATTGTTCGGGAAGTTTGGAGCGAATCCAAAAAACATTTCTTCGCTTGTATTTCTAACTTCTGGCGACTGTGGGCCATAAATCGCGCCAGAACTGACAAAAAGCAGGCGTTTGGCGCTGTATTGGCTTGCAAAATCGAGTATGCGGCGGGTGCCGTCGACGATGACGTCGAACATTTTCAGGGGATCTTCAGAATTTAATCTGTCGCTGGCATCAGTGGCCGCATGGATGACATGTGTAAACTTACAATTGGGAAATACAAAACTCCGGATATCGCCTTGCACAAAACTCAGACAATCAGACGCCAAATGCGGTGCAGAGGCTAGAAAACGCTCCGGATCGCGGCTAAGGACTGTCAGCCGTGCATCAAGCCCATGTGCCTTGTTGAAATGCAAAAAGCTCTCAACCAGCCATCGGCCAAGAAATCCGGTTCCGCCTGTCAAAAACAGGTGGGCACCTTGAAGCTGTTTTAGGGTATCACCCAACTGAACCTGGATCATCACCAGATCATCTGAATTCAAGGGTGGTCGTGGTTGAATTGAAGTTGACATCTAAAACAGTTCCACCTCGATTAATCGACGGCTAATTCGTTTGGAATTGCGTAGAGAACGGTCTCGAACCAGGTATCCATGTGGCGCCGAATGTAGAATCGGTAATCGGTTGTTATTGACGCGATATAAAGTGGAATGCGCCATAAATCTTTTTGATGATGATAAATACAGATTGTCAGAATCGGCCTGTCTTTCTGAATGGTTTGTCGGGCACCCACCAGAGTTTCAAATTCGGAGCCTTCAATATCCATCTTGATCATGGAGACGGGCTTATCGGCGAAAATCTCATCCAGTGTAACAACCTGAACCTCATGTTCGCTGGCTTGCGAGATGCTTGAGCCCACACCCTGCCCGACATCGAACCTGGCAACGCCGGCACTTGAACCGGTTGCATACGGTTGAATTGAAATTCGCTCTGACAGATCTCTACCGAGACCCGAAACCGTCTGATATAGCCGCTGAAGGTTGCCTGGATCGGGTTCAAATGCATAGACTTTAGAAAATTCAGACTTCGTAAACCCGATCCATTCCATGATTGAATCGCCATCATAAGCGCCGCAATCGACAAAGATCGGGTTCCCAGGTAATTGAAATAGTTCTTCCCTGAAATAATGCAACCCCGTCGTGTGGCCTTTGATCAGGCTGTCGTCGCCTGTGCATCGCCACTGCGACTGCCTCGCAAATTCTGATCGTGAAATATCGTCGTATAAAAGCTGGTAGGCCGCTTCAATACAATGACGATGACGATGATTGAACCAATTCTCTTGCGTATCCAAAAAATAATAGGGCAGAAATGAGTCGGGAAATTTCCAGGCCAATTGATGATAAGGCACAACCGAACGAACACCCCTCGCCTGAAGAGCGTTGGCTAATACATGAAAGCCGACTGTTGCAACAGCGACTATAAACGGATGCGATTGGTTATACAAATGGGACGCTTCGGCGGGCGAAAGCACTGGAATACCGTCGATTTTCTGGCCCCACAGCATTTCGTTGTTATCTGACAATGCAACCGGGGTTATGCCGCGTATTTTTAATTGCACGGCCAACCCCCTACCAAGATGCCCACAGCCGAAAATGACCGGCGATGAGTTTAAACCTGCGATGGAATTGTCATAAAGCCTGGATAAATCGGTTAGTTCGGCTGGAAATAATGAGTTGGCAGGCATCTTTCAGAGCTTTTTTCTATATGGATGATGATGATCTGTTGAGCTCGATCGAATTTGGAGTGATGGATGGGATATTGCCTGAGATTCAATCGGACTACATCGAATCTCTGATAAATGTGATGATGGAATCAGCCAGAAAGCTCATGGCCGGTTCGGAAATTCCCGGATAGACCCCAATCCAAAACGCTTGTCGCATCACGAAATCTGCACCAGGAAGGTCTCCAATGATTCGCATTGGTTGGCCAACATAGGCTGGCTGTTTAATCAGATTCCCGCCAAAGATCTGGCGTGTTCCGATCTTGGCTTGATCGAGATGCCGCACCAGATCGCGTCGTGAAAATGGCGAACCAGGCCGAACTGCCAGAGGGAAACCAAACCAGCTTGGTTCGGAGTCAGGCGTTGGTTCGGGAAGAACCAGGAATTCTTCAAAAGGTTTCAAGGCGTTGTAAAGCGTCGTGAAATTTTGCCGCCGTGCCGCGATAAATTCCGGCAGTCTGTCCAGCTGGGCGACGCCGACGGCAGCCTGCATGTCTGTTGCCTTGAGATTATATCCAATGTGTGAATAAATATATTTGTGGTCATATCCGCAGGGCAGTTCGCCGAGCTCCCAGTCAAATCGCTTGCCGCAGGTGTTGTCAAATCCGGGGGCGCACCAGCAGTCGCGGCCCCAGTCGCGGAAGGATTCAATCAGCGTCTTTAATTTTGGCGAATCTGTTAAAACCGCGCCGCCTTCGCCCATGGTGATATGGTGGGCCGGATAGAAGGAGCAGGTTGCAATATCGCCAAAAGTTCCAACGTGTTGATTTTTGTAATGGGCACCAAGTGCGTCGCAACAGTCTTCGATCAGCCATAAATCATGATCTTTGGCGAACTGGGCTACAGTGCCCAAATCAAAGGGGTTACCCAGCGTGTGGGCGATCATGATGGCCCTGGTTTTGGGCGAAAGGGCGGCTTCAAGCTGACTGACATCAATATTATAGGTCGGTATGTGAACATCTACAAAAACCGGCACCAGGTTATGCTGCAAAATCGGGTTGACGGTGGTCGGGAAGCCGGCGGCGACAGTGATGACTTCATCGCCTGGCTTGAGACGCTCGTCGCCCAGTTTTGGGGAGGTCAGGGCGGCGATCGCCAGGAGGTTGGCCGAACTGCCGGAGTTGACGAGCAGGCAGCATTGAGTTCCAAACACCTTGGCGAAACGCTTCTCAAATTCATTAGCGAATCGGCCGGTGGTCAGCCAGAAATCGAGGGAACTATCAACAAGCGAGACGATTTCCTCAGCCCCGAAAACCCGGCCGGAGCATGGCACGGCCGACTGGCCCGGCTCGAATTTGCTAGGCGGGAAGGCCACGGCGTGGTATTGCTTGACGAGTTCGAGGATTTGGGCCCGGAGCGATTCGGCAGATGCTGAGTGATTCATTGGGTCAAAAATTCCTGATACCATACGACTCTGCTGGCCAAGGCGTCGTCCATCTTAAATAGAGACTGCCAGCCGAGCGGTTCTCTGGCCTTGCGGGGCGCACAGGTATTGGTGGATGATTTCGTTTGAGGTTTGGTTGTGGAGATCATGCTGCAGGGGCGAACGCATGGACCGCAGAATTTTCCAAACAAGTTCCAGTACGGTCGCTTGAATGTCGTTGGAGAAATTAAACACCTGCCCGGTCAGTTGCTTGGGGAGCGACTCAAGGGCATCCTCACCGTCTTGAACATGGAAACAGTCGCGAATGGACTTGTCGACAGACCGGGTCTCGGGGCTGCCATGTTTGAAGGCATGGGGGCGGGCCACCGCTAAACTTTTTACGGAGCCAGGCCAGTAGGTGAAGTCGTTGTTCATGGCCTCATAATCCAGGAAATCGTCCTTGAGCATGTTAAACTCTTAAATTAGGCAGAAGATGGATTTTCAAACCCATGTTGGACATAGGTTTTCGTCATATGCCAAAGGGCCAGTCGATCGCCAATCTCGACCATCGGCTTTGGGCGATACTCGGTTTCTTGCCGCAGGAGCTTAACTTTGGTCGCCGCAGAGGTTGGTTGCTTTCATGAAAAGGGAACCATGTTGATCTGATTCAGCAATGTTTCTGATAAATTATAATACCACATGATAATGGATTTGACCAGTCGGTAAGTGCGTAGGCTTAATGCGACACCACTATTTTAGACAGAACCCATAAGATTTGGATACTTGATGTTGCAAAGATTGAGTGCCGGGAAAAAGGGTTCACGGGCGGAATAAAAAAAAGAAAACTTGGGTGAGCAAGGATCCTGTAGAGCCTGGCCAAGTGCTCATTCGCGAAGCCTCAGGGGATCCACAATCCGTTTCTCGTTCAAGAAGATTTTTAAGGCCGTTTTACGTCGAAATCTTGCGAATCTTTTTGGATTGTCGTAGAATCACATTCCTACGCTTAAGGAGCAGGTGGAAGTCGTGAGGTGCATTGATGTTGATTGAATTCCGGGTCCAAAATCATCGGTCGATTGGCCAGGAACAGTCGATGACGATGGAGGCGATGAAGCGATTGGGCGACGACGATGACCCCAGGCCTCGCAAAGTTAAGGGTTATGAAAAGCAACTTCTGCCCGTAGCTGCGCTTTACGGGGCGAACGCCAGCGGCAAGAGCAATTTCTTGGCAGCGATGGGTTTCATGCGTGACGCTGTGGAGCATTCGTTTCGAACATGGTCGCCGGACGAAGGCATTGAGAGGGAGCCTTTCGCCTGGGGGCCTTTGCGGACGGAGCCGTCGCTTTATGAGATCAGCATGTTGATTGATGATGTGCGATATGAGTACGGTTTTGTGCTGAACGACGAGTGGATTTTGGAGGAATGGCTTTTAGCTTGGCCGAAGAAAGTCAAGAAAAGGCTGTTTACAAGAGAGCTTGATAAAATCTATTGTAAAGGTCTATCAGGAGATAATAAGATTATCGAGAGAAGTACGCGCAGAAATGCATTGTTTCTTTCAACGGCTGCACAGTTTGATCATCCGCAACTTAAACCTGTTTTACAATGGTTTCGCGGATTCACTATGATTCGCGTAGGATCGAATTCAAATCATAATTCGAGAACGATTTCTCCAACCATAGCATTATCATTGTTAATGAAAGCTGACAAACAGGATAAACATCGATTACTTTTAATGAAAAGCATGGGATTTGACGAATCCATGATTTCGCAGTGCAAGGAAATGATAGAGAAAGCGGATTTTGGGATTCATGATATACGAGTCGTAGATAAGGAATATCTTGTTGACGGCGAACCTAAGAAAATGGCTCGTCTCGAGTTCAAGCATGATTCTAAAGATGAATCTTCTTGGCTTCCATTCCATGAAGAGTCCAGTGGCACAAAATCAATGATCATTCTATCGCCTCTATTTTTCAGAGCCTTAAATCATGGTGATACAGTGGTTGTAGATGAACTCGAAACCGCCTTGCACCCGTTGCTGGCTCTTGAAATCATCAAGTCGTTCAACGACCCCAGGACCAATCCAAATCACGCGCAACTGATTTTTTCAACTCACGACACAAATCTATTGGATTCGATTCTGGAAAAAAAACCGTTGCGTCGTGATCAGATCTGGCTGACCGAAAAAAAACTGACGGGGCAGACAGAGATTTTCCCGCATACAGATTTTCATGCGAGTAACGAGGAAAATCGTGAGCGAGGCTATTTACTGGGTCGTTATGGCGCGGTACCTTTCCTGCATGATTTGCTAAGTTCTGACTCGGAGCATGACCATGTCCCAGATGAAACGACAAAGAAATCCGTCGAGAAACACCAGTCCCACCCGTCAGAAAAAAACGTTGATCCTGATCATTCATGAAGGTGAAAAGACGGAACCTGATTATTTGACCGGATTAAAACAAGTGTGCAGAAATTGTGGCGTGCACTTGGAAGTTGTCAAGTCCGACGGCAATCCTGAGAATTATGTCAACAAGGCGATTCAAGTGAGAGAGACTAAAAAGGCCGAATTCGATGAGATCTGGTGCGTTTTTGATCAGGATCATCATGCCTCGCACCAGTTGATTATGGCGAAATCCCTCGCCGAGTCCAATGATATCAAACTCGCGATATCCATCCCGTGCATCGAAGTCTGGCTTTACCTTCATTTCAATGATAATCCGGGATCAGGGACATGCAATGATATTCGACAGAAACTCAGAAAATATGTCCGAAATTACGATAAATCCGTTGATTTCGCAAAACACTATAAAAATGGTTATCATGAAGCGGTCAATCGCTCAGTATCTCGGCTCAAATCCGCCGAAGCCGACAATGATCTCTGGCGCAACCCATCCACGCACATGCATCTATTATGTGAATCGATTCGTGGCGATTCTGAATTCCAGGCATGAAAATCAGCAAATAACCTGTTCAGCATTGGCACGCCTCTGTCGGTCGAGGATCTTTTAAAACGCAAGGCCGAATTCTGACCTGAGCGATCCGCCAGAACATTATCAAGGACAAGCCACTCACCATGCCGCTCTTATTCGACCATAAATCCAAAAAGCTCGCCTTGGCTCATGTGCGGCGCCACGGCCCTGAAGTATAAGGACATGCAGTCCATGGTCCAGGTTGAGAAGCCGATCCGCAACGGATTTCAGTTCCACGACCATAACCAACACGGAAGAGAGTCGCTCAATGATCGCCGATTTGCCAAATACGGAGCAGCGTAGAGTCTCTGAGACCCGCGCATTGGTATTCATCACGCTCCTGTCAGGAGCGTTATGCTCAATGATTGCCTTTTATTTTAGCGATAGAACACCCTATTTAGGGTATCACGACAGTCCTGACTATATGAGGATGGCGGATAATTTCATAAACCATCAGGTTTTATCGTTGGAAAGCCATGCAGAGGGCAAGCCGTTTTATCCTACAATCGCACGCATGCCAGGCTACCCGGTTTTGCTGGGCTTGATAAACCTGCCCTTTGGGAGATCGGAATGGAATATTCCTGTTCTGAATTTAACATCATATCTGATGTCATGCCTGATCATTTCGATGATGGCCCATCGATTATTTGGTTTTATTCCAGCCGTGATGACTTCAATACTCACGACATCTCATTTCTCAAGTATTTATTACACCTTGACAGGCATGTCTGAATCGAGTGCAAACTTCATTGTCGTCGGCCTGATTTTTATCTACCAGATATTTAAGGGGTCGCATGGAATTAAGGCTCTGGCCATGATTGGCATGGCGACAGGTGTTGCAGGATTATACAGGGAGCCTTTATTGCCAGTTCTCATGATTGGGTTCGTCACATTTGGGCTTGACTGGAATTCCAGTTTCCGGAGGAATGTTAGAAAAGTTGCTCTATTTGTGGCATTCGCTCTGACAGCCTATTCACCATGGATATACCGAAATTATAGATTGTCAAACCAATTCATACCTGTCACAATTTATGGAAAAGGAACGAACGGAATTCGGTTGTTTCAAGATCATGATCGTATCAGCCTTATGCTTAACTTGACAGACTGGAAGAAAATTACCCAATTGGAGGTTGCCTTATTGAACATCATCAATGAAAAAATTGGCTACCGTTATCATGTACTGTTTGAAAATCGAGAGAATCAGGTACTTATCAAGGATACAGATCTTGTTTCTGATATTGAGAAGTATTTTCCAGATGAGCTGTATGAAACACTTGCCAATGGCCCCGATTTGGCGCCAACCATCAAATGCGAGATTCTATTTCGTAGATATATGAGCAATGTCACAAAGCCGCTTGAAGCAAACGTATTGTTGAGTCACAAGGCAAAAAAAACAGTTAAAAGATTGGGACATCTTTACTCTTGTAATGATATGTCGAACTACAGTTCCTTCCGGTATGGCTATTATTCACACAAGTTTATGCAAATCCGGTGGTATTTGTTTGAATGTCCGCTTGCTTTGATTGGACTGATTTATGGATTAAGAAATAAGAACACGATGCCGTTTTTAGCGTTTATCCTGCTCTATACCACTTTGATCATGGTCAAGATGCATATCGAACCCCGCTATGGTTATCTGCCGATTCTATTTATAAAAATATTTACAGACTATGGGCTTTACAGGCTGACGATGGTATTGAAATCGCAGCGAAACGTCTTATATCCCGTCTCCCAATCATAGAAAACAAACCACAAGCCGTCGTTGAACCTCAAAAGCATAGAAGCTGTTTTGTTGCAAACAACGGCTCGCAAGTGTCGTAAGAATCAGGCATTGCGTGAGTCAATCGCTTGTCGAATTCTGTAATATTATGGGAATTTGCAACCCGTCCGCGATGTTTCAAACATGCAGATCAGCCTGTTGTCTGAGCAAGTGCGGATATCGCTCGCGAATCGGTTCCACCTGGGTGGCGATGAATTCGTCCACCTGTTGCCCTGACCGGCCTATGTAATCGGCTGGATTCATAGCCGATTCCAGGTCCACATTGGCAAATGTCGGCGTGGTTTTCAGGCGGTCGAGCAGGTCGATCTCTGCCGATTCGCCGGATTTATAGGCTTTGACGGCCTCCATCGACTTCTCGCGGATGACTTCGTGCACATCTTGCCGGTCGGCGCCGGCCTTGACAGCGGCCATCATCAGGTTTTCTGTCGCCATAAAGGGGAGCTCGCGGCGCACGTTGCGTTCAATAATTGAGGTGTTCACCACAATGCCGGGCACCACGTTCAGATAGATTCGCAGAATGGCATCGGTGGCCAGGAAGGCTTGCGGCAGGATCAGCCTGCGCAGGGCACTGTCGTCAAGCGTCCGTTCCAGCCACTGGGTGGCGGCCGTCTGGGCGGCGGCCTGTGGCTGGGCCATTACGAAGCGGGCCAGTGAGCACATGCGTTCGGAACGCATCGGGTTTTTCTTATAGGCCATGGCCGAGGAGCCAATCTGGCCTGATTCAAAGGGCTCGTCCAGCTCCCGGTCGTGGCTTAGAAGTCGCATGTCGGTGCCGAACTTGTGGGCCGTTTCGCCGAGCTGGGCCAGCGTGCTGAGAATTTGGGAGTCGATCTTGCGGGTATACGTCTGGCCAGAAACGGGAATGACCTCGCCGAAGCCGAAATCGCGGGCGACGCGCTTTTCCAGCTCGACAACCTTGGCATGGTCGTTATCGAACAGGGCCAGAAAGCTGGCCTGCGTGCCAGTGGTGCCCTTGACGCCCAGGAATTTCAGGTCGGCAATCCGCCGCTCCACTTCCTGAAGGTCCATCAGCAAGTCCTGGCACCAGAGGGTGGCCCGCTTGCCCACGGTCACAAGCTGGGCAGGCTGATAGTGGGTATAGCCCAGGCTTGGCTGATTCTTCCAGGTGAGGGCAAAGTGGGCCATGGCGTCGATGACGCCCACGAGGCTGTCGCGCACCTGAATCAGGGCATCGCGCAATTGGACAAGGTCGCCATTGTCGGTCACATAGCAGCTTGTGGCGCCCAAGTGTATGATGGGCCTGGCTTTGGGTGCCACATCGCCGAAGGCGTGGACGTGGGCCATGACATCGTGGCGGAGCTTCTTTTCGTAATCGGCCACTTTGGGGAAGTCGATGTCGTCCAAGTGGGCGGCCATTTCCTCCACCTGATCTTGCGAAATGGGCAGGCCAAGCTCGTGTTCCGCCCTGGCCAGGGCTAGCCAAAGCCGCCGCCATAAGCCATATCGGGTTTGAGACGACCAGAGACGGCTCATCTCTTGAGAGGCATAGCGGGTCACAAGGACGTTGTCGAAGCTTGGGCTGGTCATGAATTTGTAGGAATCTATAGGGTGCAGATTGAGGCTGTGATGAGTTGGCGTTCTTGTCGGATCTAGCGGATATTATGAAGCAAAGGCTGAAAAAGTGGAATGATTATTTTGGGAGAGCCATGAATGGACCAACCCAAGCAAGCCTGCCGAGCACACCAGATGAATTATTTGCGAAACGGCTTTACCAGCCTTTTGACAGTCGGATATCAACTTAAACCTTCAACATGGCCATGGTTTTTGGCTTTTTTGAAATGGAATTGAAATCGACTTCCAGTTCGGCCTAACCGATTTATCTTGCCTGTTTTGCCAGGCGTGCCAGTTGGGTTTTGCGGTTTGAGACGGGCCGCACGACCATTTTGTGGCCGGTTTTGGCAGGAGTCAGAGGCTTGAACGGGGCCGGGGCGGTTTCGTTTCGTAATGCTTGCGCAGCAGGCGGTTTTGAGGCTTGCGGGCTGGCTGGTTTTGTCGCTGCAACCTCATTAATTGTAGATGCTTGCAATGGTTTAGAATCTGCAGTGGCCTGGGCGGGCAGGCGATGGGTATAGACGGTGGCCGGGCTTGTCTCAGCGCGTTCACACTTGCGTTTTTCCAGCTCTTTCTGGATCCGCTCCGAGCGATTATAGGCGGCTGTGCGATATCGCATGGCCAGCATGGCGGCTCTGATGCCGCGTGGGTCGTGCAGGCCGAATCCGGCGCTGGCGGCTTTGAAGAGGCGGCGGCGATCGTCGAATTGTTCTTTCAGGTGGCTGATTCGGCCGGCCACTCTTGCCAGTTCGCGGCCAAGTTTGGCCGTCAGCTCTGCGCGGGCCTTTTCGGCATTGGGGGCTTGGGCGTGGTGGTGGCGGGCCAGAAGTTCGGCCCGATCTTGAGAAAGCGGCTGACTTTGGGCAGCCCATTGGTTGATCTCTGCTTCCGGATCTTCAACCAGGGCCAGGTGCAGGCCCATCATCTGGCCGGCCTGAGTTGAAAGCGTGTCAAGCCGCCAGTCTTCGCCCACTGCGTTAATGCAATCGGTGATCTGCTGAAATGAAATCGGCAGGTTTTGGGACAAGGTTGTCAGAACGCTTTGAAAGAGGCCTTGCAGTTGAACGGAGCCCAGATACGACTCTGTCAACCGGAATTGGTTCAGCCCGGGGCTTGTGCGCAGGCCCGCCAGGTCGTCGCGGCATTTGGCAGAGGCCTGTTCGGCGAAGAGATCATCGGCGATGGAGAGTTCATAAGCCTTGTTTTCATAAAATCTTCGGTCGTGTTCATAATTCTGCCAAAGGGCCACGGCCAGCTCGGCCACCAGGCTGGTCTCATCGCTGGTCTGAGGTTGGTGCAGCGAGGTCAGGTCGATCCTGATTGACTCGACAAAATCCCTGGCATGGTCTGGCACAAAGGTGAGGCTTGTCAGCCCATGTTTCACAGCATTTAAAGCCGATTTCGTTGCGGTCATACCTGTTCTCTCCAGACTGTCTTGCATGAACGGGACTGCGGTTACGGAAGCAGGCCTTATGCGGTTCTCAAATCGCATAGAGCCGGATGTAAGACTTATCGGAATCCCGTACAAAGGAAATTTTGCTCTTTTTTTAAAAATGTTAGAGATTTTTTTGTGGTGAACCCATGGCGCCTGCAAGGAATTATAAAGGTGTCATGAGGCGTTTATGTTCATTTCGGGCTTGCTTGGGGGCGTGTTTTGATTTTCAAGCCGATTGATATTGACCCTTTTGTGGCCAATTTCAAAACGGTTCCTGACACCTTTTGAGTTCTCGTAAATTGTCGCTACATGCCCAAAAATGGCGTCAAGCCGATTATACTCTTCGCGGCCATGAATGGCACTTTTTGATCGAGACGATGCCGGAGGCATCTCAGCCAGTAGCCGGTGGTTGAGGAGCGGCAGCGACGACACCACCGGACGACGACGCGACATAAGGTCTTGCACCCCTGCCGGGGTGCCAGCAGCTTTTTTTTAGACCTTATGACCGGTGGTGTCGCTTCGCTCAACCACCGGCTACTGGCTTTGATGCCTCCGGCATCATTCTGATACGATGTATCATGTGTGGCCGCGACAACTTTAGTAATCGTTGGCTGAAACGACTTCGCCTCCTGAGATGGTACCAATGGCACGCCACACGGCGCCTGAGAGGCTCTCTTTGATAAACCGTACCGAGCCATCGCCAAATAATGTGTTCACACCGCCAGGGTGCATGCTTTTGGCTGTGATGGACGCAAAGGTCGGGCCACCTTTTTTCTCTCTCTGTCCTGTGATATCAAACTCCTGTCGAATTCCGCCAGGTGTTGTGCCCCAAATCTTTCGGTTCGGGGTCCATGCTGTCGTTATGCCCGTGTGGTGCGCCTGGCCATCTGTCCACTCTGAGTGGCCTGCTTTGAGTTCACATGCAGCCCCACCCTGAATTTCGGGCAAAAGGCTCTCTGGCGATTGACTTGGATCAGGAATCTGGTTGGGGTTGTTCACGCGTATCAGGCCGCCGCAATCTCGATAAATTGGTTGTTTGGCCAGTGCCTCGGATGCCATCATCGTGTTTGAAAGCCCATCGGTAAATTCATTCGCCCTGCGGCTTCTGTTCGGCCCGAAGGCGCATCGATTGTTCTGGGAACCAAAACCGCCCCAAACGTACCAGTCGCCCATGACCCAGCCATAGTTGGTCACATTCGAGATGCCGACATTGGCACTGGCCGGATTGGGATCAGGTTCCGAAGGGCAGATCAGAAGCCCGATTTTTAAAGAGGCAACAGTGATGTTCTGCGTAGATTCGGCTGCAAATGAGAAATTGGCAAGGTTGAAGGTGTTGCCATGTTCCACAAGCGGCAAAAGTCGTGCATGAATGCTCCATCCAATCCAATTACGAACAGTGTTGCCCGATCCTTCCAACACGATCGATGGCGGGAATGCACCCACGATGGATTCATAATTATGCATGGCCAGGCCGAGTTGCTTCAGGTTGTTCACGCACGATGCCCGTCTGGCCGCTTCACGAGCCGACTGGACAGCCGGCAATAAAAGCGAAATAAGCACTGAAATGATGGCAATAACGACCAGCAATTCGATTATGGTGAATCCCGATTTCACTGGCTTATTGATTGTTCCAAGCATGATCCCAGCTCCATACATTCGATGTGTTGCAAAACGGCTAGTGTATCATAGCGTCAGGAAAGCATGTTGGTCATGAAATAACAAAGAAAATTTGATGAATTGACGCATCTCAATAAATCCAGGTTCTCAATGTTGTAAGCACTTTAAATATTAGGAATTAATGGAAACTTTGCTCACGAATCACACTTGATGCAAGATTGAGACTATTAATATAAGTCATTGCTGCAAAATGGTGTACACGGTTTTAAAGTAGGATGATTCTTTTTGGTCTGGCCTGAATTCCGAGTGTATCAGGGTGGAATCCAGGCAAGTTGCCAGACCTTCAGAAAGTATCGTGGATGGACGTCGTGTTTTTTGACCTGCGGATTCAAAGCTTCGGGGCGGATTGGCATATGTTAAACTTTCAGCGGCGATCGCCGACCATATGGCCCCATTGAGCATGTATGCCCGCCGTGGATCTCCACTTTGGTATCCATCAAGGGCCGATGAATGGTTCTCAGCGGCGAGAGCCTCTCCCGCACTTTTCATGATTTTGGCAATGGCTGGATCGTTCGGCATGACAAACGCAGCCAAAAGTGCGCTCATGGTTCCCAATCCACCCCATTCGTCGCGGGCAAGAATTCGGATTTCGTTTGCTAGAGTTGCGATTATTCTCTTGTCAAAACGAAGTTCTAGCTTGACTTGACCGCGCTCGGCTTCATTCAGCCTATTTAAATAGCCAGCGTCAAGTTCGATCCTGAGATCCGTAATTGCAAGTTCAGTTCCGGGATCAATCCGTTCGATCACCCATTTTCTTGGTTGTGCGAAGGCAGGTTCGATTCTCATTTCCATTTGCAAATTATGCAGAGGCTTATGGCTGTCATTCCGGATAACCAATGATCTCAGAAACGGCACTGAGTTTTGCCAGCTTGCGTAATTGATACACTCGTTCAAAATGATAGTCATCGATACAGCGGAATTTGCCAAATCTGCGGATTCTGTAAGTTTTGTCGGTTTATTCTCGATGTCCATGATTTTATTGTCCCAAAATTATGTAGAGATAAGAGAAAGAGATGAATTACCCATGCTTCAGAGGCGAAAGGTGTCTGCTTGAGTCGATGTTTTCAGGAAGTGTTCATCGAGGGCGCAGCACCCAGAGATTGGTAGAATCAGGAACTAATGATATCATGACAGACAGACAGAAGTCTCTATTGATGCGTAATTAATTAAAATATCCACCCGAATTCGAGTCGGAGTCAGTCCTTGGTTTTACGACATTGACGCATCATCCCAAAAGCTACCTGAACAAAAGAATCACAGGACAACCGAAAATAACAGCCAGACTGGACAAAATCTGGCAGCAGGGAACAGTTCCCTGCTGCCACGCAATGGCGGATCAATAGCGGTATTGGTCGGACTTGTAAGGGCCTTCCTTGGAGACATGAATGTAGGCGGCCTGTTCTGTTGTCAGTTCGGTCATCTGGACATTCAGGTTCTTCAGTTGCAGGCGTGCGACGTGTTCGTCAAGCTTTTTGGGCAGGACATAGACGCCGACTGGATATTTATCATTGTGCAGCCAAAGTTCGATCTGGGCCAGCACCTGGTTGGCGAACGACGAGCTCATCACATAAGATGGGTGGCCGGTGCCACAGCCCAGGTTTACCAGTCGCCCCTTGGCCAGCATGATGATCCGCTTGCCGTCGGGGAAGATGATGTGGTCAACCTGCGGCTTGATTTCTTCCCACTTGTAGTCTTCAAGTGAGGCAACGTCGATCTCGTTGTCGAAGTGGCCGATGTTGCAGACGATGGCCTGATTCTTCATCTTGGCCATGTGGGCATGCGTAATGACCTTGTAGTTGCCAGTGGCCGTGACGAAGATATCGGCCTTGTCGGCGGCGTAATCCATGGTCACAACGCGATAGCCTTCCATCGCAGCCTGCAGAGCACAGATCGGGTCAACTTCAGTCACCCAAACCTGGGCGGAAAGGGCACGAAGGGCCTGGGCAGAGCCCTTGCCGACATCGCCGTAGCCGGCGACAACAGCGATCTTGCCGGCGACCATCACATCGGTGGCACGCTTGATGCCGTCCACAAGCGACTCGCGGCAACCGTAGAGGTTGTCGAATTTGGACTTGGTCACCGAATCGTTTACATTGATGGCAGGGAACTTGAGTTCGTCACGCTTGTGCATCTGATAGAGGCGGTGAACGCCAGTGGTGGTCTCTTCGGTCACACCCTTGACGGCGGCCAGGTTTTTGGCGTACCAGCCGGGTTGCGAAGCGATGCGAGCCTTGATTGAGGCGAAGAGGACGCGCTCTTCTTCGCTTGAGGGATTGTCAAGCACGTGGATGTCTGCTTCAGCACGGGCGCCCAGGTGCAAGAGCAGGGTTGCGTCGCCACCGTCGTCGAGGATCATGTTGGTGTGGCCACCGTCATTCCACTCAAAGATTCTGTGGGTATAGTCCCAATATTCGGTGAGCGATTCGCCCTTGTAGGCAAAGACGGGGATGCCAGCATCGGCAATGGCCGCAGCGGCATGATCCTGTGTCGAGAAGATGTTGCACGAAGCCCAGCGAATCTCGGCGCCGAGTGCTTTGAGCGTCTCGATCAAAACGGCCGTCTGAATGGTCATGTGAAGAGAGCCCGTGATGCGGGCGCCCTTGAGCGGCTGGCGAGCGGCATATTCGTCGCGAATGGCCATCAGGCCCGGCATTTCGGTCTCGGCAATCGCGATCTCGCGACGGCCCCAGCCTGCAAGTCCGATATCGGCGACGTGGTAATCTTTGGAAGCCGTAGTTTTAAGAGCAGCGACAGTCACGTTCATAGTCTCCAGTAACGATGAACGGGCGCCGTTACAAGGGGTTAACCATCTCAGCGAGCCTGGCAGGAACGCCCATGCGTACCGTCGCAGCGCCCCTCGGAGAGATAGCGAGTTAACTGACCTTAGTACAAGTCAGCGTGTAAATGCCAAATTAATTATAGACAACTTTGTGTCAAAAGTCTCTGGTTGACCGAATTCTATTTTTGACTTGATCAGAATACAAAGACTTGCAAGGCTTTAAGGTGGGTGGTCGGAGTGTGCCGATAGGAAGGAGCGGGCAGAACGACGCCAAGCCCAGGCTCAATTCTTCGGGCCGCTGAGAGGCCGTGGCACGATGATTTGGAAAGGCACGGAATGGGTGGCCTAATGCATTGACAGTATGGACCGATGGTCAAGCTTGCGGCAGGATCCTTAGGGGCTCATGGTTTTTTTTCAACAGATGGATTTGAGCAACACTTGTCCGGTTTTATGAAAGAGAGGATTTGGAACACGGATAGGGGGGATTGGTGGAGTGGGCGTGCGAGTGCCCGGCCTTTTTTTTTGGGAGGGGCATGTCATGCATTGGCTTTTTCGCTTGAAGAAAAGGCTTTGGCTCAGGCAAAATGAATTACGAGACATTGTTTTATCGTCTGGGCGGTCACAAATGACACATTTCGCATCTAAAGGATGAAGGGGGCCTCAGAAGCCTCTAGCCGGTGGTTAAGCGGCGCGACACCACCAGATTTGCATGCGAGAATAAAAGCTGCTGGCTCTCCGGTCGGGGGGCAAAATCTTGGGCGCGTCGTCGTCCGGTGGTGTCGTCGCTGCCGCTCCTCAACCATCGGCTACAGGCTGCGATGCCTCCAGCATCGCTAAAAAAGCTGTCGTTCATGGCTGCTCAAAAGATAAAAACAGTCCGCAAGGGCATTGCTCAGCCAATGCTTGCACTGACTTGTGGAGGATTGGTTTATTGTGAGCTTGGATTGTGAGCTGAGTGGCGGGTTTTGTCAGGGCTTTTTTTCGTGGTTCATTTCGATGGTGATGGGTGTGGCGAGCAAAAGGGTTTGGGTCAGGGAGTCGGGGCCCTTGAGTTGTTGGTTGATTTGCAGGGTGCCCGAGTTGCCGTCGCGGGTGGTGTAAGCGACTTTGAGCAGGGAATGGCCAGGGGCTTTGAAATCCCACGAGCTGGAGAATGTGGTGCCATCGCTATTGGCGCCGGTTTGTGTGACCAGATGGCTGACAGGGTGGGCGATGATGAGCGAGACGGAGTCTTTTTGAGGTTCGTGGGAACTGACTTCGATGACTTCTCCGGGGATTTTCCAGGCATAGGTGGTTTTGATGAGCTTGCCCTGGGTGGCTGTATCAACCCATGTGCCGAGGATTTGGTTCCATTCGTACCGCTGGAGGATGTCGGCCAAGGAATGGCCGTAGAGAGCCTGGGCGGAATCTGCGGACTGGGTGACATGGAACAGGAAGTCGTTGCTGAAGAGCCCGTCGGGGTTTTGAACCTGGAGGAAATGAAGGCCGGTGGGCGGCAGGTTCTGGAGGCTGATCTCAATGGTTTCGCCATTGGCTTTCAAGGAGCCGGGTGCGCGGATGCCATCCACAAAGAGATTGGCGTTGTCGCGAATGTGGCGGCCACTGATTTTCATGGTATGGTGGCCTGGATAAAGGGCGGGGAACTTTTGTGCACCCGTTTGTTTTTCGATCGGCCCGAGTGTCCAGAGAGCAGGCTGTGGTTTTGCGATGTCGCCCTCAAGTCCCATTCGGGCCGTGAATGTGCCAATAAAGCGGCCCTGTTGTGCGAGAGCGAGAAGAGCGGAACGGGAATAAGCTTCTCGATTGCCGGACATTGCGACGTAAGAGCCGCCTTTGTATTGGGCGTCGAATTGTAGAGCCAGTGGAATGGCGTTGTCCTGGTTGATGAAAAGGCCTTCGGCCTGGAGCAGTGATGCACCCTCGGCTGAGGATTGCTCAAGGGCATTGAGAAGTTCGGCGGTGATTGGATGGGCGTGGGAATGGCGATTGAGGGTGATTTGCCGGGCGAAGGCGCCTGAGAAGCCGGTGCTGGCTTCAAGGACCATGTCCCAGACGGGGTCGAAGCGTCGTCGGCCTGCCCACGAAAATTGCCAGATGCTTCGTTCAGGCGAGCCCTGATCGGCCACTGAGCGAAAGAAGGGGAAGTCGATGATATTGAGGCGGCCCTGGGGCAGGATCAGCCATCGGTCATAGGCCCCACGCCAGGTGGGGGCGTCCATTCCGGAGCCTGGGGTGTTGGTGCTCACAAGAAATGGCATTCGGTGGCAATCGCCGCAGACGTTGGGTTTTGGCTTTGAGGGGTCGATGTCGCCTTCAATATGGAAGAGCTTGAAACCATCGGCAGCTTTTTTAGAGAGGCGGTTGTCGAATGAGCGTCGCTGGGCGGGTGGGTAAGGGACACTGAGCAGAAAGGCGGCCATGGCTTCGCGGTCGGCGGCTGAGAGGCGGCCTGGTTTTTGTTCGTCGTTAAGGGTTTTGTCGCCGGGCAGGCTCATGGTTGAGGCGAGGCCGCCGTCGATCAGGTGTCGGGCACTGGATTCAGGCTCTGCCGAGCTGCTATTGGGTGGAACGGCTTTGTGGACGCTGGCACTGTTGATGCCGCCGTAGGGGTCGCCCGGGATGCCGTCCCAATGGAATGGAGCCGTATCGCGCAGCCCGCGGATGGGCATGGTGGAGCGTGGCTGAATTTGATTTCCACCTGTGACAACTGGCGTGCTGAGAACCCAGAGAAGCTGATCGGTATGTCCATCGGGGTGACAGCTACCGCATGAGAATGTTCCGGTCGTTGAGGCATTGGCGTTGAAGAAGGCGATTCGGCCACGTTTGATAACGGGGTCGGTTGGGTCGTCGAGTGCAATCGTAGTCAGCAGAGAAGGGATATTCGGCTTGGCCAGATCGACCAGGGCGACGGTGTCGGCTCCGGCATTGAGAACCCAGGCGAGGGCCGGCTTGCCGCTGGGGTCCGACTCCAGAGCGATGCCTTCAGGCTGGGCGCCGACGTCGGTTCGGCCAAGAATGGATCCGGTGGCGGCATCGACCGTAAAGAGCTTGTTGGAGCCGGAGGCCGTGGCAACGAGCGTTTTGTCGTCGTCGCTGACCTGAATTGCAAATGGTGTGGCCAGTGCCATGGCTGGGTCAGGCTGTTGCGGCGGCGGGGGCTCGAGGTCAAAGAAGGCGGGTTTTTCGGGCGTATCGCCATTGAAGGAGAGGCTTGTGATTCGATTCAGGAAGGCGCGATTTTGGAGCTCAGCGAGGCCATGTTTTTTGGAGCCTGAGCGGCCATTGGCATCGTTGCGGGCATCAGTCTGGGCGATGAAGACGCGGCCTTTGGAATCAACAGTAAGGCCATAAAGCAGGGTGCCGAGCGTGTCAACGGACTGCACGAGAGTGTCGTTGGCGGTATCAAAAATGAATAGATCGCGGTCGGGCACGCGCGAGTGTTTTATGATATCGACAACGTGGCCTATGGAGAGTACATTATTGTTGGTGATGGAGTGATTGGTGGAGTTGAAGGTGACCAGATTGCCGTCGATTTTGCCCGTTCCGCCTGAGAGTTGCGTCTTGTTGTTGGATTCAAACGGCGCGACATAAAGCCGATTGCCACGTACAAAAATGGCCCTGGGGTCCTGGGCGTTGATTTTGAGCCGTTTTTCGATATGTCGGGTCGCCACATTGATGACGGCGATCTGATTTTCTGAAGAGAGGGCCACATACGCTTTGGCATTATTGGCAAAGGCGATACCGACAGGCTCGTCGAACCGGGTGGAGTGGGTGGCAGGGTCAAACTCCTGGATGGTGTCGATCACGGCAAACCGGGTCGGGCTGGCGGGGTCGGAGTCAATCACGCTGACGGAATCGGAGATATGATTGGAGACCCAGACCTCTTTGCCGTCGGGCCTTACGGCAATGCTCACGGGATTGATGCCGACATGAATTCGGGCGGCGATTCGGCGGGTGGCCGATTCGATCACGTCCACGGTATCTGCCGGTGTATTGGCCACATAAACAAACCCGCCTGAAATCGCGATGGGCGAGGCGTGAGGGCTGAGAAACCCAGGGTGCCCGGCGCGAGCGGCCGGCTGCGGCTCGGTAGTGGCCGTGCTGACAGTGCGACTGCGGCTTTGCCCCGGTTTATCAGAGGCTTCGGCCTGCTCACGCACGAGACAATAGCGGAACAGAGAAAAAAGTACGATTGAAAAGAGAACGCATTGCTTGCGATTCATCGGCCTGGTCCCCATTTTTTTTTAGACGGATTACCGACTTTACTCTAAGCTATAAGGACTTGCCAGTCAAGACTTGCGATTGGTACGACCAATGATTTGGTCTGGCTTGAAAACCCGGACAACGCAAAACCCTGAAAGATCATCAGGGCGGATAATTCAATGTCAATGGGACAGATTGTGAATTTGCAGGCCAACAGCCTGCCCCATGCCAGCCCAGGGCAACGCCCAGGGTCCATGTAAGGTTTTTACCGATCATGATTTACCATCTCGCCAGATCCCGCCCCCGGACCTTTGGTCTCGTTGTTACGCACATCTTGAAAAACCATAAATCTTCGATATTTGAGCGGATTTTGATTTAAAGGCCAAAGGCCTGGCCTAAGATAGCCCAGGGCAAAGCCCTAGGTCAGCGTAAGCCTATAATATATAAACTCTTACAATCACTCCTTGCCTTGGTCGCGGGCCTTGGGCCCGCGACGAAGGCAAGGAGGAAATCAGGTAGGGTCGCATCTCGACGGCTCACAGACCCTGGGCGTTGTCCAGGGCTTTCCCAGGCCGCATCTTTGGTGCTTAAATCCATTCTTTACAACTTGTTAGACTCGAACTCCAAAACCTCGTATAGATATATGTGATATACAACGAGGACATTTGATCCTCGGCCGGGCATCGTGATATTCCTTGCAAGCGATCTGCAAAAGGGCCTGAATATTTTGCACTGTCATGGTTTCGCAAATCTCTGATGGGATCTCTATTGAACTCGCTTCACTCAGCCCCCCAGCCCGATGCTCAGCCAGGTCATGACAAACCCTTTTGACGAATTCCAGGCCGAGCTTTCTGGCGTGCGGGAAGACTGGTTTCCTTGAGATTAGGTTGTCGAAGAATTTTTTGTACTCGGGCGGCGGATTTTCATCACCGGGAGCGAGTTTCTAGCCTTTTTGTTAATAGCCGCCTAATTCCGTGGCCTTGGCCACGCGTTGGATGGCGACATAATAGGCAGCCAGTCTGAGCGAGAGATTACGGGCCTTTGAGATTTCGTAGACCTTGTCAAAGGACTGCGACATTTTTGAATCCTGTTCGCGTACGACCTGATCATAAGTCCAACGGAAGTTCTGGAGGTTCTGGACCCACTCGAAATAGCTTACGATGACACCTCCGGCGTTTGCCAGAATGTCGGGAACGACAATCACTCCGTTTTTATTGAGGATCTCGTCGGCCTCTGGAAACGTGGGATTGTTTGCACCTTCCACAATCAGGCTGGCCTTCATGTTGCGGGCAATGTCGGTTGTGATCACATCGCCAAGGGCAGCAGGGATCAGGATGTCTACAGGCAGGGTGAGAAGCTGTTCGTTGGTGACCGTTTCGCCGGGGCTGAAGCCGGTGACTGTACCATGGGATCTGGCGAAACTGGCGAGTGCTTCAAGATCAAGGCCGGAAGGGTTATAGATGCCGCCTTTCACATCGCTTATGGCGACAATTCTGGCCCCCATTCCGGCCAGGAATCGGGCGGAGATCGAGCCGACATTCCCGAAGCCCTGAACGGCGACGGTCATGCCTTCGAGCGTTTTGCCCTGCCGCTTGACGACTTCGCGGGTGATGGTGGCCACGCCGCGGCCGGTGGCTTCCTCGCGGCCCACGATGCCGTGTAGTTCGACGGGTTTGCCGGTGACTACGCCGGGCTCGAAGCCATGAAACTTGGAGTATTCATTGGCGATCCAGGCCATGACCTGTCCATCGGTACCCATGTCGGGGGCTGGGATGTCGATTTTGGGGCCGATGAAGTCGTGGATGCGCTGGACAAACTTACGGGTGAGTCGTTCGAGTTCGCCAAGGCTGAGCTTCTTTGGGTCGCACTGGATGCCGCCCTTGCCGCCGCCGTAGGGGACGTCGACCACGGCGGTTTTCCAGGTCATGAGGCTGGCCAGAGCGGCCACTTCGTCGGTATCGACTTGGGGGTGATAGCGGAGCCCGCCTTTGAATGGGCCTCGCGAACTGTCGTGCTGGACACGATATCCGACAAAGTTTCCGATCTCTCCATTGTCCATGGGGATCGAGACTTCGACTTTAATGCTTCGCTGAGGGGTCAGCAGGAGAGTTTTCATGCTCTCGGAAAGGCCGAGTTCGGCAGCCGCTTGATTAAAGTAATAGGCAACCGCTTCAGTACTTCGCACGTTTTGCGGACTCCTGCTGAGGGGATTTGGTCAGTGGCAAGTCGGGCCTTCCGCCCACAGATACACTTGTAGCCCGAACCAGGAAAAGGGACAATACCACTCTTGATATACAGAATCAGTGACCAATGAGTCGTTCTAAAAATCAGGGAAATAGATCATTGGCCGGCCCCTATCATCAGGTTGAGACGTCTTTATGCCCAGCCACATTGCCTGGAATCTTGCTGCCAGCACTTTAGCGGATGTCAAAGCGGCCCCGACACCGAATGTGGTGGTTCTGCCGCTGGGTGCCACAGAGCCGCACAATCTTCACCTGCCTTATGGTACGGACACTTATCAGGTGGTGGGACTGGGCGAGCGAGCCTGTCAGAAGGCATCAGAGCAGGGGGCTGCCGTGTGGATGCTTCCGCCAATACCATTTGGCACAGAAACCAACCTGATGGACTTTCCCATGACCATCAACATCAATCCCAGCACCATGGGCAAGATTGTGGGCGATGTGATTGAATCGCTCGACAGGCATGGCGTCAAAAAGCTGGTCATTCTCAACGGTCATGGCGGCAACGACCTGAAATGGATTCTTCGCGAATGGTATGACAAGACCGGTGTTCAGATCTTCATCTGTCATTGGTATCGGTTGATCGGCGATATTCGCAAGGATGTTCTGGAATGCCTGGAAGGTGACCACGCTGACGAGCTTGAAACCAGCATGATGCTGCACCTGAGGCCTGAATTGGTCACCATGGAGAAAGCCGATGCCGGCAGCATGAGGGCACCGATCTTTGAAGCCCTTAGGCGCGGATGGGTGGAATATTCGCGTCCGTGGGAAGTGCTGACAACCAATTCCGGAGCCGGCGACCCACGCCAGGCAACGGCTGAAAAAGGCTCTGTCATCGCTGATGCCTTTGTCGATCGATTTAGTCAATTTCTGGTCGATCTCTCTAAAGCGGAAGTGGACGCCAACTTCCCACTGGAGGCCGAGTGATGGCACGCTGCCCAGCCATGGTCGTGGTTTTGATCGCTTTGTCAGGCTGTGGCGGCAACCCTCAAAACCAAGCCAGGCCTGCGACCAGAACCGAGCCTGCCAAAGCCTTGGTTGAGCCTGTCAAAGTCATTGCTTCCAAGTCTTATAAGCTGACCGGGGTGGTGCGAGAGATTGACCCATTGACAGGGCAGGTCATGATTCGCCACGACGAAATTCCCGGCTTTATGAAGGCCATGACGATGCCCTTTGACCTCAAGGGCAAAGCCGTGCTCGGCGACTTGTTTGTCGGCGACGAGGTGGAAGGCACACTGGTGGTCAAAGCGGAAGACATTGAGCTGAATGATCTTGTGATCACCCGGCCAGCCGAACCCGCCGCCCTGAACTTCGGGCCCAATGGGCTTATGATCAAGGCCAAGCCAGCCGTGCTCATGCCGGGCGAGGATGTGCCAGATCTGAAAGTGACTTTACAGGACGGGAAAGCTGCCAAGCTAAGCGATTATCGGGGCAAGCTGGTGGTTCTGACATTTATTTATACAAAATGCCCCCTGCCGAATTTCTGCCCTTTGATGGACCAAAAGTTCGCCGAGCTGGCGATTCGATTCCGTGGGACTTCAAGGGCCGACCAGGTGCGATTATTGTCAGTGAGTTTTGATCCTGAGCACGATACGCCGGAGGCCTTGGCCAAACATGCCAAGCTGCGTGGAGCAAAAATGCCACTTTGGACCTTTGCCGTCACCAGCCATGAAGAGTTGGGCAAGTTCGGCCCGAAGATTGGACTGATTTATGGGCCCGGCGAGAAGGAAATCATGCACAACCTGACCACAGCCCTGATCGGGGCCGACGGCAAGCTGATTCGACTGGATTATGGCACGGCAGGAGGGACTTGGACTGTGGATGATATGATGGGTACGATTCTGAAGAGTTTTCAGGTTGAGTCTGAGACGAAAAAATGATTGAATCGGAACAAAAGTTCTGAGTGGGGGGGAGGAGGCCCCGCACTTTCAGATGCAGATGCATTTTCGAGAATGCAGGAATAGCCCAGTGACCACAGGGGATCTATGGTCATTGGAAAATCTGGTCGAGTTGCTATTGGTTTGGGCTTAGCGTCTGAGGGAATCGTCCGACTGGGCGCGGATGGTGGGTTGCCCAGCGTTGTTTCGGCCATTGCGTTTTTCGCGATCGGCGGCTGCGAGTGTCGATTCCGGGTGCAAATGGCCCGGTGCACGTCGGCTGGCCACGACTCTGTGCCAACTGCGCCAGGCGCGGTCCAACTCTTTTGAGTCGGGCAGGTTGTAGTGGCGTCTGGTGGCGGAGTCCCAGCCGATTTTGGTGCCGTCTCCGACAAATTTCAGGAATCGGTCACGGCCCCCGATTTCGATCAGAAATCGCGACACGGAATAGCCTTGGCCATAGAAGCCGAGCAGGTCTTTGGGGTACTCTTCCATGGTGAAGAGGGTGCCCAGGGGGACGTGTCCCTTGCGGTCTACCAGGCCATTGATGATTTCGTCCTGTCGGGCCAGTTCGCGATGATCTTCCGAGAGCATGCAAGCGCCTTCATCAGCCCATCGGGGCATGGGGGCTCCGAAGTGCCAGGCGAAAACAGTGTGGGTGATTTCGTGAGGCAGGGCGGAATTGATGATCCGGTCGGCCGAACCTTCGAGATTCATTTCCTGATCTGTTACCCGTCCCTGATCAAATGAGAATGAGGTGACCCCGCCAGCCTCTCCGCCAGTGAGCTTGAGCTGGATGGGGCAGGGCTTGGGCCAGGCGGGCAGCGGCTTGCCGAGCCAGGCCATGGCGATTTTATGGCGGAGATCTTCCGCCTTCTGGGCCACCGATCGAATCACGGTCTGATCTGGCCCGTGAACGATAAAATTTTGGCTTCGGACGGATGCGGCATCGGCCTCAGAAGCCAGAACGAAACCGGTGATCCAAAGAATCAGGCTGTAAATGGATAATCGCCTGGCAAGAAGGCTTAAGGGGCGACGATCATGATCTGCGCGAGCTGTGTCCATGACAGTGCCTCATCCATGAGGAATTTTAGGAATCACTCAATCCAGTCTCACATGGTGAAAGATGTGATGTCTGGCTTGAACACCCTTCCGATGGGTATTTGTATCGAATGATAGAACTTTAGCGAAAATTGAAGATTTTGTCCATGTGGAATCCGATGCCGGATTTCAGGGCCTTCAGGGGCAGCAAGCGGGTGTCGTTATAAGAGGAATTGGATCATGAGAGGCTTGGATTGGTTGGGCAGTTTGGGATGCAGGTGGCATGCGGAGTTTGAGAACGATCCATGGATGGGCTTTGAATCGAGTGTGGGGAGGCTTGTTTTGCGAAGTAAACGAGATCTGTTTTGGTTTTTTTTTGAGGTTCTTCTCAATTCGGTTCGCTTGAGGGTCGATAGAAGTTTCGTCCGATCCTGCGGCCTTTGTCGGTTATAAGGATTGGAGCAGTGTAGTTGGAAAATTGGCTAAGAGTTGTCAGTTGCGGCGAGCTTGAGTGATCGCATGGAAGCGTGAGCTTGAGAGCCGCAGATTCATGGAAGACCGAACCCTATGTCGTCTCCTCAATTACGAATATACCCCTCGTATGATGAACCGGAACGTATTGTCAGGCCTGAACCTAGCATGAGCATGAAGCTATCGGATTTATTTCCGATTCTTGCGGAAGCGTATCGTGGTGATTACCTTTGGATAGAAGATTTTGCGGATGACCGGGTCGTAGTGACCTCGGACCTGTATGAACTGGTCCATGCCTTCGCGCAATGTCGGCCGTCAGCGTGATTTGTCCCGGGCGAAAATTCTGGGCAGTTCAAGCCGGTGGCGATCCTCAGTAAAATCGCATCGGGAGGTCTTTTTGGAACCTTTGAACCCGTCTCAGGATGTGTTGCTGATTCAGCATCATGGTGAATTTTTGATCGTGAGTGTGAGTCCCGTTGTGGAAGGTCTTGATTTCACGCTGGGGGATATTCTGGCGGATGCGATATTGAATTCGCTTCGTTCGAGTGAGCAGCCGCTTGTGGTGATCGACCTGGCAGGTGTTGAGATTTTTGGGAGCATGTTTCTAACAGTGATGCTCAGGTGCTGGAAGACTTGTGTGACACGTGGCGGGATGATGGTTTTGTGTGGAGTCGGCAGCCGGGTTCGGGAGTTGCTGAAAATTGTGCGTCTTGATGTACTTTGGCCGATCTATCAGGATCGTGAAGAGGCGATGACGGCCTTGTCGGCGGATTGAATTGGGAGCAATGAAATTGGTGAAAAAAGTGGATATCGGTTGACAGTCAGGCATTCAAAGTCCATGATTAATTGTGTACTTTCAACGTTTCCAGTAGGTCACAAAGCCAGCCGGTTCACCGTTTCGCTGAACAAGGCAAGGTCGGGGTGCCATGGGGATCTACGACAGAGATTATTACGGTGACAATCAAAGTGAAGGGCGAGACTTCTTTCAAGGGGAAGGCTCAGCCGTTCGCACACTGATATTTGCGAATATTGTTGTCTACATAGGTCAGATCGCGTCGCGTGGGACATTCGAGTCGCTCTTTGCGGCCAATTCGACAGCGATCTGGGGTGGCCAGTTTTGGCGACTCCTGACGGCAAATTTCCTCCATGATCCCAGCAATCCGTTTCACCTGATTTTCAACATGCTTGTGCTCTGGTTTGCAGGGCGAGAGCTTGAGACGATCTATGGCCGGAACAATTTCTACAAGTTTTACCTTGGCGCTTGTGTCTTCAGTATGACGATGTGGGCATTGGTCGAAACAGCGATGCATCCAGACATCCCATCGCGTGCCATCGGAGCATCGGGGGCCGTGATGGCGTCGATGATGCTGATGACGCTCCACTTCCCGCGCCGGTCGATCATCTTTATTTTCATTCCCATGGAACTTTGGGTCTTGATGAGCATTTATGTGGTGATGGACATCGTGAGTCTGCTTCAGGAGACTCGGGGCATTGGCGGCAATCAGGTGGCATTTGCCGGGCACCTGGGTGGCGTGCTTTATGGCTATCTCTACAAAACTTTCGACTTGCGGCTGCCTGATTTTCGGCGCATGCTCAAAAACCGCAAGATGAAGAAGTTTAAGGTGGTCGGCCGGGACTGGCCTGAAGCTGGCAATCGCACAAGCGATCGGGCAAGGGGAGATCGAACCCGGGTCCCAACCGTCACAGCAGGCACAACAACGCGCCCATCCGTGCGTGTCGCGCCTTCGACCACTCGTGATGTTGCTTCGGATCCGTTTGAGAATCAGATCGACGAAATCCTCATGAAGATTGCCCGAGATGGCAAGAATTCTTTGACGGACGAAGAGAAGCGACTGCTTGAGGAAGCCAGCCGAAGGGCACGATCGCGTCGAGGGGCACCGAATTGACTGGCTTGGTTGTCCATGAGGTGATGGTCTACTCCAGCTTGAGTCATTCTAATGGTTTATGTCCGCGATGCCATTCTGTCTGATCTCGACACGATTTGTGAATTCAACCAGCAACTGGCCCTGGAAACCGAATCACGCCATATTCCGCCCGAAGTTTTGCGAGCCGGGGTGCTTGCCGCATTGGAAGCCCCTGGCAAGCTGCATTACTGGGTGGCTGTTTCGCCTGACGATCAAACCCGTGTGATCGGGCAGGTGGCCGTCTCCTATGAATGGTCGGACTGGCGAAATGGCTGGATCTGGTGGTTGCAGTCGGTGTTTGTCGATCGGCACTGGCGTGGCAAGGGCGTGTTTCGGTCGCTTCTCGAAAAAATTAGAGCCGATGCTGTCGCCGATACGCAAGTGATCGGCCTGAGGCTCTACATGGAGCATGACAATGCTTCTGCCCGAGCCACTTACGAGAAATTGGGCTTTGTTGAGGCGGGTTACGAAGTGCTTGAATCCATGTGGGCGGACTCGACATCCCGAACTCAGTCGCATGGAAATCATGGTTCTGAAACGTAGCAAGTCAATGAGGTTCCTATCCTGCTCATTTCCTCCATTCCAGGAATGGTTTGCGGAATCAAAAGCAAATGGCGAACCGGGATGACTCAATGTGCTGAACAAAAGCTTTTTTTCTAGGTTTTTATACTCTTCGCGACCATTAATGACAGTTTTTGATCGCGACGATGCCGGAGGCATCGCAGCCAGTAGCCGGTGGTTGAGGAGCGTTTCAGCGACGACACCACCGGACGACGACGCGACATAAGGTCTTGCACCCCTGCCGGGGTGCCAGCAGCTTTTGCCCCATCTCATGACCGGTGGTGTCGCTTCGCTCAACCAACGGCGACTCGCTTTGATGCCTCCGGCATCATTCTGATACGATGTATCATGTGTGGCCGCGACAACTATAGAATGTTTATGCGATTGGATTCAAGTCTGAAAATGATGTAACTAATTGTAACAACGCTTGCATTAATTCGACATTTTGGATAATGTAAAAATTACTCATCTGTTTTTCGCGTGTCTCGTTCGAGGCATCGAATCCGACCTTTCGACCAATAGGCTGAAAAAACATGTTTCGTCTCTTTCGAGCCTCAAAGGCTGTTTGTGCAGTATTGGTTTTTGCAGTATTTCTCGGCTCGCTGCATGGTTGTGGTGGGTCGTCCAGCACGCCCAAGACGTATTCGGGTGGTGGCCCGATACCTGAATTTACAGGCGATGAAGGCACCACAAAGACAAAGTCGAAAACGGCTAAGAAGAAGTGATTCTGGCCAGTTTACGTCGGTTTTCTCGTTCCTGTAACTTCTCAATAACGGATTCGGAGTATTTCATGAAACGGTCTGTGGATCAAAAACGGGGTTTTACCCTCATCGAACTATTAGTGGTGATCGCAATCATCGCCGTCCTGATTTCCTTGCTCCTGCCGGCCGTGCAATCGGCTCGTGAGGCAGCTCGTCGTGCCCAGTGCATCAACAATCTGAAACAGATTGGCCTTGCTCTGCATAACTACGAAAACACGTTTGGTGGGTTCGCTCCCTTGGCACTCTTTACCCAAAGCGGCCCGACATCGACCAGCCCTGACCAGGGGCCGAGTGTGCTTTTGCGGATTGCCAGCCATATTGAAGGTGGGAATCTTTACAACAACTTCAATTTCAGCATGGGTGCAGTCTACGGCGGAACGAACGCTCAAAATACAACGGTTCGAAACTCGGCCGTGACCTCATTCTTCTGCCCATCGAATGCGGAAACGCCATTTTTCTCTGGTACGGACTATGCTGCAAGTTATGGTCCACAATGGAATTGGGGAGATTCCGGCAGTGGGGCTCCGCAAACGGGCGCATTTGCCTATAACACCTCAGTGCCAATCTCCCAGTTTACGGACGGCACGAGCAATACAATCATGTTCCTGGAAGTTTTGCGAGGCGACCTTTCGCCTAATAAGTCGAAGTCAGACGCTTATGACAGTGTCAGCGTCGGTTTTGGCGGCAACAATGCTTCGACCTTCCCGGCTCAAAAAGCCGAACTTTTGGCGTATGTTGCAAACTGTACAGCCCTGAGAGCCAAAGATTCGGGCAACGCCCCTTACGACAACGGAACTCTGACCATGTCAGTCGTCTCCAATCAATGGGGTGCTGGCCACGTTTACTGGTCCTATGGCCGCGTTGCCATGGGTGCGGTGGCCAATATGGCCCTGACACCCAATTCTTCATTCCCTAACTGTAATTCCTGGCCCACCAAGAATCTTGGTCCAGCCGGTTCGGGTATCTACAGCTCGCGCAGCAACCACCCGGGCGGTGTCAACAGCCTCTTCGGCGACGGGTCAGTGAAGTTCATCAAGGACTCAATCGCAGACATCACCTGGTGGGCTATCGGCACCAAGAATGTTGGAGAAGTCGTTAGCTCTGATTCCATGTGATTATGAATCGGCTTTGCAAGTCGACTTGCTCGAACCGAGGCCGGGATCATCAGGATTCCGGCCTTTTATTTGGTTTCAAACGCATTTTTATCGAATCATGCCATCAATCGGGCTGGATGCTGTGGCGTATAATTTACGCGGAATTCTGCCTGACCTGGCCGCCAGATAGCCGGCCGTCATGGCGTGTCGCATGGCAAAGGCCATTCGCAGAGGGTCCATTGCCGAGGCGATTCCCGTGTTGAGCAGGACCCCGTCGCACCCCAGTTCCATGGCAATTGCGACATCGCTGGCGGTGCCCACACCGGCGTCGATCACAACCGGATAGTCCGGGTCGTCGCCTTTAAGATCTTCCAGAATGATCCGGATGCTGGACGGATTGAGTACCCCCTGCCCGGACCCGATCGGGCTCCCGGCCGGCATCACGCAAGCCGCCCCCACGGCCTTCAGGCGTCGCGCGGTGACTGGGCAATCGCTCGTGTAGCAAAGCACCTGAAAGCCTTCTTTAACAAGAACTTCCGTAGCAATCACGGTTGCCATGGGGTCGGGCAGCAAGGTGCGTGGGTCCGACAAGACTTCGAGTTTGACCCAATCGGCACCCGCATTGCCCAGGCCTTCCAGCAATTCACGGCCCAGACGGGCGGTTCGGAGCGCGTCCTCGGCGGTGAAGCATCCTGCGGTGTTGGGCAGGATGGTATGCTTTTGCAAGTCGATAAAATCCAGGATGTTGCGGCCTGATTTATCTGTCAGTCGCTCGCGCCTGACGGCCACGGTGATGACTTCGGCTCCCGAGGCTTCAAGGCAGTCGCGCATCAGTTCCAAAGTTGCATATTTTCCGGTACCCACCATCAAACGATTTTTGAGTGTGTGGGTTCCGATTTTCAAGGCAGGTATCAAGGCCTCTCCAGCGACCGAATCCGGCGAACCACCGCCAACCAAGGTGACCACCTCAACTTCGTCGCCTTGCTTTAACAATTGTTGAGTATGGAACTTGCGGGAAACGAGTTGCTTGTTGCATTCCACCGCGACATGCTCGGGGCGCAGTCGCAGGGAGGCAATCATGTCGGCCACGGTTGAGCCGTCGGTCAGTTCGTGATCCTGGCCATTAAGGAGAATGCGAATCGTCGCTTGGTTGGTTGTCACTGTATTTGAGGCTCACCTGATCAAAAACGGCAATAAGCAGTCCGACGATAAAATCATTATACGAAAACAACACGATTTTCAACACCGTTGTTGACACTGCCACAATAGTTAAAACCCCGATGAATCGCTTTTTATGTAGAACCACTATAATCAGACCCGGATTCTGCCGATCTTAAATCCTGATAGACAATCCCGGCCAAGCTGTTCTCAGGCGCAAGCCAGGATTCTAACAGTAAGTCAATTTTTCCAAATGACTTACGCCTTTGACAGAGGATGATCAGGCATGAATCAAAGCATCTTAAAGAGAGCCACAACATCTCTTGTGTTGGCTTGCCTGAGTCTGGTTTTGTGGTCGGGCACGGTGGCAGCCCAGTCGTCTACCACTCCGGAAGAGGTTGATAAACAGAACTTTACACCGGGCGGTTCGCTATTGGGGCCCTCGCCGGGCGATTCCCAAGTCAATTCGCTCGACACGAATCCTGCCCAACAACGTTTTGTGGGTGCTGCGCCGGGTCAGGGGTCGCCTCGGGTCCCAACAACCATAACGGAACCAGGCACACTCAGGATTACCGCTCCGCCCAGTTCCGCGCTCGGAAAGCCCGAGGCCAAACCGATCACAGACTTGCCTGTCTTTGGGCCACTGAGTCTACCGACACTCAACAGGGAAGAAAGCGAAGGCCCGATCACCGGCCTTTCGCTTGATTCTGCAATTGAACAGCTTGTGACTACAAATGTTGAATTGAGGTCACGCGCTTTGGAATTGCCTCAGGCGGATGCCGATATTCTGACCGCAGGGCTGCGTTCCAATCCGTTTCTCTATTACGACACCCAGCTCATTCCCTACGGCAAATTTAACGACAAAAAGCCTGGTGGACAAACACAATATGACCTGAACGTGACTCTGCCGCTTGACCTTTCACGCAAGCGACAGGCCCGTGTGCGAGTGGCTGTTCAGGCCCGTCGCGTGCTAGAGGCGCAGTATCAGGATGCCGTAAGGCTTATGATTAACGATCTTTATACGTCGTTTGTCGATGCCTTGGCCGCTCGTGAAACTGTGCGATATGCTCAGGCCAGTGCCGAGAGTTTTGATCGGGTTGTGACACTGACCGAAGTGCTGTTCCAAAAAGGCGACCGCACCCTGGCCGATGTCAATCGAATCAAAATTCAAAGAAGTGCGGCTCAGGTTGGTCTGGAAGATTCCCAAGTGGCTCTGCGTAAAATCAAGCAAGATCTTTCGACACTTTTGAATCTGAATATTGACGACCCTGATGAGTTCGAGATTCGTGGCCTTCTCAGGCCACCTTCACCATCGGTTCCGGAATACAGCACGCTTCTAGACTTGGCCTATAACAGCAGGCCCGACTTGCAGGCGTTTAGGATCGGGATCGAACGGGCTACGCAAGACGTGGGCCTGGCGCGTGCCAATCGCTTCAGCGACGTGTACTTGCTTTATCAACCTTATACGATGCAAAACAACAGTCCGGCCGGCTTGCCGTCGGCCCATAGCTGGGCGATTGGGGTGACGGTGCCCCTGCCGATTTTTAACCGAAATCAGGGCAATATTGCCCGCGCCCGGCTGAATGTCGACCAAGTTCGTCTTGAAGTACAGACGGTGGAGCGTCGTGTAAAGACGGAAGTCTTTACAGCTAATGAGGAATTGAAAATCTCTCTAAGGGCTGTGGACAGGCTTGAAACGGACATTGTTCCAGCGGCGGCACAAGTGCGTGACAACACCTTGAAGTTATTCACCAGTGGAGAGTTGGATGTTCGCCAGTATCTTGATTCCCAGCGGGAATATAACGATGCCGTGCGGCAATATCGCGACAGTCTCGCACGGTCAAGGCGCGCTGCCCTAAGGCTCAATACCGCAGTCAGCTCGCGAATCATGCCTTAAACGGTGGTTTGTTCAGGGCTTGTCGAATGGTTGAAAAACCGCGGGCCGAACCTGTTCGATATTCGTTTTGGAGTCGAAGACTTTTTTCTCAACCAGACTGAATTGCGGCTTGAATTCAACACCAGCCTGTTGATAGTTAAATTTATAGACGCGGGTTTGGCGGCTTTGCGTGTCCATAACGACCAGGAGCTGGCCGCCGTCGGTCATGGCTCCGGCTGCAATGGCGGACATCAGGAAACGTGGTTTTGTACCGGGTTCGATCTGAAAGTCTTCCACCAGATCGCGTTCGCTGAAATTACTCAGATATTTTGAATGCTGGCCGATTTGGCGAAGTTCTGGCATGGTACCGACCAGTTTGCCGCGTCGATAGTCGAGATAGACCAGCCCCTCTACAGGTGTCTGGACCTTCCGGGCATCGTTATATTCCATGGAAACGATACAGCTCATCAGGATTGATGTGTCTGAACCATCGGCAGACAAAGCACTTAAAGGGCGAGTCTGATGAAGCCCAAACCCAGCGCAGAAGCCAATGCCTAAACCGATCACCAGAAAAGTGATCAGGCCTGATTTTTGATATATGGATCGTGGCATGGTCGGTTGCCTCATTGGATCAAAGTTTTTAGAGGATGCTCGTTCAGTTCATTTCTTGAACCACATGCCCGAAAAAATGTCCAGATCAAGATTTGAAGAAATCACCTAGACCGGCGATCGGATTTTGCGGATAATTCCATCACACTCCCAGCCATGATCAAAAAAAGTGATGGATGGGTTTCCTCTTCAACTGGCTGTACAAATCACTGAGAGATTTTCTCCCATGTCTTGCCTCAAGTTTGCCTTGCTTGTTCTTCTGTTCGCAGGAACTTTCGCAATTTCTGGTTGTGGTGGTTCAAGTGCACCGACGCCTGCACCTGAGATTCCAAAGGTTGCTCCCGATCCGTCGGAAGGAGCGCTTTCGAACCCATTCAACCCAGCACCAGCGAAGAAAAAAGCCAAATAAATCCTCAAATTCTAAAAGAATCTGGCTCCCTGAATAATCGATTGTTAAGGATCCAGGGAGAACGCCTGAATGAACTTTTCCTTGGCCTTGATCTTGTTTGTCGTTGCTCAGATCCAGATTCCGGAAGTGCGAGTGCCTGAGATTCGGGTCGAGGTTCCCCCGCCTGGGGTGCAGATCGACATTTCGGTTGATCTTTCGCAAGGTTCTTCAGGGCAGGACCTTGAATCGATTTTGATTCAGGAGCGGCGAACGGTTGAGTCGTGGGCGAAACAGGCCAGCGACACGCCGCTTCGGATTGCAGCAGAATCGATTTTGAAGCAGTTGGGGCCAACGGCTCAGGATATTGCCCTGAGCGGATCGCGGTTTGAAATCATGCCAGACTTCATTCCCAAAACGGGTTGGGGGATGAGCGGCGAATGGCTGATGACGAAGTCGATTCAGGCCGTACGGGATTCGACGGTTGAGCAGCTTTGGAAAGTGGCACGCAAGGCCGCCCAGCAAGAGCGTTTCCGGATTACGGATCAAGCACTTAGAGCGATTCTCAGGCGCGACACGAATCAGCCTGAGGCTTGGCGACTATTGGGATATCTGGCCATTGCAGATGGCTGGGCCACGCCCTATGCGGAGGCACAGAAAGAGCGTAAGCGTATATTGCACAAGAAATTTGGGTGGATTGACGAAGATTGGATTGAGCCACTCTCTGAGGGGCAGTTGCCAGTCGGATTGGATCCACGAACCAAAAAGGTGGTTTGGGGGCCTGCAAGTCAGGCGAATTCGGCACACTCGAGTTGGGAAAATGCCTGGGAGATTGTGACGGAGCATTTTCGGATCCGGTCGAATCTTGATTTTGATCAGGCCGTGGCGTTTGGTCGGAAACTGGAATCGTTTTACCAATTCTTTTTCAGTCAGATGGCAGATTTGATAGGCCCTGAGCTACCTTTGGCGCGACGCTGGCGGATAAAAACGATGAAGCCGGCGGTCTCGCCGATAGTTCACCAGGTTGCCTATTTTGCGAATAAGGCCCAGTATGTCAAAGAACTGACACCGCTTGAAGGCGAGGTGATTGCCGAGAGCATTGGTTATTATCGGCGGCCGCCGCAGAATGCCAATGGGCGTCAGCGTGGAGGGCGCGGGATGTCTTACTTTTTTCAGGATACGGGTGGGCAATTGCCAGTCGAAGCCACATTGTATCATGAGGCATCGCATCAACTTCTGTTCGAAACGGCTGGACGTGACCGGCTTGAGTCGAACCGGGGTCATTATTGGCTTTTCGAAGGGCTTGGAACGTGTTTTGAGACGGTTCAGGTGAACGATGGCGAATCCATTCAATTTGCAGAGCCCAAGGGGGCCCGCATGGATGTGGCCAGAAAGAGAATCCTGGAGGATCACGTCTATACGTCCTATGAAGTGTTTGAAGCCTATGGCCAGTCAGGCTTTAACCAGCAAAACAAGATTCACGACCACTATGCTCAGGCGATGGCGATGACCTTGTATTTTATGGTTGGAGCGGATGCCCGGACCCGAGATATTTTTCTTGATTACGTCCGCGACTCATATAAGGGGCGAATGCGAGGCGCCCGTGGCTTGCCAGCCCGGCTTGGGCTTGAGCCAAACACGATCGACGAGTCCTTTATCAGATACCTGAAAAAAACGAATCCTCCCAAATCATGATCGTTTCCGAAGCGGTTTTGATGTGAGTCTGGTTTTGGTTTATAGAGTGATACGGCTTCGGCGGGAAGCTCGTGTGAGATAAAAAATGGTGAATCGTGATAGGGTTTGAATGGGTTGGCGCAAAAAAAACGCAAGCAGAAATTGCTTGCGAGTGGGATCATGGATTAAGTCATGGGCGAAATCATTCGCCGACGTATGGGATGAGGGCCATGACGCGGGCTCGCTTGATGGCCAGGCTTGATGCACGCTGGAATGCGGCACAGTTGCCACTTCGCTTGCGTGAGAAGATCTTGTTTTGATTTGTGCAAAGCTTCTTGAGCAGTCCGACGTCTTTGAAGTCGACGAAGGTTGGACGAGGGCACCCGTCATGAGTACAGAAGCGGCAACGGTTCTTGCGATTGCGACCAAGTCGTTTACGAGGCATACGGGTCCGAGTCCTGAATAGTTCCGAGAACGAGAGTGTTCTATCTATCGATCGCTCGATCGGGAAAGCATTATTGTGTTTTAAATATTGGCCTGTGTCAAGCATAATTTATCAAGGATTCTTGGAAAAGTAGTTTTTTTCATTGAATTCTGATTAGAATCATGATATACTATCCGATCTAATGTTGAGTGATCGTGCACAGAGCGTAATCTCGTTTTTGTATGATCCCAACGCCGAATTGATATCGACGGGCCAAATTCAGAGGGATGAGATCAGGCGACACAGCCTGACTTTCCTTTGATCGAAGGAAAATCAGAATATTGTTCTTGAGAGAGGAGCCAGTCTGTGGTCAAGTTGCGGGTCCGAGCCGGTGAGTCCATTCAGGAAGCTGTACGTCGTTTTCGAAAGCTCTGCGAACGCAGTGGTCTTCGTAAGGAAATGCGTCGTAAGACGTACTATGAAAAGCCCAGCGAACGCCGCCGTCGTGAAGAGCTGAAGCGTCTGCGTAAGGCTCGCCAGTCCACTCGCGTCTGATCGCAATTCATGGAACGGCTTGTGCCAATTGGCCAAGCCATGAAAATGAATCACGAAACCGAGCCTTTTTTTGGGGCTCGGTTTTTTTCGCTTGGCAATAGACAGGCGATGCAAGCCGGAAATAAGGTTCGTTGGCTTAACTAAATTCTTGAAGCAGGATCGTTTTTTTTGTTCAACAGGCTTGGTCGACGACTTTTCACAGTCAACTTGCTCACTTGCCTGAATAAGATTAAGATCAAGGATCTAAGGTTCTCACGCCGATTTGGAGCTTGATCCCCATGTCCTGTTCATCAGTCGCCAGATATTCGAAGGTTTTGACTCTCTTTTGGTCAGCAGCGATTCTGGCGGGGCTGGCAGTCACGTCTGCGGCCCAGCAGCCTGCGAAAAAAGATTCCAATATCAGGCTCCAGCCCAAAGCTGTCACGTGGTCGACAAAAGTGGAGCCTGCGACGGCCAAGCCTGGCGATCGGGTGACATTTACGGCGACCGCCAAGCTTCAGCCTGGCTGGCACCTTTATAAGTTGACCAAGCAGCAGCCTGAATCGGGGCCTCGGCAAACCGAGATCGACCTTTTCAATCTGTCAGGTTTGAAAGTCTCAGGCGAATGGAAGCCGTCAAAAGAGCTGATCAAGAAGCAGGAACCAGCCTTTCCTGAGGTGCCGTTTCTGGAATTTTATGAGGACGAAGTCTCTTTCGCGATCGTTCTGGAAGTACCAGCCGATACGACAAATGGCGATAAGTCTATTCAGGCTCAGGTGTTTTATCAGATTTGCAATGCTCAGAACTGTTCGATTCCGGGCCGTTGGAGCGTGCCTTCGGCTCTGCTTAAGGTGCAGGGAGGTCTGGCCGGGGCCGGGGTAAAAACCGATCCGCCAGTGGAGGCAAAAACGGCGGCCGTTTTACCAGCGGGGGTGGTTAAGAAAAGCGATTCGCTGGACTCCGCCGAAAAAAAAAAGCCTGAACAGTCGGTTGCTTTGCAGCCTTCAGAGCCAGTCAAGCCATTGGGTCAAGCCAGCGATTTGCAGAACAGCCTGGACAAGGGTTTGATTCCGTTTCTGATCGTATGTGCTGGCGGTGGTCTGGTTTCTCTGATCATGCCATGTGTTTGGCCGATGGTGCCGATCACGGTGAATTTTTTCATCAAGCAGGGTCAGGGGGGCAAGGGGACGACCAGGCTAGCGGTGGCTTATTGCTTGGCGATCATTGGGATTTTCACGTTGGTTGGGGTTTTGTTTTCGGCATTTTTTGGAGCGGCATCGCTTCAGCAACTGGCGAACCACCCTTACCTTAACATATTTGTTGCGGTGCTTTTTCTGGCATTTGGGCTGAGTCTTCTGGGTTTGTTTGAGATCAGTCTACCAAGCGTTTTGCTGAATGCTTCGGCACGCGGTGAGAGCAAGGGCGGCATGGTGGGGGTCATGTTCATGGCGACCACTTTGACGATCACCAGTTTTACCTGCACATTCCCGGTGGTCGGCGGGCTTTTGGTGATGGCTGCGGGTGGGAGCTATCTTTATCCAGTTCTTGGTCTTGCAACGTTTTCAACAGTTGTGGCGGTGCCATTCTTTCTGTTGGCCTTATCGCCGAATCTGTTGTCAAGAATGCCGAAGAGTGGCGACTGGATGAACACGGTGAAAACGGTGGGGGGTCTGATCGAGATCGGGGCGGCCTTCAAATTTCTGAATACGGCGGAGATTGCTTATAAAGTGCCTGAAGAGGCTTGGATTGATGCCCAGATGGTGTTATCGGTCTGGGTGGTTTTGGCGGCAGTGTGTGGCATGTATTTGTTGGGTCTGTTTCGCACGGATCATGATTACGAAGAGCCGAAGGTGGGTCCTGGCCGATTGCTTTTCGGGTGTTCGTTTCTGTTTCTGGCGATGTATTTGGCGCCGGCATTGTTTGGTCGTCCGCCACAAAGTCAGATATATACAAGGCTTGTGGTTGGGATTCTGCCACCTGATGCAGGAGAGTTGAATGGGTTGTCGTCAAGTTCCGCGGGCGGTTTGCAATCGCATGGGGGTACGAAGGCGACATCGTCTGATCCTCAGGTGGCGATCACGCAGCAGACGAGCTTTCATGGAGTGGAGTGGGGGATGAGTCTGGATCAGGCCAAGCAGAGGGCCAAGTTGGAAGGCAAGCCGATTTTGATAGACTTCACGGGGGTCAATTGTGCAAATTGCCGATTGATGGAGCAGCGGGTATTGCCTCGTCAGGAGGTGGTGGACCAGCTCAAGAATTTCGTGACGGTGCAGATTTACACGGACTTTGTGCCGATATCGTCGATTACATCGAGTCAGCGTCAGGAGTTAGGCCAGGCCAACCAAGAGCTATTGATTGAGATTGCTCAGGAGACGACGAATCCGATTTATGTGGTGATGTCGGCCGACGGCCAGGTTCTGGAGCGGATTGGGGGATACAATGAGGCGAGCGTATTTGTAGGATTTTTGAGCAGGTCGCTGAATAAATTTCAGTCTGTGAAGGTGGTATCGAAGTGAGTTGTGGATGAGGGGTGTTTTTTTTTGGTGATTGCATGGAGTGGTTGGGTTGGAATTGGCTTTCGAATCTTGAATTTCAGGCAATTATCTGATAGAACAGAGTGGAATCGTTCGGATGGACGATCCACCTTGCCGGGCTGGGGCACTGGAATTTTGGTTCCAGAACAATTCAACGCTTTGGCCCAAACCATCCAGCCAGTGACAAGTCCTCAAAAACTCAATGCTTCGGAGTTCCCTCCGCAATGATCCAGACAAAATTTCGCGTGTTTTTCAGCACATTTGCTGCCTTGGCAGTTGCCTTTGGCACGTTGGCACTTGCCGACGAGCATGGCCCGCTCCACGAAATGATGGAATCGGTGAACAAGGCCAATAATGCAATCAACAAGGCTGTTCGCACGCCCGTGAACTACAAAAAAGATGCCAAGACCGTGACTGAGAAGTCCAAGGAATTGGTCAAGCTCGCCAAGGATACGGTTGCAGCCGTTGGCGAATCGAAGAAGATCAAGGGAGTCAAGGGTGATCCAGAAGCCCAATGGAAGACACTTGCCGCCGACTTTTTGAAGTCATCGGAAGAGCTTGCCAAGGTTGCTGGCAAGGAAGATCATGCCGCGACGAAGAATGCCCACCAGGCTGTCAAGAAAAGTTGTTCAGGCTGTCACGAAGTTTTCCGGGTGGAAGACGAGAAGTGATTGGCAGTAAGGTTTAAAAACTTTTAAAGCGAACAGCGGAACGATCCCCGATCCGCTGTTCCTTTAAGTTTTCAAGCAAAATCGTTTGGTGATGCGATTCATTTCTATTGTTGATTTGTAGCGGTCGTTGGCTATTTTGACTGTTCGGGATTATACTTGAAGTAAAGGAGTTCGAATGCCGAAGGTCTGTCGTGCGATGTTGGCTGACGAGGACAAGTTGCCCAGAGTTGGAGCGACAGGAGCATCACTTGGTGTTCGATTACCTCTGGATGAAAACGCCGATATTGATTGCGACGAAAGTGGGCAAGTTGTTTTGAATGAAAAAGGCATGTCAGTAAGCCCAAGATGGAGAGATTTGCCGCCCCACAGAATCCCTAAAAGGTTGAAGGGTAAGAGCCCGGGAGCGAGAGGTTCTGATGCATCATTTTGCTATTCATATGGCAAAGGGCCTTTTCAGAACTGTAAGTTTGCAGACGGTTTGCAGCTGATACCAGACCGCCCGAATCATGGAGTCGTGGCACCATTGAGATTGGTCAAGTTTCAGCAGTATGAGGAAGATCTTGCCGCAACACGCCCAGAATGGGTGATTGACGAGAATTGAACATGCTTCAGACTCCATCGTCGTTTGAAATGGTTTTGGCTGGGTTTATCCATTTGCACCAACTCGAATTGGTCGGCGAGAATGATTCGGAGGCAGCGGATCGGGTACGCGACGATATGGACCAGAACTGGAGCATTCTTTCGGAGTGTGAAAAAGCGAGGTTGAATGGACTCTCCGAGGATCTTTACAGCCTCTCAGAAGAAATCCGGACTGAAACCAAGCCGTTGAATCCGCAGGTCAAAGCGGGGCTGGAAGAGGCACAATCGGCGAGAGTTGCCAGAGACTTTGATAGAGCGTTAAGCCTTTACCGACGCTGGCAGAACTATCTAAAGCCTGAATGGATCAGTTATTTGCGAGGATCCATCTGGAACGAGATGGGGCAATTTCGATTAAGCCTGTACTTCATTGAGCATGCACACAAACTGAATCCGTCGAATGGAAACCTGAACGCAATTTATTTGACAGCCATCGAAAGGGTAGAGCCTGAAAAGGCGAAAGAATTTAGCCTGAAAATCATTCGGAATTCTGGCGATTATGGTATAGAAGAAATTTTAAGTGCATCGACGGTGGTACTTAAATATCTCTGGACGCATCATAAACAGCAAGAACAAGAATTGTTAAGTCAGATCATTCGTGCCATTTCGGATCAACTGGCCATGACGGAACTTCTCGAATCCGAGCCATTTTCAAAGGTGGTTCCGTTAAGTTATGGAATGCTTGGTTTTTGCAAGGATCTCAAAGGGCAAACCCAAGAGGCATTTGACGATTATCAAATAGCATTGAGGTATGGATGTCGACCTGATCTGATATGGGTCGCGCGGGGGATATCGCAGTACGGAAATCATCCTGACTCACTGAAGGACTTTCAAAGTGCGATCGATCTGGGGACCCCGATGATCTGGCCATATTTTTATCTGGCGCACGATCACCTGGTTCATGGTCGGTATCAAGAAGTCTTAAAAAATTGTGAATGGGCACTGAGTCGTACGGGTTCCAGTAAACTTTTTAGTGAACTCCATCACTGGCAAGCGATTGCCATGGCCCAGCAAGCGTATCCTGAAAGCGAGGTGAGAAAGTTTTTTGAGAAGGCCATCGAGTATGACCCTCATAATCAGATGGCTAAAGATAATTTCATGGCTTTTCATAAAACTGCCGCGATGCACCATCCGATTCCATGGGAGACACCCGATGCCAATTCTATGCGTGCATCAAGTTTGAGTGCTGAGCTTTTCTTTGAGAACTTTTTGTTCGCGGCTTAGGCCGGGACGATTCAGAACGTAACGATCGGCTCCGACCACCATCTCTTCAGTGAATGAGATCTAGAACAGACCGATGCTCTTCTGGAACGACCATACCACGTCCGACATCGCCTGGAACATCGCTGCCGACGAGGCATTGCTGATCGCCTGCGAACAGAATCTGCTTGGCCATGAATCCGCTTTGAGGATCTGGCGACAACGTTCCTGGGCTGTGGTGATGGGTGCTTCAGGGCGTTACATGGATGAGGTTTACGTCGATCGCTGTCAGCAGCGGGGGGTGCCCATTGCAAGGCGGTCGAGCGGTGGAGGAACAGTGCTGCTCGGGCCCGGCACTTTGTGCGTGAGCTGGGTGCGACCTTTGACCGATTTCAAGATGTCTGATCGCGGTGTGCGTGAACTTCAAGTCTTTATGATTAAAAAACTTGCGGATCAATTTAAAGCGATTTCGCGAGACTTGGAGGTGGTGGCATCGGGTGATTGGTCGATTCAAGGGCAGAAGTGTGCGGGCAGTGCACAGAGGCGATTGAAGACGCATGTGATGGTGCATGCGAGTATCTTGAACCAGATGGATCTCTCGGCGATATCGTATTTTCTGCCACCGCCGCCACGGATGCCGGAGTATCGAGCGAATCGGGATCACGGCCAGTTTTTGCGAAATTTACAAATGGATCCTGTCGTGTTTCTAGAACGTCTGGCGCGTCATTTTCCAGACGCGGAAGAAATTTCTGAGGTACCGCTTCCGATCAAAAAGTTGGCGGATGAATTGGCAGGGGATCGTTTCAGGATGGCTGAGTGGACCACGCGTTTCTAATATAAGTTGTTTAATGATAAGCGTATTAGTATTGTTCGAGATGTTCTTTTGCAGGGGTAGTATGTGAAAAACTAATATAAATAAATACTTGTTTTCGGTAGATCAAATAAAACTTCATGAAATCTACAAAATGTGAGGCGTCTTTCTCTGTTCAAGAACTTGGAAACCGATAAACTTTAGGTAGGAATGGTTGGGTCGTGTGATGTGACATGGCCTGACATGTCGAATAAAAAAAGATGCGTCACCGTGTCCTATTTGCAGGTGTGAATGCGGGTTATTGGTGGAGCAGGTCCATTGAGATCCGATTCATTCCAAGAGTATGTGGGTGATGAATTTGAGTGATGGTGAATGCTTGAAGCGTATTGGCCGGATTCGGCTGATCGGCGGTAACGAAAGGAATCGTTGCCAGCCCAACCAAGCAGATTAAGGGATCGTTTTTCATGAATCGTTCAACGGTCGGGAGCCGGTGGAATCTTGATCTAGTCGAGCAGCTCTATGTCCAGTGGGCAGAGGATCCGCTATCGGTCGAGGCGTCGTGGCAGGCGTTTTTTGAAGGCTACAGTTTAGGTTCAGAGGCTGTCGTCGGTGGAACTGGCGAGGTTGCTCTGAGTGAATCCCAGGCGGGTGTGACGCGCCTGATTGACGCCTATCGTGAAATTGGCCATTACTTGGCGAATCTTGATCCGCTGGGACTTTCGCCGCGGCGGGAGACGCACGAGCTTTTGGAGCTTTCGGAATTTGGTCTTACGGAAGCGGATCTGGACCGAAGCTTTTTCAACAAGCTTTTTCCGAGTCATTCGGCGACCCTTCGCGAGATCATCGGTGCCCTTCGGCAGACGTATTGCGGGACGATTGGCGTGGAGTACATGCACATATCGAACCGTCGTGTCCGTCGATGGTTGCAGCAGAAGATGGAGCCGTCCCGAAACAATCCTGGCCAGAGTTCAAAGCAGAAGCGGCGGATTCTTTTAAAGCTTTATTCGGCTGAGTTATTCGAGACGTTTTTACATTCGCACTATATGGGTCAGAAGCGATTTTCGCTTGAAGGCGGGGAGACTTTGATTCCGCTTTTGGATTCGATCGTTGAGGATGCAGGGCCTCGAGGGGTCGTGGACATTGTCTTCGGCATGCCGCACCGGGGCCGTCTGAATGTATTGACGAACACGCTCGACAAGCCTTATGGGCTGGTTTTTGGAGAATTTGAAGGCAACATTCCGAACACGGTGGGCGGCGATGGGGATGTGAAATATCACCTTGGTTTTTCGTCGGATCACATCTGCGAGACGGGTGAGAAGGTCCACTTGTCGCTTTGCCCGAACCCGAGCCACCTTGAGGCAGTGAATCCAGTGGTGGAAGGTCGGGTCAGGGCCAAGCAGCGGAAGGACCCGGCTCGCGATCGCCGGAAGGCATTGCCGGTATTGATTCACGGGGATGCGGCCTTTGCGGGTCAGGGGCTTGTTGCCGAGACTTTAAATCTTTCTCAATTGACGGGTTACAAGACAGGCGGAACGATCCACCTGGTGGTAAACAATCAGATTGGATTCACGACATTCCCGGTGGACAGTCGATCATCGCGTTATTGCACGGACGTGGCCAAGATGATTGAAGTGCCGATTTTCCATGTTAATGGAGAAGATCCTGAGGCAGTGGCCTATGTGGCCAGGCTGGCATTGGAGTTTCGTCAGACATTTGAGATGGACGTGGTGATTGACATGGTTTGTTATCGGCGCCATGGCCACAATGAGGGAGACGAGCCGGCTTTCACGCAACCCTTGATGTACCAGGAGATTCGAAAGCGGTCGAGTATTCGCCAGATTTACACGCAGCGGTTGGTGGAGTCGGGTGAACTGACCCAGAACGAAGCGGAGACTCTGGCTGAGACCTTTAAGGAGAAGCTTGAGAAGATTTATGTTGAGGTTCACAATGAGAAGGATCGGAAGCCTCAGCCACTGCCGGACAAATACACGGGTTCCTGGCATGGGCTGACCCGTCCGTATGACTGGAAGAGCGAGACCACAGGGGTATCGCAAGAGGTATTGACGAAGATTACAGAGGTGACGACATCGGCCCCTTCCGGGTTTTCGATTCACCCGACGCTGGAGCGGATTCTGGCACCTCGGGTTCAGCAGATCAAGGAAAACGGCCAGATCAATTGGGGTTTTGCCGAATCTCTGGCCTTTGGCTCGCTGCTGATGGAAGGCACGCCGGTGAGGCTTTCCGGGCAGGATTGCGGGCGTGGGACATTCAGCCATCGGCATGATGTTTTGACCGATTCGAAGACGGGTGATCGATATGTGCCCTTGCAGCATCTGAAGGAAGGCCAGGGCGATTTTTCGGTCTATGACAGCCTGCTTTCAGAGGCGGCTGTACTGGGCTTTGAGTATGGATATTCGCTTGAATCCCCGAAGATGCTGGTTTTGTGGGAGGCCCAGTTTGGCGATTTTTCGAACGGAGCCCAGGTCATTATTGACCAGTTTGTGGCATCGGCGGAAACCAAGTGGGGCCGGTCCAGTGGTCTGGTCATGTTGTTGCCGCATGGTCACGAAGGTCAGGGGCCAGAGCATTCCAGTGGAAGGCTGGAGCGATATCTCCAGCTTTGTGCCGAAGAGAACATGCAGATTGTCAATTGCAGCACTCCGGCCCAGTATTTCCATGTACTGAGGCGTCAGGTGCGGCGGCCATTCCGCAAGCCTCTGGTGATCATGACACCCAAGAGTCTTTTACGACACAAGCTGGCGGTTTCAAATGTGAGCGACCTGACGGGTGGCCACTTTCAGGAAGTGATTGACGATGCGACGGTGACCGACCCGCGTAAGGTGCGCAAGGTGATCGTCTGTTCGGGTAAGGTCTATTACGACCTGATCACCAAGCGTGAAGCCGAGGGCAAGGTGGGCGAAGTGGCGATTATTCGTCTGGAGCAGATTTACCCATGGCCAGGCCAGATGCTGAAGCAGATATTCAATCGCTATTCGAACAATGCGACACAGTGGATGTGGGTTCAGGAAGAGTCGCAGAACAACGGGGCCTGGTTCTTTGTGGCTCCGCGACTTCATGAGTTGATGGGCTGGGCATTTGACTACGTTGGCCGTGATGCATCGGCGAGCCCGTCTACGGGTAGTCACCATGTGCATGAACATGAGCAGGCGGATCTTGTGGAGGCTGCCATCATGGGAACCGGGGGCAGCATCATCAGCGCCCAGGTGAAGCACGTTTCGGAAGTCATGGCTGGCCACTGAGTAGGGTCTTTTTGATAGTGGATGGCCACGAGATGCAGAGATTTGCCTGGTCACAGGGCTGCTTGTGGTTTCTTGAAAAGTGCAATGAAGCGTAAACGTATTTCAGGGCAGGTTTCCCGGTCATACACGGATTTTTTCGGATCTGGATCCGAATGCCTGAGCTTGAGGAGTGAAGTCGGTGTCCAAAGTCGAAATCAAAGTGCCGAGTGTGGGTGAGTCTGTCAGTGAAGGCGTGCTGTCGCGCTGGATCAAGAAGACGGGCGATCTGGTCAAATCCGGCGATCTACTGTTCGAGCTGGAAACTGATAAAGCCTCAAACGAAGTTCCATCGCTGGTGGCCGGAGTCCTGACAACTACGATTGCCGAAGGCTCCACCGTGGCCATTGGCTCGATTGTGGGTTTGATCGACACTGCCGGCACGGTCGTTGCTGCCCCATCGGCAGCACCTGCACCAGCACTGGCCGCTGCGGCAGCCAATGGCCCCCATCTTTCGCCAGCCGTGGCTTATCAGGTGGCCGATAAGGGTGTAGATTTGGCATCGATCAGCCCATCGGGCCCGGGTGGCCGAATCACCAAGGGTGATGTTCTGGCCGCAGCCGATGCAAAAACGTCCACTCCTGCCCCGGCTGCCCCGTCTGCACCGGCGCCGGTCGCTAAGGCAGCGGCTCCCGTGGTTTCTGCGCACGTTATTGGCGGAGCCGAGCGTGCCCAGACTCGTCAGAAGATGCCCAACATCCGCCAGAAGATTGCTCAGAGACTGGTTGAAGCCCAGCACACCGCCGCGATTCTGACCACCTTCAATGAAGTGGACATGAGCCGCGTGATGGACCTGCGAACCAAATACAAAGACGCTTTCCAGAAGAAGCATGGCATAGGCCTCGGCTTCATGTCGTTTTTTGTGAAGGCGACGACCGAAGCCCTACAGGCTTTCCCCGCCGTGAACGCCCAGATTGATGGCACAGACATTGTTTATCACAATTATTGTGATATCGGAGTGGCTGTCTCCACTGAGCGAGGGCTGATGGTGCCCGTGGTCCGCTCTGCGGAACGGATGGGCTTTGCCCAGATCGAAAAAGCGATCATGGACTATGCCTTAAAGGCCCGCGAGAACAAGATATCGGTTAACGACCTTCAAGGCGGCACATTCACCATCACCAATGGTGGAGTGTTTGGCTCTCTGCTCTCCACACCGATTCTGAACCCGCCCCAAAGTGCCATTCTGGGCATGCACTCGATCAAGAAGCGGCCTGTGGTGGTCGACGACCAGATCGTGATCCGGCCCATGATGTATTTGGCCCTTTCCTACGATCACCGCATGATTGATGGTAAAGAGGCCGTCAGCTTTTTGGTCAGGATCAAAGAACTAATCGAAGATCCGGAACGCCTTCTGCTCTCGATTTGACAACCAATCAGCGTTTTATTCACAATCGCCGTCAGTCTGCACCTCCATTCCAAGGGCACTGACGGCATTGGCTTTGAACGAAGGACGATCCAAAAGTGGCAGAACGATTCGACCTGGTGGTGATCGGTGGCGGTCCTGGCGGCTATGTGGCCGCAATTCGGGCCGCTCAATTAGGCAAAACTGTGGCTGTGATCGACAAGCGAGGCCCCTTGGGCGGCACCTGCCTGAATGTCGGTTGCATTCCGTCCAAAGCCATGCTCGACTCCAGCGAGCATTATCATTACGCCAAAGAAAAACTGGCCCTTCACGGGGTCGGTGTCGGCAAGGTCACGCTTGACCTTAAAACCATGCTGGCCCGTAAAGACGGAGTGGTCACAGCCCTGACCACCGGTATCGGCGGCCTGATGAAGAAGAATAAAGTGGCCGTTTTTGTCGGGACAGGCAAGGTCTCATCCGCCACATCTGTGGAAATCACCGATTCCAAGGGCGTGAAAACGGTTGTCGATGCAGGCCATATCCTCATCGCCACCGGCAGCGTTCCTTCCGGGTTGCCTGTGCTTCCATTCGACGGCAAGTCTGTGGTCAGCTCGACCGAAGCCCTTTGCTTTGATAAGGTTCCAGCACACCTGATTGTTGTTGGCGGTGGCTATATCGGGCTTGAGCTTGGATCTGTGTGGAAGCGTCTGGGCGCGAAGGTGACGGTCGTGGAATTTCTCGACCGCCTTGTTCCCTTTGCCGACCACGAGTGCGGCGACTTTCTCAAGAAAAGCCTTCAGCAGCAGGGTCTTGAGTTCCACTTTGAGACCAAGGTTACGGGTGGCAAACTGGTCAAGGATAAAGTGGTGGTGACGGCTGAATCCAAGACTGGACCAGTCACGTTTGAAGGCGACAAGGTGCTTGTCTCTGTGGGCCGAAGAGCTTTCACAGACGGACTGGGCCTGACCGAAGTGGGGGTTGTGCTGGCGGAACGCACTGGTAAAGTACAGGTGGACAAGCACTTCCGCACGGCTGTTCCGACCATTTCCGCCCTTGGCGATGTGATCGACGGCCCGATGCTGGCCCACAAGGCGGAAGAAGAGGGTGTCGCCTTTGCCGAAATACTTGCCGGGAAGCCTGGTCATGTGAATTATGACACCATACCGAGCGTGATTTATACCTGGCCCGAGATGTCGTCGGTCGGCCTGACTGAAGAGCAAGCCAAGAATCGGGGCCTGGACTATCGCACCGGCAAGTTCCTGTTCAAGGCCAACGGTCGAGCCCGGGCGATGGACGAGACAGAAGGTTTTGTGAAGGTTATGGCCGACACGAAAACCGATAGGGTTCTGGGCGTTCACATTATTGGCCCGCGAGCTTCCGACATGATCGCCGAAGCTGTGGCGGTGATGGAGTTTGGCGGATCCGCTGAGGATATCGCCCGAACCTGTCATGCACACCCGACCCTCTCTGAATCTCTCAAGGAAGCCGCCATGGCGGTGGACAAGCGAGCGATTCACTCGTAATTTTGGTGAATCGATTGACCATGGCGGGACACGTGATTGGACGATCCCGCTCAATTTCTCATTAGAAAACCTTCATGCCATGCTTCATGAACAAAGATGCCCGGATTGTGATGTACGTATGGAAGACGGTTTTATTGTGGATTTTTCCCACACCGTAAGTCTCGTTTCACAATGGTCTCCAGGCAATCCTCAGTTTAGGAAAATCCTGGGCTGGTTGACACTTGGCTTGAAAGTCAGGAATTCGGAATTGATCGGAGTGACCACGCTTCGCTGCCCGGCATGCGGCCTTTTGAAGTCTTACGCAATCAAGGCTTAAGGTTCTTATGGATGGGACCGGGGTTTCGCCCCGGATGGGGATACTGCGACTAATTTATAAAACAATGACTTTTAAGCTGTCACAGTACCAATTCCTGCGACAGGAATGGTGTGCAGACTGGTCATGGACAGCCCCTCATAGTACAATACGATTTGCTGCCCAGACCTTTCGTACACGTATTGGATCAGCCTTGTCATAGTAATTGCTGTTCTTCATCGGTGTGGTCGGAAGTGTTGCCCAGGATTGATTCATGGATCAAGTCTCAAACCAGACTTGAAAATGTGGCAAACGGGCTTGAACTGGTTGTCGCAACAGAATACAGAAAAGCAACTTCCGGCGAGTCCGGTGAGACATCAGAATGATTGACTACAAGTCGGCAGGTGTGGATCTTGAGACCTATGAGAAGACCATCGCCGGCATTGGTCCGCTTCTGAAGCGCACGTTTTCGCCACGGGTGATGGACTGGCCGAACGGTTTTGCCGGCCTGTTTCGGCTGAATGACAGGATCAACCTGTTTTCACGCACTTATCGCGACCCGGTTCTGGTGGCAGGCTCTGATGGGGTCGGTACCAAGCTGATGCTGGCATTTGCCACCGGCCGCCACAGGACGGTGGGTATTGACCTGGTTGCAATGTCTGTCAACGACGTGCTTTGCTGTGGTGCAGAGCCACTGTTTTTCTTGGATTATGTGGCGATGTCGAAAGACAATCCTGAGCTGACGCATGCCGTGGTGGGCGGCATCAGCGACGGATGCATTGATGCAGAATGTGCACTGCTGGGTGGTGAGACAGCGATTCTGCCGGATTTTTACAAGCCGGGTCATTATGATTTGGCGGGATTTTGTGTGGGTGTGGTCGAGCGAAAGAGGATTCTTAATGGCTCGGCGATTGAGCCTGGCGATGCGATCATCGGCATGGCCAGCTCTGGCCTGCATTCGAATGGTTACAGCCTGGCCCGAAAGATTGCATTCGATGTGGCGGGACTCAAACCGGAAGATCATGTACCGGAGTTGGGCCGGACGGTTGCAGACGAGTTTTTGGAACCGACCCGGATATATGCCCGGGCGTTGAAGCTGGTGCATCGCAAATATCGGGTGAAGCGTGTGGTTCATGGGATCGCACACATCACCGGCGGTGGGATGGTTGAGAATCCGCCGCGGATTTTGCCGGATGGCTGTGCCATGCGAATCCATCGGTGTTGGGATGTGCCGCCGGTTTTTTCCTGGTTGCAAAAAACGGGCGGTGTAAAAACGGAAGAGATGGACCGGGTTTTTAATATGGGTTTGGGCATGGTTTTGGTGGTTGCGCCTTATTATGCGGAATCGATTGTTCGCACGATTCGCGAGGTTGCAGGGGTACCAGCCTGGGTGATTGGCGAAGTGGTCAAGGGCCCTGAAAAAACGGTGGAGCTGGTTTAAGAGGATCAGGTCCTGGGGCAGCTATAGATACTGTCAGGCAGTGTGTTTGAGACGATGAGTCCTAATGGGCGTGTTTTATTGGTGGAACAAGTGGAAGCAAACGTAAACAGAAGTCTATGAGCGACGAAATTGCGGCCATCTTCGAGCCTGATGGAGCACTGGCAAGCCGGTTTGGTGGTCGTTTTGAGATTCGCCAGCAGCAGCGAGACATGGCTTTGGCGGTGGGCAAGTCGTTGGAATTGCGAGAGCACTTGGTGGTTGAGGCCGGTACAGGGGTTGGCAAGTCGTATGCCTATCTGATACCGGCGATATTGCATGCCACAAAAAACAAGAAGCGGGTCGTAATATCGACCCACACGATTGCCTTGCAAGAGCAATTGATGCTGAAGGACATTCCGCGGCTTCAGCAGATCATGCCTGAATTCAAGGCGGTATTGGTGAAGGGGCGATCGAATTATGTGAGTCTGAGGCGGCTTGGTCAGGCATTGGATCGGTCGGAATCGCTGTTTGACCGGGTCTCGAAGGAGTCGGTTCAGCTTGAGAAGCTGGAGCGATGGATTCACGAAGAGGACTGCCACGGAAGCCTTGCCGAGCTTGATTTTAAGCCGTCGGCTGAGGTTTGGGACAGTGTTTCGAGCCAGCGGGACAATTGTCTGGGCAAGAAATGCGCCACCCATTCGGAGTGCCATTATTATTCGGCCCGCAAGGGTTTGGGCGAGGCCCAGATTCTGGTGGTCAATCATGCCCTGTTTTTCAGCGACCTGGTGCTGCGCCAGCAGAACGACGATCTTGGTCTTTTGCCGAAATACGATGCCGTAATTTTTGACGAAGCGCACACACTTGAGCAAGTGGCGGTGGACCATTTCGGCCTTCGAGTGTCGCTATCGGGCTTGGAGTATCAGCTTTCAAGGCTTCGGAGTCGATCGAGGGCGGACAAAGGCCTGATTGCTGCCTATGGGTGGGTGAAGGAAGCCAATCTGGTAGACAAAGTGCGTCAAGAAGCCAGGCCCTATTTTGAGAAGGCTTGGGAAATGGTGGGTGGCGGTGGTTACAATACGCGGCGGGCATTCATTTCATTGCCAGGAATGCCCCGGCTTGTCAGTGAAATTCAGGATCTTGCACAAAATCTTGATGATCGAATCGCGGAATTGAAGACGGAAGAGCAAGCCATTGAAATGCAATCGGCATTGAACCGGCTTTTGGAAGTCGCCAATGGAATTATGGCATGGCATCGGCAATTACTGACCGATGAAATGGTATACTGGATAGAATCCGAGATCCCGCGTAGCGAACGAGGCCCACAATTTCAGGCAAGGCCCGAGAACCGAAATGCAACCGGTGCACAGTCACGTTACACACTGGTTGCGGCACCACTGGATACGGGGCCTGAACTCAAGCGGCGACTGTTTGATTCTGATAAGACATGCATTATGACCTCGGCCACGCTGGCGGTGGATAAACCGGCCCATTTCCGTTATTTTCATCAAAGGGTTGGATTTTCGCCTGAGTTGGGCAAGTCGATCCAGTTTGATAGCCCATTTGACTATGCAAATCACGTGAAAATCCATTTGTATCCGGATCTGCCTGATCCATCCAATCAGCGTGATTTATATCAGTTGGAAGCATCTGAAAAGCTGAGAGATGGAGTGCTCAGGGCACATGGCCGCTCGCTTGCATTATTCACATCTTATGAAATGCTTCGTCAGATGGCTGAGAAATTGCGTCCGGAATTTCAAGAGGCGGGTTTAAGACTACTGGTACAGGGAGAGGGCGGCACGCCCACCATGCTGGTCAAGCAGTTTATGGAAGGGCAGGCGAGCGTACTGTTTGGGACGGACTCATTCTGGCAGGGGGTGGATATTCCCGGGGACCGTTTGACACAGGTTTTCGTGGTTCGTTTACCGTTTGCGGTTCCGGATCATCCGCTGCTGGAAGCGCGTGTGGAGAATATTCGAAAGAAGGGTGGAAATCCATTTTTTGATTATCAACTGCCGGATGCCGTGATTAAATTTCGACAGGGATTTGGCAGGCTGATCCGAACGGCCACAGACACGGGTTCTGTGCATGTCCTGGACCCTCGCATGGCCACCAAGGCCTATGGGCGACTGTTTTTATTGTCATTGCCAGATTGCCCACTGGAATATGTGCGGGAACGCCCACCTCTGGCATTCTGAATTCAAGGCTGCTTCAATATTCGTTCGAGCAGGACGGGATTAATCAGGCCCTTGAATCGCACTTTGCCATCAATGGCAATCACAGGCACTTCCAGCCCAAACTTTTCGACCAGATACGGATCGGAATCAATATCAACCTTTTGAATATTGAAATGAAATCGCCGGTTGGACTTTTCGAGTTCAAGCAAGGCCTTGTCGCAACAGGTGCAACCCTGACGTGTGTAAAATGTGATCTGATGAACTGCCTTGCGCGGACCAATCAGTTCGGCAAACCATTTTCTGAGAAATACAGTTGGCATTGGATTATTCGTTGGCACGGGTTGCAATTTGTAAGAGTTCATCAGGCCAAAGCTTACGCACCTGCACGAGGTTATCGAAAAACAGGGCTCCGCCGCCCATATCGGATAGACCTGAACTGGTGGTGGAATTGACACCCGACAGACCTGGGCTATGTTTGTTCCAATGGATACCGCGTGCGCAGGCCACGCCCGGCTTGACAGACTGGTTTAAAATGGCCCTGGCCAAAAAACGGCCACGATCATTAAAGACTACGACCCAGTCGTCCGGTTTAATTGCTCGATAATTTGCATCATTGTCAGACATTTCAATGCTTGGGTCGCCTGCACGCTTGCGGTGCCACGGATTGCCGCCGAAAGTGGAATTCAAAAACGAACCTTTGGGCGGGCTGATCAACTGGATTGGAAACTGTGCCGCCATTTTGGTTTGTATTTGTGGGTCTTCAGCGGGTGGTGTGTAAGTGGGGAGTGGGTCAAGCCCATCATTTTTCATGCGTTCGGAATACAATTCGCATTTGCCGGACGGTGTTTGGAATTCGCCATGGGCATAGGGTAAATGGACATCAGGTAAATTTAATCGCTGAAAATGTAGGCTCTGCAAGGATTCCCGCGAGATTTTGCTTACATGAGGGCCGCCCTGCAAGGCTTCATCAATTAAAACATCGTCTGCAGGGAAGAGCTCTGGGGCGAATTGCATTTTTTTTGCAAGTGATCGAAAAACATCGTTATTGGACTTGGATTGATGTAGAGGTTCAATGGACCTGGAATTGAGCATGACATCATGGTGCCCATAGGAGCCATGGAGGTCGATTTGTTCGAGTTGCGATGTTGCAGGCAGAACAATGTCTGCAAATTCGGCAGAATCCGTCAGGAATAAATCATGGACCACGGTGAATAAATCCTGGCGTTTGAAGCCTTGGATGACTTTGGCCTGATTGGGCGAAACGGCGGCCGGATTGCAATTGTAAATATAAAGGGCTTGAACAGGGGGGCCTTCCAGATCGCCGGCCAAGGCTTCTGCGAGCTGGTTCATATTGATGGTTCGAGTGTCAGATGGCGATAATTCGGGCCTTGTCAGGGCGGCCATATTGAAATCATATGAGCCGCTTGTGGAAAGCAGGGTTCCGCCACCGGGGTGTCGCCATGCTCCCGTCAATGCGGGCAGGCAGGCAATGGTTCTTGCGGCCATGCCGCCGCCAAAATGGCGCTGAAGCCCGTAATTCAGGCGGATCAATGTCGGCTGGGTTGTGGCCAGGTCGCGAGCGAGCTGGTTAATTTCCGTTTCGGTCACACCGGTGATTTCAGAGACGCGCCGGGGTGGATAATCCTTGAGTGCTCGAGTTTTTAATTCCTGTGTGCCAATGCAGTATTGGTCAAGATAATCCTGGTCTTGTAAATTCTCTGCAAAAATCACATGCATCAGCCCCAAGGCCAGTGCGGCGTCAGTTCCAGGGCGGGTTTGAATATGCTGGTCGCTTTTCTCGGCGGTTTCGCTACGATAGGGGTCGATGGTAATGATTTTGGCATTATTTTCTTTGCGGGCCCTGACCATCTGGCTCCAGAGGTGGGCATTGGTCTGAACGGTGTTCGAGCCCCAGTTGAGGATCAGTTTGCAGCCTGAAGCGGCAAGTGGATCGGCTCCAAACCGGCCTTGTCCGACTGTGTATTCATAGCCCTGAGAGCCTGCTGAGGCGCAAATGGTGCGGTCTAGTTTTGAGGCTCCGAGACGGTGAAAAAAACGGCGGTCGAGGCTTGAGGCCTGTAATTTGCCCATTGTTCCATAATAGGAATAAGGAAGAATGGCTTGTGGGCCGTGGGGGGAATGGGCGATTTCGTGGAATTTGGCTGCGATTGTATTTAAGGCGATTTCCCATGAAATTGGCTCAAACTGGCCGGAGCCTTTAGGGCCAGTGCGTCGGAGCGGAGTCGTGAGTCGATCGTTGCTATAAACCAGATCGAGATAATGGTTCATTTTGCCGCACAGGGCACCGCGTGTGAATGTGTGGTCGGGGTTGCCGCTCAGGGAGACGGCTTTTCCGCCCTCGACAGAGACGAGCATGGAGCAGGAGTCAGGGCAATCGAGCGGACAAACGGCATTTACGATCTGATTCATGGTGAAAAAGGTACCAGTCAGTATTTAGTTGGATTGGGCGGAATAATCCTGGGATTTTCTGCCGTCCATTTGCTCCCTTGATGGATTTTAATTGCAATTCTTAAAGTGGTTGGGAAATTCAACCACTTTACGGGCCAAGCCTTCGCTATGTTCGTCTACAGATTCAAGGTAATGGTTTGTCAGGCTTGTGGCAAGAGGCTGTTTGATCCAGAGCAGTGCGTTTGAGAGATGTGCGGACTCATGAGGTGTCAGGAGCTTCAGCCCGACTCCCACGGCATGATCCTTGAGACATTGATGATTATCAATCCACCAGGCCGTTGTAGAGACCACGAGAAATTGGTTGGATTCGGAGGTCTTCGAACGCAGCCACCAAGGCCATTGTGTATGATCGAGGTGGATGGAGTCAAATACAAAGAGCTGGGATTTGTGGTGCCGCAATCTTGGAACGTGCTCTTGGAATTGATGTTCCAAGAGACTGATCTGAGTCGGTGGGTTGTGGATGACGATGGGCCTGACGCTGGCGAGCCTTGCAATCTGTCGGGCCACAGTGGTTCGGCCGGATCCAGCAGGGCCATAAATCACAATGAGGTTCCTGCGGCTTGCAAGTGCGTTCAAAGCGATTCTGACCGCAGAGATGTGTGAGGCCAGTGGAATAAACGTTGGATCCGCGAGAATTGGCCTGGCTTGGCGAGCAACACGCCAGTAAGCCTGATCTGTTGATTTGGTCATCGCGCCGAGCCGCCTTCTGGGATTTGGCCAATTCTTATCCCGACACGCAGGAGCTGGATTCATGATCCAGCGGTACCGTCATAATCATCATCGTCGTCAAAGGTCATACAACTTGAAAAGTGGATTGCTGCTGGCAGAGATCGAAAGTGTGGTGAGCAGACTTAAAACTCTGGTTAGGATGTGGTTTCAGAAATAGGCGGAATCGTTGTTTTTTTGGTCTGTGGCACCTTGACAATGGATTTGAAATCAGCGAAAACGGATGCTCTAGGTCGATTCGTGGCCTTAACACGCACACGTCACCTGCCGTCCGCCTCAGCCAGAACGTCTGAAATTTCTGGTTGACCCGCCAAGACTTCAATTTTGCATCCAGCCCGGCCCCAATGGGAGTTCACCACGTGCGAACCGTTTCGAGTTTCCGTATTGTTGCTCTTGGGCTAGTCTTGGGTTTTTATGGGTCAACGCAAGCGGCCCCTCCGAGCTTGACAGGCACGACACCTTCGGGGGTGACCCGTGGTCGAACTGTGGATCTAACCTTTCAGGGTGCAAACCTTTCGGGGATGCCTGAGATTTTGTCGTCGCTGCCGATACAGTATACGAAGGCGGAAAATAAAGAGGCCGCGAAGTGGGTCGTGAAAGTGACTTTGCCTGAGGATGCTCCGCTTGGGGTTTACCCGATTCGCGTGGTGTCGGCCAAGGGGGTGTCGAATCCTGTCCTGCTGAGCATTGACCAATTGCCGTCGGTGATGGAAGTGGAGCCCAACAATACATTTGAGAAGGCTCAGGCGATTGTGTCGCCGGTGGTGGTCGAGGGGGCATCGGCCAAGAACGACGTGGATTTCTATCGATTTTCGGGGCGCAAGGGGCAGCGGATTGTGGTGGATGCGGCGGCGGCCCGGATTGGTTCTGCGCTTGACCCGACCATCAGGCTGATCACCCATGCCGGCAAGAAGTTTGTGGCTTCGGCCGACGACACGCCAGGCTTGGCGACAGACGCCCGCTTGATTGCCACCCTTCCGGTTGATGGCGATTATGTTGTGGATATCTCTGATACCAATTATGCCGGTGGCGGGTCAGCGATTTATCGGCTCACAATCGGTGCAGTGCCGCTGGCTGAAGAGGTTTTTCCTGTTGTGCTGACGCCCGGAGCAACCAATGCGATTGAGCTTCGTGGTGGGACTCTGGCGAAGCCTGGCGAGGTGATCCGGCTGGCGGCTGTGCCGAAGGAAGTGCCGCATTATGGGCTGGTGACGATGTCGATTCCAGCCACAGCGATTGGCGGAGAGTCGTCGGCTTTTGAGCCGACAGCCCTGATTCAGTGGCCTTACAAGCTGCTTGAAACGGATGTTCCGCAAGTGGTTGAGACCGATGCTCCAGTGGTCAGGAAGCCGTCCGCGCCGATTGCATTTTTGGGCCGGATCGAGAAGCCGGGCGATGAAGACCGGTTTGATCTTGCCGTTGATCCGGGAGCAAAGTATCGGGTCAGGGTGGAAGCCGCACGGATCGGTTCGGCGCTGGATGGTGTTTTGAGGGTTTTGAACGCGACGGGCCAACAGATTGCAACGGGCGATGATTCGCCGTTGAAGGTGCCGAATCCGCCGCCAAATACGCCTCCGTTCACACAGCCTGACCCGGAATTGGAATTCACGGTACCTGCGGGCCAAAGCCAGGCGACGCTGGTGATCAATGATATCAGCAAGCGAGGTGGATTAGGCTATCATTACAGGATTTACGTCGAGAAATCCGTGCCTGGTTTTAATCTGTCGCTGAGCGTGGGGCAATCCGGGCTGGCTGTTGGTCAGTCCACACTGGTGAATGTGACGGTGAATCGTGCTCGCGGCTATGCGGGACCGGTTCGTCTGGAGGTGGTCAATCCGCCCGTGGGTCTGAAGTTTCGGCCAGGTCAGATTCGGGCTGGCGGATTGGCAGGGAGTCTGTCCATCAGTTTGGATGCAGGGTCAAAGCTGGCTCCGACATTTTTGGAAATTGTGGGGATTGGTGATGGTGGTGTGAAGGCCACGGCCATGAACACGATAGTCTTTGCGAGCCAGGGGCCTTTGCCAGTGAACATGTTGATTCAGCAGGGATTTCTGGCAAATATTGCAGATCCGGCGGCCGTCGTTCTGACGACACCGGACGCTGTGGTGGAAGTGGCTCATGGTTTTGAAGGCCTGTTGCCATTGAAACTGGCGAGGGTGGCTGGAGGGGAGGCGGCTCTGGAGCTGGCGATTGTCAATCCGCCCGCTGGCCTGACTCTGCCCGGCAACAAGGTGGCCGAGAAGCTGACGGACTTTGCGGTGATCCTGAAATCAGGTGTGGAAGTGCCCATTGGCGAGCATGTGATTGGCTTGACTGCCAAGGGCAAGCTGGCGGGCGAGGATCGGGTGGTAGATGCTCCGCTTGTGAGGCTGAATGTCGTGGTGCCGATGGTCATGGAAGGGCTTGCCAAGGAATTGGCTGTGAAGTCGGGCCAATCGATCGAGCTCAAAGGCAAGCTGAATCGGAAACCATCGGCCAAGGCAGAAGTAACGCTGACAGTCGATGGATTGCCTGCTGGCCTCAAGGCGGCACCGGTGAAGGTAGCGGGCGACAAGTCGGAATTTGTGATCAAGCTCACAGCCGATGCCGGAGCGAAACCGGTTTCAGGCAATGCCACGGTCAAAGCGGCTTTTAAGGCGGGCGACAAGGATTATCCAGCCCTGACTGCACCTGTTATCCTGAAAATCGTGCCTTGAGCCGATTTTCCCCTCCCGAATCCTGAATTCATGACTTTTTGCCGACAACATACAACCGATTGACGAAATCCCTTAAAAAGGAGCTGCCTGCCATGTTTACCCGAATTCCGCTCTGGTTTGCTGTCCTCTTCAGCTTTCTGGCAACAGGGGCTGCGGCCCATTCACAGGAAGCCAAAAAGGCCGAGCCTGCGAAGCCTGTGGCGGCCTCTGTGAAGAATCCAGTAAGCTTCATGAAGGATGTGGCGCCCTTGTTGGTGCAGAACTGCATTGCCTGCCATAATCCGCGTAAGAGTGAGAGCAAGTATGTCATGACCACATTCGACCAGCTTGCCAAGGGTGGGCAGCAGGGCGAGGACGTGACCCTGATTGCTGGCGATTCCGAGGGTAGTTACCTGGTCGAGCTGCTTCAGCACAATGCCAAGCCGAGAATGCCCTGGAAGCAGGAGCCATTGCCACTTGAAAAGATCGCTCTGATTGAAGCCTGGGTCAAGCAGGGCGCGAAGTATGATGGCAAGGATCGTAAGGAAGACTGGCCCATGCTGCTGCACAAGCAGACAATTGTGCCAGTGCCTGACAAGTATCCGACCACTGTGCCGATCACGGCCGTGGCTTTCAGCCCTGATGGTGCCAATCTTGCCACAGGCGGGTTTCATGAAGTGATTCTCTGGAATGTGGCCGATGGTTCCATCAAGCAGCGGATTCGCCCTCTTCAGGAACGTGTATATGACATTGCTTACAGCCCTGATGCCCAATATATGGCCACGGCCGCAGGCGATCCAGGGCGGTTTGGAACTGCCAAACTCTGGAAGGCCAAGGCGGACGGGACAGCCGAATTTGTCAAGGATTTGGGCGAGTCGACCGACGCCATTTTTGCGATCGCCTTCAGCCCCGATTCCAAAAAGGTCGCTGCTGCCGGTGCAGATCGGACCATTCGTCTCTGGTCATTGCCTGAAGGCAAGCTGGAGATGCAGCTTGAGGACCATGCGGACTGGATTCTTGACCTGAACTTCAGTCCCGATGGCACGAAGCTGGTTTCTGCCAGTCGCGACAAGACCACGAAAGTCTTTGACGTGGTCAAGAAAGAGTCGCTCGTGACCTTTCCCGCCCATAACGAACAAGTCTTTGCCGCCATCTTCAGCCCTGATGGCAAGCAGATTCTATCGGCAGGTGCCGACAAGCAGGTGCGGGCCTGGTCTCCGGAAGGTGAGGCCAAGCAGGTGCGAACAGCGGGCGGATTCAGTGGGGAAGTCTTCAAGCTGGCCCTCTCGCCCGACGGAGCGAATGTACTGGCCGCCAGTGCTGATAAATCCGTTCGTGTTTTCAAGGCGGGCGACTTGGGGGCAGTCCGACAACTGGCTGGCCAAAACGACTGGGTCTATAGCCTTGCCGTCTCCAAGGACAGCAAGCAGGCCGCAGCCGGAGGCTGGGATGGCCGTGTGGTGGTCTGGAACCTGGCCGACGGCAAGGCGCTAAAGACTTTTCTGGCCGCGCCGGGGCGAAGCCTTCCAGCCGAACCTGCGAAGAAGAAGTAAAAAACGTGTTGACGGGCCGTCGCCAAGCTCCCGGATCATTCGATTCAGAGGCTTGGCGAATGGCCTCTTTGTTGATCAGAATCAGAAGCGATCATTCTAAAAGCCTACCCCCCCTGGAGGTTCCTGCCTCTATTGTTAAGCCTCTGAAACAGACGGCTATAGGTTGATGCCTGAACGACCACCCTTATACACCTGGAATCGCCGCCACTGGATGGCCTCTGCTGCCGCTGGTTCAGGCATTTCAGTCTGCTGGCCTGGGCCTGTAAAGTCAGCGGAAACTGGCATTGCCCGGGCCAAGTCGGTGATCGTGGTTTTTTTGAACGGTGGGGCCAGTCAGCTTGAGACATTTGACCCCAAGCCTGATGCACCTCGAGAAATTCGCGGAGAATTTGGCTCAATCGCCTCAGCTGTTCCTGGCACGTTCTTGTGCGAGCACCTTCCGCGTCTGGCCCGGCTGGCCGATCGATATACGATTGTCAGGTCCATGTCCCACGACGACACGGATCATGGCTCAGCCACCTATCTGGCCCTGACTGGCCGATACCACGCCCGAAAGTCGTCCAACCCTCTGCCCGCACCTGAAGATCATCCAGCATTTGCAGCGGCCTTGAAACGCGTCATGGGGGCAAGCCGCACCTTCGACACGGCTGTGACCGTGAACGGGCCTGCGATTGTGCCTGAACTGATTGCGCCCGGGCAGGATGCGGGATTATTGGGCCGGGAGTATGACCCCTTTCTGGTGGGCGACCTGACGGGCGGGCCCTCTAGCTGGCCGAGTTTTGATCTACCGGTTGGCCTCAATCTGGATCGGCTCCGAACGCGTAAGAGCATGCTTGAACTGATCGAAGCGAATCATGTTCAGGCCAGCCATAATAAGCTCTTGAATGACATGGTGGGGATGCAGGGTCGGGCCATGGATTTGTTTGAGAATCCTGTGGGCCGACGTGCGTTTGATCTCTCCGCCGAGCCGCCTGCTGTTGTGGAGCGATATGGCCGGCATCGTTCCGGGCTTGCCTGCCTGCTGGCCCGGCGGCTGGTTGAAGCGGGCGTGCCACTGATTACGGTCATCTGGAATCATTCGGGGCGTGGGCAGGACCGGCTTCCGGATGACCCTGAGGCACAGGGCTGGGATACGCACAACGATCTTTTCGAGGTCATGCGGCGCCACTTGCTGCCACGCTTTGACCAGACATTCTCAGCCCTTCTGGAAGATCTTCAGCAGAGAAACTTGCTGGATCAGACTCTGGTGCTCTGTCTGGGAGAGTTTGGCCGGGCCCCGCGAGTGGCTCTTGAGTCGAATTTTGCAGGCGCCATGCCGGGTCGGAAGCATTGGGCCAACGTCTATTCGATGGTCGCAGCCGGGGCCGGGGTTTCGCGGGGTGCCGTTTTGGGGGCATCCGACAAATTTGCAGCGTATCCAACCACAGAACGTTATGGCCCATGGGACGTGCATGCCACAGTGGCTGCAGCACTTGGGGTGGATCCAGCAATGGAATATCACGACCGCCTCGCCCGCCCATTCCGCCTGACCCTGGGCCAGCCGATCGTTGGGCTTTATCGCTGACAGTCGGATCCTTTCAAGTGTTGATTGGTTTATAATCTGGGCAGTCATATACGCTTCGCGACCATTAATGACACTTTTTGATCGCGACGATGCCTCCGGCTTCGTTTTGATCAAAACAAGTTTTTATGAACGCGAAGAGTATAAATCGCCAGAGGGGGCCAAGGCACTTTTACGGATTCTGCAGAGGAACCAGAAATCCATGATTCCCAATCAACCTTGCTACGGGAGAGATGGTTTTTTAGAGTAGATAGAAATCAGACTGAGCGGATTCTTTTTCAGAGGATCGAGAGAAACCGATGACAAGCGAACAGGCCCTTGCAGCTTTGAGAGTATTTGAACTTATAAGACCAGGAGACAAACTGACGTTTCATGCAACAACGCAACTATTTGTGAGGGATATAAACGGAGGAAATATGTCAAGGACTTTTTCAAATATGGTGCGAAAAGCAGGGACCGAAAATACCGTAACAAACGATAGTTTTTTTAAGGAACCAATTAAAGCGGCTTTTGCAATGGCAAATGTGCAAAATTTAA
>CAMBEP010000013.1 GCA_945865635.1 Candidatus Kuenenia stuttgartensis
TTGCGGCCGTCGGATAAACCCACATCCCCGCGCTGAAGCCGCCTGTGAAATTATCCAGCCCAGTATTCGGAATTTGATAAAACTGGCTGGAGCCATTGAAGTTGCCAAGGCCTTTTTGATCAGGCAATTCAAAATCAAAGCCTGAGGAAGGCAGGTTCGCCGTTGTCACAGAACCGTCGCCCTGACTATTATAGCCCGACTCCACATGCACCCTCACCGTGGCCTTACCCAGGTGCACCTCACCGCTACCGGAAAGGTTCATAAAGGTTTTAGCCCAGCTTGGCAGGGTGGCTTTAAGTGTCATGTCAGCTGTGCCGACCATGTCAAAGATCTGGTTGGGGCCATCATACGAAACATAAATCGACGCAGAGCCCAGAGAAATACCCGCCAGACCGATGGTGCTTGTGATGGTGAAGTCAAGACTTTCAAGCTGGCCTCTGCGAATGACCAGCCCTGCGCTGGTACCAGTTGTCCCGTCCGACTTCAAATAAGTGCCGCCCAGAGTAGCCGTGAATTCTGAAATATACAAATTCAACTTGGCAGAGCCGCTCATGGTGAATGTACGGTTGTCATTGCTGTAATCCATCTTCAAGTGGGATTTTGCAAATGTCATTCCGGCAATAGAAAAGTCCGTGTCGATTGACATTTGGAACGATTGCACCACTTCGGTTTTGGTGTTATACACCAAGCCCGGCGTTCCATCGCCGCCGAGGTTGATATCTACACTGCCAAGTATAGGCAGCCCTATGCTGGCTGTTCCGGTCATGACGAACAATTTTGTTGAATCTGAGTAATTAAACTTCATCTTCGCCTTGCCCAGCGAATAATCGCCCACGCCCAGCACGCTGGCGTTCACGGTCATGTCGAGGCTTGTCAGGCTGCCGTTGGTAATCACAAGACCTTTGGTGTCGCCCCCGCCAAATATCACTTCCACTGTGGCCAGAATCGGAATGGTCACAGTGGCTGAACCTGTCAGGGTAAAGACTTTGGTTGATTCGACATAAGTGAAATTTAGGTTTTTCGTGGTGAAGAGAACGCCGCCTACCCTGAAGCCACTGTTGAGCGTCAAGTCCATGCTGACAAAGTTGCCTTTCACCACAATCAGGCCTGATGAGAGCTTCGTGCCATCGGCCGCAAACTGCCCCATGGTGATATCCACATAACCCATTCCAGGCATGATCGCCCCGGCACTTCCGCTCATGGTGAAGGTTTCTGTATCCATGACATACGTAAAATTCAGGTCTTTCGTATAAATAGCACAGCCGCCGACGAAGAATAATGAATTGATGGTCATGTCAAGGCTGACGAACTTGTTGTCCTTCACGACCAGGCCGCGGCTGCGGACGGTACCGTCGTCGTCCACCTTGCCCAGAGTCACTTCCACTATTCCAACCGGCATGACAGCACCCGCCGTGCCTGACATGGTGAAGATCTTTGTATCTTCCACGTAGGTAAAGTTTAAATTGCGAGTGTAGAGCAAAACGGTGCCAACCTTGATATTGGCGTTAACCGTCATGTCGAGGCTGACAAAACTGCCGTCTCGTACGACCAGGCCACGGCTGCGCACAGTGCCGTCTAAGTCCACCTGTCCGAGCGTCACGTTTACATTGCCAAGGCTTGGCATGGCCACAGACGCCGTGCCCGACATTGTAAACTCAGCCGTGCTTGCCATATAGGTGAAGTTGAGATTCTTTGTGGCAAACAAAACCGATCCTGCCCTGAAAGTGCTGTTGATCGTCATGTCGAGGCTGACCAGCGACCCGTCGGTAATGACAAGGCCGTTCCTGGTGGCATTCCCAAGTGTCACATTTACATTGCCAATGCTTGGCATGGCAGCGCAGGCCGTGCCACGCATGGTGAATGTCTTGGTGGGCTCTGTGTAGGCAAAATTCAAATCTTGAGTGGTGATCAAAACTGAACCGACACGAATATTACTGTTCAGTGTGAAGTCGAAACTTCGGAACGTGCCGTTGGCAAAAACAAGCCCGTAATTGGTGTCGTTGCCAAACGTGACATTCACATTGCCGATTTTGGGCAGGTCAACGCCAGCCGTTCCCTTCATCATGAAGGTTTCATTTGAGTTGAAATAAACAACATTCAGGTCTTTGGTGTAGAACTTCATTCTCCCGGCTGTGAAATTGCTGTTCACCGTCAAGTCCAGGCTTTTGAAATTTCCGTTGGTAATCACCAGGCCACGATTAATAATCGTTCCATTGGCCGCAGTTTTACCGAATATCACTTCAATATTGCCTAAGCTTCCCATCGCTAAGTTAGCCGCGCCTGTCATAGCAAACGACGAGTTGGCTTTCACATAATAAATATTCAGATTCTTGGTCGTAAAACTTAATCTCCCAGCCGTGAAATTGCTGTTGACCGTCATGTCAAGGCTGGAGAGATCGCCATTGGTAATCACCAGGCCGTCTCGGGTTGCATTTCCAAAAGTCACCAGGAGGTCGCCCACGCTTGGCATGTTGACAGACGCCGTGCCTTTCATGCTGAAATTACTACTGGCTGCGACATAATTAAAATTCAGGTTCGTTGTTTTAATACTGACGCCGCCAACACTCAGGTTGGAATTCACCGTCATATCCAGACTTGTCAGGCTGCCGTTGGTCACCACCAGGCCATAGTTCGTGGTGTTGCCAAATGTTACGCTCAGATTGCCGACCGATGTAACGCTAACGCACGAAGTGCCCTTCATGGCAAAGAAATTCTTCGCTGAGTCATAAGCAAATGTCAGGTTGCTGGCCTTGAACGTCAATCCACCTGCGGTGATATTCGAGTTGACGGTCATATCCAGACTTTTCAGGCTGCCTGCACTGATCACCAGCCCCTTGGTGGCATTTCCAGCCGACGTGCTACAGCCAAATCCAACAGAAATGGTGCCAAGTGAGGTGATCGTGGCGTTGGCCAGGCCCGTCATCGAGAATTGGGCTGCAACGTTCGTAATTGTATTTGCTGACGTGTAAAGCAGCCTCAAATTGCTCGTTGTAAATGTCTGGCTGGCAACTGTAATATTGGAATTGACGGTCATGTCAAGCAACGACAGGCTGCCACTTGTAATGACAAGCCCGCGGCTCATGTTATTATTATTTGAGTCTTTCTTGCCAAACTGCACGGCAATATTTCCGATGCCCGATACGCTGGCAGATGTGTTGCCTGTCAGTGTGTAAATGCTGTTGGCCGTGTCACCAGTAATAATCATATTTGTGGTGTTGAAGGTAACGCCCGCAAGTGCCAGATTTGAAGAGACCGTCATGTTCAGGCTTTTCATGGCCCCATTGGCAATTACAAGACCGTTTGAGCCTGTACCACCAAAATAAACATTGACATTCCCAAGCCCGGTGGCCGTGAAACTGCTGCCACCGGTGAGTGAAAAAGTATCATTGGCCGTGTTTACGGAAAATGTCAGATTATTCGTTGTAAATGAAACGCTGCCGACGGAAAGATTTCCGGTCACCGTAGCGTTCAGTGTGGTCAGCACTCCATTGGTCACCTCAAGACCCGTTGTCGAACCGCTCCCAAACCCAACACTGAGGGAACCAATGCTCGGCATATTCAGGGAGGCGTTACCCTTCATCGTGAACTTGTTTGTAATTGTATTCGCCGTAATATTCAGGCCAACCGTCTGGAATGTCGAACCGGCGACAGAGAGGTTGCTGTTGACCGTCATGTTGACACTGGTCAATGAACCGTTGGTAATAATAAGCCCTGTTGCGTTGGCCCCACCAAAAATGACACTCAGAGTACCAATCTTGGGCTGACTGAGCGTCGCATTACCCGTCATGGTGAATGTGTTGGCCGAACTGTTCACCTTCATGTTCAGGCTATTGGCGGTAAATTTGGTACTTAAAATCGAGACATTGCCACTGACAGTCACGTTCATGCTGGTCAGGGTGCTGTTGGTCACGACAAGGCCAGTCGAATTGGCTCCGCCAAAGATCACGCTGATATAGCCAACGCTCGGAACCGTCAGACTGCTGTTGCCCGTCATGGTGAAGGCGTTGGTCGACGTATTGGCGGTGATCCTCAGGCCAATGGTAGAGAAAGTCGAGCCAGCCACAGTGAGGTTGCTGTTGACGGTCATGTTGACACTGGTCAGCGAACCGTTCGTCAGAACCATGCCCGTAGAATTGGCTCCGCCGAAGATCACGCTCAGGTTGCCCATGCTTGGCACCGACATCGTGGCGTTACCGGTCATGGTGAACGTATTCACCGCTGCATTCGCCGTCAGGTTCAGGCTATTGGCCGTGATGTTGGTGCCAAGAATTGAAACGTTTCCACTGACCGTCACGTTCATGCTGGTCAGGATGCTGTTGGTCACCACTAATCCGGTCGAATTGGCTCCGCCAAAGATCACGCTGATATAGCCAACACTCGGAACCGTCAGGCTGCTGTTGCCCGTCATGGTGAACGCGTTGGTCGACGTATTGGCGGTGATCCTCAGGCCAATGGTAGAGAAAGTCGAGCCAGCCACAGTGAGGTTGCTGTTGACGGTCATGTTGACACTGGTCAGCGAACCGTTCGTCAGAACCATTCCTGTCGAATTGGCTCCGCCGAAGATCACGCTCAGGTTGCCCATGCTTGGCACCGACATCGTGGCGTTACCGGTCATGGTGAACGTATTCACCGCTGCATTCGCTGTCAGGTTCAGACTATTGGCCGTGATGTTGGTGCCAAGAATTGAGACATTGCCACTGACCGTCACGTTCATGCTGGTCAGGGTGCTGTTGGTCACCACTAATCCGGTCGAATTGGCTCCGCCAAAGATCACGCTGATATAGCCAACGCTCGGAACCGTCAGGCTGCTGTTGCCCGTCATGGTGAACGCGTTGGTCGACGTATTGGCGGTGATCCTCAGGCCAATGGTAGAGAAAGTCGAGCCAGCCACAGTGAGGTTGCTGTTGACGGTCATGTTGGCACTGGTCACTGTGCCATTCGTCGCAATCATGCCAGACGAGTTACCACCACCAAAAATGACATTGAGATTGCCCATATTTGGGACAGAAAGTGAAGCATTTCCTTTTACGGTGAAAGTATTGGCTACAGAATTGGCTGTTAGATTGAGGCTATTGGCGGTAAAGTTCGTGCTTAGAATGGATAGATTACCGCTGAAAGTTGAATTAAAACTAGTCAATGCACCATTGGCGATGACCATGCCGGGGTTGGCCGAATCGCCGAGAACAATGCTCAGGTTGTTGCTGCCGAATCTGAAACTTGCGTTGCCATAAACAGAAAACTTCTCAGGACTTGACGTGTAAATCATCGTGAGGCTATTCGCCGTGAGATTAGCACCGGCCACCGTCATATTCGTCGTCGCCGAAGCGTTAAGATCGGCGAGTGCCCCATTCGAAATCACCATGCCGGGGTTGGAGGAATTGCCGAGAATCAGGCTCAGATTTCGGCCCGTACCAAAATCTAAGCCAGCACTTCCATAAATTGTAAATCTCTGGGATGGTGTTGAAACATACGTCAGCCCCAGCCCGATGGCCGTGAAGTTCGCCCCGGCAAAGCTGGTGGAGATATTCCCCGATGCGTTCAGGCTGGAAAGCGATCCATTCGAAATCACCACGCCCGGGCTGGTCTGGTTGCCCATCGCCAGAGTCATGATACTCGAAGAACCAAACGCCAGACTTCCATTTCCGCTGATGGTATATTGGCTTAAACTGCTGTTATAATTCAGCCGTAACAGGTTTGCCGTCAGGTTGGCGCCCGCCATCGTGGCATTGACCGTAGCCGCTGCGTCAAAACTTGTCAGGCTTCCGTCTGTGACCACCAGACCCTGACTGCCTACGGTCGAGTTGCCCAAGTTCACAACAACGTTGCCAAACCCTGTGACGTTGGCTGAACCTTGCCCAGTTACCGTAAAGACATTCGATGAAGGTGTGTAAACACCGGTTAGATCCGAAGCCGTAAACGTGGTCCCGCCAAGCGTGAAATTATTGCTCAGCGATGCAGTCACCCCTGTTAATGAAAATCCAGACGCGGTCACATTCACCGTATTCGTGCCATTTACAGCCAAATTCAGGCCGCCTGGCAAAGCCACTGAGCCTTGAAGCTGCAAAACCGCGTTGCCGTTGTCGCCTGTCAGGCTGAAGCCAAGGCTGTCAAGCGTGAAACCGACACCCGCCACGGTCACGGTCGATCCGGCAAGGCCTGCAATTTTGCCATTCACCAGGTCGGTGATACTGCCCGAAGTGATCCCACCGCTGACCAGAGTCACATTCGAAGTCAACGCGGCTGCTTTAATTTCACCTGAGGCAGAAAAGAGTAATGTGCTGGTGTTAATACTGACATTACCAGTCAATTGCAACAGCTTGTAGAAACTTGTCCCGATGGCAGGTATAAATCCAAGATAAACCGAGCCGTTTGCCGAATAGGTGCTGCCGGAAACCTGGAAACCGGCATCGTTGCGGAATTCGAGCCCTCCTACGTCCACTAATAGTGGGCTTGAGTTAGGATCATTAGTCGTAATCACACCGGTAGCATTCAGAGTATAGCTGCCCTGAGTAAACGTATGGCTTGAATTGGAAACTATGCCAGTGATTGTATTATTGGAAACCAGACTGATGTTTGAACCCCAGGTTACAGAACTGGCCAAAGTGATATTTCCGGTCGTGCTGCTGCCAATGGTCAGGTTCCCTGCGGTGATGTTGTTGAGTTCAGCCTGAGTCAAACCAAGATTAGACACACTGTCAGCCCCGCCCAGGTTCACTCCAGCTCCAAGTGTCTGAATCAGCACATTCCCCGCCGTGGTGGCGTTGACTGTGCCAACCAGATTCAGGCTGTTGGCCGTGAGGGTGATCAGGCCGCCGTTGGAATAAACTTTGGATCCTGCATCGAATAAAATGAACCCGACACCGGTACTAAGATTGCCCGGGGTGCTGCCGGTGATCGTCACATGGCCCGCGCCCGTGGCCGAGATGTTGGCGGATGACTCCAAAACAACGCCCTTGGTCCCCGACCCCGTGCCGCACGAGGTGCCGTTGACCGTGAGCGAGCCTGAGCTGGTCGTGACGCAGGAGTTGCCGTACACAACGATACCGCTGGCGGAATCCGTCCCATTCGCCGCGGTGCCGGTAACCGTAACATTACCCGCGCCGGTGGCCGAGATGTTGGCGGAGTCACCCAGCCAAACGCCCGTGGAATACGACCCCGTGCCGTTCGAGGTGCCGTTGAGCGTGAGCGAGCCTGAGCTGGTCGTGACTTTTGCGGAACTGTAAAACTGGATGCCCCAAGCGTGATTCGTCCCACAAGCCGCGGTGCCGGTGATCGTCACATTGCCCGCGCCGGTGGCCGAGATATTGGCGGATGATTGCAGAACAACGCCCAAGGAATAGGTCCCCGTGCCGCACGAGGTGCCGTTGACCGTGAGCGAGCCGGAGTTGGTGGTGATGGTGGCGCCGGTTGCAAAAACGCCATAGGCGTTATTCGTAGATCCATTCCCGCTCATGCCCGTGATCGCCACACATCCCGATCCGCCCGCCTGCACCTTGGATGATGTCAGATTAACCCCGGCGTTGACCGTATTCAACCCACCCCGCCCGTCGATTGTGATATTACCGCTCGTGGTGTTCACATTCGCCGCGGCACCGCTGATCTGCACTCCATCAAACGTGCCCGTCTGATAGCTGCCATTATTGCCCGTCAGAGAGATATCGCCCGCCTCGGTGGTGATGTTCCCCGTGACCACGATATTCCGGCTCGTCAGGCGGATTCCGCCTGTTCCGGTGGTGGAAAGTGGAAAGCCGACGGCAATATTATTGGTCGTATTGCTTGTGATCAGAGCCAGGCTGCCGTTGGCTGGCCGGCTGATGTTCGCTGTTACAGCAATATTGCCTGTGCTGCTGCTGCCGATCGTCAGCAGGCTGGCCGTAATCTGGTTGAGTTCTGTTTGGGATAGGCCCAGATTGGCTAAGGTGTCGGTGCCGTCGCCCAGGTTCACGCCTGATCCAAGCGTCTGGATCAGCACATTGCCCGCCGAGGTGGCGTTAACCGTGCCTGTCAGGTTCATAATGTTGGCCGTGAGGGTGATCAGGCCGCCGTTGGAATAAACTTTGGATCCTGCATCGAATAAAATGAACCCGACACCGGTACTAAGATTGCCCGGAGTGCTGCCGGTGATCGTCACATGGCCCGCGCCCGTGGCCGAGATGTTGGCGGATGACTCCAAAACAACGCCCTTGGTCCCCGACCCCGTGCCGCACGAGGTGCCGTTGACCGTGAGCGAGCCTGAGCTGGTCGTGACGTTGGATTTGTTTACATTGACACCCTTGATGTTATTCGTCCCATTCGCTGTCCCGGTGATCGTCACATGGCCCGCGCCAGTGGCCGAAATGTCAGTTGAGTTCAGATAAACGCCGGAAGAATAAATCCCCGTGGCACACGAGGTGCCGTTGACCGTGAGCGAGCCTGAGTTGGTCGTAACGGTGGATGTGCTCGCAGAAAAACCGCCGGCGTAAGTTGTCCCATTCGCCACGGTGCCGGTGATCGTCACATTGCCCGCGCCAGTGGCCGAGATGTTGGCGGATGAAAACAGATAAACGCCCCTGTTAAAAGACGCCGTGCCGCACGAGGTACCGTTGACCGTGAGCGAGCCGGAGTTGGTCGTGACGGTGGATGCGTATACATAGATGCCGCAGGCGGAACTCGTCCCATTCGCCGCGGTGCCGGTGATCGTCACATTGCCCGAGCCGGTGGCCGAGATGGTGGCGTTCGTTTTCAGGTAAACGCCCTTGGAATGATTCCCTGTGCCGCACGAGGTGCCATTGACCGTGAGCGAGCCGGAGTTGGTTGTGACTTTGGATCCGGATACATATATGCCGCAGGCGTTATCCGTCCCACACGCCGCGGTGCCGGTGATCGTCACATGGCCCGCGCCCTTGGCCGAGATATTGGCGGATGAAATCAGATAAACGCCCTTGGTACCCGTCCCCGTGCCGCACGAGGTGCCGTTGACCGTGAGCGAGCCTGAGCTGGTCGTGACGCAGGAGTTGCCGTACACAACGATACCGCTGGCGGAATCCGTCCCATTCGCCGCGGTGCCGGTGATCGTCACATTGCCCGCACCGGTGGCCGAGATGTTGGCGGAGTCACCCAGCCAAACGCCCGTGGAATACGACCCCGTGCCGTTCGAGGTGCCGTTGAGCGTGAGCGAGCCTGAGCTGGTCGTGACTTTTGCGAAACTGTAAAACTGGATGCCCCAAGCGTGATTCGTCCCACAAGCCGCGGTGCCGGTGATCGTCACATTGCCCGTGCCGGTGGCCGAGATATTGGTGGATGATTGCAGAACAACGCCCAAGGAATAGGTCCCCGTGCCGCACGAGGTGCCGTTGACCGTGAGCGAGCCGGAGCTGGTGGTGATGGTGGCGCCGGTTGCAAAAACGCCATAGGCGTTATTCGTGGATCCATTCCCGCTCATGCCCGTGATCGTCACACATCCCGATCCGCCCGCTTGAACCTTGGATGATGTCAGATTCACCCCGGCATAGACCGTATTCAACCCACCCCGCCCATCAATCACAATACTACCGCCTGTCGTGTTGACATTCACGGCTGAACCGCTGATCTGCACTCCATCAAACGTGCCCGTCTGATAGCTGCCATTGTTACCTGTCAAAGAGATATTGCCTGATTCGCTGGTAACATTCCCCGTGACCACGATATTCCGGCCCGTCAGGCGGATGGAACCTGTACTATTGGCAGAAGTCCGATTCGAAACGGTGATCTGGTTTCCTGCTGTGGTCAGGTTCAGATTGCTCCCATTGATAAACGAAGTGGCATTGGCCACCGTGATCGCGCCTGAACTGGTGTTGGAGAAATTGACCGTCAGGTTGTCCACGAAATTGCCTGTGGACGATCCAAAATAAAACGCTGAACCTGAGTTGGCCGCATCGCTTGAGATCAGAATCTGGTTGATGTTGGCCGTGGAGTTCACAAACAGATTCGTGCCGGTATTGCCGACAGCCGATGACGACGTACCGCTCCAGGTGCCGGTGGTGGCGATCGTATAGTTGCCCGCATCTGACGTGGAAACGATCGAGAGCGTTTCGCTGTTCTGGTTGGTCACAACGGTCAGTAAACCCGTACCGCTGTTGTAATTAAACGTGGCCAGAAGTTGGCGCTTTTCGAGCCCTTCAAAGAAGTCGCTGCCGCTGAGCAGGCTGGCCCGCGACGCACGCAATACAGAAGCGTTGCGGCGATTGGTGGAACGAAGCATCGAGCGAAACATGGAGCGGATTTTCATCGGTTAAACCCCGTATTCTGATAGTGATGGAGCATGTACAGGGATTCGTGGAGCAAGAAGCATCTGAGAGACAAATTAGGCAACCGACAGGCAAGACCAGATTTCCAGCTCTAAGGGATGAACTGAGTGAAACCAAGGATACAGGCAAGGAACAAAGAGAAACTATATACCCAAGAGACAGACCGAAAGTTGGGGATATTAGATTTTTGGACGATGGATGTTTCCAAGCTTCAAATCTAACTGGTGTTCAACAACAAAGCAACAGAATTCCAACTTTTCTTAAATTAATCTATTTTAGGGGGTTAGGCCATCTGGAGATAACCCGGGTGATCTCTGAAAAGCCCCCTTTTCCGATCTCAAGACAGGGTTCCTCGACGAAAGTCTTATTCCTGTCGCAACTGGCTCAGGCCGAATAATGAGGTCGCTCTACTTTGATTCGACGCGAAGCCATTCATTGGGGCGGAAAAAAGGGGAGTTTAACCCGAATATTTCATGAGTACTCGAATTTCGCACATATCAACGATTGCTTATGCATTCAGGGCCCGTTTTCTTTGAAAACCTTTTTTGTGCGTAAAGTTTCCCCCTGACCCCCACCATCTGGAGCCCTTGTTTTTCAAGATTTCTCAGCTTTATGAAGGTGGTTGTGGCGTCATTTGCCCCACTCCCGTGAGCCGGGTGGCCGCGTCGTAAGCCCAAGCCGTCCGGTTGCCGTTGGCAAGCATGCCAAAAGCAAAATCAGGCAGGTTATTTTTGGTTGATGATAGAGCGGCGACCATCTAAAGGTTCTCCAAGAGAGGATGACAATCTATGTTGATTGATCGTCCGGAGGCGATGGTCCTATTGGATACGGGTTCCACGGCAAATCAGAACGGCCTATCTGCCAGCCGTATTCTGCACTGTAAACAACGATTTCTTTGTCAGGAATAAAGATATGAACAACTTCATTATCATCACTAATTGTAGTAAGGAAATCGATGCATGTTCCGCACGAAAAAGTGAACCTGACGTCGAATTCGCTCACATTACTCACTTCTTTTAAATAACCAAGGCGGATGGTGTTGACACATACGTTCAGTTCCGTACAAGTGGATCCCAAATCATACCGACTACACACTAACATTCCAGGTCTAACAAACCGCCATCCGCCATCATAAGTGCCAATTTCCCATTCGCCATGCGGTGTTCCAGTTCTTTTTGAGAAATGAGTTTCGCCAAAGCCCAAAAAAAGACTTTTGTCTGAATCAACGCGGCAAAATGTGCACTTTTGTCCAAGTAGCAGTTTCAGTTTTTGTGAAATGGTTTTTGGTAGCTTCATAGATTGATTCTTTTCAGCCATTTTGGAATTAGTTGGCCAGCATCTTCATAAAGTTGCATGGCATCTTCTATTACCTCTATTATAGTACAATCTCCAAGTGCACGATCTTTTAAATCATAGAATTCTCTCGCAGAATCTTTTCCAAGTTCTTTGTAAATCTTGTCTCTTATATATCCGACTTGCTTTTCCGGAGCCGGGATGCGTTTCCCATACTCCTCCATATGTAATATAATTGTATTAAGGGATCCAATAGCGAATCCCGTGGTAATAAGGCCAACAGCGACCGCTTGAGTGCTGACAACCACACCGCCGCTCACATACACATAACCAGTTACCCCAACCAAGCCCACGCCTTGCATGGACATTTGTTGACCAAGCATTTTCCCGATATCTGTGAGCGCCGCCCCGGCTGAACCGGCGTTCCCAACTCCCATTCCAATTCTAAGGGCGTCTCCGCTTAATTGACCAGCGGAGTACTCCCATGAATTGTAATCAATCCCACCGTTGATCCCAGCATAATTTCGAAGGGCGTCAGTGGCACTACCAGTAAGCACATCTCCCACACCGGCAAAGAAGTTCGACGCGCTGTCCAGCCAATCCAAACCGCTCGGATCTCTTCCGTTGATCGGCGAGTTGTTCACATACCGGAACAGATTCATATCCCCAGATTCGAACCCGATTGGATCCTTGCTCAAAAACCGCCCCGTGGCCGGGTCATAGAAGCGGGCCCGGTTGTAATAAAGGTTCAACGCCGCGTCGTGTTCGCGGCCGGTAAAGCCGAACCGGTCGCCGCCGGAGCCCGAGGCGTTCACGTTGTTGCCGAAGCTATCGTAACCGGTGTGGTAAACAACGTTTCCCGACACATCGACGATGTCCCGCACCGAGCCGAGCCGGTCGGATAAATACCAGTTAGTAACCCCGGAAGCGTCCGTGCGGGCCAGCAGAGAGTCCACGGCCGGGCCGTAGAGGTAGCGATCATTGAGCGTGCCCGATCCCGTGAAATCGGCGTAGGGGTTCTGCCCGTCGAAGAGCGTCCAGGTCTGCACAGGCGTCCCCGAACCGGCCCCGTCGGCGTCGATTTGCTCGCCGATCCGCCTGTTCAAAGCGTCGTAGGTGTAAGTCACCTGGTAATCAACCACGCTGCCTGAGGTCTTGCGGGTCGCGCCCGTCAGTCGGTCGCGGTAATCGTAGGCGAACGTCGTGATCTTGCCTGTGGCGGTGTCGGTTTTTGCTGTCACGTGTCCGGCCGAGTCATAGGCGTAGGTGGCGTTCGGCGATGCCGAGAGCGTGCCGCCCGTGCCCACGGTGTAGCCCGTCGTGTTCCGGTTGCCGTTGACGTCGTAAGCGTAGCTTTCTGAGCGGGCCCCGGTGGCCGAGGTAAGCTGGTTTTTATTGTCGTAAGTGTAAGTCACCGAACCTTCGGCGTTGGTTTCATGCGTCAACCGGTTGGCCGCGTCGTAAGCATAGGCGAAAGTCGCCAGCGACGAGCCGCCCACGACGCTGTGCGTGATCGTGCCGACGTTGCCCGCCGAGTCATAGGCGAGGGCAAAGTTGGGCTGAATCAGGTTGGATAAGGATTCGGGAGTGAGTGTCATCAGAACTCAAACTTCGGGCGATCTGTGATTTGCGAACCAACCGGTCAGGTTTTAATCAGATTCGTAGATGCGGCAAAGTGTGTCAAGGAAAATCTTGGAAGCCTGCACGATTTCGTAGAACGTTGGTTTTGTGACGAGCGGTAGATCAGCTCGGGAAGGATGAAGACGAACGATCGTTGAGCCAACCCTGTCGATTCGTGCCCGAATTGACTGAAGCATCCTGAGAAATGTAAAGAAGTTGCAGCTTCCTTTACGCGAATAATGTTGATTGAATACCCCTTTTCCTTGAGCCTTTCCCAAAATATCGGCTCAATCAAGAACGCCAAGAATATTCAATACACCACAAAATTTCCGATTGGCCATGAATTGAGATTCCCCGACCAGCCACATGGCAACCTTCCGGCGGTATAAATCGAGAACAATTTATCAAAAAACAATGGAACTCGTTTAAAAAGTTTGTGATACGATGCCTGTAACGCAATACGATTCAGGTCGAGCAGTACTGAGTCCGAGATAAATTCATCTGTCATGTTCGCCAGTGCATTCGAAACACAGGGCATGATTTCTGCTTGAATACGCTGACGCGATACTTTGGCAAGCCGGTTCCAATTGCCGTACAAGTCCATGTGGTTTTTAGCCAGATAGCCTGTCAAATCGCCCTGGGCTTCTGTTCGTGCATACTGCCATTGATTCGACCTGATACCATTGATAGCTTCTGAAAGGCTTGGGGCAACATCGACACCAAAATCAAATTCATGACTGAACTGTTCCCCACTTCTAATGAACCACTTGATCTCTTTCATCCGTTCGTAGATTTCTGAATCTAAATCCATTGTCACTGTTCCTGTTAGTAGTTACTACTGGGCTAGGTTGTAAATTGGATTTGGAATACGAGGGACTGGCATACCTCCAAGTAAACCAGCTTCAACACGCTCACGAATTGCCGCCCCTAATGCCTGTTGAACTTGCAACTCTGGCAAGCCAGTTGCCCGCAACGACTGTTGTAACGCGCGAGTGTATTCAAGGTTAGTAGGCATAATATCTGATCCACGATAGAGATTCCAGAAGTTTTCAAGGGACTGGTGTGCCCGCGTGTGAGGGGCACCAACATCGGTCAATATGTTTCCTTCAAGCTTGATCGATACTCCCTGTTGATATGGGATGATATCACGGTAGGCAGCCGATTGATTGAGATGATGGGCTTGCCCTGGCAGATCAGCTCGTCTAGAAATGTTGGCATATTTGCCGATTACGAGGCCATGTGTCGGGTCGGAATTGGTATAACCTATAAAACTTTTTGCGCCTTGTTTTGTCCCCCTTTGCGCTATATCGATAGGATTAATAACCAGCGGCAGCCCTGTATGATGCTCAAAGAGGATTCCGCCCGCTTCTTCGAGCATCATGCCGCCGTATCCAGCATAGATGCCCGCCCCGACTGCGGCGATGCCAACTCCTGTTCCAGCCACAGTCTGAGTGTCGCTCGCGCCCGCCAGCGTCTCATCCCCTATCGCTTCTCTCAGAATCGGATAAATGATATTTCTGCCTATCCCGAGATCCGGGAACCAATTGGCATAATCATCGAGCCAAGATTCTCCGCTCGGGTCAGTTCCGTTGGTCGGCGAGTTGTACACATACCGATAAAGATTCATATCCCCAGCAGAAAATCCGATCGGATCGCGGCTCAAAAACCGCCCCGTGGCCGGGTCGTAAAAGCGGGCCCGGTTGTAATAAAGGTTCAACGCCGCGTCGTGTTCACGTCCGGTGAACCCGAACCGGTCGCCGCCGGAGCCGGATGACGAGACCTTGTTTCCGAAGCTGTCATAACCGGTGTGGTAAACGACGGTTCCCGACACATCGACGATGTCTCGCACCGAGCCAAGTCGGTCGGCCAGATACCAGTCGGTGACCCCAGAAGTGTCGGTGCGAGCCAGCAGAGAGTCCACGGCCGGGCCGTAGAGGTATCGATCATTGAGCGTGCCCGATCCCGTGAAATCGGCGTAGGGGTTCTGGCCGTCGAAGAGCGTCCAAGTCTGCACGGGCGTCCCCGAACCGGCCCCGTCGGCGTCGATCTGCTCGCCGATCCGTCTGTTCAAGGCGTCATAGGTGTACGTCACCTGGTAATCGACCACGCTGCCTGAGGTCTTGCGGGTCGCACCCGTCAGTCGGTCGCGGTAATCGTAGGCGAACGTCGTGATCTTACCTGTGGCGGTGTCGGTTTTTGCCGTCACGTGTACGGCCGAGTCATAGGCGTAGGTGGCGTTCGGCGATGCCGAGAGCGTGCCGCCCGTGCCCACGGTGTAGCCCGTCGTGTTCCGGTTTCCGTTGGCGTCTTAGGCATGGATCAATGTGGAAAGAGACGGGCCACCAGACACCGGTTCCCTCAGCTCTCAAGATCTTCCGGATCTATCTGTTCTGTAGGAGACGGTTTCCACGGCAAATCCGAACGGCCGATCTGCCAGCCGTCATTATTGATACCACGGGCGTACTCTTCAAGATCGATAAACTCGGTTAATGATTCACAATCGGTACCTAATATCGCTGACCAAGCCATCGATATTCTCCAAGCCAGGCGAATGAGGATGACGGCCTCTTCTTTGGTGCATTTATGTTCAACCACACAAATGAGCAAACCAGCGACCATCGCATTTATGTCGTAAACAAGTGGGCCGGGATAAGTCAAATCAAACCAACTCTTACTGTCACCTTCATTTTTATTCAGTAGAGTGTTTAATTGCTCAAGAACTTTAACCAGGTTGTCCCATACTGCTATTGGGTTGGCATTTCCAAGATTATCAGTGACTCGCATTACGAAGTCTGATAAATTTAATGGATCGACATCTACAGTGCCAGTTGCATGCTCATGAAGTCGCACAAGGACTGCTTTCAATTCAGGATTCGGTTCTGAGTGATTAGCTGTCGATCCAGACATTTTAAGGTCCTGTCTATTCAAGGTATGAGAAAAAAAAGCCTGTAAACACATTGGCAGCCGGGCAGAGTTCATCGCTATATGTTCAGGCAATGTTTTGTAATCGTCGGCATTTTGGAACACCTCCAATCGCCCATTCCCAGAAATTTGTTCCAACAGGTTTCGTCGTTAGGCGACGGCGTGCCAATGATCAGGCCCCTCGGTACTGAGTGAATCACAAGTCTCGCAGAGCGATTGAAGACTTGTTTTTTCGGGGTTTCATCAACGACCCTTCAACATAGGGCACATGGATTTGTTCGAGGCCGCGTGAAGTTTTTGACTTTTTTGGAGGCGAGAGAAACAAAAAAAGCCCTCAAAATCAAAATTCTGCTGGCAAATTTTCTTGTGATTTGTTGTAATACGACTACTCTCAAAACCGATTTTTGAGAATGTCTCCCCCCGCCTTCCGAAATTGGCTTCCTACCGCGTTCTGGTTTGAGTATTGCTGTGGCATCCCTCCTTTAAGACGACCGCAGGCGCTGAACCGATGAAGAACGAACGTCACTCTTTTGTGTTCCTGATGGTTTTTGCGTGCTGGATTTCGACATTGACCAATCCGTGGTCGATGGCGGCTGATCGGGTCAGTGCGGAGCATTCGGAATTTTTTGAGGCCAAAATCCGGCCGGTTTTTGTTAAACATTGCTACAAATGCCACTCGGTGGAAGCGGCTTCCAAAAAAGGTGGGTTGCAGCTTGATTTTCGGGATTCGTTGCTCAAAGGAGGCGATTCTGGCCCGGCACTGGTTCCAGGCAATGCCAAGGATAGTCTTTTGATGAGTGCCTTGCGTCACGAAGAGATTCAGATGCCGCCCAAGAGCAAACTGCCTTCCAGCGTGATTGCGGATTTCGAGCGATGGATCCAGATGGGGGCTCCTGACCCGCGCTCCGATATGGTGGTGGTGGTGGCAAAGGCCAAAGTCCCGGGAGTCGATCCTGAGAAGGGCTTGAAATTCTGGTCGTTTCAAAAGCCCGTCCGCCACAAACTGCCAGCCGTTGTGCATAAGAATTGGCCCAAGAACGAGATCGACCACTTTATTCTGGCCTCGCTTGAAAGCAGAAAGATGCCTGCGGCCGATCCGGCGGATCGTCGTCTTCTGATTCGCCGGGCGTATATGGACTTGATTGGCCTGCCTCCTGAACCTGATGCTGTGGAAAGATTTGTAGCGGACAAATCCGATACGGCCTTTGCCAGGGTTGTGGATGAGCTACTCGCTTCGCCGCATTATGGCGAGCGTTGGGGGCGATATTGGCTTGATCTGGCCCGATATGCCGAAGACCAGGCCCACACGCACCAGGCCCGGATGTATCCACGCGGATATATGTATAGGGACTGGGTTGTACGCGCGCTTAATGACGACCTGCCTTACGACCAATTCCTGCGGTTTCAGATCGCTGCCGATCAGCTCAAATCTCCCGACCTCCACAACCAGCGAGCCGCCATGGGCCTCTTCGCTCTGGGCCCTGTTTACTATCAGGACAACGGCGAGAAGGAAAAGGCGCTTGCCGATGAGTGGGACGACCGGGTGGACACCCTGATGCGTGGGACCCAGGCCCTGACCGTGGCCTGTGCCCGCTGCCATGATCATAAATATGATCCGATTTCGACCGCCGACTATTATGGCCTGACCGGAGTTTTTGCAAGCTCTGAATACCAGGAACTTCCCTCTGTGCCCGACAAGATTGTCGAAGCCCGCCGAGACGCCGACAAGCGAGTCACTGACCAGCAACTGGCGATCGACACCTTCCTGGCTGGCTTGGCACCATCCGTTCGGCCCAAGCTTGCAAGCCAGATTCCAGCCTACATGCAGGCCGCCTGGAAAGTGATGAAAACCGACCAGGGTGGCAAGCGCGACAAAGCCAAACTGGAGCAGATTGCGAAATCTGAGAAGCTGAGCCCAGCCCTTCTTGAACGCTGGGTAGCCTGGATGAACGAAGAGCCGGGTTCAGGCAAGGTTGGTAGTGATCGGCCGTATCTACAGAGCTGGCGAGACTTTCGAAAGTCAGCAACGGCCCAGCTCAAGACGGATGAGGGCAAGGCGCGGCAAGCGGCCGAAATTGGGCGGATTGGCCAAACAATTCAGTCACGGGTAGAGATTCTGCTGAGCCAGAGGGCGTTATTGGCCCGACAATTTGGGGCAAATTATGCATTCGTTTCCTCGTCAGACCGGAGCCGGGTCGAGCCTGGCACGATTCCTTTGGGTAACCTTTTCGACGACAAAAAAGGTGTGTTGCTTGATACAGCTCTTGCCAGCGACCCTTTCAAGGCGGCAGCAACCAAGGAGAGTCTCGGGGTAGAGACCGTAGCACAGGGCTGGGGTGGAGCGACCCAGATTGCCAAAGGCATCCGGTTCAATTTTTCATCACTTGGCAGCGACTCCCGTCAGCACGGCCAGATTACGAACGACGCCTGGTCGTCCGAAGGCGGAATTCGCACCTTGGGGCAAGCCATGGGTGCAGGTGCAGGGCGTACGGAACAAGGCATCGGAATGCACGCCAACTCTCTGATCACCTTTAATTTGAATGAGATACGCCGCGCTGGCCTGATTTCTCCAACAGAAGCGATGACGTTTCAGGTGGATCGGGCCGGGATTAACGACGACTCGTTTGGCCAGGGTTCAAGTGTACACATTGCCGCGATTTTGTCGAAGCCTCATGAGCGAAATGTGGCCAAAGGCGCGATTTTGGCAGGCTATGTCAACGGCAAGCTGGTGAAGGTGGATGAGAACGATGGCGTTTATCACTTTGAGGGCAAGGCACCCGAGCCGATTCTGGCCAACGGGAAATTTGCGAGATTCCAGGTACCGATACCTGCCGAGGCCCAATATCTGACAATCGTGGCGACCGGCGCCCAGATTTCTGAGACAGAAAACACGATCAACAGCGACCATGCGGTGCTTTCCAACGTAAGATTGATCTACAAGCCGACGGATCGCCAACTGGCGGAAAAGGCTGGGAGCGAATCTGCCGAAGGGCTTTCCAAACCAGATCGGGAGCGGATGTCCGCGGATGCGGCGCTGCTTTCCGAAATGCTTGACGAGCAAGGGGTTCTAGGTCTTGCGTCGAGCCAGATCGAGTCTTTGCTGGAAGGCGCTTCGGCGACGAGTCTGGCGGCGATGCAGAAGAGTCTTGAGTCGCTTAAATCGGCGGCTTCTGCGATCACGGTGACGATGGCGCACACCTTGGTGGATGGGGCGTCGCGGGACCTGAAAATCCATATTGCGGGCGACCCTGCCAAGCCGGGATCGGTTGCCGTCCGCTCGTTTCCAGCGGTTTTGACGATGGGCCGGAAGCAGGCTTTCACGACGCATGGAGGGAGTGGGCGTCTGGAGTTGGCCAATGCGATTGCATCGAAAGAGAATCCGCTGACGGCCCGGGTAATCGTCAATCGAATCTGGGCGGGTCATTTTGGGTCGGGCCTGGTGCGGACCCTCAATAATTTTGGTCAGTTGGGTGATCGGCCAAGCCATCCGGAGCTTTTGGACAATCTTGCGGTGGAACTGATGGAATCCGGATGGTCGATCAAGGGGCTTCACCGGCGGATCATGAACTCATCGACATATCAGCAGAGCAGCACAGGTGCGGCAGGGAATCAGGAGCTTGACCCTGAGAATCGTCTTCTCTGGCGGATGAACCGCAGGCGTCTTGAAGTGGAGCCCTGGAGGGATTCGGTACTGGCGGTTTCGGGTCGTCTCAACCGCGAGGTAGGAGGGGCATCGTCGCGCTTGACGGACGATCACCGGCGGCGAACGCTTTATGGTTTCATCAGTCGTCACCAGTTGAGCGAATTGCTCCGCCTTTTTGACTTCCCCGACCCGAACATCACGGCTGGCGAGCGAGCTGTGACCACAGTTCCCCTTCAGCAGCTTTTCGTGCTCAACAGCGACTTCATTGTGGCTCAGTCAAAGGCTTTTGCGCAGCGGTTGACGGCCGAATTGGGAACCGATCCGGATCGTGTCAAGCGAGCCTTCGCGCTGCTTTACGGGCGGCATCCTTCTGATTCGGAACTCCAGATGGCTCTAGAATTTATCGCTGGTTCGAGCTCATCCGGGCCGGGCGATTCACTGACGGGGCTGGAACAATTCTGTCTGGCCATGTTGGGTACAAACGAATTCGCATATGTGGATTAAAGACCATGAATGACCAATTGATCAGCAGTCGAAATCCGTTCATGTCGCGTCGCGAGGTATTGGCCCGCACGGCGGCAGGTTTTGGGATGTTGGGTCTTGCGGGAGTGTGTGAAGCGGACCAGCAGCCGCTGGATTCTGTGGGGTCGAAGGATCCACTGAGCCCGAAGCACTCCCATTTTAAGGCCAGGTCCAAGCATGTCATCTTTTTGTTCATGAATGGTGGTCCATCACATGTGGACACATTCGACCCTAAGCCGGAGCTGAAGAAGCAGGCCGGCAAGCCTGGAGCCAATGGGCGGGGCAAATACATGCCATCTCCGTTTGCATTCAGTCGCCATGGCGAGAGTGGTATTGAGGTCAGCGAGCTGTATCCGCATGTGGGCAAGCGGATTGACGATATTTGTGTATTGAGGTCGATGTATACCAGCACTCCGAACCATGAGCCGGGATTGTTCATGATGAATTCGGGCAGCCAGCAGCCGATTCGCCCGAGTCTGGGTTCCTGGCTGACCTATGGGCTGGGGACTGAGAATCAAAATCTGCCGGGTTTTGTCGTGCTTTGTCCAGGCAAGCCGGTGGTTGGTCCGGCATTGTGGTCCAACAGTTTCCTGCCTGGAATTTATCAGGGCACGCATGTCAACAATTCGCGACTGGATCCGGACAAAGTCATTGGCCACCTGAAGAATACGTCGGTCAGCAGCAGTTCGCAGAGACGTCTGCTCGACCTCATGCAGAAGATGAATCAGAGCCACATGAAGCAGCGTCCGCAGGACGGTCAGCTTGAGGCCCGCATTCAGTCGCTTGAGATCGCCTATCGGATGCAGTCCGAGGCTCAGGAGGCATTTGACATTCGTCGCGAAACCAGCGCGACTCGCGAGCTTTACGGCAAGGGCGAATTTGCGGACGGATGCATGATTGCCCGCCGACTGGTCGAGCGTGGAGTGCGCATGGTGCAGCTCTACTATGGCGCCGGGCAGCCCTGGGACGCCCATGGCAACATCATGGACCACAAGCGGGACGCCCTGAAGAGCGATCAGGCCATTGCGGCCCTGATTCATGATCTCAAGGCCAGGGGGCTGTTTCAGGACACCCTGATCGTTTGGGGCGGTGAATTTGGCCGCACCCCCACCGCCGAGGGCAGCAACGGCCGAAATCACCACGCCACCGGGTTCAGCATGTGGCTTGCGGGAGGCGGAGTGAAGGGTGGGATGACCTACGGAGCGACCGACGATCTTGGCATGAAATCGGTGGAAAACCGGATGAGTGTCCACGATCTGCATGCGACCATCCTCCATTTGATGGGCATCAATCACGAAAAACTGACCTTCCGCTACTCGGGCCGCGACTTCCGCCTGACGGATGTGCATGGCCATGTGGCCCACGAAATTATCGCTTGACGAAATCCCCACAACTCCTTTTTGGGAAGCTGTTTTCATGATGAATTGCAATATCAGCCGGCGGCGGTTCGTCAAGTCGGGCAGCGTCTTTGGTCTGGGCGCCTTTAACCTGCCCCTGTTGAAATCATCCCGGGTAATGGGTTCCAATGATCGCCTGAATATTGGTGTGATCGGTGTTGGCGGCCGTGGGGCGGGCGACCTGGCGGGCGTGGCTCATGAAAATATCGTAGCCCTGTGCGATGTAGACGACGATCGCCTTAGTGGAGCAGCATCCAGGCATGCGTCCGCCAAAAAATACACGGATTACCGCAAGCTATTGGAACAGAAGGATCTGGACGCAGTGGTCATTGCCACCCCAGACCATCACCATGCACCCGCCACGGTCAGGGCGATCCGCCGCAACCTGCATGTCTATTGCGAAAAGCCATTGACGCATACCGTTCAAGAGGCAAGGCTTATCGCCAAGCTGGCATCTGAGCACAAAGTAGCCACCCAGATGGGCACCCAGAACCACGAGCATCCGGGTTATCTGCGGTTGGTGGAACTGCTGCAATCGGGCGCCATTGGCCCTGTGCGTCAGGTTCATATCATCACAGACCGGCCCGGCACATTCTGGACCCAAGGCATGGAGAAGCCGACCGGCACGCCGCCCGTGCCTGAAAAGCTGCACTGGAACGAGTGGTTGGGGCCTGCTGGGGATCGTCCGTATTCGCCAGAATATGTACCGTTTCGCTGGCGAGGTTGGTGGGATTTTGGGTGTGGAGCAATCGGAGACATGGCGATCCACCTGATGGACCCTTCGTTTTGGGCGCTCAAGCTGGGTGGGCCAGTGAAGGTCACTTCCAAGGGGCCTGCCCCGAGCCTGGTCAGTGGGCCGAAGTGGATGGAGACCAAGTTTGAATTTGGCCCGCGGGGCGAACTTCCTGCAGTCGATGTCTACTGGTATGAAGGCCTCACCAAACCGAGCCCTGAAATCCACAAAGAATTGCCCATGAATGGGTCCCTGTTTATCGGCGACAAGGGGCGAATTGCAATTCAGCATGACTCCTACCCGAAGTTGCTCCCGGAAGCCGATTTCAAGGATTTCAAGCCACCAGCCCCATTTCTGCAGGCTTCGCCCGGCCATCATCAGCAGTGGATCAATGCTTGCAAGACCGGCTCGGCCACTGGCAGCTCATTCCACTACGCCGCCCCTTTCACAGAAACGGTGCTTTTGGGAAATGTGGCCTATCGTGTTGGTCAGACAATTCAATTCGACCCAGCCAGAGGCAAAGTGACCAACCTGGAATCGGCCAACCAATTTCTATCGAAGTCCTACCGAAAGGGATGGGAAATCTGACCCTGCCCTCTCCCCCATCTTCTTTTAAAGTCAATGACAGGCCGCAACTGCCAATTGGGCATGCAGCCTTCCTTGGTTGAATCGGTTGCTATGTAGGTGCTAACTTTTCTTCATGAAATTGTGTGACGAATTGCCCTGCCCTGCTTGCCAATTGGGACTGATTCGGTCAAAATCATTAAAGACTTCAATAATCGAGTCAATCCATCGGTCCAGGCTGACCATTCATTTCAGATAATGGGCACTCATGAAAATCCGCTTGATTCCCTCTAACACGGATGGCGATCCGGAAATTCAGTTCCTGACAAGTCTATTGGTGGATCAATCCACCTTATTCGACGCAGGCTCTGCGGGCTTTTCGTGCCATGAAGTCGCCCTTCAAAAGATTACAAATATCTTCATATCTCATGCCCACCTCGACCACGTGGCCTCGCTGCCCTCTTTGCTGGAAGCCTATATTGCATTTCAGTTGCCCCCACCCATGATCTGGGGCAGTGCCGAAACTCTGTTGAATCTCAAAGAATTATTGTTTAACAATCGGCTCTGGCCCGATTTTTTTGAGCTTGGATCCCCCAAAAAGCCATTGATCAGGATCTCTGAGTCTGTGGATTATAGACCCATTCCGCTTGATGGCTTGCGAGTCACTCCAATTCCTGTCAGTCATGTGATCACCACTCAAGGCTATTTGGTCGAGTCTGATTCGGCGACAGTCATGATCTCGTCAGATACAGGGCCGACCACAGCCTTCTGGGAGATTGCAAACCAGCAGAAACGGCTCGATGCAATTATTCTTGAAGTTGCATTTCCTGACAGCATGCAAACTATGGCCAATGCGGCCTGCCACCTCACACCGAAAGCCTTTGGCAAAGAAGTTGCCAAACTGACCAGTCATGACCCCCAGATTTTGGCTGTCCATTTGAAACCGTGGCTGCGATCGAAAATTGTTCAAGAACTTCAAGACCTGAATCTTAAAAAACTCGTCGTAGCTCGATCAGACTGCGACTATCAATTCCCTGATACCCAAATCGGTACCAATTGAAGCCGGTTTGCAGGCCTCTATACTCTTCGCGGCCATGAATGGCACTTTTTGATCGAGACGATGCCGGAGGCATCATTCTGATACGATGTATCATGTGTGGCCGCGACAACTCTAAGATCGACAAATTTGAAAAAAAACCATTACTCCCTGATCTGTTTCACAATCTGTTCCAGCAATGACCGGAATTTGTCAGGTTGATATGCGTTTGCAATTCTCAGACGGTCGGCCAATAATTCTGTGACGGAAATCTGTTCACCGGTTTTGATCATTGGTGAGTTTTGATCCGATTGGCTGGCGCGGAGGCTCAAACCCAGCAGGTTGTCGATTTCATTCATTTGGGTCATGACCTTTTCCGACCTTGATTTGTCAAGGCTGAATAAAGAGATACGCAAGGCCCAGGCAATCTGGCGGGCTGAGTCAAAATCGAAAGGGTCTAAGGGCAATTCGGTAAGCAATGAGTCGAGAAACAATTCGAATGATTTCGGAAACTCACCTGAAATCATTTTCCCCGTCTGATTCCATTGGTCATGTAGCTTTTGAATGATTCGGTCAAGAAGTGCAATGGCTTGCCGGATTGCATTTTCTTGATTTTTTGAATCGCTGCCATAGGGGCTTTTGGTAAGCTCAAGATCCACTTTCTGAATCAATTCATGAATTTGATTTTCGGTCGCTTTCCAGTCATCAGGTGCAGCAAGAATCAGGCTCAGGCGGACTAGCCTGCGCGGCCACTGCGGCAGCCTTGGTCGGCCAGGTGCTCCGGCAGATTGCCGGGTTTGCCGCCATCTGGATTTTGGGGAGGCAATATTATGATGGCACGCACTGCAATCAAACACCGAAAATTCCGGATCTCTATTAATGCCCGAAGTTTTATGGGGATCCATGGAATCGCCAATCAGTGCCAGTTCGGTTCTTAACAGGATCAGCCCTGAGGCTGCGAGCAATTCGACTGCACTTGCTGTGGGTGTTTTTTTCAATTCAAGTGGGTCTTGTGTCTCATTTGATGACAACCAGTGCCGGGGCATTTCGGCGATAAAACTGGCCACTTCCAAGCCTTGTAATGGAGGGTGGCCAGCGGCATACATTTCGTGGCTGATTCTGCGCCCGAGTTGATCATCGGTATCGCCCACGTGGCATGAGATGCAAAGTCGGGCCTGGTTCACCGGGTTCTTTAAATGGGTCAGTCCATATTTTTGCCAGCGGTCCGGGCCTCTTGTATTTTTCCAATCGGGATCGGCAGCGGCGACATGCTCGATAACCCATTCTTTACTGCCCCCGTGGCAGGCAACACAGGTCACACCTTCGCGAGCCCTTTGCAATGGATTTTCAAAATAGGCGGTGGGTGTATTTTCCGGGACATTCATGGAATGGCAGCCAAGGCATTGTTTGGCTTGATGCAGGCTGGCGATTCCCAAATTGTCGGCAATTCGCTGGGCACGAAGTCCCGCTGGGGTTGTTTTCTTGTCGTCGTCAAACCAGTCAAATGCAATTCGATGCTTGTCCATTTTGTTCCAGGTCAGCCATTCGGTCATCTGGCAATGATCGGTTTTTTTTGAGGGCTGATCGTGGCATCCGGTACAGTGTCTGGCTCCGAATATATAAGGTTTTACGCGGGTTTGAACAAAACCTTCCTGCGCCTGGATTGAGGATTGACAGATCACGAGAATCAATGCAATCAAGCGAATTGCCTGAAAGCTGGCGTCAAAGGCGCTGAGACCATGGCTCATCCGCAATCTGAGGAATCGTGTTTTCATGAGACCGGCCCCCTTCCAGACTTAGGCTTTTTCCATAATCCGACGCCCTGACGACTGCCTCGGTTATCTGACTTTGGTCGCAGTTGTGGCCTGCAGGCGAATTTTCAGCATGTCCAGCTCCCTAAGCACCTGGGGGCTCATCCACTGCTTGCCATGATATCTGGCCAGAGAGCTCAGTGTCAGGAATCGCTGAGCTTCTTCATCCCAAGCTTTGGGGGCTGGATCCGTGCTGTTATGGATTTGCTGATCCAGGATTTGCTTGATTTCATTTGGGCTCAAGCCAGTTTGGTTTCTTTGATCAGCGAGGTCTCGGAGTTTTTGACCGATTTGGCGGCTTTCAAGAGCCATTTTCGGACGATTCGCAACGGGTGATTGCATCAGTTTCCCATAATTGCCGAAGAGTTCGACAAGGCCCCCCTGCTCCATTGGGTTTGGGCGGACTAGCGGTTCGATTCCGCTAAAGTACCAGGTGCCCCAAGCTGGCCTGCCGAGCCTTTGGCCGGGCTTTTTCAGGGCGGCCAGTTCCGGGGTCAATTCCTGATGGCAGGAATAGCAGTTGGTTTCAGAAAATTCGGGCCATGGAGCCGCTTGGGATTCGGCTCTTGCGGCGGAGAGCTCCAGAGCGGCAGAGGCCGTTGCCAGCCGGCCTGTGGCCCATAGCCAGGCGCTTCGTTCACTGGCCGACGGGGCTGGTGTGCGTATATTTTCTGACCATCGGGCGGGTTTTTCACACCAGTGATTCGCGTGAAGGTCGCTGTAGGAGGCCATCTCGAACGCCAGTCGCGGATGGCCTGCGGCAATCATGTCGTGATTCATGTCGCGATCGGCCAGGTTGGAGTCGTTACGGTTTCCGACATGGCAGCCTGAGCAAATCTGTGTTCGCTGGAGCAGGTTTTTCGTGTCCCAGAACTGATAATCCCGCTGTTTGGTCCGTGAGTCCAAAGTGCGCCAGTTGGAGGTTGTGTGCTGGCTGATCCAGTCTGAGGCTGGCCCGTGGCAGGATTCGCAGCCGACACCGTCGGGGTTGAGCTGGGAGGTGACCTCGAATTCTGGCTCGGACCTTGGCAAGGTGTGACATGATAAGCACCTGAGATCTTGATACGCAGGCACGACTGGTCCGCCCTGGGCGAGATTCGTGGCGATTTTCGTTGCCAGATCGTCATAGAGAATACTGAACGAGCGGCTATGGGGGTCGTCGGTCATCCAGACGGTGTATTCACTTCTCCAGATTTCGGAGCTGGGTTGATCCCCACAATTTTGTCGACCGACTCCGCCATGGCATGCAATGGCGGAACAGGAGCCAGTGCCCTGGAAAGTTCGGAGATTTCCAGAAGTCTTTGGCAAATTGGTCCTGGCAGGAGTTGACGGTTCCGTCAAAGCCGGGGGCAAAGACTGGCCGCGACGCGATGAATCGGTCTCCTGGCCCAGCAGCGAGGCCATGATCGAAAGAATGGCGATTCCTAAAACGGATGCGATACCGCTGGCTCGCAGGCTTCCCATCGTTTGACTTTCCATGAATTCCAGATTTCCCTGACTCATGCTGGTTTACATGAAATCTCTATCATGTAATATTATGCTAACCGATAAGTCGTCGAGAAACAGGTGCCAAGATCTGATTTCCCAGTCGTTAAAGCCGGACCAACTGGCCAAGTCCATCCTCTTCCGGACCGATTCCACACGATTCAAAGAAAACAAGTTTTTCAAGGCAGGTGGCGATGGCCAGCACACCTTCGATCAATTCAGATTTTTCACCACCCAGGCTGATTCCCCGCCTGCGCACGATTCAGGAGACATCAGGATACCTGCCTCGGGCGAAACTGGAGTCGCTTTCAAGCGAACTTGGGATCCCGCTCCATAAAATTCATGAAATTGTCAGTTTCTTTCCACATTATCGGCTTGAGCCCGCCGCGCCGGTTCATATACGTGTCTGCCGCGATCTGGCGTGCGACCATGCTCGGGCTGCGGATGTGAAGACGCGACTTGAGGAACTGGCCCAAACGTTTGGTGCGGATCGTGTCCAGGTGGAATGGACCAGTTGCCTGGGGTTGTGCGATCGGGCACCTGCCATTCAGGCCGAATTTGATTCGCCGGGCCAGCACTCCATGGCGATCGACGATCATGGCCAGCGGCTTGATGCGCTTACAATTCGCCTGAAAAAAACCATATCCAAGTTTTTTGAAAGTGGAGCGGGCTCTCTGAATCAAGCCACTACGGCAAGCCTGAACCGGCCAGGCTGGCGGCTTGATTATCGCCATGATGGGGATCTGGTTTATCCGGAATTTCATGCGGTGAGGGGTTTTGCAGAGCGATTACGTGATGCGGGCACACAGGCGGAAAGGTCGGCTGTGATGCAATGGCTTAACGATGAAATGAAGCGTGCCGACTTGAGAGGCATGGGCGGAGCCGGCGTGCCGACCTTTCGCAAGTGGCTCGACGTCAAATCCGCCAAGGGCAGCAAGCGATTTCTGATCTGTAATGGAGATGAAAGTGAGCCATTGACATTCAAGGACCGCGAACTGCTTTTGCAGACACCTGATATCGTGCTTGAAGGCATGATTTTCGGCGGTCTTTTTGCAGGCGCCACCAAGGGCTATGTTTATATTCGCCATGAATATCCAGCTCAGATTCATGCGATGGAGCAAGCCATCAAGCGGGCCTATGAGGCGGGCGTGCTGGGCAAAAATATCCTGGGAACCGGACTCGACCTGGAAATTGAAGTTTTCATCAGCCCCGGTGGGTATGTCTGCGGCGAGCAGAGTGCTTTGATCGAAGCCATTGAGGAGAAGCGATCCGAGCCGCGGAACAAGCCTCCTCAAATTGAAACCAACGGTCTTTATGATTGTCCGACATTATTGAATAATGTGGAAACCTTTGCCTGGGTTCCCGCCATTGCCCATCATGGTGGGGCCTGGTATGCCGGAAGCGGCATTCAGGGCGGGCCTTGGTATGGGAGGCCGGGGCGGCGCAGTTCCGCCTCGAGGGGACTGCGATTTTTCTCGATTTGCGGCGATGTCAATTCGCCTGGTGTGTATGAGGTCCCCAACGGCACCACTCTTGGAGAGCTCATCAAACTCAGTGGAGGGATGCTGGATCAGCTTCCCCTGTTTGCATTTGCGCCTTCAGGCCCATCGGGTGGATTCCTTCCGGCTCGGCTTGGCCGGGAGATGATCGCTCCGGAATTTCAGAGAGCGTTTCCAGCCGAACTCAGCGAGCTTGATGTGCTTGATTTGCCATTGGATCTGGATGAATTCCGAACCCTTGGACTGATGCTGGGCGCAGGCATGATGGTCTATGCGGATCGGCCTGAACGGAGACCTGACATGCTTGCACAAGCCCTTTCCGCAACCCTTTTTTATCGCAGGGAATCGTGTGGCAAATGCGTTCCGTGTCGAATTGGATGCCAAAAACTTGTCCAGATTGGCGAAGCCCTGACTCTGAGCAGTCGGACAGACCCGACTGAGCTTGAGCATTTGGGACAGCTTGTTCAGGATCTCAGCGAAACTTTGGAACTGACATCGATTTGCGGGCTGGGAACATCTGCTTCCAAGCCTCTGGCTTCGTATCTGACCTATTTTCTGGAACCGAATGATCAGGGGAATGGCTCATGAATTCGGATCAAGCCGCAAAAACTTCATCGTCCGGTTCAGGCGAGAAACTGTCGTTGCAAGCCCATCCATCAACAGATTTATTGGATGAAAACACCTGGCTTGAGGAGGATTTGTTTGCACGCGACAGCGATGGCCAGCTCCTGCGGATGGATCCAGCCACGCGTGATGAGCTTCAGACGCTTATCACAGTGCGTATCGATGGCCGCGAGGTGGAAGTGCCCAAGGCCGTGCCCAAAACGGATTCCATGGGCGATGTCCTGCGCGACGAAAATGGAATGATTATCCCCCGTGCCACAACAATTTATGACGCCGTCAGCCTGGCCTACAAAAATCAGTCTGGCGAGATCTCAGCCGTGGGGCAGAGCCGGGAAATTGCGATTTCCAGGCTGAGCCAGGAGCTATCGTTTACGCAGAGCAGTCAGGAGCTGTTTTCATCGTCGAATTTTGGGACTCAGATCTCTTCAAATCCGATACCGATTCTGTGCCACCGCGACCACCAGGAGCCGGTGGGTGTTTGTCGGGTTTGTGTGGTTCAGATTGCGAAGTTCAAGGCCAGGACCGGTCAGGTATCAGTCGAACGCAAGCTTTTGCCGTCCTGCCAGCACAGGGTTGAAGAGACCATGGTGATCGACACCATGGCATCGCCCGACGAGAAGGCCAGAAATCGCATTAAAAAGTCGGTCAATACACTTGTAGAATTGATGCTTTCGGACCACCCAAGCCCATGCGAAAAAGAACGCAGGAATAAAGGCGACTGTGAACTTGAATCGCTTGGAAAACGCCTGAAGGTCGGGCCCAACCGATTCCGTCCGTCCGAGAAATCGGCAGTGAAGTCGAAAATCGACCAATCCTCGCTGGTCATTTCCGTGGACCACAGCGCTTGCATTATGTGCGATCGCTGCATTCGTGGCTGCAATGAAGTGCGCGACAATCAAATTCTTGGCAGGGCTGGAAAAGGCTTTGATGCCACAATTGCATTTGATCTTGGCGACCCAATGGGCGAGAGCAATTGCATTGCATGCGGCGAATGCATGATTTCGTGCCCGACCGGCGCCCTGACATTTCGCACCAAGGTTGGGACTGAACTTGAAGGCGAGCCTGTGAATGTGGCAAAACTCTCCCGCCATAAAATTCGAGAAATCCGCAAGGCATTTTCCGGTGTATCAGGACCATTTCTGAGGTGGAATGAAGGTGCAATTGTTCGCCGAAGATTTGCAGATGGAGAGATGATTTGCAAGGAAGGCGAATTTGGTTCGACAGCCTTTTTGATTGAAGAAGGTGAAGTCGAGATTTTTCTAAAATCGCCTGTAAAGAGCCTCAAGAATCAGCCAGAAAAAGGCCTGTTGAACCGGATTCGAAAAACATTCCAATCCAATCTTTTTGCATCTGATGAAATGCAGGGCATGGGCCGAACGATTTTTGTGGATGCTCCGGAGAGTCTTGACCTGAGGAACCCGCGCGCACGGCTCAAGTCAGGCGACCTGTTTGGCGAAATGACATGCATGAACAACTATCCACGATCAGCCACAGTCAGGGCCGTGGGAAATGTGGTCGTTCTGGAAATGCTTCGCAATGTGCTTTATGTGCTTCAGCGAAGCCCGGAATTCCGCAAAAAGTTGCAAACGGTTTACCGCGAGCGGGCGATTGATAATCATTTGCGAAATGTGCCATTGTTTGATTCTCTGAAAGCTCGCCCTGAGGCTTTTCAGGAATTTGTGGATACCATGCGTGAGGAGGTGGTGCTGCGAAGGCTCATGCCGGGCGAAGTGATTTTCAAGCAAGGAGCACCGGCTGTTGACGGTCTTTACCTGATCCGTACAGGGTTTGTCAAAGTCAGCCAAACCCGGCCCGGCGGCGACGGCGAAGTGGTTTTGAATTATGTTGGGCAGGGTGGTTTTGTGGGAGAGATCGGCCTGCTGGCCGGTCTGCCCGAACTGAGCGATTTAGGCGTTTCACCTGTGAGAAATGCAACCTGCACCGCGCTGGATCACGTCGAACTGGTTCGTATCAGCTCGGAAGATTTTCGCGAGATGATCTCAAAATATCCCGAAATTCGTTCCTCATTGATTGAGGAAGCTAGAAAACGGCTTTTCGACAATAGTAAGATCCTGAAAGAACTCTCCTCGAAAACGCTCGACACTTTTCTGGAGCAAGGCCTACAGGAGGCGCAAAGCCTCTTGGTTTTAGATCTTACAAAATGCACGCGGTGTGATGAATGTACGAAGGCCTGTGCCGACACGCACGGCGGAGTGACCCGATTGATTCGCGAAGGGCTTAGATTCGACAATTTTCTGGTTGCAAGTTCGTGCCGGTCGTGTCTCGATCCCTATTGCATTGTCGGATGCCCCGTGGGCTCGATCAGACGCCGGGACTCACGTGAAATCGTGATTGAAGACTGGTGTATCGGTTGCGGTCTGTGTTCGCAGAATTGCCCTTATGGCAATATCAACATGGTCGAAATTCCGACAGAAACGGGGACAGGCCGGAAAGCTCAGTCGCCGACATCAGCCAAGGCAACCACATGCGACCTCTGCCAATCGCTTGGAGCAGGAACCGAACCATCCTGCGTCTATGCCTGCCCGCATGATGCCGCTCACCGGATGAGCGGAATCGACCTTCTCTCGATTGTAAAAAACAAATCGCGAATTGCAGAATTCACATTGTAATCAGCCATATAACCTTAAAAGAACGATTGCATTTGCAACCTTGTTACGAAAGAATTGTATTTCAAAGAGGTTTTGATTGCGAACATTTAGCTGCTCGGGAATCAGTATAAGATTTACCGGTTTTAATTCATAAAAAGGTCTATCTGGAACGCTTTCTTGGCTGAAGATTCCCTGAAATGGCTTTTTCACCGGTTCCTTTATCGGTCGCATAGGATCCTGTTGAACCTTGGGATTTTCGGCCATGACCAAATCCAAGCCAAGTGCTTCTGGGGAGCCATGAAGTGCCAGTGGAATCCCAGCCCCAGGTGCCTTCGTCAAGCGATGGGCCATGCCCTTGACCAAATGCCATTCCACCGCCAACCGGATAACCCTTGACCGACCCTGGTTTTGGCAATGCAGCTCTGGGCGAAATTTGGTCGGAATGACCAGCACGCTGCATGGTGTGTGGAATCTGCTGCAGCCTGCGTGGTTTATATGTGGTCCATTCATAAACCTTTTGAAAAAGTTTAGGGTGCAAGTTGACTTCCTCCTCAGAATTCGAAGTGGAGGTCAGCCCAAAAACGGCAACTAGGCAAGCCATTTTGCAAATCGATGAATTTGAGAATCGCATTTAAGATTATGTCCGTGGGATAGGATAATAGCGGGTTGGGATGCCGCGAAAAGCTGTATTTGAGCGTGTTGGTAAAGTAATATTCTGAGGGCCCTGAATTTTCTTGAGTGGATCAATCAGCGGCTGGCGATTGAATTTCATGTAAGGAATGCGCACTCCGCGCACGCTGAACTGATCTGCTCTTGGAGCCTGTTTGACCAGCGATTGATAGCCCACTGCGCCTGTATAAGTCACAACATCGTCTTGATCCACTCCATCTCCACTAATCCCAAATCCGCCTGCCAAACGGGTTGTTCCAAGAGCTGGATTGGTCGAATAAAGTGGCTGCGAACCGGGAAAGAATATCACTCCATTCTGATTTGCAATATCCGACTTGTCCTGAAAATTCTTGGACGGATAAAATGCCGCAACGGCCTGGACGTTGTCATAGGCCGATGCAGCCAGTGGTGCCCCCTGATTCTTGCCATTGCGTGCAGTGTTTGGGCTATTCAGGATAGAGAATGGTCCTGACTGATATGTATTGATCCCCTCAGGAAAAAACGGCAGGGCCAAATAACGAAACGATCTGTTTGTGAAACCAACCCCTTTGGGAATCCCTTTGATTTGATCAGAGGGTTGTATTTCATTAGGGTTGGCATAATATGCCACGTTTCTGGCCTTGGCTACGGCGACATCAATAGAAAAAAATGTGGAGTCGGGCATTCGATAAATACCCAAAACATTGCCTTTATTGTCGCTTGCCGCAATTGTCATTTTCGCAGTGCTGCTCAACGGGAGGCGAATGGCAGAACGCGTGATATTCGCCTGGGTAATGGAACGATCGACCAGATTGACGACATCAGAAGCCTTTAAATCGCCTGCACCTGCGGCGGCATCTACCGGCTTGGCCAACCAGCCTCCAGCAAGCGGCTGGCCTGCAAGAATGGTACCACCTTGCTTGTTTACGATTGCATTATCGCCATTAATTGCACCCAGTGGGAGCCTTGCACCTTCATTCAATAAATTCTCGGTTCCCAATAAGCCTTGGCCGCCAAAAAGTGGCAGGGTAATTCCCACGAGATCGATTCGGCCTGAGGGGAGTCCGAATATTGACGACGAATTTGGCTTCTTTTCTGTTGTTCCAGGCAAGGCGGGAGCATCACCCACAGGGCCCGCAGTGGCGAGATTTTCAGATGGGATTCCGCCGACCGCAACAAATGCAATATACTCTGCTTCAAGCGATCGGTCTGGCTTTTGAGGATCAAAAAATCCTGCGTCGTTTAAATACGAATTCTCCTCGGTAGCCATTCCAGTCTTTCCAGGAAAAAAGACCCCGATTCCGCCCACAATTGTGTTGTTCTTATAAATGGGAATTCCGCCTGGCAGAGTTGCAATTCCACGCGACTGGGCGTCGGGAAAAGTTCCTGTCACTGAGCCCCAGGAATCGGGGGCATTGACATACAATTTGGCCTTGTTTGGGTCCATTGTCGTCGGAATTGGTTGCGGAGGATTCATTCGTCCATTGTCAACCAATCTGCCAATATCAATAAATTGACCATTCTGGTTTTTAAGCAAAGGAATTTGCGAATCGGGCACATTGAAGCGATTGGGCAATGCGATATCGTCGGCTGTGCCCCGTATGGAATCGGCTCCGGCATGAATGGTGCTGTCGCGATTTGTATATTCGATGGCAAAGAGGTCGACTTGCGGCGTGTAGGGGATGTTTGGTGGGAAGTGCCCCTTGGCACCAATGGGAGCCACAAAACCTGGCCCAAATAAAGGTGAATCTGAGGCTGTGCCGTCGGGAGTGGATTTGACAACCCGCTCTGTCATCGTCGTCTGACTGATGAACTGCACCGTTCTGCTTGTGAGTGGAGCCTGATTATTGCCAAAAAAGGCCCCAGTGCGGGCCTCGGCCACTGCTCCGTCAATTGCAAATGTTTTGATCGCATTATTGGAAGAGATTTCGCTGGAAAGGCCCGATTCCATGCGTACACCCAAAATGTTGCCCCCACGGTCAACAATTACGATAATGGCGTCCTGCGATGAGGATACGGCTGATGCGCGATCTAGAATCGTTGCGACATCGGATACGCTCAGAGTCTGGTTGACAAGGTTTGCGGAAAGTTTTGTTAATTCTGTGTCAGAAAGTGTCAAATCCGTCGGGGCAGGATTAATAATCTGGCCTTTGGAAAGGCCCAAAGCCTGATCCCGCTTGACCGCTTGTGAATTGACCTGCTGCTGGCTGCTGCCAGATACGACCACTGGAGTGATCGAAGCAAGCAATTGCCTGGCCTCCAGGCTCTGAAGGCCTGATGTCAGGGGGAACAACGTTTTGTTTCGCGCACCTGAATTCATCCACGGTTCCTTTAAAGTGACTCTGCAAACCCGATTCGCAACAATTCGTCCAACACAAGCTCAGCCCCCTCACCGCTCTCATCTTATCTATCGGTGTTAGTGACCTGATCCTGCCAATTTATTTCGTATAATCGTGAGAATCCAACTAAACGGTATTCACCTAAAAAAGCTCCGGCTTTAAAATTCATTGGGTTTTGATCGCCAAAATCGTTACAGTCGTTACAAATTCTCAAGAACCGATTGGTTTATGACGATCCTCTTAGAGAAGGTAAAGTCATCTGACTCATGACAAATCGTCAGGCTCATTCAGAGAATTGCAGTTACCAAAAGGGGCATACGCTGGCCATCTCAAGGCGAATCACAAGCCTGATCATGCTTGCCTTGGGCTTTGCCTTGGTGCCTCTGTCGGCGATGGCCCAATTTGAGCCGACCCCCTATCGATCATCTCCCTTGTCATCAACAGATCCAGAATCGCTTGGTCTGCCCAAATTGCCCTCATTTCTTAATCGCCCGATTCAGGATGATCTTCCGCGGGTAACGCCATTGCGATCTCCGGATATTGCTGAGAGTTATGAAGAGCCAGTGATGGACCCGCCATTGGGCTATGCGGGACAATCGACGATCATTCCGACCGAGCCCAGAACGAGTGCCGATGCGATTGCGGTTCCGGATCGCTGGAGGATTGGCTTTCCAGCATGGGACCGGAGTAAGTCGGGCGGCCAGATTCGCGAGGTGGATTCGCCGTATTCGCTAGGCCGGTGGTGGGATCCATACAATCAGAATCAGTTCAAGGGCGACTATCCGATTATCGGCCAGAACATTTTTTTGAATGTCATGGCGAAGGCGGATTTAGACTTTGAAGGTCGCCAGGCGCCGACCCAGACATCGCCTTTTGAGAGCACATCGAGGCCCTTTTCGTCAAACTTTTATGGCCGGTCGTCAAGTTTTTTCACATTGCAATATTACAGCATGGGTTTTGAGCTGTTTCATGGAGATGGTGGTTATCGGCCCGACGATTGGAAGATCAAGATATTGCCGGTCTGGGGGGTGAGCGATTTCTCATTCAGCGAACTATCGCAGGTCAGCCCCAATGTGCTTGAGGGAAGCTCGCGATTAAGAACCTATTTCAACCCGATTCAGGAAGGATATGTGGAATACCGGCTGGCAGATGTCAGCCCCGACTTTGATTTTATCTCGGTTCGGGTCGGAAATCAGCCATTTAATCAGGACTTTAGAGGGTTCCTGTTTCAGGACACCACTCGTGGCATCCGATTCTTCGGCAATCTTTTTTCAAACAGGGATCAATGGAACCTGGCCTATTTCCGTCAGTGGGAGAAGGATACAAACACGGCCCTGAACACGTTTAACGACCGGCCGCAGAATCTCTTCTTTGCCAACTATTACCGGCAGGACTTTTTGGTTCCGGGTTATACCATTCAATTTAGTCTTGCCTATGACAATGACATTTCAAACACCAAATTCGACAAGAACCGGTTTCTGGTGCGTCCGGACGGGGCAGGAATTTTCCAGAGACACACTGTCAATGCAGCCTATTTGGGGTTTGCTGGCGATGGCCATATTGACCGATTCAATTTATCGCATCAGTTTTACTGGGCATTTGGCAACGACAGTCTTAATCCGATAGCGAATCAGCCCGTGACGATCAATGCCCAGATGGCTGCCATCGAAGCTTCTTACGATCGCGACTGGATTCGATTCAAGAGCTTCTTTTTCTGGTCGTCGGGCGACTCGAATGTGAACGACAATAAAGCGACTGGATTTGATACGATTCTGGACGGACCGAATTTTGCAGGTGGCCAGTTCAGCTACTGGAACCGTCAGCAATTGCCACTTCTTGGTGTAAATCTGGTGCAGCGTCTGTCGCTGGTGCCTGATCTTAGGGCGAGCAAGATTCAGTCTCAGGCCAATTTTGTGAATCCTGGAATCATGATTCCGGGTATTGGCATGGACATGGATTTGACCCCGAAGCTGCGGCTCATAACCAACTCTCAATTGATCTGGTTTCAAAACACAAGTTCACTCAAGCAGTATTTGTTTGATGGCAACATCAAGCACTTTATTGGCGGCGATCTAAGTTGTGGGATGGAATACAGGCCACTGCTGAGTGAGAACATTACATTTGTGGGTGGAGTTTCGATGCTCGTGCCTGGCGATGGATTCCAGTCGATTTTTGCGAATTTTGGTTCGGCGGCAAGTTCGATGGTGGCTGGATTTGCGAATCTTGTCATGGCATATTAAAATTGCATCGCGATCGGCACTGGTGTAGAATCATGATCGATCAACAGCATCTTAAGACGAGTCATCAAGCCGTATCTGTTCTGAGCCCGATCTTGCCATCCAATGAACGTCAGGGAAAACCATGCTGATTTGGAGAGACAGAAACTTTGAAGTGCACCGCAACTGGGCATATACGGTCGTTTTATGGACGATTTTATTTAGCGCATGGTTTCTGATTGGATTTTTTAAGATGGGGAGGTGGCCATCAGGTGGTAGTACGGCTGGCCTGACAGCGGGAGTCATTGCGGGGCTGATCATGGTCTTTGAGATGTTTTTATGGCCCAGAAAAACGATTTTTCGTGCATGGCGAATTGGCAGGACAAAATATTGGCTTAAAGCTCATATTTGGCTTGGGATTCTCTCTCTGCCATTGGCAATGTTGCATGGTGGGTTTCATTTTGGTTTGAAGGCATCTCCACTGGCAGGAATTTTGAGTTGGCTGACACTTTTCGTCGTTGTGAGTGGATTAGCGGGCTTGTATATCCAGAACCTGATCCCGAGGATCATGCTGGAATCGCTGCCTGGCGAGACGATTGTAAACCAGATTCCCGAAGTGCTTGAATCCTATCTCCGGGAAGCCGACCAGATGATTCGCGAGACATGTGGCCTTGCTGAAACTGATCAGCAACGGCAGGAGAATGGCCCCGATATTTCGATTTCGTCGTCAATCAAAACCACTGGGGCGATTAGTGGCCGCATGGTCCATTTGCATACGACCTATCCTTATATTCAAGGCTGTGACGATTTGCTGGATTTCTGGAGGAACGAAATCGAGCCGTTCCTGAAACCTGGCAAGATGAAGCCAACCGGGCTTGGCAACAGTCGGGGTTCCGAATTTTTATTCCAGTCGATTTCGGATCGATTGCCAGTCGCGTCCAAACCGGTGGTGGAACGACTGAGTCTGATATGTAACCAGAGGCGTCAGTTTGACCGACAGGAGCGATTGCATTTCTGGCTTCATTCCTGGCTGGTGGGTCATGTGGCATTATCCGTAACATTAATGGTGGCACTGTTCCTGCACGTGGTGCTTGCCATAGAGTTCCCCTGACCGGGCCAACCGATTCCTTTTGAGAGGCGGGAAATTGCAATGTCCATGGATCAGATCCCTGAGAAGGCCAAAACGCGTGCATCACGTATCGCTTTTTCGTATTACAATCGACCCGACAGATTTTATCGGTCACGCAAATGGTTTGCAATTGCGTCGACCCTGATTGCAACTGGGATTCTGGGAACAGCATGGATCCTGTTCAAGCCTGAAGATACAAGTTCGCGAAATTTCCGATTTACAAGCCTTGCATCGCCCGGGCCGGTGGCTCGGCCGCATGCCCTTTGGGAGAGCCGGTGCGAGGTCTGTCATAAGGCGGCCGAAGGATTGAATCCGGAGCGGACATCGCCGATTTTTCATTCTGTGGTTACTCAGGATGCGCGATGTCTTGATTGCCATCGCAATGCGCCTCATCATTTGAATTCAAAACCGGATAAATCACCGGCGTGCGCTACGTGTCATGAGGATCATCAGGGACGCTCGATGGATTTAACTGATGTCGGCAACCAGCACTGCACGAAATGTCACACCAATTTGAAAGATTCGCTTGTCCAGGATTCAGAGACCGGGAGAAGTGCTATTGCTGGTTTTGGTCCGAAATCACATCCTGAATTCCGATTACATTTGAGCGATCAGTTGCCTGAGAATATCAAGTTCAATCATGCATTGCATTTGTCGCCAGGCCAGAATCCTGCTCCTGATGGGTTGGCCCTGATTCGTTTTAAAGACTTACCAGAAAAAGATCGGCTGCGTTATGGGCTCAAAGGGCCTGAAGATCTTGAAACGGTGGTCAAATTGCAATGCAATTCCTGCCATGTTCAGACTCTGACGGATTCATTGGGAGGTTCGCTCGGGGTGGCGCCGACGGGTCAGTTGCGTAACCCATTGTCTGTAAGGTTTGAGCGTGATTGTGCGGCGTGTCATCCGCAAAGTTTTGGAGTATCGGGAGGGCGAACTTTGGCAGTTCGTCACGGCCTTCAGATTCCTGAGCTTCTGGAAGAATTGCGAGCTTTGTATTTGAAAGAGTATTTTAAGGATAATCCGGCCATTCTGGATCGAAAGCTATCGGATTCCGGGATTCCGGGAAAGCCTCAGAAGCTGGCCGACCCGACAGTGGGCAAGGCGATTGCGGAAAGTGTCGAAAAAGGGGCAGAATTATTACTTGGAAAGTCGTGGAGGGAACTTGGTCCGAGAGGTCGACGCGGGTGTGTGGAATGTCATGAATTTCAGGAGTCAGGATTGGCTGGAAATTTCAAGGTGCAGCCGGTTTTGGCAACTCGCTCAAAATTGATTGGTGCAAGATTTGATCATGGCCGGCACACGATGATGGATTGTCGGGCGTGTCATGATGCGGAAGGATCCAGAAATGCAATGGATCAGCTCATCCCCAAGGTTCAGAATTGTTTTGGATGCCATGGGGAAAGTGGTTTAAGCCGACATGCGTCGGCGAGTGCAGGATCGTCGTGCGTGACGTGTCATGGTTATCATCAAAAAGGCAAAGGGGCTGATGCAGAATTAAACTCAGCCCGCCCTGCCCTGCCGAGCCAATTTCGCTCGATTCTTGAACCATGACAGAATCGGAACAACAGATTCCAGCGTAATTTGCGGCAACCCTCAAGATTCTTGAAGCCGATTGATTGCATTGTGCGGAATTTGTTCGTACAATTAATGGGCATACGAATGATGTGCCGCGAATGTGAAGGTTGACAAGGCGGGTGCTCCCGTGTCGTGATCCATTTTTGGAATTCAAGCATTTTGAGAGGGTTGGGGAGCAATGTTTCAGTTGAACATTTTCGAGCATGGGGTTTTGAAATGTACCTCCCAGATTGGTTGCCTGACATGGCTTGGGCGTGAATACAACGAAGCGGAAAGCACCAAGATTCTGAAGCCCTATCAGGGAACGGACCCGAAGGGGCTTCAGTGCTTGCGAATTGCGTATGTGCCGCATTCGGATCATACAATTTCGCGGTGGTCTCTGAGTCTGATTCCGATCGATTCCGAGAGGGTCAGAATTGAAGTGGCGGGCAAGAATTCCTACATGATTGATGGTTATGTCATGGAGTCGCTGAAACCGATTGAATTTAAATTGCCGGTTAAGATCAAGGACCGAAACTTTTTATTTGTGCTTGACCCGATCGAAATGAAACCAAGAGTGGATGATGATGATGAGGTCAAAGTGCTCGACGTCAAGCCGATTGCCCCATTTTCCAATTACGCTTCGATATCACTTGATTTTGAGGATACCAATAGCTCGCAATCCATGAATGACCTGAGCAACTCAGCCCAGATTGCTCCTCTGGTCAATCGGCTTGATTATTCTTTAAAATCGAATGGGAATCTTGATGTGACAGTGGCTCTTAAAATGCTGGAAGGCATGCTTGGAATCATTCAAAGTGCGGTGACGGATGTCGAATTTTTCGAAAGGGCTGTCCAGGTGATGGTCAATTTGTTGGACCTTGACCAAGGCTGGGCATTGACACTTAATAAAGCAGGCGAGTGGAAAGTGGTTGCCACGGTTCATAACTCGCGTTCAGATCAGCCGTTTCAGAAAGTACCGAATGACAGTTTATTGAGAAAGCTCAAGGAGTCGGGCCAGAGTGTCTGGATGCGTCTGGGCGACCAGAATTTGACACGCTCCGAGATATTGATCGGGCTTTCAGAATCTGTTGGGGCACCGGTTCTAAGCCCATCCGGCCAGGTTGTCGGGGGGTTGTGCGGGATCAAGTTTGTTGATGATTATTACTCGAATTCTGCAATGATTGCATTAAATAAATCGCGGTCTGAGACGCTTACGGAATTGCGTGTGATCATCATGCAGATATTGGCGGGGTGTGTGGCGTCGGGTATCGCCCATCTTACGATGAAAGGCGAGCGGGACCAGCTTGAGACGCTGCTTGAGCAATATTTTACGAAAAAGGTTTCGGAGCGGATCAAAAAGGATCCGAATTTGCTGCGCGGATCAGAATATGAAATTACGTCTTTGTTTTGTGATATTCGGAATTTCAGCCGGATCAGTTCGAATCTTGAGCCTGATTTGCTTTTGGAATGGCTTCAGGAATCGCTCTCTTCAATATCTGAATGCGTACCGGAATATGATGGGATCGTGGTGGATTATATTGGCGACGAGCTGATGGCGATCTGGGGTGAGATCAGTGCGGAAAGCGATCATGCTGTAAGAGCGGTGAAGGCTGGATTTGCAATGATCCAGGAGATTGAGCAGCTTTCCGAGATTTGGAAGGAACGCCTGGGCGGGACAGGTTTTTCGGTGGGTGTGGGGATCAATACGGGCAAGGCTTTTGTGGGAAATATTGGGACACCCCGAAAATTGAAATTTGGAGCGATTGGGAATTCGGTAAATCTGGCGAGCCGGGTTCAGGGGGTCACGAAATATTTTCAGTGTCCGTTTTTGGTGACGCATCACACGTGGTTGCAGCTTCACGGCCAGTTTCTTGGCCGGCGCATTGGGAGCGTGTCGCTTGTCAATATTCCTGAGCCAGTGGATTTGCACCAGGTTTTTCCGAGTCGGGATCCTGACAAAGTGCAATTGTGCAGTCTATACGAAAAGGCTTTGGCTTTTTTTGAGGGTCGTCAGTTCAGCGAAGCGGCAGCAATTGCTGGCCAGATTTTGAATACGCACCGGGATGACCGCCCGTCGATCATTCTGCTTCAGAGAGCGATTGGCTGTCTGATCGACCCAGGCTCGTTTTCAAAGTCTGTGATCATTCAGGGCAAATAGGGATTTTACAGACCATCAGGCTTAAGCTGAAAAATTTCCGGTGCAAGATTTTCTTTTTTAAAACTCTTGCATCGTGTGGCCTTCTTGTGTAATTTGTCAGAAGCAGCCTTGACGAATCAGAAGGATACTCGCCGAAAGGAGTTCGGCCCAATGCATTTTAAGCCGTTTCGCAACATGCTTGTCAGAGACCTGTGTCAGGGTCTTCTCGGCCTGATTGTATTGATTTCGGGATTGTCTTATTTTCATTTGATGAATGTGGCTCAGGCGCAGACCCCATTCAGGCGAGTGCCGGTGGATGTCAATCCGGTTCGGCGGGTGCAATATGAAGCAGGTTCGCTTGATACAGGGCTTGAGCCTCTGAATGCTCAGGCGGATGAACTCGTGGCGGCCAAGAGTCAGGGCTGCATTCAATGCCATCGTGGGCAGCACGACCCGCATTTCAAAGAGACAGTCAGGCTGGGCTGTACGGATTGTCATGGTGGCAATGGGCGTGCAATTGACAAGGCGGCCGCACATGTCCATTCACGGTTCCCGGAGGCCTGGCCCGGGTCTGCAAATCCACAGAGGTCTTATACTTTATTGAATCGCGAATCGCCGGAATTCATTCAATTTGTCAATCCGGGAGATTTAAGGGTAGCTAGGCTGAGTTGCGGCACATCGGGTTGCCACAGTGAGATTTTGGATCAGGTTGGCAAAAGCATGATGACCCATGGGGCGATGCTGTGGAACGCCGCTTTATACAATAATGGAGCCATACCGTCGAAGCACCCGCGTTATGGGGAAAGTTATTCCATGAACGGGACACCACAGAGGCTATTGACACTGCCTCCGCCAACGGCCTTTGAGACTGCGAACAAAGGGGTTCTGCCGTTTCTGGAGCCCTTGCCACGATTTGAAATCAGCCAGCCGGGCAATATTTTGCGGATTTTTGAACGAGGCCGACGCGAGCCTCAGGAAATTGGACTGCCCAACCCTCAGGAAGATCCAGGCCGACCCAAGGCAGGGCTTAGCCCGCGCGGGCTTGGGACAAAGAACCGGACTGACCCTGTCTTTCTGGGGCTTCAAAAAACCCGTCTACTGGATCCGACCCTGAACTTCTTGGGTACCAACGATCATCCAGGCGATTACCGTTCCAGCGGATGCACCTCGTGCCATGTGATCTATGCCAACGACCGATCGCCGATCAATTCAGGCCCCTACGCCGCTTATGGCCACAAAGGCACCTCGTTTCAGGCCGATCCGATGATTCCGAGGGGGGAATCCGGGCATCCGATCGAGCATCGATTTACGATCGGAATTCCGACCAGCCAGTGCATCGTCTGCCACATTCATCCAGGCACTACGGTCATGAACAGCTACACAGGCTTCATGTGGTGGGACGAAGAGACAGATGCCGAGGTCATGTTTCCTGAGAAGGAGAAGCGGCTGAGCTCAGAGGAATTTACAAAGGCCCAGATGTTGAATCCAGACGAAGCCGCAGCGCGCGGGCACTGGTCAGACCCTGAATTTCTGGCCAATGTGACAGACTTGAATCCATCGCTGAAGCACACCCAGTTTGCCGACTATCACGGCCACGGCTGGGTTTTCAAGGCCGTTTTCAAGAAAGATCGGAAAGGCAATCTGCTGGATCATCGCGGCCGGGTCGTTGAAGAAGCAGCCGGGCCAGAGCTGCAAGCGGCAACCGCGATTGCAATGGATGTGAAAGAATTGTATCGGATGGTTTTGAGTGCTGAAGAATTGACCAAAGCCGAGGAGTCGGTTTCTGCCAGACGCGATGGAATGCCAGTGCATCAAATGGATATTCACTTGGAAAAAGGGATGCACTGCGTGGATTGCCATTTTGTGCAAGACATGCACGGCAACGGCAAGCTTTATGGAGAGGTTCGTAATGCCATTGAAATTCAATGCGTGGATTGCCACGGCCAGGTCGGCCAGCGGGCGAGCCTGATCACATCAGGGCCAGCCTCGGATACATCAGGGTTGGAATCGGGAAAAGCAGGTCGAGATCTCGCAACCATGCGCACTCCATTTGGAGAACGCCGGTTTGAGAAGCAGGGCACGAAAATTGTACAGCGATCGATGGTCGAGAAAGGGCTGAAATGGGAAGTTTCGCAAGTTGACGACACAATCAACCCGCAATCGCCTGATTATAATGAGCGGGCGCATCTGGCCAAAACCGTGCGTTTTGAAGGCGACCAGATGACCTGGGGCGACCAGCCAAAGGATCAGTCGCTCTGTGCCCACTCAAGCAAGAACATGTCGTGCATAGCCTGCCATTCGTCGTGGAACCCAAGCTGTTTCGGATGCCACCTGCCGCAGAAAGCCAATCGCAAGACCCCCATGCTTCATAATGAGGGCGATGTCAGCCGAAATTCGATTTCCTACAATTTCCAGACGCTCAGAGACGACGTTTTCATGCTTGCTCGCGATGGCGATGTGACTGGAAACCGGATCGGGCCTGCCAGGTCAAGCTGTGCAATCCATGTTGGCTCTTATAATGGGAATCGAGAGTCGATTTATGTTCAGCAACAGACGGTTTCCGCCGAGGGCCTCTCAGGCATTGCATTCAGCACGAATGTGCCTCATACCGTTCGCGCAATTGCACCAAAAATCCGGGGCGGAGCAAATCATGGCCTGCCTGATAGCGCTGAGGCCATGATTTCCGGACGAAGCGAGACGAAGATGTGCACGGATTGTCATATTTCCGAAAATGGCGACAATAATGCCATCATGGCCCAATTGCTGATGCAAGGCACGAATTTCACGAATTTTATCGGTCGATATTGCTGGGTGGCTACAGGCGAGCATGGACTTTCGGCCGTGGTCGTCACAGAGCGTGATGAGCCGCAGACAGTGATTGGAAGCTCGCTCCATAAAATTGCTTATCCACAACGATTTGAAAAGCATTTGCATGAAAAGTCCGAATTGGAGCATTTGCACGAGCATCCCGGCCGCGACATTTCGGAATTTCGCACCAAGCCGGATCTGCTTGCAATTCAGGCTCGTGGCGAATATCTTTATGCAGCCTGCGGCGATCAGGGCCTTCGTGTGTTTGACATTGCATTTATTGATAACAAGGGATTTTCGGAACGTATTACGACCGCCCCCGTATCGCCCTTAGGCCAAAGGCTTTACGTGCGCACTAAAAATGCTCGGGATGTGGCTGCACCAACCACCATTGCACCCGACCCGACACGATCGCATCTGCCCGAGAATAAAGAGCAGGATGTGCATTTGGCCTATGCCTTTATTTATGTGGCCGATTCTGAGGAAGGCTTGGTGATGGTCAGCGCTGCCACTTTACTCGATGGAAACCCGCTCAATAATTTCCTCAAAAAGGATATTGTTTTCAATCCGGATGGAATTCTTGATGGAGCCAAGTCCGTAACCGTGATTGGGACCAATGTTTATCTGGGATGCAACAAAGGTTTAGTGGTCGTGTCGGTTGCCGACCCGGAAAAACCCCGGGTGACAAGCATTCTAGGGGCCCCGTTCCTGAATGATGTGCGCGATGTGGAACCGCAGTTCAGATACGCCTTTGTGGCCGATAGCGAAGGCATCAAGATCCTCGATATCACCAACCCCGAACTGCCTCAACCCGTCTCGGCCCTGCCGATGGCCGAGGCCTATAAGATCTATCCAGCCAGGACCTATGCCTATGTGGCCGCCGGCCATCAAGGCCTGGTGATCCTCGATATTGAAAAGCCCGAAGAGCCAAGAATCGACCAAATTTTTAATGCAGGTGGCGAAATCAACGATTGCCGGGATGTCAAACTAGGTATCACCTACACCAGTCAGTTCGCCTATCTTGCAGATGGTCACAATGGCTTGAAAGTGGTTCAATTGACATCGACGGATACACCCGGCTATCAGGGATTCAGCCCTCGCCCGACCCCTAGATTGGTGGCATCCAAAAAAATGCCAAAATCGGGACACGCCCTTGCAATTGCCGAAGGCATGGACAGGGATCGGGCCGTAGATGAGTCGGGCAATCAAATTGCTGTATTTGGAAGGGTGGGAGCACGCCCACTGAGTCTCGAAGATCAGAGGAAGATGTATCTGCATGATGACCAGATCTGGAAAGTATCAGACAATCCGCGTTCTGCCATTTACCGGAAGAGTCCCGGAATTTCGCAAATACAATCTCCGATTCAAGACAAATTGGTTCTCCCCAAAAAAATGACAACCAAGCCTGCTGGACCATTAATTCCGATGGATCCCCAATTGAAACAGGCACGCAAGAAATAGGGCTGGTACTTCAGAATTTCTCTAAAATATTGGAACATGAACGGATTGGATTGGGAGTTACCAAGCCGAGTTGGATAATATTCAATTAAAAAAATTGCGGAAAGTTGTATCAAAATAGGTCGTCACGTTACGCTGTGCTTTTTTTTTCAGATGGCGAGCCGCTACCCCATCCGGAATGATTGGAACCGTTTTTGAAGAAGAAAAGACGCTCGTTTCATATTTTTAGACGAGCGGCTCACGGATTGACGGAATTTATTGGAATCTGTTTGATCCATCCATTGATAGTTGTAAAATATAGGTTATCCCTCCTGTCGAACAACAAGCCGTGGACGGAAGTGGCGTCGGAAATGGTCTTGAAATCAAGGTTGGGATAAATCATTTTGACTCCATCTTTCAAATGACTTGAGAAAAAAACCTGGTTTGCACGATTTATCGTCAGGTGCGACAGCGTATTTTCTGGATTATTGGACAGCACCATTTCAACTGTACCGGTTAAGTTGAGCTTGCCCAGACCACGCCCGGAATCGTAAATAAAATAAATCTCCCCGCCGGGGCTGACCGCCAACTTCGATAGGCCTTGGAACTCCCCGGTTGTAATGGAAGAAATCTGATCATTCGCTAATCGCTTGATGATACGATTTTCATGCATCGCAGAAAGATAAACGGAGTCCCATGGGTCGATTGCAATTCCACCCAGATGCCCAAATCCGGGAAACTGGATGAAAAACTCCTTCCCAGGTGTAATTTTGACAACCATCTGATCAGAGCTGTTGATCACATAAAGATTATCGTTGGAATCAAATGCCATCTGGCCTGGCCCATTTAATCCTCCATGAAGAAACATCTGCAAGTGGCCAGTCGAATCCGTCTTGGAAATCATATTGCCGCGGGTTGGGCCGGCCCCATCATGAGCCACGACAAGCCTGTTGTCCTGGTCAAATAGAATGCCAGAGCTTCTCCGAAAACGGTTGACCAATCGGCATTCCCGACTGGAATCGATACGAATCACGGAATGACTCGAAAGCTGGGACACATAAAGATCTCCATTATTTGCAAAAGCCAGAGAATTCGGCTGGTCAATCCAATCCGATACCATCGCAACCGCAGGCTTCAAAACCCAAGGCAAATTGGATTTGCGATCGTTAACAGGTTTCAAAGCGTCTGCCGCCTGCGACATGTCTGCAATATTCTTGACGCCCCGGGCAAATACTTCGGATTTCCCATCCTTCCCGATTCTCAAGATTGTATCATTTCCAGAATTTGCAACAAACAAGTCCCCATTTTTGTCAAAGGCAATCCCTTTCGGACGACTCAGCCCTTCCGCAAATATCTTAATCGTTCCATTAGGTGAAATTTTCAGAATCTGGTTCCAGTCAGTGCTGGAGACATACAAATCGCCCTGTTTATCAAATGCCAGCCCGCATGGGTTCCTAATCAAACTTGCAAATGTGATTCTGGATCCATCACGCGAGATTTTTGTAATGCAATTCATCCCGGAGTTAGCAACAAAAAGTATTCCCGAGGAATCAAAGGCCAGGCCTTGTGGTTTCTTTAGCCCTTTCACAACCGTTTTTAAGGACTTGTCCGGAGTCACATAACAAATGGAGCCTTCTTCCACAAAGGCACCCGACAAAAAGATCAATCCCGAATGATGGAGCGCCATATGGACATCCGACACAAAAACCTTGAAATATTCCAAAGGAGTGCCGTCGGGCTCGATCTTGTAAATGATATTGTTGGTAATCGAAGCATAAATCTGCCCTTTGGAATCGAAAGCCAATTCATGGGACTCGCCCGGGATCTGACTTTGCTGGAACGAATTTAATATCTGGGGCCCCCTCTGGGCAATTGGGACGAGCGGGCGATATTCCTGAAATCCAGACCCAGGTAGTGAAGGTACGCCAGGCCCCGTCAAATCCGGGCTTGATTCTGCCACTCCCGGTGGCCTCACAGCCAATGGCGGATTTGTTTTTTTCAAAATCCCTGTTCCCACCGTCTTGTTGGTGGCGTAAAATATTCCGTTTAATTCTGAGTTTACCTGATTCGCCGCAAATGGTGTGGCAATGCAGCCAATGGTATAGATCAAATATCGAAAATAGGTGTTATTCTTTTTCTTGAAATAATACCAGTCATACAATCCGCTCAGCAGGGCTATAACCATATTGATAGTGAAGACCATACCAAAAATTTTGATAACAAACACCGTCATGAGATACCCATTGTAGAAACCGTAGGCGTGTCTTTCATCTCTAATGATCATAGCCATTGCAATCGAGAACGATTTGCAATCGATGACCATGATGATCGAGCAAATGATTGAAATCATGAGACAAAAACGGTTTAGGGCCAATAAACAACCACCTGCCGGTTGATCATTCGTCGAGTTCTCTGGCATTCTCATTCCCCATCTTCAAAATCTTGTTTTAACTCTAAATCGACGTCGTCTCATCCTATCCGTTCAAGTCAATGTCGGCAACCGGTTCCCAAAAAAGTCTCAAGAGCCCGGGGCTTCTCTCTTCATCCATCACTTCGCCCTCTTAAAATAAGATGACGATTAGCGACAAAACGCCTGAAATGTGATCTCATGTCCATTTTCCTGAAATTCGTTGCGAGATGCACAGATCCAATCGCATCGACCCCGACGGGTATCCGACCTCATCAGGCTCTGCCCAGTCGCTTTTTTTTCTTAGAAAAATTTTGAAGAGAAATGTGATGATCTGGAGAATATGTGTCGATTAGGTAAGATGTCGCGGTTTAAGAACTGCTTCGCCCATGCAACAATTGATCACGCATCCTCTGTTAATGAATCTATGATTCGGAGTGGCCTGCCATGAGCTCAACATCTAATTACAATGAATCTATAGACTTATGGCAAGACGTGGCAGATCGTCTCAAGCGTATTCCGAAACAGGAAAGGGAGCAATGGCAGCAGTTGCTTGCGACTCTTGAAGAGCGAGAACGCATGACAGCACAAGCACTTAAGCTTGCTGAATCAGGCTTGAAGATGATGGCAGGTATGCTTAAGGATCAGGAAGCGGAGAAGGCGTCGGCCAATCGTCACTTGCAGGCCAAGCGTGCTCAGGCATCGCTTAACCACTGGAGGGTCGACACCCAGCCTGGTTCTGTCGGATGCATGTGGATGTCGTGAATCACCCTTCCGCTAAATTCGTCATTTCGGACCCTCTTTCAAGGCATAGACCCAGAGAGCGCTCTTGAGTCGTCGGCCTCTCATCGCCTATCCTTTGTAGAGCGGGTCTTGGGGATCGTTGACAACTTTGAAGGGGCCGATCAGGATACCATGCGCGATTTGATGAACCAATTGGCCAACGATTTGCTGGACGGTCAGACCAGAATCGTCTGTCAGGTGGTGGAAACGCGTGGCTCGACCCCCCAAAAAGCCGGTGCCTATATGATGATCGCTCCGGATGGGCAACAGTGGGGCACGCTTGGCGGGGGATGTGTTGAGAATGAGGTCAAGTCTCGAAGCTTGATGACGTTACAGCCAGATCAATGCCTGGTCAGTTCCTATGTGCTTGACCACGATTACGCCTGGGCGGACGGCTTGATTTGTGGTGGCAAGATGATCATCACTTCGCAGAAGTTTGAGACCCGTGATTCGAAGTTTATGGATTACGCCAAGGCTTGGGCCAGGCTGGATGAAACGGGCCACGGGTTTCGGGAAGCGATAGTGCAGCACGCCTCGGACTTGATTCAAACCATTTTGGGGCAACGCTTTCTGGTTGATCACCTAGGCCAGCTTGCGGGCTTCTGGCCTGAGCCACCCACGATGGATCAGCTTGAGTTGGTGCGGAATTCGAAGGCGACACTTCAGAGGCCGGTGACAGTCAGCGGTGTGAGTGTGATTCAGTGGCCTCAGCGGATCCAGGTGGTGATTGTCGGGGCAGGGCACGTGGGCCAAGCGGTTGCGGAGCTCGCCCAAAGGGCCAATTTTGAAGTGGTGGTGGTCGACGACCGGGCCCAGTTCGCCAATCTGGAGCGATTTCCAAAAGCGACTGAAATTCATGTCGGACCGTTTCAGGAAATACTTACAAATATTGAGATTACGTCGCGCACTTATCTCCTGATCGTCACCCGCGGACATGGCCACGACCAGGAAGCACTTGGTCTGGTGGCTGCCACTCCGGCCGCTTACGTCGGCCTGATCGGAAGCCGGCGGAAGATCAAAATGATCACAGAAGCTCTTCAAACTGAAGGGCTTGCGTCAGATTCTCTGGCACGTGTCAAGGCGCCGATTGGCTTGCCGATCGGTTCCCAGTCGATTTTCGAGATTGCCGTCAGTGTGGTTGCAGAAATGATTGCATGGCGCAATTTGGGCGAATCGGACGCCCGAAAGCTGGGGGGCCCTTCGGCCCATCTCATTGCCGACCCTTCAGCCAACAATGGCCCGCCCCATACACGCGCCGAAGTGGTTTGATGGTAAGTATACAAGTCTATAAATTTCAATGTATTACATAAAACGTTCAGGGCCCGTTCCATGATTGAGGCAGGGCCATTTTCGAAGCCGGAATCGAATGGTTTACGGATCCCGGTGATCGTTGCCGCCGCAGGCCTGAGCCGCCGTTACGGACGTCCAAAGCTTTTGGAGCCAATGCCAGGCGTGCAGAAAACATTGATTCGTCATGTTGTGGAGCAGTTGGCAGCCGGAGGGCTCACCAAAGTGGTGGTCGTTTTGGGGCCACAATCTGAAGAGCCATATGGATTTATCGGAAGTGAGTCGAGTGCGGGTGGCGGCTTTGTATTGCATTTGGACCCAGGCCCGGCCGAGATGCGCGATTCGATTGAAAGTGGAATTCGTCATCTGGAGCGGATGATTTCCGAGGGGCTCCAGCCCGAGCCGACGCATGTTTTATTTACACCGGCAGACATTCCGGGTATGAGTTCTGCTTATGCATTGGAATTGACGAGACGGTGTCAGGTCAGGGGCGAGTCGTTGATTCGTGGAGTCACCCCCCTGGGCCGGGGCATGCACCCGGTGGCCCTGGCTTGGTCTCAACGGCACACGATTGACAGAATTCCCTTGAATAAAGGGCTTAACGAGCTCTGGAAGGGATTTGGGTTATCGAGTCATGAATGGCTCTGGAACGACGCTCAGGGGCATCTTGATCTGGATAACCCGCAGGACTGGAAACATTTCGTTTAAAGTCACAAACTTGATCGACGGAGCTTGACGCCCACTAACCGATTGTAAATGATAAGCGATTAGATGTGTCTGCCGGGCTGATCTGTTCTGCATTCATGTCATCGTAGTGCACGGGCTGTTTCAATTCCAGAAAATCGGCGATTTTCCCATAAAAACGAAATTGAAAGGCTTGTTGCAGAAAAATCCTATGGATAACAACTGTCAGACCAGGATCCGCATGATGCGACTCAAAGCTCTCGTTTTAACGACATTGGCAATCACCCTTGGCATGAATGGAATTGTGACGGCTGGCAATGTTGCCCCGACGTATCGCAATGTGCAGGATCAACTTGCAAAATTATCTCCAAACTCGTCGAATGACCTGAAAGCCTCTGCAAAAAAATTAGACGACTATCTTGCAAAACTCGTAAAGACCAATAATATTGATGCGCGTCTGGCGGCTTATCGGGCGCTGAAGTCAGACACGGACCAGTGGTCGGCATGGGCAACGCATGACCCAGCGGCTAACGATGTTGCAACAGCGCTAAATCATTGGATCGCGCCGCGATTGAAGGCCGTAGAATATGCAATTTCAGCCCGTGACGCGATTGCCCGCAACGAGGCTTGGGTTACCGACGAACACCGCCTGATTTACAAAGAACTGGTCCAATCGCTGACAACCGCATTGGAGCAATATGAATCGGCGGATAAAACAGGGCTGAGAATTGATGCCCGCGAGAAAATTCGTGATTTGGTTGAACAGCTTTCCAAGCGTCTCAAGAACTCGCAATGGCCTGATGCCGAACAGATTATTGCAACCATCAAATCACGATGGGAGTCGCCCAATATTCTGATCACCGTATCGGCAGAGGGTCTGAGACCTCTTCTGGATCGGGAGATTGTGAAAAAAGAGTCGATTTTGTTCAAGGGCCGGACGAGCTATGTGACACCCCGCGAGCGTCAGGGCTATGGGCTTATCCCCTCGGACGATGCCATTGCATTTTATATCAGTCAGGCCATGACATCAGTCACACCAGTGACAGATTTTGAAGATCAGGTCAAAAGCAATAATGGCGGCAGAATTCTGAGCAAAGCGTATGCTCTGGAAAATACAATCCAGAATGACAGTGTGGTGACCACATCATTTGCCATTCGTCCGACCGGCATTGCCATGTCGCCTGCGAATCAAAATAATGTCAGGCCCAACCTTGGAATTGCTCCAAAATCGGGTGGCGGATTCTCACGTGCAATCATGGGCATGGCGGGCATGAATCAGCAGAAGATTATTAATGAAATTTACAGTAAGTCGATAGGTCAGATTCAAAGCGAAGCCGAGATCAGTTCCAAAGAATTGGGCGAACTTCGTGCCAACGAAGCTGCAAACAAACTTAATGTTGCCATGAAGCCATATCGCAGGTCGGATAATGCAATGGCCTATGACAAAGTTGTGGTCGAGCGGATACAGGTTCGCACCGAACCCACTCACATTCATGCCCAAGCCCGGCTGCTTTATGATCGGCCTGGCCACGAATCGATCGGACCCATTGATGTGGTCCCACCGATTGACCCGGTTGATCAGCGATATATAACCGCAGCGATTCATATTCCGAATTTGATGGAAAATCTGGCCGCCAATTTCTTTGAAGAGCTATCCAGCCGCGGCACCACCACAATTGCATTTTTACCTGATAATAATGGTGATGGTGCTGCCGAGGTGGAAATTCAGTCGGGTCAGGATCTCCTGCAATTGGCTATCGGCGAGAGCTTGCGGATCACCAAACAGCCGAAGGGTGCTAGGCTTAATCCCGGGAGTCCATTTGCTGCCCTTACAATTAGCGAAAAGAAGCTTGTCCCCCATTTTACGATGGACGATAAAGGACATCTTGTGATGATGTTTAAGGCCTTTAAAATGGATATTGCATCTCCATCGCTAACCATCCTCAGCGAAGGCCGGATGGGTGGGGCTGTGCGGATCGACTCGCCAGGCGCTGAGCTTGACATGGAGATCATCAATCTGCCGGCGACTGTTAATCAGCAGGAGCGATTGGCTCTGAAAGTGCATTCGTTTCAGCTTGATCCCCGATCGAAGATTTATGCTTACTCAGAGCCCGGTAAAGAGCCATCGGAACTGAACGCATTCCGGAAGGCGGCAGTTTTGGCGGGTGCATCGGCGTTCCTTTCATCCAAGCCAATCGACCTTCCTCTGGATGCCCTGAAGATTGGCGACAAGGTTTCCGTAGTGAAAGTTTCGCCGCTTGGAAAGACGGGCTGGTACCAATTTGTGATCAATGCCGACGGCATTTTGAAGGGCTTGGGCCAAGAGGATCAGGCCACTCCCGAGCTCCAGTCGCCAGCACCCGGATCGCCCAAGTCAGACGTTGCCATTCAGCCGATGAGCTATGTAGAGGCTCCAGCATGTTTCATTGCCACAGTGCCAGCCGGCTCGACTTATTGGGTCGTTCCCGGAACAAATCCCCCTCGAGTGGAATACAGGCCTGCGTCCGATCGGTCAGCATCGACCACAGAATGGGTGAATGTCAGGGTCCAGGCAGCACCATGATCATTGACAATTCCAAGCAGATAAGCTAGCATAACCTACCTCAAAAGCACCCGTAGCTCAGCCTGGATAGAGCGTTTGCCTCCGGAGCAAAAGGTCAGAGGTTCAAATCCTCTCGGGTGTAGTCGATGTAAGTTATTGGTTACACACGCCTTATGGAAACCGGGAACCGATGAATTTGACGCCAAAATCTGATCCCAAAACGGGGGATTCCCCCGTTTTCGATTCGATGGAGGTGTTTGGCGTGAAGGTTCCAAAGTATCGTCGTCATAAGCAAAATTACGCCCGTGTCATCTTGAACGGGCGGGAAATTCATCTAGGCGTTTATGGTTCGCCTGAATCCCGGGCCGCTTACGAGCGGGCGGTTGCGGAGTGGTTACAAACCGGCCGGAAAACCCCTAGGCCCAAACGACTTGCGACGGCCAAGCGGGAACGCGACGCCTTGGGGCTTGACGGGGTTCTTACCATCACGGTTGGCCGTTGCCGGTGTATGTACTGGACTTATACGCGGAATTCCGCCTTTTCACGAATGGTAAGGTGACGCCATTTGGCCGGGGCCTGATAGGGGCCATGAACTATTTTGGAATTGAGTCGATGGCCGTTTCGGATAAGGATTCAAACCGGGCCTTGATTATGGGCGGTGGCCCTTGGAACGCGTTGGAGCGGGTTCGGATTCTGGATTATTGCCAAGCCGATGTGGATGGAACGGCCAAGCTATTGGGCCGGATGTTGGCCGGGGTCGATTTGGGGCGGGCCGTGGGCTTGCGTGGTCGATATTCCAAGGCGTTGGCCTGTATGGAGTGGGCGGGCGTTCCAATCGACGTGGCGACGCTAGAGCGGGTCAGGGCCGGGTGGGTGGATATCCAAGGCCGGTTGATTCAAGAGGTGGCCCGCGTGGTTCCCGTCTATGAGGGGCGAACCTTCAAAGAAAATTTGTTTTCATCGTGGTTGGCCGCTGAAAACGTGGCGTGGCCAAGACTGGAATCAGGGCGGTTGGCCTTGGATTGTCAAACGTTTCGAGAAATGGCCCGTGGTCATTCAGGCGTGGCCTTACTTCATGAACTGAGGGAAAGTTTATCGCAATTGCGATTGGGTGGGTTGGCCGTGGGTGGAGATGGCCGGAATCGACTGATGTTGAGTCCCTATGGATCCAAGACGGGCCGGAATCAACCATCCAATAGCAAGTTTGTATTTGGAACCGCCACGTGGTTACGTTCACTGATTCAACCATCGTCGGGGCGGTTTGTGGCCTATGTCGATTGGACTTCCCAAGAAATTGGGATAGCAGCAAAATTGGCGAACGATGTGAATTTGTTGGCCGCGTATGAAGAGGATCCCTATCTATGGTTTGCCAAGCGGGTTGGGGCGGTTCCGATGGACGCCACCAAGAAAAGCCACAAGGCCCAACGGGATTTATATAAGGCCACCATGTTGGGCGTGGGTTATGGCATGGCGGAAACGTCTTTATCCATGCGGATCGGCCAACCCGTGGCCAAGGCCCGTAGCCTGTTGATTCAACATCGTGAAACGTTCCCGGCCTTGTGGCGGTGGATGCAAGGGGCGGTGGATCATGCCCTATTGACGGGCCGAATCGTGGCCCGGTTTGGTTGGGCGTATCACTTGGGATCGGATCCGAACCCGCGTAGCCTTCAAAATTGGCCGGTTCAATCGAACGCCAGTGAAATGATGAGATTGGCCGCGTGCATGTTGACGGAATCGGGCGTGGTGGTATGTTGCCCGGTTCATGACGCGTTCATGGTTGAAGGGCCTGTTGAGGATGTTCAGGCGATTGTGGAGCGAACGCAAGCGATTATGGCCAAGGCGTCGGGCGTGGTACTGGATGGATTTGAATTACGATCCGATGTGAAAATCATCATGCCGGGTGAACGATATCACGATGAACGCGGCCAAGGGTTTTTCGAGCGGGTGGTGGGGTTGTTGGGCAAACCACCATCGTGACAATCAAAATTTTGGGCGTTGTTTGGATGGTGATTTTGGGGGGAATTCGGATTCGATATTTTCTCGAATTTTGGCTTGTTCCGCCCTCTGTTCAGGGGTTCGATATTTGGCCTTGGTTCGTTCCAGGGCGGCCAATTGTTCATTTGTGGGTTTGTTGGGGGGATTTTCCATCGGTTCAAACCTTTGTGGATTCGTCCACTTCATAAGCCGTGATCGGTGTCAGGATTCGGAAACCACCGTCTATGTCGAATTCGAAAACGACGATGATGAATTTCCCGGAATTTGTCCACCCGAATGTAATTCGGTTCCCGGTGGATCGGCTTACCCCAATTTCAGAACCACGATAGTTCAAGACACTTTCAACTTCGTCGGGGGTCAATCCATGCTCAGCAACATGTTCCACATTTCCGCCCGGTTCTGTATCCCAATTGATGAGGTCAAATCGGATCATACGGAAATCAGGGCTGATGTTATGTGTTTCAATCCGAATCATACCAACTCATTTCATCCTATCCAATTGTTTCTGGATTGGTCAAGACTTGAATACGATCAAGATTTGGGATGAATCCGAACCCGTGCGGTTTTGGCATAAAGCCATGCGGTTTTGGAAACGGATCATCCTAAAACCAAATACCCGTGTATTATATTGTATTATGTATATTAGGTACTATGTAACTACGTTCTTAGAAACTATAAGGGGGTTAAGCCTATGCCTGATACTGAAATTCAAAACGTTGATCCGATGAACGATCCGTTCGCCAATCTGGAAACGGGTTTTCCGGTGGAAAGTGTCAGAACCCCCAAACCGATTCCGGCCCATTACCTACCACCCAAAATGTCGTGGCCTTGGTTGACAGGGGCCGATGAATTGGGCGGTGGAGCGTTGGATGTTGGGCTTGTGGTGTTGCGGAACCATGCCAGAACCGCCCCCTATGGTTGGCCGAATCGGATCGGTCTTGAATCAGGCGAACCGTTTGGGTTAGGGCGTAAGGCGGTTCGAAATGGGTTGAAGTTGTTGGCCGATGGCGGGTTGATAAGATTAGAGATGAAACCCGGTTCCAAGGCGGTGGTGGAGATTTTGAAATCGGATTCGTCCAGGGTGATGGAATCGGATTGGTTGACGTCCACCAAACAAGCGGAATTCATCTATCTCAAAATCCCGATGGATTGGATAAGCCGCGCGGCCAAGTGTCAAACGCCCGGCCTGATTATGGGCTTGGCCGCGTGGCGTTATGACTTCATGACGAAAATACCGGGTGAATCCCGATTCTCAATTCATCCGTTGGCCGGTTCGAACCGATCCACATCGGCCATAAGGCGGGGGCTTGTGGCGTTGGAATCCGCTGGATTGGTGAAGTTGATGGACGCCCCAAGGGGATTCGTTCGGTTGAAGATCGTCAAGGCGTTGGCCTTAGAATCAGGGGGTTCGGATCATGGCGACAATTGAACCTGTTGATATTGAAAGTTACGACAAATGGCGTGGGCGTCTCCAACGTCGGGCGGTGGAGTCGGGTTGTAACATCCCGTTGGAATGTCGGGGGGTTGTGATGGCCCGCCTTGTGGCAACGGTGGAGAACCCGGAAACCGATTTTGAGACGTTCACCAAGGCGGTGAATATGTTGGCCAAGTTGGAGCGGGCGGAACAAACCGCCGTGGCCAACGCCATGAACGTAACGCGGTGGGCGGGAACCACCGGGGCGTGGGATGGAGACGATAGCGGGATTCTGGTAAGGGTTCCGAAACCGCGTTGGCCGGGGCCTTATCAGGATCAACTTGACGCCTTGGCCGATAAAATGTTGGAAATGGGTATCCCATACGAATTGGTGTCTCAAATTCAGGGTTACGAGTTTCCAGACAACGAATCAGACACGCCCCCGGCCAACCGATTGACGGATGAACGGGGGCCGGGATAAGGCGGGCGGTGGTGGATGTCCCCGAAATCCGTTTCGGGAACATGGTCGTTGGAATCCAGACGCCCCCGTAGAAATAAGTCGGGCGTTTTTGTTTGGTTGGTGAAAGATTGGGCGAACGGATTGGCCCCAAGGCCCGCAAGTTGGCCAGAAAACCCACCATTCTATCACCTTGAACCCCAAGCGGGCCACCAAGGCGACGCTAGGGGGCTTAAAATGGATCGTGGCGATTGGCCAACATTCCATCGGGTGGGTGGGAAATACAATCGGGGAAGTTTCCCCCGATCCGGTTTTTGAGAACGTTGGGGAACCCGCCAAAAAACGGGCCAATCTTCCCCCGTTTCTTCCCCCGTTTTGGTCTAAATTCCCGCTATTGTTTAACAACTAATGAATTTAAATGATAGGGATTGACTACGAATTGAAACGCTGTAATCATAGGTGTGGCGTGATGTTTTACCGGTAACAAAAGGAGCGGATCGAAAGTGATTAAATAGGCGTCAAATATTCCTCCGGAGCAAAAGGTCCCCCGTTCAAATTCTCTCGGGTGTATTCGATGTAATTGCCTCATAGACAAAGCCTTACGAAAAGTCAAAACCGATGGAAAACCCGTCAAAATCTGACTCCAAATCGGAGGGTTCCGCCGTTTTCGATTCATCGGAGATTTTTGACGTGAAGGTTTCAAAAGTATCGCCGCCATAAAAAAATCTAAGCCCGCGTGGTCCTAAACGGGCGGGAAATTGATTTTGACGATGGGCGGCCATCCGATCACGCTCCTTTTCGAATGCGCTTAGCCTGCGATCGTGTTTTTTGGACTTTTCTAATGCTGGAAATTTGATATAAGGCTTTTTAAATAACTCAGGATGAGTCTCTTCAAGCCGATTCAACAAGAAGATGGCATGAAGCGAACCCCCGCTACGGAGGCCCAGGCCGATGAACTGTCGCATGATATTGATTCGTGACCATTTGCGACTCATGGTTCGGTGGGCTCTGGTGGTGCCTGCCACTGCGTTGGCGGTAAGTTTGGTTTGGCAAGTTTCGAGTCAGGCGGAGGATCCTGCGGAGAGCCCGCCTGCGGATGCGGTCTGGCAGGAGGGATTTGAAGGGCCCCGGCCGACTTGGATTCGCGAGGAAGTCGATGCCCCTGTCGACTGGCTGACTCATGACCGATCGGAGCTGGCGGCCCGGGAAGGGGCGAAGAGCGAGCGATTTGTTTTCAATTCGGGTCCAGGCAGTGGGATCTATGCGAGTCTTGCGGTGCCCAGGATCAAGGTGCGCGAGGACTTGAATGTCAGCCTCAACATGAAGTCTGACCGCAGCGGAATGAGTTTACTGGCGCGGATTGTCTTCCCTGAGGACAAGGACCCTGACACAGGAAAGCCTTCATTTGTGGTGATTGCCGGCGGTGCGTATACCAATACGGGGGTGTGGCAGAAGCTGGCTTTGATTGATATTTCAAACGAAATGGAGCGTCAGGCGCGGCTTTTGCGGATCCGATCGCAGAGGAAGGTATCGACCAGTGGAGCGTATCTTGAGCGAATCATCCTGAATCTTTATGGCGGGGCCGGGCAGACGACGATTTTTGTGGACGACTTGCGGATATCGCCTGTGGAGTCGTCACTGGTGGCTGACCGCGCGGAGCAAGCGGCTGCCGGGGCAGAAAAGCTTGTTGGCGCTGAAGATGCAGCGATTAGAAACCAAGATCAGGCGAAGCTTGGCTCCAAGCGGGTGATCATGCAGGGCGGTCAGTTGCGTCGCGACGGCATTGGGTGGATATTTAGCATGATCGACGCCCCCGGGACGAAGTCGGACCAGCTTCTGAGGGTAGGCTTCGACGTCCTTTCGGTCGATTCTGCCGTGAATCGTGAATCGTTGCTGGAAATGGCGCAGATGGGCTTTATGGTCGCACCCCGAGTGAGCGGCGGTCGATTGATTGCTGACGACGACCCGGACCAGGCCTTTGAAAGAGCCAAGAAGTTTCCGATCCAGGAATCGGTCGCATTTTGGGACCTCGGCCGAAATCTTGGGGTGACTCTTGACAACCCAAGTGGCGAAAAGCAGTTGGAACGTAATCGGGCGCTGGTGCGAAAGATTCATGAGGAGGCCACCCAGGCGGAAACAGCGGGGCGGACCTTTTCGAATCTGGTTTCAGGCATCGCCGGGGGGAGGCTCGCCGGCTATGCCATGCCTCAGAATCATTTGGAGATCATGGGAATTGATCCGACCGTATGGTCGCCTGGCAAGACGCACCAGGATGTCTTCTCATTCCTTCAGCAGCGCAGAGACTTAACCACCCTGGCCAACCCGGGCGGAGTGCTCTTTTGGGGCTGGGTTGCGGCACGTTCGGAACCGTCTGTGACCCGCCAGCTTTGGGGCGAGGACATGCCCCCAGCCTGGGGCTATCCGCGCCGATTGCCAGAACAGATCAGGCTGGATGCTTATTGCCTGATTGCTTCCGGTTATCGTGGCTGGGGAGTCAAAGGCGATGCGGATCTGACTCGCGAATCAGGCCGGTCGATGCTGCTGGAGCTCGGTTTTCTGAATGAAGAGCTTGACCTTGTGGAGTCGTTTCTGAGCGACCAGCAAGGCCAGATCCAGGCCATCGAGTGCCACCCGCCAGACCCCCCGGTGCGGCTTTCCAAGAACGGAATTTCAAGCCTCAACACCAAGATGGTGGTGAGCAATGAAACGGTGAAACATCCGTCAATCAAGGGGGTTGCGATCAATCTGCCCGAAAAGCGTGGTCGTCTCTTGCTGATGGCCGATCTGGAGGATGCCGCACAATGGCAACCGTCTCAGATGTCGATCAACAACCTGACGGTGCGGGTGCCGGGCACTGCGGAGAATGCGACTCCGTATCTGATTAGTCCTGGCGAGGTTCGTGTGCTCGAGCGGAAGCGGGTTCCGGGCGGCCTGCAGGTGATCATACCTGAATTTGATACCACTGCGATGATTTTATTGACAACCGACGAAGCCATGGGGCAATGGCTTTCCGTGGCTGTGGCAAGGAATCGGGCCATGGCTTGCTCGATGGCCATTGAACAGGCCGATCGACAGATCGCTTGGGTGACAGAAACGCATAATCGCCTTACAAATGACGGTTTTACAGTCAATGATGCCGCCATTTGGCTTACGGGTGCTCAGGAGAGGGTCCAGTCCGCGCGTGAATCGCAGGCCAGGGAAGATTTTGCCCAGGCCTGGATTGAAGCCCGCCGGGCGCTTCGTCCGCTGCGCATCCTGATGCGCGACCATTGGAACAGCGCTTTGAAAACGCTTGAGGATTCGGCAACCTCCAACCTCAAAAGTGCTGTGCCGGCTGAGAGTGTCGGCGAACCAGCCCCAGCCGAACTGCGGATTCTGGTCTCACCCGTTTCGAGCCCTGGCCTGTTGTCGTTCAACACCCTTCCCCAGCACTATTTATGGGCGAGCTGGATACGCGACGGGCGATTTTCGGGCGATGGTGTGAAGGGTGGCAATTTTGATCGGCCAGAAGCCTTGCGCGACGGTGGCTGGGTGAACCTTTCACGCGATCTTGACGGGCGTCAGGGAGCCGCCCTTTCTGCCGATGATTCCAAAGGCCAGGGTCGTGTGCTTCGACTAAATGTGTCGAAAAAGGCTGACGCCCGGATCGATGAACTCTCCGCCTTTGTAGACCACCCTGTCGCAGCGGTTCGAACGCACCCGATCAAGGTGAGCCCGCGCGAGATGATCCGGATTCGGGTCAAAGTGCGCATGCCGCGTCCTCAACAGCCAGGAGCAGGCGGCCTTGTGGTGGAAGATTCGCTGGGTGGACCATCGCTGGCATTCCGCCGAACGAAGGCGATCCCGGAATGGTCGGAAATTGTGCTTTACAGGCGTGCCGTGTCAGAGACTTCAATGACGGTCACCCTCGGCCTGGCGGGCGATGGCGACCTGTTTTTTGACGATTTGAGGGTGGAACGCCTGACCGAAAATGCGCCTTTGAACAAGGATCGGGTCGCCATTCGGGATGGTCAGCCCGCGACAGGAGGGGTGCCGGAACCAGGCGTTCCTGTGGCAGCACCAGCCGAATCGGTTGTACCGGATAATCGGCCGTAAGTATTCTGGATTGCTTGATTAAATGCATGGCAGACGGGCATCTGGCCGGTTGGGCAGATGGGTTGATTCTGCGGGTTTCAGAAGCCGTTACGACCGTTAGGGTCCCAGAATTTTTGGGGAATTCTGGGAGACTCCGGTTTGGAATGTCTGACAGAGATGTTACACTCTCCGCAACTGGTCTGCGCGGATCGCTTTTGCCGACATTTTCTAACCATCGCAATCGTTGGAATCGATTTCTTTCGATTGCGGGTTGAACGAACGTAAAGTTTGTTTGGCTGGTTGGGAACTTTTGTTGGGTGGGGAGCGTCCTAACAGACTGAAGGCGTTCTCCTGAATGTCTCCTTTGCAAGCCTGTCAATGACGAATTTCGAATGACGCATCGGATCAGAACCACTCTGACGAGTGGTGTATGACTGAGGCATGATTTGGAATGAAGTGGTTTGTGAAGAACATGTTCAGGTAATGGGCGAATCTAAAAAATGAGAACCGGATTGCTTCTCTGATTGAGGGAGCTGGCGAACATGGCCAAAGTTCAAGCGGTTTGGGCGATCGATATCGGCCAGGTCGCACTCAAGGCTCTAAAGGTTGTTCCGGGCGACACACCTGACCAGATGGTGGTCGAGGAAGTGGCCCGGATTGAATACCCAAAGATTCTGAGTCAACCCGATGCCGACCCGGATGAACTTGTCCGAATGGCTCTGATTGAGTTCCTTGAAAAACACTCGACCAAGGGATGCCGCATTGCGATCGGCGTGCCTGGCCAAAAAGGTTTGATCAAATTCATCAAACTTCCTCCGGTCGAAAAGAAGCGTATTCCGGAAATTGTTCAGTATGAGGCCAAGCAGCAGATTCCGTTCCCTTTGAATGAGGTTGTCTGGGATTACCAGCAACTGGCATCCGAGGACGACGACGACGCGGGCGATGACGACGAGATGTCGTTTACGATGGCCGAGGTCGGCCTTTTTGCGATGAAGCGTGAGGAGATCAACAAAGCACTCTTCCCGCTCCGCCGTCTGGGTCTCGAGCCCGACATCGTGCAGATGACTCCGATTGCCCTCTACAATTTTGCGACCTTTGAGCTGATCAAGGGCCGCGGGGAAAAGGGTCCGATTGTTGTTCTGGACATGGGTGCCGACAAGACCGAATGTGTGATTACCGACGGCAACCGGATCTGGCAGAGAAATGTGCCGATCGGCGGGAACCACTTCACACGGGCCCTGACCAAAGAGATGAAACTGGTTTTCGCCAAGGCGGAAGCCACCAAGCGCGACGCCGCGACCTCAGCCGACATGAAGGCGGTTTTCACGGCGATGAAGGGCGTTTTCAAGGATTTCTCGACCGAAATCCAGCGGACAATCGGGTTTTATGGAAGTGTCAACAAGGGTTCCAAGGTCAAGAAGATCATTGGCCTGGGCAATGGCTTCAAGCTCCCCGGCCTGACCACCTTCCTGCAGCAGGAACTTGATATTCCAGTCGAGGCCCTGACCTCCTTCACCAGACTCTCTGGCGAAGCCCTGGAAGAGGCAGGCTTTGCCGACAATGCGGCCTCGTTTGCCATCTCCTATGGCCTGGCCGCCCAAGCCTTCAGCAAGCAGGCGATCCAGACCAGCCTGCTCCCGCCCGACATCAAGCAGGCCCGCCTGGTTCGCAAAAAGAAGCCCCTGGTGCTTGCCGCCAGCCTCTTGTTCATGCTTGGCTTCACCGCCATGTTCCTGGGCACTGTCAAGGCCTGGACAAAAGTCAACAACAGCGAATTCACATCGGCGGTCGAAAGTGCGAAATCCGTTGCGACCAAGGGGGCATCCCTCAAGTCCGACTACGAAGCCGCCAAGGGAGCCTTCTCAAGCGAGAAAATCAAGGGCGATTCCCTGGTCGTCTCAAACAACGAAAAGCTCATGTGGCCACAGTTGTTACAGACCATCAACGCCTACATGCCTGACCCTGTGACCGAGAAAAAGCTGAATGTGACCAGCCCGTCCGACCAGCTCAGGCTTGCCAAGCTGGCCGTTCACATCGACCAGATCAAGCCGGCTTATCGCAATGATTTGGCTGTGGAATGGTACGACACGCTGGACTCCGTCAACCCCAGCGCCAAATCGACCATGGCCCCCTATGACGTCAAGGAAGGCAACACGCCGGCTGGCGAAGGCTGGGTCATCCAGATTGTCGGCCACCACTACAACCCCTATCCCGGCAAGATCAAGAACGAAGACAATATGGGCCCTCTGGGCTATATCCGGAACGACATTCTCAAGCGGCTTCAGGGCGCTGGCCCTCGCCGATTTGGTCTGTCGCATGCCGCCCTTGTCTGGATGACCGAAGATAAGCAGTGGACAACCGAAAAGGCCGCCAGCACCAATGGCCTTTCCGCCAATGCGATTCCCCTGATTGCAGCCGTCGGCCCAGTGGGTGGCGGTGGTGGCGAGGGAGGCGGCGCCGGTGCTGAAGGTGGAATGTCCGCTATGATGGGTATGATGGGCGGAATGGGCGGCGGCGGCAAGGGAGGAATGGGCGACATGCAGGAAGCCGCTGGCGGTGGCGGAATGGGCCGTGGCATGATGGGAATGATGGGCGGCGGCATGGGTGGTGGAGCCGATGCGAAGGCCAAGGAAAAGCTGACATTTCTGGTACGCACGGACTTCCTGATTCAGATGGTCTGGAAGCCTCTGAGTGAAGAGAATGTGCCCAAGTCGCTTGAAGAGCTTCAGGCGGCACTGACAGAGGCCGCCAAGGAGACAAACGCTGCGCCTCCCAAAGAAATGGATTTTGTGAGCAAGAGTCTGGAGCAGTCCAAACTTAGGGCCAAGATGTATGAACGACTCGGCACCGGCCCTGGAGCCAAATCGGCTGAAGAGGGTGGCGCAGATGCCACAAAAGCTTCGGGCGCCGCAGCGGCCCCCGGATCAAACTGAAGCCGCTTTCACCCCACCATTTGATAAAGGACAGGTGACCGACCATGGATCAAGTCAAGATATACCTTAAGATTGCGGTAGCGAATCGTTTCTGGATACTGTGCGTGGTTGCGGCCCTGATGCCGATGATTGGATATTTGGCCGGCAACGGCAAGATCAAAACCCAGACTGAGGCCAAGGCCAAGGACATTGAGTCTGCCTATAAGGGTGTCGACCCTTACAAATCAGGCAAGATTCCGAACCCCGACTGGAAGTCTCTGGCCGAGAAGCAGACCACCAAGCTCACGGGCGAAATCAATGTTGCCTGGAAGAAGCTTTATGAGCGTCAGGCTCCCCTTCTGAAATGGCCTCTTGATCGGGTTGAAGAGAAGTTTCGGGCCTGGGGCCGTCGGCATCCAGAGACCAAAGAGGCCTCAACCGACGATGTCCAACTGATCATTCAGGACTACGTCAATTTCCATCCGGAATATGTGACATCGATTTACAAATCGTTCCGGCCATTTGACTTCGAGAAGGGCACAGGCGTCATTGTCTCACCAGCCGAAAAGGGCTTGCTGAGACCTCAGACCTTCGATATCACCAAAGCTCCCAAGCTGACCGAGATCTGGAAAGAGCAGGAAAAGCTATGGGTCAGCCAGGCTCTGCTGACGGTGATTGACCAGGTCAACAAGAATGCCAAATCTTGGGAACAGGCGCCGATCAAGCAGATTGTGCGCATTGAGGTCGCCTGCGAAGGCGCACAGGACCCGATGTCCCAGACCAAGGGCGTCACCCTGATTGACGCCCCAGCCATTCTCGCACCCGGCGAAGAAGCTGCTGTGGCTGAGGAAGGCGAGGCCGCCGGTGGTGCGGAAGGCGGAATGGCTGCCATGATGGGCATGATGGGCGGTGGCAAGGGCGGAATGCGTGAATCCATGGGCGAAATGGGCGGCGGCGGAATGGGTGGCGGAATGGGCGGTGGCGGAGGCGGCACATCGACTGCTCCCGACATTGTGAAATTCCTGGCTCCACCGGAAGGTGTCGAAAACCCTCCTTACTTTATCGTTCCGATCATGGTCACAACCCTGATCGAGCAAGACAAAATTGCTGACTTGCTCGTCGAACTTGAAAATTCCCCGATGGCCATTCAGGTCATGTCGCTCGACTTCTCGAAACCGAGTGTCAAAGTCAGGAAGCCCGAAAAGGGCGACTCCAGCATGCTCGGATACGGCGGAAGCACCGGCATGATGGGCATGATGGGTGGCATGGGCCGTGGCGGAATGAAGGAAGGGTCGGAAGGCATGGAAGGCATGATGGGTGGCATGTCGGCCATGGGTGGGATGGGCGGAGGCATGGGCCGAGGCGGAATGGGTGGCATGGCTGGTGGGATGGAAGGCATGATGGGTGGTATGGGTGGTGGTGGTGCCGAAACCAAGAAGGGTGTGGATGTTCGGAGCAAGGATCGCCGCAAGGAGCGTGAATCTGCCGAGAAGAATCTCGCCAAGCGTGCCCGATTCAGCCTTCAGGACCCTTACTACAACGTGGTCGAGGTCAGCGTCTATGGCCAAGCCCGGTTCTATGTTCCACCGCCACCTCCGGTAGCCGTTGAGAGCGAGGGCGATGCCGCCACCGAACCGGCTGCTGAAGGGGCGGAAAAACCAGCCGCTCCAGCCGAAAAAGAAGCTCCTAAAGCCGACGAAGCGGCCACCGAAAAGGCTGACCAACCAAAGGCTGAAGCTCCTAAAGCCGCTGAAGCACCAAAGGCCGACGAAGCGGCCACCGAAAAGGCTGATCAACCAAAGGCTGAAGCACCCAAGGCTGCTGAAGCTCCAAAGGCTGATCAACCCAAGGCTGAAGCGCCTAAGTCATGATCCGGGATGGGTCACGATGCGTTCTTCTCAAAATCGCAAACTGGCCCATTCTCATACAACTGCCAAAACCTAAAGCGGCTCGAACTCAATCACGGTCAGGAACCTTTTTTTCCTGACGGATCCCAATTACGGAAGGGATGAGAACCACCATGGCGAACCTAAAAGTTCAGAAGATTGTGAATAAGCTGAAAACCTTCTTCACCAATCACGGCGAAAAAGTGGCTGTTGGCTTTGGAGCGACATTATTTGTGGTCGGCGCGGCCTCTGCAATCCTGAAGCCAACGATCTCGGTCACTCCCGAACAGATCAAAACCAGCGCAGATTCCGCCAAGAAGAACATCGATCAGCCTCAGGCTGAAGCCGATATCGTCGAGGCGCTGGCCAACGACGGTATCAAGGACTTGAGCTTTGCCGACAGCGTCGCCAAGGCCGAAACCGAGAAAATCGACATCAATGAGCTGAAGCTCAAGCACAAATGGGTAACCATGGAGCCAGGCGCTGGCTTGATCCGTGATCAACCTGTTCTGGTTGCGATCAATGATGTCATTGCTGTGGCTGGCCGCGGCGGATCCAAGCTATTTGCCGTGGACGACAAGGGCAACCGCATTCCGGACGACGGCACCGACGACGAAAAGGACCCGAAGGAAAAGACCAAGTCAGGCCGTAAAGGCGGTGGCATGGGCATGGGCATGGGTGGCGACCAGGCCAAGCCAAGTGCTCGGGAAAAGCAGGAAGAAGCCGCCAAACTGAAGCGCGATCAGGATGCCCTCTCCAAGGCTCTGGTCGGAAAGGTCGATCCAGCTCAGGAAGCCTCCAAGAAAAAGGCCCGCGAAGAGGCCAAGAAAAAGGCTGCTGAAGAGTCAGGAACTGCCGTCGCCGAGACGACTGGCGATCAGCAGCAGGGCCCCTTCAAGGAGAAGCTCAAATCTCTCCGCTGGGCCACCATCACGGGCTTGGTCGATCACGGAGTTTTGCGTAACAACTACGCCAAAGCCCTGCGGCTCGACCCCAAATCCGCCAACCCGAACTATAAGAGCGTCGAACTCCAGCGCCAAACCCTTCAATCCGATGGCTCCTGGACCGATTGGCAAGCCATTGATGAAGTCAAAAACAACTTGGTTCTCGACAACGTGACTGAAGTGGAAGAAGAGCTCGTCCCTCAGGAAAATGTTCTCGAAACCATCACCCACTCGCTCCCGTTCCTACTCAACGGAGCCTTCGGTGGAGTGCACGTGGCCAGCCTGGTGCCAAAAGAAAAACGGGAAATCCCCAAGCCTGACCCCAAAACCCAAGGCGGCATGGGTGGCATGGCCGGCATGGGTGGAGGCCGCGGTATGTCCATGGGCGGCCGTGGCGGCTCTGGCATGACAGGTGGCATGGCGGGCGGAATGGCAGGCGGTGGAATGGCGGGCATGGGCATGGGTGCCATGTCAGGTGGAGGCAAGGGTGGCGGCGACGATTATGCCGGATTCATGTTTGGTGGCGGAACAGGATCGGCTGAAGAAGGCGATTTCCCGAAATCAGAAGCCGACGAAGTCATGGTCAGAGCCTTCGATTTCACCGTCGACCCCGACAGCTCCTATCGTTACCGCGCTCGCATTGTGGTCAACAACCCGAATTACAAGCGCGACGATGTGAATCCAGGCGTCGACATCGAAAGCCAGTTCCTGGTCGGCACCTGGAGCCAGACGACCAACCCGGTCTATGTGCCTTCAGACATTGCACCTTATGCCATCGCTAAAACGCCACCCAAGAATGCCTCAGACCCAGGCTACAACGTGACCTTTCAGGTCTCAAGTTTTAATCCTGATGATGGAATCACAGTCGTCCGCGATTTCATCGCTGGCCCTGGCGATATCATTGGTGAGCCTACATCGACCCAGATACCTGCCTCGGATGGCTCTGGTGCCAAGCCAAAAACCATCGACTTCACCAGCCGCCAGATTGTTCTGGCCACATCAGGTGGCCGCGAATCGCTTGCCCCGCTCGGCGGCAATGGCTCCATCATGATGCCTGCCATGGCCTTTGTCATGAAGCCCGATGGCTCCATTGTGATTCGTAACGAATCCAAGGATGCCAATGACCCTGACCTCGACTTCGTCAAACGCGTCTATCAGGAAGAACTCAAAAAGTCTGACACCAAACGTGAAAAAGGCGCCATGAATGGCATGGGCTACGGCGAAATGGGCGGTGGAATGGGCGGCCGCTAATCGCTCCTTCTCTGCAAGACCCTGTGCGTGATCGAAATTTAAGCCAAAATGGGCGGAGTGACTTGTCACTCCGCCCATTCCGCTTTTTTCCGACTCAAACTTGGTTTTCCCGGCCAACATGGTAAATTAAGGGCGTTCATCACTCCAACAATCGCTTTAGAATCCATTTTTCAAAACCATGTCTAGAACCCATCAAATCCAGCGCGACACAGCCGAAACCAAAATCAAACTCTCCATCGATCTCGATGGCTCTGGCAAATCCAACATCGCAACCGGCCTCGGCTTTCTGGATCACATGCTGACCCTTTTCGCCAAGCACAGCCTCGTCGACCTCCATATTCACTGCGATGGCGATATTCATGTCGACGGCCACCACTCCGCCGAAGATATCGGAATCTGCCTGGGCCAGGCCATTGACCGTGCCTTGGGCGATAAAAAAGGCCTCTATCGATACGGACACATGACCCTTCCCATGGACGAAACACTGGCCCAGGTCGCTGTCGATCTCTCGGGACGACCTTACTTCGTCTGGAATGTTCCGTTTCCAACCCCCAAAGTCGGCGACTTTGATACCGAACTTGTCGAAGAATTCTGGCATGCCGTCTGTGTTCAAGGCAAAATGAACCTCCACGCCAGCCTGATTTATGGCAAAAACAGCCACCATGTTTCGGAAGCCATTTTCAAGGGGCTGGCGCGTGCCCTGCGCATGGCTTGGGCGGTTGATCCTCGCGAAACAGGCATCCCATCCACTAAAGGCACTCTCAGCCAATGACGCGACCGCAAGCCGAATCTGCACCGGTTTCAACCAAACAAAAGTCATCGCTGCTCAATTTCGGACTTTTCGCCTTAGGAATGGCCTTGTTGGGCTGGTCGATTTATTCCAATCGGGTGAAGCTCAGGCAGTCGCTTTCCGGCGAATTGCATTACTCCTGGATGCTGGAGGCCTTTCTGCTCCACTTCACCGCAGTCATCATTGCCTTCCTCCGCTGGTTTGGCCTTGTCAGACTCCTCGGAATCAAAATTCCACTCGCTGATTCGCTCCGGCTCTCGTTTGTCGGAAACCTCTTCAATCTGATCATCCCTGGTGCCGTTGGCGGCGACCTCGTCAAGGCCGGCTACCTGGCCCGAATGGACATCCCCCGCACCCGGGTCATTGCAAGCATGGTCATCGACCGGCTTTTAGGCCTACTCGGCCTATTCCTCATGGCCACACTCGCCGGCCTTTCGGCCTGGCCATCGTCCGACACCCCTGTGCGAAGGCTCACAATCACTGTTCTCATCTCCACAACCACTCTGATCATTTTCCTTGCTCTCGTTTTCAGTGGCCTGATCGGCAGAAATTCACCCAAAATGGCCGAGCTCAATGCCATGTCCAATTCCTATCGAAGCCATTTGCCAGCCGTTTTGGCATGGACCCTCGCCTCGGTTCTGGTTCACTCCTTAAATACGTTGGCGTTTTATCGCATGAGTCTCGCCATTTTACCAGAATTAAATATCGGCGTTTCACAGCACTTTCAAATCGTTCCGCTCGTCCTTTTCAGCACCGCCGTGCCCCTGCCTTTTGGTGCACTTGGCCTCTCTGAGAATATCAGCAGCCAGCTATTCAAGCACGTCAGCCACCCCGACGGTGCCATCGCCATGATGGGCTTTCGCCTTCTGCAATACGGCTTTGCTGCCATTGCCGCACTGGTTTACTGGGCCAATATCAAATCCATGAAACATCTGACCGAACAAAAGTGGGATTAATCTCTGCCGTCAAGATTTTCTCCTGTTCTTATGGTTGACCTGCCAGGTCGCCCGCAGGCTCAGGCAAGCCGGCAGAAGCAGAAGGTTCCCGACCGACGAGCCAGCCGTCGCAATGGCCACCATCACGCCAAACCTTGAAAATGGCACAAATTCACTTGAAGCCAAGGCCAGAAAACCAATCGACACCGCAAGGCTCGATAAAATCACACCAGGGCCCGTCACCTTATAGCTTTCATAAAGTCGCTCCCGGAATGGTGCCCCATGAAGCCTGTGGTATTGCAATAGGCAGTGAAACGTATCATCCACGGAAAGCCCCAGCGCCACACTCGCCACAAGTGCTGTGCCCACATCAAGCTTGAATCCAAGCCAGCCCATCAGCCCCAGGACCAGGCTGACGGAAAGCATGGTCGGCAGCATGGCCAGAAGGGCCAGACTCAGACGCCGGAAGGCCGATGTGAGCATGACCAAAATCCCAATCGTTGAAATCCCAAACGTAGTCCATTGCGTATCGATCACCGATCGAGCCACCTGAGTCATCAAAAGCGATAGGCCCGTGAGCTCGGTTGTCGGCCCGAACTCACGTTCCACAATGGCTTTGGATGCAATGAATGTCGCCGCTTTATCCTTGTTCGGGCTTGACTCAGGTATTCTCACAATCAGCCTGGTCTGGTTCTCGTGCTCGCTCCAGAACTGCGAAAGGGCACCGCCTTGCGGCGAAGCAGCCACAAGTTCGAGTTTCGTCGAAAGAAGCCGGTCCTGAAGCTCGGCGGGTTTCTGCGACCACCGACCTTCTGGGTCCATGGCCGTCGCCACCGACAAAACTTTTACGATCCGATCCTGGCCCAAAGCTTCGAGCTCAAGCGAGACTTTTTCCAGACGCCTTACGATCACAGAATCCAGCTTGCCCGATGTGGGCACAACCAGACTGATCTGGCCAATCCCATCGAGCCTCGCTTCCACAAAATTGTAATCGCTGACGATCCGCGTATAAGGCCGAAACATATGGACATAGTTCGACTCATACCTGAGCCGCAGCATGCCCAAAGCCATCGGCAGGACGATCAGACAAATCACACTGACGACCGTTTTTGGTCGGGCGATGGTCAGATCCGTCACCTTGCGCATCCAACCGGCCAAGGGCGAGACCGAAGCCACCAGGCCGGGACGCTCGCGAAAAAATGGCGGAAGCATGGCGAACGGTGCAAGTGCCGTGGTCCACAACGCCGCTATCACTGTGCAAACCCCAAGAATGGCCCCAAATTGGCGCACAGGCTCAACGGAACTCGTTGCCAGGGCTCCATATCCAATCGCACCTGTGGCCGCACACCAAAGTATCGGACGCATTACGTCCAACAACGTCTGACGGGCGGCAGATCGACGCTCACGGCCGCCCCGGAGCTCGTCCCGAAAATGTAACGCCAGATGGCTGGCCGCTGGCATGGTCAAAACAATGATCTGCCCAATCAATGGACCACCAGAAAGGCTCAGCTTCAGGCCAAAACTGACAAGCAGCCACTCGGTGGCCAGCCAGGTCAAATATCCGGCCGTGATCGGAACCATGGTCCACCAGAGACTGCGAACCGCGATCAACATGACCAAGCCAATCAAAACCAGGCCCAGCCCAGCCAATCGACGACCGTCACGTTCAATCGCCAGAAACCCATCGCCCAAAAGTGCCGGAGGACCAACCACCGCCACCCGAGACAGCCCCTGATCTAAACCAAATTGATCCACAATCAAGCGGATGGAAGGAATCACCGCCCGGGCATCGTATTCACCGGGCGGCTTGATCTGGATGATCAAAGAAGCGGTTTTGCCATCCCGGCTCGTAAACATGCGCTCAAAAAACGGGTGGCTGCGAATTCGGTCCGCCAGGGCGGCTTGCTGGCCGGAAGGTGTCGCCTTCATGACCGACGCCAGAGTCAGCCCCCCCTCGCCTTCGGTAGGAACGGCACCGGCCAATTTCTTGGCCGCAACCAATGCGGGGCCACGCAGGAAGCCAGGCACAATTTCAAGCCGCTCAATGGCCTCATCCAGCGACCACAGGGGCGGCATGGTGGCCAGGCTTTGCACATCGGTCAGGCCATCGATGCCTGAGGCCTTGAGGCGTCGGGTCAGATCAGCCACTCGCGAGAGGCCCGCCGGTGTCAGATAAGTCGGATCATCATAGCAGACGAACAGGATATTGTCGTAACCAAATACACCTGCCCACTTTTCGAAACTAACAATTGATGCGTCGTCCTCTGTGAAGAACGATTTGATCGATTGCTCATATTCGGCATGCTTGCCTGAAAACCCAAGAAACAGGCCAATCACGAGGGTCGCAAAGGCCACAAAATATCGAGCCGAAATCAGACGGTCAGGCCATCTCATAACGCTTTTTTACAAATCCAGGGCTTGGGAGTTCGTCGCGATTCGATTCACGTTTCCAAAACCCCTTATATTGAAGGATTATGGGCATTCTTAGGCTGGCGTCAAGATGCGCCAGCCAGAAAGAGGGCAGCTGCCATCAGAATTTAAGCTGGTTTATCAGAGTGTCCAAGGCTCCATAGCCTGCCACAAGACCAATCAGGATGGCCGCGACAACCACCAGAATCATCCAGATTTTACTGCCAAGAATTCGTCGATCCCCATCGCGGATCATCAATCGAAGCGCCGACCCGGCAATCACGGGCAGCATCAGAGCCTGTGCGAAACCACCAAATGTCACAAGCCGGCTCGGGTCACCGAAAACCAGGTATAAACCCAGTGCAAGCAAGGGGTAAATGATACAAAGATGGTTCACCCGGCGTGTCCGTGCCAAGCCCGATTGATTCGGCCAAATGTGTGTGATGTTCAGAAAGTCGGCTGTCTGCCGGGCATTTCCTGCCGTGGCCACATAAAGGGTCTTGAAAAGCACGGCCCAGGCTCCCAAAAGGAAGGCCGTGACAGTCCATCCACCAAGGCTCGTATACATTTGCGACAGCGACCGAATCATCTCGCTCTTGGCAGGCACAATCCCGCGAGCATGCAAAATCGATGCTCCCAGAATGTAAAACGCCAATGTTCCCACCGTAAACACAATCATGCTGAACCAGGCGTCAATCTGCATCACACGCATCCAGCCTCGCGCCCGCCGCGCCCAGGCATCGCTCTGATTTCTTGTTCCTGCGGCCCGGCCATAACCCTTTTCAAGACACCAATAGGGATAAGCCACCAGCTCGCTCGCTCCAACTCCCGTAATCCCAAATGTCGCCATGGCCGCTGCAATACCACCGGACGGCATTGCAAATGTCAGGCCACTCAAGATCGCATCCAGCGAAAAATCGACTGGTGGTGGTGTCCAAGGCAGCGCCAAAACCGCCAATACCGTAAACCCTGTCACGGCGGCAACCAGAAAAGTTGTAATCTTCTCAACCCTCTGATAACCGCCTGAAAGCAGCAAAACAATTGCAACCAAAGTGGTTATCGTCGCCCAGATGGCGTCCGACGAAATCCCCGATGCTGCCGTCATCGATTTGCTCAAGCCCGGAAATGCCATCGTGGCCGCCTGACCAATCAACCCTTCCATCGCACCAATCTGGGCCTGCGTCGCCAGCATCATCGTAAACCAGCACCAGCAAATCCAGTTCCCATTGCTTCGCTTCTTGCCAAGACTGTTGAACGCCTCAAGTGTCGACTGGCCATGAGTCAGCGCATGACGACCCAACTCCACTTGGACAAAGACTTTGATAATACAACTGAACAGGATCAGCCACAGCAGGGCATAGCCCTCCTTGGCCCCCAGACCTGTCGTCGCAATCAGCTCGCCAGTCCCCACAATCGAACCCGCAAGAACCAGACCAGGACCAATCTGACCAAGCGCCTGAGCAAATCGGATCGGCGGATCAATCGGGGCCAAATCCCCTTCCTTGATAATGTCAAAGTGCGCAGAGCCTTCCTCGACAGAATCGATTCGATCCAAAATTGGGTCAGAGTCGCTCATAAAAGGCCTTTCGACCGATGACAGTTGAAGATTTTAGGGGGGGTGGAGGCATTTTTTTGTGCCGCAAAGTGCCCGACAAACCACCCTTTTTTTTTCGAAAACGAAAACGGATGGGGCCGGACATCTGGCGATTCTGAATCATGCTAGGATAGATTGAACTCGGAATCAACGATATTTGAAGAAAAAAAACATGAAAACAACCGGATTTATGGACGACTTGACCAAAAACAGGCCACAACCACTCATCGCCCTGGAGCACGTCAGCCGCCAGATCTCTCCAACTGCCGGGATTTATGACGTTTCTCTGGACGTCAATCAAGGCCAGATCCTCGCACTCGTGGGCCACACAGGCGCCGGAAAAACTTCGCTCCTGAATCTGATCGCGGGCCTGGACGACCTCGACACGGGCCGCATCCTCCTGAGCGGCACCGACGCCAAACGCCTCAGGCCACATCAGCGCGGCATCTCCATGATCTTTCAAAACGATGTGTTTTATCCCGGAAGGCCACTCGAAAAAGATTGGAACGAAGCTGCCAGTAAAGGCATTCTCAATCGATGGAATGTGGCCGGAATCAACCCTCAGGAGATGCTTGAGACCTTGCAGATCAGCGCCTTGATGCTCAGGCAAAAGCCGGAAACGTTCTCGGGTGGGCAGGCCCGTCGAGCCAGCCTTTTGAGAGCACTTTTGCAAGATCGGCCCATGATTCTGGCCGACGAACCTCTCGGCGGACTGGACCTCTGGGCCAGAGACCGTGTCTCACGCCTGATCTGGCAATTCATCAAAACCACCCGCAAATCCATGATCGTCGTCGTCCACGAACCCGCCGAAGCCTTCGGCCTGGCCGACACCATCGCCGTTCTCAAAGCTGGCCGACTCTTGCCACCTGGCTCGCCCGAAGAAATGATTCACAACCCACAACACATTGAGATCGCACGACTTCTGCATTTTCCGCCGATCAACGACATCTCCCAATTTCTTGCAGGCAATGGCCAGGTCATCTCTATGGTGCCGGTCAAATCAAGCTGGATCGATTTTCATCCAGATTCTATTGGCCAAATCAAAGACCTTAGGCGACTCCGAAACCGCACGACCCAGAATGGCAATTTTACAGAATGGAGATGCCCAGTTTCCAAACGCATTTTCTGGACACCCGCCCTTGCCAACCCCATCAACCACGGACGACTTTGCTGGGAAAATGCGGCTGTTATGCACTTCGATGCGGCATCCGGACAAAGATTGCCCGCTCAGCCGACACCCTAAAGCCCCATGGATCCTGCCCTTTTAGTCCCAGCGCAAGGACTCACGCGGCCAAAGGATCGCTTTCCCGTATTCGGGAACAACAAGCAAATCTGGCTCGGTTCGTCCACCATATGTCATAGGACAAAGACTGAAACTTCGCGATTCCGCCGCCATCTGCCTGTGAATCAGCCCTGCATCGCGGGTCCGAATCGGCTTGGTCGTGACTTCTCCATCCTCAGATTTTTGTAATATCCAGAACAGAGGGAAGTCTTCGAGCGGTTTTTCGATCGGAATTTCAAGCCAGTCTGCGACCCGACTGATCGCAAATTTCGGCACCGACACGATCAGTTCGACCACCCCTGGAGCAGTCCACGCCCCGGCCCACAAGTGAACCAGGCCCGCACGGTCGCCCGTTCCGCCCAGGCGAATCGTCCTCTTTCTGACATCTGTAATCTTTATCCGATCCTCAAGGTCAAGTTTCATCCGACGGGGCCAGTAAGCCAGATCGCCATCGGTGTCAAATGCAATCAGGTCGGGCTCAGGGCGGCCGCTCCAGTAGCCTATGGCCACCTGCGATCTGGGCGCGACAAACAAAGGGCGCCGCTCGCTTGTGACTCGGTCTGCAAAGTCCAGACGTGGCTGAAGCTTATTGCCATTATTACGCATGTACCAGACCGCGCCGCGGTTGTCTGTCACCACGGCATCAAGCCGCTCGTGGGCCGTCCAGTCCGCCAGAACAGGGCACGAATATCGGGGCTGAACCGGCTCCTGATAGGCCTGCCCGCGACTTCGATCGTGCGATGGAACCGTAAACGGATCGCCACCCGATTCGAGACGCTCCGGAGCCGCCGACTCAGGATGGTCCGCATGGCTTCCGCAGCCTGCATAAATCAGAAGACTGCCTTCCAGATTACCGACGATCACATCAATCCGGCCATCGTGATTCCAGTCGGCGGCCGTCGCCACTGCATTCGGACCAAAAACCAGATCGCCCGATACCTGCGATAATATCGGCTCAAACCCGCCTGCCTGATCGCGCGCCGCGGCCTTGGCCACACTCACCCGACCAGCCTTGCTCACAATCACCAGCCTGCCAGGCTGGTTTCGATAGGCTTTGGCCCAGGCCATATGGCTCGATCCCGCTTCGATTTGTGTCGGCTTGCCATCTTTCGCATTCTGCAAGGCCTTCGGACGCCCTGCTGCTGGCGGCAGGTCTCCACCAAAATTCCCAAGCAGATTCAATCGGCCATCGCCTGAAAGATGCAGCCACTGATCCGCACCTGGTGCTGACCATGAGACCAACATCAGCCTGGCAGAAGCATCGCGAGCCAAATGCCGGTCCAATTCCGGGTCGGCCAGTTGGGCGGGCTTGTAACCCTCAAGAAAATTATCCGATTTCCGGTTCAGAACCAATACGACAGGCCCGCCCGGTTCGCGCTCGGGCTTGACCAGCAGAGCCAGATCAAGCCTTTTAAGGCCAAACCATTCTGTGAGCTGCATGGTGACAACGCGAGCCGGATCGCCCGGCAAGTCCAGCTCCGATGCACTTCCAAACATCAGATCAGGCTCGGTCATGCCACCTTGCAGGGCTCGTTCCAGATGCACCGTCGCATGCAGGGCGCCCGAGGTTTTATGGATACCCGTCCAGAGAATCTGCCCTGACTGGTCGCACGTTCGGGCATCGAACGAAGCCCATTTCAGGTCGCCGAAAACCGGACACAAATGCCCGACCGTCAGGCCCCCAGTACTATCAATGACAGCCGCCCTGAGCTGCCCGGACTGATCCAGAGCGATCAGCCACTCGACATCCTCATGATCCACCAAAGTGGCTTTGGCATGGGCTCCAAGCTCCAAAGGCAGACCGCCCACCTGATTGGCAAACGACCAGGCAAAAGGCTCGCGATTTTCCCCTGCCAAGGATTTTGAGGCGGGTGGCCTGGGAATATCCGCAGGGGCCAGCCCTAAATCCGCAGGCGATTGCTCTGCAAGAGTTTCCTTTATGCCGCTGTTGATGTCGTCGTCGTCGTCAAGTCCGGATCCGAATGATGAACGAGCCATACGTTTGATCTATGTTCCTTATTAGGCCAGCTTGGAATCGTTAAAATGAGCGACCCGGCTGTGGGCCAGATCAATATCACCTTCCGACATCTGAAAGTCGTTTCGGATACTCAAAAAAAGCGGCTCAGACGGCATAGGCCGGCTCTTTTCCTGCTACCCATTTGATATTGCAGCCAATCGATGGAGTCTGCGGCCCTGAGACCTCCTGGCCTGCCAGAATTGCTTCAACAGCACGCCTCAGGTCAGAACCCGTGACAGCAATCGCATTGCCGGGGCGACTATCATCCAACTGACCACGGTATCTGAGTTTATGACTTTGATCAAAGACGAAGAAGTCGGGCGTGCAGGCCGCGTGATAGGCTTTGGCAACAGATTGATCGGCATCGAAAAGGTACGGAAACTCATAGCCGGCCGAATGCTTCTCAGCCACCATCTGGTCTGGCCCGTCTGCCGGATGGCTCATGATGTCGTTAGAGCTGATGGCCACCACGGCAACCCCTTTGGCCTTCATGTCGCGGCCAAATCGGGCCAGCTCCTCGCGTACATGCTTTACAAATGGGCAATGATTGCAAATGAACATCACAACCAAAGCCGGCGCGTTAACATAATCCGTTCTGTTCACAATGCTTCCGTCCGTATCTGACAGGCTGAATCCAGGTGCTGTGGTTCCCAGTGGGAGCATGGTTGAAGCGGTCAGGGGCATGATGAATTTCCTCTTTTTTTGGGATCCCATTTCGTGTTTACTCGTCAGCTTTCGATCATCATAATCGAAACAGGGTCGATTTCCATAGGAACAGGCTAAGAATAACTTCCTGATTTGAGGAATCTTTTTTTCTGGCCAATGGTCAGAAATTCTATTTTTTAACGCTTCCAAACAAGTCTTCGGTGTAGGCCAGGGTCCCCTGACCTGGATCGCGCGTCCAACCATACTTGCAAACAAGTCTTTGGTGTAGGACAGGCCCCCTGACCTGGATCGCGCGCCCAATCATACGTTGCATTGAGAAAAAATACGAACCAGCGTAGATAGATCGCGCGGGCCCGGTCAGGGGACTATGTGTACACCAAAAGGCTCACTAATTGATTAGGCTATTCTTGGCCTGATCCATAGTGCCTGTGTCGGTTCTCATATGATGGATGGCAAGCCGCTTTCAAATCAGGAATTTATCATCTGCCCGGAATGGCCCAGAATTGCCCGAACAGAATGTGAACCAACCCCGCTAAAAGTCTACGCAAGATTCTGTTACAAAAGAATTAAACGCGAAACAGGACGGCTCTGAATCGACTTGCTTAGGAGCACTTGCGAGGCGCGAATGAGAAGCCCGAAACCAAATGGGGACTTGTACATCCTTGAAGTTAAAGTTAAAAATTGTAAGTGGATTCACAATTTCGGAGGGGGTGGCAACCATGGCTGACAACGAGATCTATGAGCTTGCGGAAATTGACCCTTCAAGTGCCAAACGTTCCATTCCGTTTTTTGAATCACCTGAGAATGGTCAAGATCCGATTTATGACACAACGGCCAATCCTGTTTTGAGCCATAGCGATATTTTGCCGTGGAGTCGATTGCGCGAAAGCAAAACCGACATTCTGCGCATGACCATCGTGGTTTTGTGCACAATGATACTGGCCTGGATATTTGCAGACTGGAACACAATTCATTTAGCAGGATGGATTTGCGTATTGGGAACAGGTCTTTTGGCAGTCATGGCCTATCCTTTAGCGGTGGGGTTTGAGCGGCCGATTCGGATGAGCCCTGAGCGAGCGGTCAGAGACTATTTCGAGTCGCTTGAGCATCATGGCCCGCTATACCGCAGGATGTGGATTTTTCTTGCTCCCGAGGGACAATCCAGCCGATCCTACGCAGATTACGAAAGCTTTCGGCTTTATTGGAAACAGAGGGTTCGGGAATGGCAACATCGGGGCAATGCCTGGCCGATGACCCCCGTTGCGATCACCATCGACCGCTTTGAATCGAAACCGGACCCGGATGACAGGGAATCAAGATCCTTGAATTTCACCGTGAACGTGAGCCTTCGCGGCCTTAGAAGTCAAGGCCCAATAGCAACTTACAGCCTAAATTGGCGAACAGTCCGGGGGCCTGACCAGCAGTGGTATCTCTCAGTTGGCAACTTGCCTGACGCCTCCACATTACCAACCTAAACTTATCGTTGTGACTGTGCTTCAGGCAGATAGTCAAACAAATCACCAAAAAAAACTTATTTCCGACAGAGTAATCCAACTATTCCGAATCTTTTGCATCGCCCGGCCTTCCCAAACCTCCCATTTGTTCATTTGGTTGCAAAAGTCGTGATAACTGTTATTTCCACCAGACCAAAATCGGCTCTAAGTGGCGAATATGTATCAAATTTGAATCGCCTACAAAGCCGGAACAGCGAGAAACACAAAATTGACATAAACCAATCTCATTAAACGATTTGCAATACCAAGAAAAGGACTCTGGTAATCAAAGAGGAACTTGCTGGATGTCGAAAAAAAGAAACATTTTGAGATTCTCAGGACAAAACCGAACAAATCGCAAACGCCCGAATTGACAAGACAGTGTGTAATCGTTTAACATCCTCCTGCTTGGTGCGTATTAAAGCGGTTTGGAACCAACCCGTTTTTCATGGTACCTCTACTCGATCGCATTGCGGACATATGTAACTATTGTGCTGGAAATCAACCATGAGCTTCGTATTTTTGGTTGAGACCCGGGGCAAAGCAAAGAAAGTGACTTCGTTGATGAACCACATTTTGATAAGGGCTCGAAAGCTTGCCATTCTTGGGGTGGCATTTATTGTTGGTGGTGTCTCCGTTCCACGAACCGAGGCAGGCACCGTTTATGCTTTTGCTGAACAGAAGGTCTATGATATGACCCTGAGCAGCGCAACACCTGCGAATATGACGGGCAATCCGTTCAGCATTCGCACATCGACGGCTTCTACGCTGCAAGGCTACGTAGGTGTATCGAACAATACACCGGTTCTTGACGCCGCCCAGTCGTTCTCCGGCAACATTGTTCCACCATCTGAAAACCTCAGTGGAGCAGCACCTTATGGCACTGGCGACACAACTGTCCTGGTTCAGGCCAATGCCACATCTGCTGGTCTTCAGAATGCAACTGATCCTACCATTCCAAGTTTAGGTGAACTTTCGGCGACCAATGTTTTCACACGTTCGGATGTGATCACACGGATCCCGAATTCAGGCTCACCCGCGGCCCTCGACGCCAACTACCTGTTCCTACCTGGCTATGCATCAGGCAATGTTTCTGTGGATTCCGCAGCCGAAGGGCTTGGGAATCTTCCTCCGGGATCCGTGGGCTCGGCCACTTCCAACTGGACGATCAGTGGATCATTCATCTTGAGTGTCGCAGACACGGTTTCTCTCTCGTTCAATCTGATTGACAGGCTGGTTGCTTTCTCGAACCTGACTGGTCAAGTTGCTGATGCATCGCTCGGCTTCAGCCTCGACATCAAGGACAACAGTAGCCAGTCTGTGTTCAGCAATCAGCCTTCTTACAATCGCCAACTTGCCTACCCACTTGTGGGTCAAGGAACGCGTAACGACAACAAGACGACCGCAACCAGCCAGATGAACACCATCTCGTTTGTTTCGCCAATGATTGACGCAGGCACCTACACCTTCTCGATCCAAGGCTCAACGACCATCAACGTGACTGTTGTTCCAGAACCATCGAGCTATGTGATTATGGGCTTGGGTCTGGTCACCGTCGGCGGCCTGCGGTTTCGCCGCAAAATGCTGATGAACATTCAGGCTTCTGCCTGATTGGACCTCGGAATCAATGCTGCGTGATTTCTCATAACTCTCGCGGCCCTAATCAAATTGGCAAGAATGTGGTGGGGAATTCAATGCGATTTGAATCGGGGGACTGTTGCAAGCAGTTCTCCGTTTCATCGTTTAAAGTGCTTCCGGATTCTGAAGAATGCTTTGACGGAATCAGAGCCGGCTGTTGCTTTTGTTTTCTTGAGCCAAAAAGTTGGATTCCAGGTTTTTTTCTCTATAAACAGCCAAAAGTGCAGTTGACCAAACCTTTAGATAACATAGAATCTGTCTTGAAAGTATGATCTATCGCCTGTTTATCAAGCTTCTTTTGAGAACAGGCGTCCGGAATGAATTCATGGAGCCACAATGAGCGATTCGGCCAGCCACGGTGAAGACCAGGAACAGGTGCGAAGGGTGAAGCTGGAGCGGATCTCCGCACTCGGACGCGACCCGTGGGGCCACCGCTTTGACGACCATCAGCCAATCCACGACGTGCGTGCCCTTGAGCCTCACGTTCCGCCCAAGGATGAAGCGGGGCACCAGCCGCCGGGCCCTGTGGCCCGGATCGCTGGCCGAGTGATGCTGCGACGAACCGCCGGAAAAGCCATTTTTCTTGACCTTCGGGACTGGACGGGCAAGATTCAGGTCTTCTGCGGCAAGAGCCAGGTGGGCGATGAGCACTGGGCCCTTCTGCAAGAGATGGATCTAGGCGACCTTCTGGGTATTGATGGAACACTGGGCTACACCAAGACCGGCGAGCTGACCATCTTTGCCACCAAAATTACATTTCTGGGCAAATCCATTCTGCCACCGCCCGAAAAATGGCACGGCCTGACAGACGTCGAACAAAGATACCGAAATCGCTCGGTCGACCTTTTCTCCAACCAGGAAAGCATGTCGGCATTTCTGAGCCGGTCCAGGATTATTGCCGCCGTTCGCAGCACGCTTGGAGCCAAGAATTTTATTGAGGTGGAAACACCCACCATGCAGGCCATCGCCGGTGGGGCGGCCGCAAGGCCATTTGTGACCCACCATAATACGCTGGATCTGGAACTTTACCTCCGAATTGCCCCCGAGCTTTATTTGAAGAGGCTTCTGGTGGGCGGGATGGAGCGTGTCTTTGAAATTGCCCGCGTTTTTCGCAATGAGGGGATCAGCACCCGCCACAACCCCGAATTCACCATGATGGAATGCTATCAGGCCTATGGCGATTACAATTCGATGATGGACCTGACAGAATCCATCTTCACAGCCGCGATCAAGGCTGTGGACGGCCAGTTTGTCAGGCCCCTGAATGGCCGCTCAGTCGACTTCACGCCGCCATGGTCGCGTTGGACGTATTCGGAACTGTTTCTGGAACACGTTGGCTGTGAGATTCACGACACGGTTGCCGTGGCGTCCAAGGCTTTCGCCAAGGGGTTTGACACTGAGGGTGTGGCCCACGATGTGCTTGTCAGCAATCTTTTTGAAGAGTATGTGGAAGATGCCCTGGAAGGGCCCGTTTTTGTGACGGACTATCCCGCTTCGCTCTGCCCCCTGACGAAGCGCAAGACGACCGACCCAGCCGTCGCAGAGCGATTCGAGCTCTTTGTACAAGGCATGGAACTTGCCAACGCCTATACAGAGCTCAATGATCCGATCCTCCAGGAATCGCTCTTCCGCAACCAGCTTGCTGGCCAGAAGGCAGAAGATTCCATGGCCAAGATGGATCACGAATTCATTGATGCCTTGAAACACGCCATGCCGCCCGCCGGTGGTCTTGGGATCGGAATCGACCGGATGGTCATGGTCTTGCTCGACAAGCCCTCCATTCGCGATGTGATCCTTTTCCCCCTGCTGCGGCCCAAGGGTCAGGACTCCGCTTCGGCGGAGCCGCTGGAATCAGAAAATCGACCGGAACCGAAATCGGAATTTGAAGGAATGTAACCAGTCTTGCATTGACCAGCCGGGAGGTCGCTCAGTCAATTCTGATCTGAGAATCGATTTGCACCGGTGAGGAAATGCCCTGCCAAGGATGGCTTGCGAAGATGTACAAATATTTGCTCTGCTGGCGGTATCTCAAGACCCGTTACATCGCCTTGGCGAGCGTGATATCCGTCATGCTTGGCGTGGCGACGATGATCGTTGTCAATTCTGTCATGGCGGGCTTTGCCCATACCATGCGGGACAGGCTCCACGGAATTCTGGCCGATGTGGTCGTCGAGAGCTACGACCTCGACGGCTTCTGGGACTGGCGCGACGTACAGTCGATCATCCAGAAAGAGTGCGGCGACCTGGTCGAAGCCACCGCCCCGACGATGGAAACTTTCGGGCTCCTCAAAATCTATCTACCCGATGGCCAGGCTGTGACCCGCCAGGTGATGGTCATTGGGATCCGTCCCGAGGATCGGGCCAAGACCGGCGACTTCTCGGAATTCGTTCAGGATGAAAACGGCAAGCTCATCAAGCCTGGCTTCGATGTCCCCAAAAACTGGCAGACCAATTCCCCAGCCGGCCACCTGCTCAAGGATACTCCCAAAGACGACCCCCTGCACGACATCCTCAGGCAGCAGGCAGGCGAACAAGTGCCCGACCGCGGAGCCATTGTGGGCTATGCACTGGCCACTATCCATCGCCCCGGCGCACTCACAGACGACTTCATCGCCCCAGCCGGCTCCCGCATTGGCCTTGCCTTCCCAAAGTCGGGCCGCAAGCCCGAGGCCGCCTACGACGATTACACCGTGGTCGGCTTCTTCAAGAGCGGCATGTCGGAATACGATTCCATGCACGTCTATGTGCCCCTGGAGCGTCTTCAGTACATGCGGATGCTGGGCGATGGCCTTGGTGCAGGCGCAGTCAATCAGATCCAGGTGCAGGTCAAGCCGGGTGTCAATATCAACGAGGTTGCCAGCCGTCTTCAGCGCGTGCTTGACAGCCGCCGCCCGCTCTATTTCCGGGTGGCCACCTGGGAGCAAAAGCAGGGCCCACTGCTGGAAGCCGTCAAGATTGAGCAGTTCATCCTGAATGTGCTTTTATTCCTGATCATCGCAGTGGCCGGATTCGGAATTCTGGCAATTTTCTCGATGATCGTTGTGGAAAAGACTCGGGATATTGGGGTCTTGAAGGCCCTTGGTGCATCCACAGGCGGGGTTCGAGGGATATTCCTGTCGTATGGGCTCGCCCTGAGCATCGTGGGCTGCGGAGCAGGCATGATCGAAGGGCTTCTCATAGTCCACTACCTGAACGACATTGAGAATTTGATCAATAGCCTGACGGGCACACGCGTCTTCAACCCGGACATTTACTACTTCAGCGAGATTCCCACCCTGGTAGAACCGTGGACTGTGGCAGGAATTGTTCTGGGGGCGATTGCAATTGCCGTCACGGCAAGTGTCTGGCCAGCCCAGAGGGCATCCCGTCTTCATCCAGTCCAAGCGTTACGATTTGAGTGATTCAGTCGGACCTGGACTCACAGAAGCAATGACCAAAACAGAGAGCGTAACGACCATGATCCTTCCATTGAGTTTCAAAGGCCAACACATCATGAGTGCACATTTGCATGCAGTGGGCTTAAAAAAGGCATATCGCAAAGGCCGGTCGCTGGAGGTTCCAGTGCTGCACGGAGTGGACTTTACGATTGAGGCTGGTGAGATGGTCGCCATTGTCGGGGCCAGCGGATCGGGAAAGAGCACTTTGCTGCACCTTCTTGGGTTGCTGGATGGGCCTGATCAAGGCCACATCTATCTCAATGGAGAACGGATCGACCAGCTTCCGGACAAGAAGCGGGATTACTTGCGCAATACAGCATTCGGGTTTGTCTTTCAGTCGTATCACCTGATGCCTGAACTGACGGCACTTGAGAATGTGATGATGCCGCAATTGATTCGATTGTCGCCCTGGCAATGGTTCTCGCAGAAGACCCAGTTGAAGCGTGAGGCCGCCAGTTGGCTAGAGCGTGTCGGCCTAGGGCATCGGGGCAAGCATAAGCCGTCAGAGCTATCGGGTGGCGAGATGCAGAGGACCGCGATAGCCCGGGCCCTTGCAGGCAATCCGCAGATCATTCTGGCCGACGAACCGACGGGAAATCTCGATGCCGAATCCGGCGAAAGTGTAATGAAGCTGCTTCGAGACTTGAACCGAGAACGCGGCATGACTATGATTGTGGTGACGCACGATCTGAGTGTGGCACGTCAAGCGGATCGAATTGTTCGGCTCAACCAAGGTCTGGTCGAATCCTTCAATCCCGGAGTAGCCGCCTGATTGAATTTCTGTAGACGGTCTGGAAATGCAGGAATGTCAATGCGATGAAAAACCAGATGCCAAGCCAACGGATACACATGCCAAGCTCTGGTTCCGTAAGGCCATTTCAAATGAGCGAGGGAGATGCCGGGGGATGAGCCTGAAGGTTTACATCGCAGGAAAATTCGTCAACAAGGAAGACGCCAAAATCTCGGTCTACGATCACGGTCTGCTTTACGGCGACGGGGTTTTTGAAGGCATTCGATCCTATGCTGGCCAGGTTTTCAGGTTAAAAGAGCACGTGGAAAGGCTATATGAATCGGCTCGGGCGATTCATCTGACCATACCGATCACACGTGAAGAAATGGCCAAAGCCATCATTGACACTTTGGCCGTTAACAACTTTACTGATGCGTACATTCGGGCCGTTGTCACTCGCGGGGCAGGCAGTCTGGGGCTTGATCCGCGCAAGACAACCGATCCACAGGTGATCATCATCACCGACACGATCAGCCTATACCCTGAAGAGTTCTACGAAAATGGCCTGGCGATCATCACAGCCGGCACGATTCGAAACCACCCGGCCGCCCTTTCGCCACGCATCAAATCGCTGAACTATCTGAACAACATCATGGCGAAAATCGAGGGCACAAATGCCGGTTGCCTCGAAGCCTTAATGCTGAACCATGCCGGATACGTAGCCGAATGCACCGGCGACAACATCTTCATTGTGAAGAAGTCGGTGATCCATACGCCTTCGATTGATGCCGGGATTCTGGACGGAATCACGCGGCGGGCTGTGATTGACCTGGCCACCGAAAAAGGGATCGCCGTGGTCGAGCGCACCATGGAGCGCCACGATATCCTGACAGCCGACGAATGCTTCCTGACCGGTACCGCCGCAGAAGTCATACCCGTAACCAAGCTCGACGGCCGCCAGATTGGGACTGGAGAAGTCGGCCCGATGACCAAATTGCTGCGTGGCTCATTCCAGAAAATGGTACGCGGCGAATATTATTGACGACCACTCCCCCTACCTCTTTTGTAAAATAGAGGTAGGGTGTTTATCCGATCGTTATACTTACCCAGGAAAGATGACCATGCGTCCAAAACACATTTTAGCACCTTCTGATTTCTCTCATCATTCCGAGCCCGCAATCAAAGCCGCCTTTGAGCTTGCCAGTCAATTTGACGCCACATTGCATCTTGTACACGTTCTGGCAGAGCCGGTGGTTGCCATTGCGCCCGAGCCAATGATTGTCTCCGTTGAACCTCCAGAATATTACCATGAAAGCGAAATCGCCTGTCTGGGAGCTTTGAAAGAGCTCTCTGAGAAATTCAATTCCGCCCATGTTCAAGTGAAAACAGCCGCTTTGTGGGGCTCACCAATCGACACCATTCTGAATTACGCCAGTCAAAATGCCATCGAATTGATCGTGATCAGCACACATGGACGAACCGGCCTTTCGCACATCCTGCTCGGCTCTGTGGCGGAATCCATCTTACGCAATGCCCCCTGCCCCGTCCTCACCTTTCGCGAAAAGTCAAACAACTGATCAAACACAGGAACGTCAATTCATGCCAGAACTGAGCCTGTCGGCCCATGTTGAAGCCAGCCGAATCCGCGAAATCGCCCTTCTGGCAGACCGTCATCCCGGCACTCTAAGGCTCTTTTACGGCGAAGATACACGCCCTTCGCCCGATTTTATCCTTGAAGCCGGGCGACAGGCCCTCTCCAATCACAAAACATTCTATACGCCCAACGCAGGCTTTCCTGCCCTTCGTAAGGCAATCGCCGATCAATATTCCCGCCTTCATGGCCTCGACATTGATCCCATGGACCGCGTCGTTGTCACGGCCAGTGGCTCCGTTGCACTTCTCATTGCAATTCAGGCCTGTATCAATCCCGGCGACGAAGCAATCATCGTCTCTCCTCTCTGGCCAAATATCCGCGAAATGGTCCAGGTGCGTGGCTCAAAGCCTGTTGAAGTGCCTTTGGAACTCGGCCCTGATCATCAATTTCATTTAAACTTCCAAAGCCTTGAAAATGCAATCACCCCTAAAACCAGGCTCATTGCTCTTGCAAGCCCAAATAATCCGACCGGCTGGACTGCATCCCCCGAAGATTGGCATAAACTCGCCTCAATCTGCCAAAACCACAAGCTCTGGCTGCTTGCAGACTCCGTCTATGATCGACTCGTCTTTGACGGCCAAAACTCCGCCCCCTGCCCGCTTGACATCCCCACCCTGCACGGCCGCCTATGGCTGGCCCAAAGCTTCTCAAAGGCCTATCGAATGACCGGTTGGCGCGTCGGCTGGCTGATCACACCGCCCGGCCTCTGGGCCACAGCCGCCAAACTCCAGGAATTTATTGTAAGCCATGCCGCCGGTTTTTCCCAGGAAGCCGCCCGAATTGCAATCCAGAATGGCGAGAGCCTCATCTCCGAAATGATTGCTGATTATCAAGTCAATCGCGATATCGCTGTATCCGCCTTGTCCAAGCTCAAAGGGGTCACTCTTGCATCGCCTCCCGGAGCCTTTTATTGCTTCCCTAAGATTGACGGGCTCACTAACTCCTTTGAATTCTGCCAGAAACTGGTCAAAAATTATGGCATCGGTTTCGCGCCAGGCTCCGCCTTCGGAATCGGCGGCGAAGGCCATTTGAGAATCTGTTTCGCTGTCGACCAAACCACACTTGTGACCGCTCTGAATCAATTCGAAAAAGCAATCCATGAAATATAATCCCCCCCCCCTTACCCAGTCTAAGATTGTAACTCATCAATCACATCTCACATTGTCATTCTCTCTCTAACCGATGGAATCCTGGTTTTGAATTCTTTCTCACATCACTGATCCGTGAAAGTTCTCGAGCAAACTTCGGCGAATTTGTCACAAGCTCCATGGCCTTTTTGTAAGGAATCACAACACAATCCAGATCTTCCATTGCAACGAGTTTAAACTCGCTGAATCGGTTCGAACTGGCTGTAGACTCACCAAATAAATCACCAGGGCCAACTTCAAAAGCCGGGGTTTCATTCGCTTTAAAATCCAACGTCGTCGCCCTCACCCGCCCTTGAATCACCAAATAAATACCCGACAACGGCGAACCACTGCCAGCAATGATTTCATTTTTGGCAAATGACCGCCACTCGACAGAGCCCGGCAGTTGAGCCCTCTGGCTCTCCGTAAGATTGAACAAAATCGGTACTTTTAAGAGCGATGTTTCAATCGGCGGCTTACTTTTCTCTTCAATTTCCTTGGGATCATATCCAATTTCTGTCGCCGTCGGGAACGGGATCGTCACCCCTTCACGCCGCGCCGCATACCAAACCTTGGTCATCAATTCGTCCCGAATAGAGCCTAATTTTATCAGTTCCTCTACATAAAAAATCAATTTGTAAGTAATCGAAAAATCCGCATAAGCCAGCACCAAAACCTTGGGAGCTGGGTCCTGCAATATTCCAGGCGTGGTTTCCAGCAAGTCCTGTAGCATGAGTCGAACTTTATTGGGCGCATCATCATAAGAAAACCCAAGCTCAATATTTTCACAATGCAATTTGGAAGGACGCGACAAATTGACAAACGTTTCTTTTGCCAGAGTTGAATTCGGGACCACCACGAGCTCATTGATAAACGTGCGTAAATGCACAGATCGCCAATTGCTTTCGACCACCTGGCCTGTTGAACTTCCAATTTTGATCCAGTCGCCCACAGCAAACGGCCGTTCAAAAAGCAGCATCAATCCCGCAAAAACGTTCCCCAGTGGCTCTGCAATGGCCAGGCCAATCACAATCGAACCAATCCCAAGAGCGGCTGCAACCTGACCCAAATCCACGCCCCAGACCAGCGACGCAACCACTGCAATTCCAATCACTACCAATACAAGACGGACAATATCCACAAGCAGTTTTGGAGTCCTCGCCTGCCAGGAATCTTCCAGCACATTGGTGAAAAGAATCGCATTGACCAAAGCCAGGCCAATAATGATCACGGAAATGTCGGCCAGCGTGGCGACGATTTTTGGGAGGTCGTCCGTAATCTCATAACCAGCCACAAATACAAGTGTCGACCAGATCATGACCGAAGGCAGAAACAGAACCCGAATCCAATGTACAACCGATCGGTATTGAGAAGCCCTACGCTTCAGGGCAAGCTCCAGCTCAAGAAGTATAACCGAACCAAGCGGTACGGAAAGCAGAATTCCGATCGTCCAGTAGACCCGATGCAGTTCAATATGATTAACCATGTTCCTCTGTTCCGAAATTGAAGTCGATGATATTTATTCTAATCTTATGGATCAGGTCCAAGGCTAGGATTCTTCAAGATGCAATCGATCCGACAATATAAATCGGATCCCCATTCAAGCATTTGGTTTCTGAGAGTTTGACCTGATAGATCCCTGCAATCCGTTCCTGCACATCGTGAGAAACACGTATCACACCCGAATCAGACGCCTCTCCAAGCGTTTTGGCAATATTCACGGTTCGCCCCCAAAGATCGTAAATAAACTTATTCCTGCCAATAATCCCACCAGTCACCGGCCCACGGTGAACTCCAATCCTTAATTCCAGATACGCCCCCGTTTCACGCATGAAAGCAGCGATAATATTTTCCGTTTCAATTGCAAATGCAACCGCACGCTGAGAATGATCAAACCGCTGCACGCTCAACCCGCACACTGCCAAATAGCTCGCGCCAATCGATTTGAGCTTTTCCACCCCATTGTGCTCCGCGGCTTCATCAAACGATCCAATCAGCTTATTGAGCAAGTCTAAAGCCCTGGCAGGCTCAACTGTCTCTGATAAAGCATCAAATCCGACCACAGCCACAAAGATCACCGATACATCCTCGTGACTATCACTCAATTGCTCAGACGGACCACTACGCAGCCTCGCGGCAACCGGTGGAGGAAGCATGCTTTCAAGCAGACGCTCATTTTCAAGAACCTTTTCTTCGATTTTAAGATGCTGCGATTCAAGTTTTGATGCCATCGTATTGAACGTCACTCCAAGGTCGGCAAATTCATCGTTGGATCGGATTTTAACCCTGGTCGCATAATTCCCCTCCGCCAACCTGGAAGAAGCATGAATCAGGCTGCGGACCGGGTGCGAAAATGCTGCCCCGACCATTGCGGCGATAGCTGTTGCGGCAAGCCCGATTAAAGTCAGGGCGGTCAGAAGCTGGTGCGAAAATTTACGCACTGGTATAAATGCCTCACTGGTATTAATTTTGGCCACAATGCCCCATTTAAATCCAAGAATATTCAGAGGTGAATAACTGGCCAGCACCTCGGCCCCCAGATAGTCTTCAAAGATTCCAATTCCTGTTTCGCCATGAAATATTCGTGAAATGGCTTCAGACTTGAGACGGACTGTGTGAATTGTCGAATTGATTCGTAGCGTTTTTTCGATCTCTTCTTTATTGAATCCCCGTTGGGCAAGTCTCTTCATATAATCCTTCGGATCCTGCAGGAAAAAACGACTTTCATTTCGCATAAATCCATCTTCACCAACCAGATAAATTTCGCCCGTCTTGCCTAGGCCACTCTCTTCCCAATGGTCATTACTCGAAACCATTTTATTGATCTTTTCAATCGGAAATTGAATCGCAAGAATTCCGATCATTTTCATGCCGTCAAATATGGGGCTTAGCATGAAGGCTGACGGCATGCCGAAACTTGGGCGATAAATTTCAAAATCAACCGCCACCACTGCATCTTTATCACGGTCCCGCTGAAGCTTGCGAATCGCATCCGCTATGGCCGTTTTTGAATAGGGGCCTGAATCAAAATCTGTGCCCAAGTCTACCTCTTTATTCGCGGAATAAATCACTTCGGTTGTCTCGGAATCCAAAATGATGATGTCGTCATAACCAAAAATCTTCTTAAAATTATTGATCACTTCATGATACTTTTTATGGGCTGCAGAATATTCCGTTCCATCCTGCGCATCAATCAACAGATTCTTATCTTTGACAGGATATTTGTTATTGACGATATAATGATATTGCAGATATCTGGCAATTCCAGGCGGAGGATAAACGGATTGTAAAACCAGTTGGGCATCAACTCGTTTAGCAAGTTCTGGCATAAAGACTTTTACGTAAAATTCCTGAAGTTTCAATTCTTCTGGCTCCGACAGTTTTTTGTCCCTTAATTGATGAGTTGCACTGACAAATGCTTTAGTTGCATCGACGATCATGAAACTTTCGCTGAACGATTGGACCTGATTGCGAACGAAACCGATGTAATTTTCGACCTGAAAGGTCTTCGCTGTACGTATGGACGTCAGTCGGTCATAGATACTTTGCTGAAGGGCCTCCTGACCACTCTGATAGCCAAGATACCCGACGATTGACGTCGCCAGGCTGCTGATCAAGAGAATCCCAACAATCATCTTGGACTGAATACTGAATCGCATGACGTCGACAGACTCCCTGATCTTTGTAAGTTCACGTTCCAGGCGTTTTCCATATCCGCTTCAATCCCAATATACAATATGTGAGAGCTAGTGTTCCATGGAGCTTCATTTTCGTCGTGTCGAATCGATACCCCGATGACTATACTGAGTGGAGATGTCTCTTGATCCCTTCAGGCAAGCCCCACGAAAGCCACTGAAATGATTGATGAAAACCGCCTTCCTGTCTCTCGCCGATTGATTTATGAAGGTCGTAAAATTGAGCTCGCACTCGACACACTGACCCTGAATGATGGGACCACCGCCGAACGCGAAGTGATCCTGCATCGAGGCGCTGTCGCTCTGGTGCCGATGGTTGACCAAGATCATGTCTGCCTCGTGAAAAACATGCGCTACTCCGTGCGTGAAATTCTTTGGGAAGTCCCCGCCGGTACCATCGATCACAACGAACACCCCGATCTGACTGCTGCACGCGAACTTACGGAAGAAACTGGCTATAAGGCGGAACGAATTACCAAATTACGCCAATGGTTTGTCTCTCCCGGCTTCTTGAACGAAGTCATGCATCTCTATCTCTGCGAGGGCCTTACAGCCGTTGGAGCCGCCCCGGAACTTGACGAAAACCTCGAGCCTGTTGTGGTCCCATGGTCCGAAGCTCTTGCCATGGCTTACGATGGACGAATCAGGGACGCCAAGTCGATTCTCTCCATCCTGCTCGTCGACCAACTTCGAAACAATTCGTAAAGGCCTATTTTTTTTCTGATCCCTAAAAATAACAGAGAGAGATAGAGAAAGGGTCGCTGGTTGTCAATCAGCCAGAAACCCTTCCTTTTATTTTTGCGTTCAACCGGAACCATCGAGGATCAGCCAATGAGCTCCTTGATTGGCTCGGCATCCGTCAGATACTGAGGCCGGCCGGCTGGATCCATCACCGTAGTTTTTGTCGGAGGCAGGCCCAAGGCATGATAAAGGGTGGCCACCACTTCCTGAACATGCACAGGACGCTCCGTCGCGTATTCTCCAAGCCTGTTGGACGCCCCAATCACCTGCCCGTGATTCAGTCCGCCACCTGCAATCCAGGCGGAATTCAGTTGCGGCCAGTGGTCGCGCCCCTTGCCGGCATTGATCCGGGGAGTTCTGCCGAATTCGCCCCAGACGATGATTGTGACATCGTCAAGCATGTCGCGTGCCGAAAGATCTTCGACCAAAGCCGATAAGGCCTGATCCATCTTGCCGCCGTGATCCCTGACCAGATTGAAGTTGTCGCCGTGGCTGTCCCACCGGCCAAAGGTCATCGTCACCACGCGGACCCCCGCTTCCACCAGGCGCCGCGATACCAAAAAGAGCTCGCTGTTGGTCGGAGCCCCGTCATAGGTGAAATTAAACGGCTGACCTGTCCCATACCGGGCCCGAAGTCGTGGATCCTCTTTCGACAGATCCAAAGCCTTCAAAAGCTGCGAGCCGGTCAATACGTCAAACGCCTGCTCCGTCTTGGAGTCCAGACTCTCAAGCTGGCCGGCATAATCCACCTCGCGCTTGAGTCGGTCAAAACTGGCCAGCAACCGCTTGCGATCCGCCAGTTTTTCAATCGTCAAATCACGCATCTTCATGTTGTCAAGCGTCGGGCCATCAGGCTTGAATGCCGAGTAGGTCGGTCCAAGAAAGCCCGGATCGCCTGTCGATCCCCATGGGGCATGCGCACATTTTGGCGAAAGACCCACAAACGCAGGCACCGATGGGGCAACCGTGCCCTGAATCTTGGCCGCCACCGAACCAATCGAAGGCCGACCACCCACGACCGCCAAATCCTGCGGCTTAAAGCCGGTGTAGCACTGAAACGCAGCGTGGTCGCCATGATTTCCCACCACCGAACGAATCAGAGTCGCTTTGTCCTGAATCTTGGCCAGACGATGAAATGTCTCGCCAATCATGATGCCCGGAACATTCGTCTCAATCGGCTTGAACTCGCCGCGAATCTCAGCCGGGGCGTCAGGCTTCAGGTCCCACATGTCCTGGTGCGGTGGGCCACCACCCAGAAACACACAAATCAAAGACTTGTGCCGGCCTGTGTTTGGATTCACCAAGCCAGGCTTCACGCCCGGAATGTTGACCACAGCAGCCTCGGCCCGGTAAATGTCGGCCAGGGAAAGATACTGACCTGTAAATAACGACAGACCGCCCGCCTGAAGGAAGCTGCGACGTGAGAATCCATCACAGAGACGATGGTCTTTACCGTAAATTGTAAGCATCAGACTGGCCTCCATTAATCGGGAAAGTGTTTTTTGAGTTCGATGAGGTCGCGACGGAGGTTTCCAAAAATTGGATCGTCGCATCATATCACCAAAATCGCTCAAGGCAGGATCTATTCTATATTATCGCAATCGGTCAGGGATTTCCAGTCACTTGTTTGACATTTTTTCATGCAGCTTACCACTTTTTTCGGAATAGATCCCCTCGGCTGAACTTCTGAAAGAGTCTACGACAGCTTGTTTTATAGGCCAAACAGGATTCCAGACTATCCTTTAGACCGCACTCAGAAAAAAACCAAAAAAGATAGGAATCCAAGATCAGAACCCATCACAGACATTGCTGAGTGGCCTTAATCTTGACTTTTGACTTTCCTATCCCCCCGCCCGAAAGCACGTCAAACCGCCCGCGCCAGCCTCATCTCCGCCTGCTTTTCTCGCGCCTGCTTCATAATCCGGGCCCTCTGGGCCTTGGTTTTGCCCTTCAGAAAGCGCTCCAGCCGCCTCTGAAACTTCTCGCTGAATTCCGCTTGAGATTCTTCGGAAGCGACGGCCTTGTTGTTTCGCACCTGCGCTGCATCCTCTTGTATAGATTGAGTTTGTGCGTTTTCAGATTCGGCCGGTTTGACCGCATTGGCGGC